>DJMJ01000041.1 GCA_002435325.1 Nitrospira sp. UBA6493 | reverse complement strand
TTTGGGTCGAATTCTGACGTTGGATCCATGCAACGATAATTGACACCCCATATTGCAATGCACCAGAGCATCAACAGCCGCCTGTCGCTACCCGGTGGCCGTAGGCATTCGCGAACAGACAATGAATTGAAGACACAAGGAACGAGACGAAGTCTGTGCACTCCCATTCGATTAATCGGTGCGGTCGTAAAACGGTCGTATAGCAGAGCTACTTTCCGGTCATTCCTTCTCGCTCAATCGCACTCCTTTTCTGACGACAAGTCATTGAATTCAGGCCATACAACCTGTGAAACTCGCATAAGCATTGAGGGGGCTGAGTTGGCCCCCAATCAAATCCCGCCTTTCGCACCACGTGCGCCTTGTATCAATAAGAAATCCAATCGCATGCTCTAAAGCCTTAATTGTCTGGAAATGTCTGCTTCGATGAGTACCGTGCCGTTGTTTCGCTAGAATCCGCATCCACATCTGAATCGAGCGCATCCGCGACCTCCGCACAAGCAGGTACGAGCGAACAGCAATTGACCACCGGAGGACCATCGCGGTCATTCCCTTTAGGCGGCGGATATAACCGGCGCGTGTCGCGGCTGGATCGTCATGCGGATGCCGCCTTTCGGCCTCAAGGTTACCATGAGTTCAGGCTCGACGCTCTCCTGGGCCAGTCGCAGATCATAGCGGCGGCCGATCAGGGCCAGGAGCAGCGGCCCTTCCACGGTCACGAAGTGCGTCCCCACGCAGGCTCGCGGCCCGGCGCCGAAGGGCAGATAGGCGCAACGGGCAGCCGGCCGTTCGCCGTCCAGCCATCGTTCCGGCAGAAATCGTTCTGGGTCGCGCCAGTAGGCCGGATGTCTGTGCAGGTTGTACACCCCGACGAGGACGAGCGCGCCGGCCGGCAGTGACAGCCCGCCGACGGTGGCGTTGGTCGCCGCCTTGCGCTGGATGGCCGGGGCCGGCGGATACAACCGGAGCGTTTCATCGAATACCGCGCGTGTGTAAGGGAGGTGTGGCAGATCGTCGGCGGTTGGCGTTCGCCCCTGAAGGACCCGGTCCACTTCCTCGTGAAACCGCGCGTTCGCCTCCGGATGGGTGGCGAGAAGATACCATGCCCAGGCCAGCGCATTCGCGGTGGTCTCGTGCCCTGCGGCAAAGATGGTGAGGGCTTCGTCACGCAGCTCTAGATCGCTGAGCCCGGCTCCGGTGTCCTCATCGCGAGCCTGAAAGAGCAGATCCAGGAGATCGTCATGCGTTTCCCCGCTTCGGCGCCGCTCGGCGAGCAGTCCGTAGATCAGTCTGTCCATGAACTGCATGACCGCACGAAATTCACGGTTGCGCGAGGTCGGCACCCACAGAGGCAGGCGCAGCGGATTGTGAAACGAGTCGAACGCGTACTTCAGGCTCACGCGCAGGGCATGGTTGATCTGCTCGATATGCTGGGCCACGCTGGTAGTGAACATGGTTTGCGAGATCACTTCCAGGGCCAGTTGAATCATTTCGGCGGCGATGTCGACCGGCTGTCCCGCCTTGTCCGCCCAACCGGCTAGCCGCTGTTCACCCACCAGCGCCATTCGATCGGCCATGGCCGCCATCCGGGAGCGGTGAAAGACCGGCTGGATGATGCGCCGGTGGCGCTTCCAGATCTTGCCCGAACTGGTCACCAATCCGTTGCCCAGGACCAGCGCGAGGCCGGCCGGCCGCCGGGGGTCGTACACCTTCACGAAGCGGTCGGCTTGCTGGACGAGAATCTCGTCGGCCAGATCGGGATGACTGACGAGATAAATGGTCTTGGGGCCGAGCCTGAACCGCAGGGCATCGCCGTGCTGGCGCCACCAGGCCGCCATCGTTTCCAACGGGCTCCGCTTGAAGGCGCGCAGGTGGCCGAGCAGGGGACCACCGCCTGGAATATCGACAAGGGTGAAGGATTGAATCGGGTGTGGCATGATCGGATGGACCCTAGCACAGTCTCAGGAGATTGAAAAAGTCCGTCAGCATCGTTCCCTGCTTTCGCCACCACGCTTGGAAGCGCCACGATGCCGCGCACATCTCCCATTCGATAGACGCTTCGCCGTGGTTCCGCTAGAATCCGTTTCCATGTCTGAATCGAGCGTACCCGCTCCCTCCGCAAAAGCCGGCACGAGCGAACAACATTCGGTGGTGAAAGCCGCCGGCTTGATCGGTCTTGGCACATTCGCCAGCCGTATCCTCGGATTTATCCGGGACATGGTGCTGGCCCGTCTGTTTGGGGCCACGGCGGCGGCCGATGCATTTTATGTCGCCTTCCGTATTCCCAGTCTGCTGCGCGAGCTCTTTGCCGAAGGCTCCATGTCCTCGGCCTTTATTCCGGTCTTTACCGAGTACCACACGCTCCGCAGCAAGCGCGAAGCCTGGGAGTTGGCGAGCGCGGTCTTCACCACCTTACTGACCATTGTCACCTTCGTGACGATGCTCGGAATCCTGGCCGCGCCCTGGCTGGTGTGGGTGCTGGCGCCGGGCTTTCATGCCGATGAGAACAAGCTCGCGTTGGCGACGTTGCTCACGCGGGTGATGTTTCCCTACTTGTTGTTCATCAGTCTTGCGGCCCTGGCGATGGGCGTTCTGAACTCGGTGCGGGCCTTTGCGGCACCGGCGTTTTCCCCGCTGTTTCTGAACATCTTCATGATCGGCTGCGCGCTCTATGTCTCCCCGCTCTTGCCGGACCCGATTGTCGGTGTGGCGATCGGAGTGGTGGCGGGCGGCGCGGCGCAATTCGCCATGCAGCTTCCCAGCCTCAAGCTGCGCGGCCTCCTCTTCGGTTTTCGCTTCGAGCCCGGGCATCCCGGCGTGCGCCGCATCGGCCAGCTTATGGTGCCCTCGCTCTTGGGCCTGTCGGTCACGCAAGTGAATTTGACGGTGAGCACGATTCTCGCCTCGTTCTTCGCCGGAGGCCCCACCTATCTGTTTTACGGAATGCGGCTGATTCAGTTCCCGCTGGGGATTTTTGGTGTTGCCTTGGCGACGGCGATTCTGCCCACGCTCTCGGCCCAGGCCGCGCGGGGCGCCATGGATGAATTGCGCGCGACGTTCGGGTTTGGCCTCCGCATGATTCTCTTCATCATCCTGCCAGCCATGGTTGGATTGATTCTGCTCCGTACGCCGATCGTCCACCTGTTCTTCGAGCACGGCACGTTTACCGCTCACGACACGGCTGAAACGGCCCTGACAGTCTTGTGCTATGCCGTGGGGCTCTGGGCCTTTGGCGGAGTGCGGATCATCGTCGCGGCATTTTATTCTATGCAAGATACCAAGTTGCCCGCGATTTCCGCCGCGATTGCCGTGGCGGCGAATATTGTCTTCTCGCTCGCCTTGATGCCGGTCCTGGGCGCGGCCGGGTTGGCGCTGGCAACCGCCTTGGCTGCGATGGTGAACGGCGGGATCCTGATTGTGGTATTGAATCGGCGGCTCGGCGGGGTGGAATGGGGCTCAGTCGGGCGATCCTTATTCCGGTCGATGCTGGCCTGCCTCCCTCTCGTCGCGGCCTGTGTCTGGGGAGCCGGGGAGGAGGTCTGGGCGAGGCCTGATGAATGGATCGCCAAGACCGTGGTGCTGTTCGTGGCCATCGGCCTGAGTGTGGGCGGGTATCTCGGCGTCCACGTGCTGTTGAAGTCGGAAGAATTGGATGTGGTCGGGGGGATGGTGAAAAGAAAATTGGGCCGATTCGCGGGCCGGTGAGGACGGATATGCGACGAGCGATTGTGTTTCAGTCCCCTTGGGGCTGCATGGGGATTTCGGAGACTGACAAAGGTCTTGACGGCATCGCGTTGCCGAAGCCATCAAAGAAGGCGGCGGAAGCCTCGTTGCGCATACAGTCCGCTGAGCCGTTTGTGCTCGAGGCGACAGCCCGGCTGAAGGCCGCGCAGCAGCAACTCACGGAATATCTGGAGGGAGCACGGCAGGAGTTTGATCTTCCGCTCGATTTCTCCAGCGGCACGGCCTTTCAACGCAAGGTGTGGCGGACGCTGTTGAATGTCCCCTATGCCAAGCTCCGTTCCTATCAATGGGTAGCCGCGCGCGTGGGGGGGCCGCAGTATGCCCGCGCGGTCGGCAATGCGGTGGGAGCCAATCCGCTGCCGATCGTGGTGCCCTGCCATCGGATCGTCGCGCAGGATGCGACGCTGGGCGGGTTTTCCGGCGGACTGCCGACGAAGCGCAAGCTGCTTACGCTCGAAGGCACGCTGGCGCAGCTGCAACGCGGGCGGACGTGATCGATGAAAGCGATTTTTCAGCGGGTCACGAGCGCCTCGGTTGAAGTCGATGGGACGGTCGTCGGGAAGATTGGGACGGGATTGCTGGTGTTCTTGGGCGTGGCCAAGGGTGACGGGGAGGCGGATGGCCGCTACCTCGTCGAAAAGCTCCGGACCTTCCGGATCTTTTCGGATGAGCAAGGGAAGATGAACCGGTCGCTGGTGGATGTCGGCGGGTCGATTCTGCTGGTCTCGCAGTTCACTCTGCTGGGCCGCACAACGAATGGCCGCCGCCCCAGTTTCGACGAGGCGGCGCCTCCCGACGAAGCCAAGCGCCTCTATGAACAGGTGGCGGCGGACCTGCGGGCCTTAGGGATGCCCGTCGAAACCGGGGTGTTTGCCGCCCATATGAAGGTCGAACTTGTGAATGACGGACCGGTCACCTTCACGCTCGACAGCCGGGGCAGGCCGTCGCCGTAAAGAGGGCTCAAGTCTGGACATGGCGGACCGATAGAACTATTAAGAAGACAGCCGTCGGCTCGGGGTGTAGATTTGGTATAGTCTGGGCAAGTGGTTTTCATGTTGTAAGAGGTGGCGCATGGGAACAAGCGTATCTCCGCAGCATCCTCTCCGGCAGTTCTTCGGAGCGCTCACGGAGCGCAGTTTTACCGAACATCTCGGCTGGCCTGATCTCAATGTGACCAGCTATGTGTCCAATCTCCTCGTCGACTTTACCTCCGCCGATGAGCTCTATAAGATCCGCGACCGGCAGGAGAAGCCGGTGGAGACCGTCGTCGATCTGTTGTATGAATCCGAAGTCCTGCTCGATGCCCAGTCGCTCGAACGCGAGCGTGATGTGCACCGGCATATCGGGGATTTCACCTTGTTCATGGCCGGGCTCTTTCCGGAGTATTTGCGCCGTTTGAAATCGGCGGGCATGATCTATCACAAGGATTTCCTCGTGGATTATGTGAAGGCCGGCAAACGCTCCTACGGCATTGTGGGGCAGATCGGCGATCATGGGTCTGAGATCGATCCGCCCTTGTTCCGCAAGCTCTCAGAGAATTTCGAGCTCTGTGTGACCGGGTTGGGGTTTGTCCGGTCCAATCTGGACCGCATGCAGGATCCCGCCTATCAACGGGCGAGGGATTTGTTGCTCAATTGAAGCCTGTCCGTCCCCTTCTTCTCGCGCACGGCGGAGCCGGTCTCCGCCGGATGACCGCCGTGCAGGCAGACTGTCTCACCGCCGCGTTGCAGATCGGTTACCACTTGTTGGATCGGGGCGCCTCCGCGCTTACCGCCGTCGAACAGACTATCGGCGTCTTGGAGCAGAGCGGCCTCTTCAATGCCGGCAGGGGCTCGCATGTGCAGCTTGACGGAGTGCGGCGCATGGATGCCTCGATCATGGAAGGGCAGGAGCTGTTGGCCGGGGCTGTGGCGTCGATCGAAGGGATCGTCCATCCGATTTCCGCGGCGCGTTTGGTGATGGAACAAACGTCTCACGTGCTGCTCGTCGGGAAGCCCGCGTCAGCCTTTGCGAGACATTTCCAGCTGGAACGGCAGCCGCGCCGGCCATCGGGCCATGCGGTGCGCAAGACGACGATGACGCGTGCCCTGGCTCCGAAGACCTTGCAGCTCTATCGCGCGATGACTTCGGGCGGCCTGGTCTTGCGCGAGCGGGCCGGGAAAGAAACGGTCGGCGCGGTCGCGCTGGACCGGACAGGGACGGTTGCTGCCGGAGCCTCTACCGGGGGAATCGATTTGATGTTGCCGGGACGCGTGGGCGACACGCCGATCATCGGCTGCGGCGTCTATGCCGACAATGTGAGCGGCGCCGTGTCGATGACAGGGTTGGGGGAAGGGATCATCCGGATTGCTGTTGCGAAGGACATCTGCGATCGGCTGGAGCGAGGCATGAGTCCGGCCATGGCCGCTCGCGCGGTGCTGCGCAAGCTGGTGACCAGAATCGATGGAGCCGCCGGTACATTGGTCATCGCGCCGGACGGCCGCTTCGCCATCCATCACGTGACACCCCGCATGGCGGCGGGCTGGTGGGATGGGAAGGGAAGGCCGGTTGTGAAAGATCGGTTTTGACGATTCCTCGCCTGTTCCGGTCACATCCTCAACGCCCCGAAGAGATGGTCGGGATCTTGTTCATGCTCCTCGCAATGCGCAGATGCCGCTTGGTCAGCGAGGTCGTTTTACGGAGCGGGTCGTAGCGCCTGGGAGAGGGAAGGATGGCCGCCAGCCAGGCTGCTTCGTCGGGCGTCAGTTCCTGCGCCGATTTGCCGAAATGATGGCGGGCCGCCGCTTCCGCGCCATACACGCCGTTTCCCCATTCGGCGACGTTCAAATAGAGTTCGAGAATCCGTTCCTTGGTCAGGTGGTGTTCGAGCGAGCGCGTAATCAGCGCCTCGCGCGCCTTGCGCAGCATCGACCGTTCAGATGACAAGTAGAGATTCTTCGCCAGCTGCTGGGTGATGGTGCTGCCGCCTCGCTTCAGCTCGCCCGCTTCCAGATTGTGCATGGCCGCGTCCTTGATGCCTTCCCAATCGAAGCCTTCGTGAATGAAGAAGGAGGCGTCTTCGGCCGCGATCACCGCGTGTTGCAGATGCGGGGAAATCCGCGTGAGCGGCACCCAGGTCCACTGTCGTGAAACCGGGCGGTGTTCCGCACGGCTTATTTCCTGGCGATGCTCCATGAGCGCCGTCGGACCGGGATTCTTTGTGGCGAGGGCGGAGACATCCGGGAGCGTGAGCAGCCAGGAAAAGGCGAGCAGGCTCAACGGGATCCCGATCAACAGGATGACCCATAGCAGGAGGCGCGCAAAGGTCCGGCGGCTGGTTGGCTTCGCCATAGGGGGTGTTTCTCGATCGTCGTTCTGTTAGTGTGTCACAGGGTATGGGCCGGAATTCGTCGGCCTTCCATGTATGAGACGACCATGAAAATTCTTTCGGCTGAGTTTATCAAAAGTTGCGTGGCCCCAGAACATTTTCCTCAAGGCGATATTCCCGAGATTGCCATTGTCGGCCGGTCGAACGTCGGGAAGTCCTCCCTGATCAATTCGCTGCTGAATCGGAAGGGTCTTGCTAAAGTCAGCCGGACGCCGGGGAAAACCAGAGCCGTGAATTTGTTCTTGATCACGACCTCGGACCCCGGCTTGGCGAAGTTTTATCTGGTGGACTTGCCGGGGTATGGCTTTGCCAGAGTTTCTAAGTCGATCCGGGCCGAATGGGGACCGCTGATCGATTCATACCTGTCGGAACAACCGTCGCTGCTTGGCGTGGTGCAGCTGGTCGAAAGCCGGGTGGTAACCGAACAGGATCGTCAGACGGTCGCCTGGCTGCGGTCCATCGGGCGCGATCCGCTGGTGGTGGCGACGAAAGTCGATAAGCTCAAGCCGAGCGAGCGGGTCCGTACGCTCCGCGACACGCATCGCGAACTGGCGTTGCCGGAAGGGCAGATGCTGATTCCCTATTCCATTGTGACCGGAGAGGGGCGGGATCATCTCTGGGGCGTTCTCAGGGATTGGGCGAAAACTTGATTTCGATATAGGCTTTGTTTTTGAGATTCACCAGCCAGGACTGGAAGACATCCTCGCTCTTTTGCTGAAACACCAGCGCCTGAATTTCAAACTTCACTTCGTCAAAGGGCCGGAACTGTTTGGGAGTTTTCTCGTCGACGCGGACGATGTGAAACCCTTCGGCGGTTTCCACGATGTCGGAAATTCCCCCCGGCACGAGCGGCGAGATCGCGCGTTCGATGGCGGGCGTCAGCTCTCCCTGCCGGACGAGACCGAGCCGCCCGCCCCGCGACGCGTTCAGTCCATCCGAATAATGCAACGCGACATCCTCGAACTTCTCGCCGCGTTTGAGATCCGCCAAGGCGATGCGCGCCTTCTCCAGCGCTTCGGCTGCGCCGTCGGCCGAGCGGGGTTGAATGAGAATCTGGCTCAGTGTGTATTCTTCGGGGAGGGCAAAGCGGTCCCGGTGTTCTTGATAATAGCGTTTTAGTTCCGTTTCGCCCACCATCACGTTGTGGCGGATTTCGCGGTCGACCACCCGGAGAAGGATGAGCTGATCCCGAACGTTTTGAAAAGTCAACGGATCGGCTTCGTCCACCTTCTCTCCCTGCTGCTTCATCTGCTGGATCGCCTGTTTGACCTCTTGATCCGACACGTCCACGCTTTTGCTCTTGGCTTCCTGAAGCTGCAGGCGCCGTTCGATCATTTTAGTCAGGGCCATGTATTCGGCCATCTTGAGCCGCTGGGCCAATTCGTCACCCTGGTGGTATTTCCTCAGGCGGTCCTGTTCAGGGGCAAGTTCCCGTTTGACGTCCGACAACATGATGAGATCGGAGTTCACGACGGCGACAATGCGGTCCTCGAGCTGCATCGCAGCCAGGATCGGGGAAGCCGGTGCGAGCCAGAGAAAGGCCAGTAGGCCCGATAGGAGAGGCGAATATATTCTCTGGACCCATCGCATGTGACGCACGGTACCGGTCTCCTCAGCGTGGCGCGGACGAAGCATCCGCGGATTGTACACGAACCGGGAGGGCTTGAGGAGAGTCGCAGGGGGCGTAGACGCAGGCTGTAGAAAAACTCTGGGATATGATCTCGAGCTCGCCGCAGGGCATACGGGAGGCTGGACTTGGCTCCGCGGGGAAACTTTTCAGGCCTCTGTCAGGGAGCGCCCGTGTCTTCGGCGATGTAGCGGGAGCCCTCGGCAAGGCGCACGGTGGCTTTCATGCGGATATCGTTAATGACGTCTTCGAATCGTTTGCGCCGCTTGTCGGCCAGCAATTCCTGGCGGAGGCGCTCGCGTGTGGCGAAATCGGCCTGGATGGTTTCCTGGTCGAGCGGGCTCACTTTGACCAGGTAATAGCCGGCTTCGGTTTTGATCGGCTCGCTGACCACGCCGGGCTTCAGCGTGTGGACCACGGCATCGACGTCCGGATCGAGCACGCTTTTCCCGTAGGGCCCCAGGTCCCCGCCTTTCGCTTTGGTTTTTTGGTCGATGGAATAGCGTTGTGCAAATTTGGCGAAGTCGCCTCCGGCTTCGACTTGCTTCTTCAAGTCCCTCGCGGCCGGCAGGTTGGACAGCAGCATTTGCGAGACTTGGACTTTCAGCGGCGCCAGCAGTTCATTGGCATGTTTGTCGTAATAGGCTGCCAGTTCGGCCGGGGTCAGCTCCACTTTTTCGCGGAGCCGCTCTTTCAAGAGCTCGTCGAGAATCAGTTGTTCTTTGTAGCGCTGGGTGCGGTCGCGAATATCATCGTTCTGGTCGAGGCCCTGGCGCCGGGCTTCCTGCATCAGCAGCTCGCGCGTGATCAATTCGTCAAGGAAGCGGCGTTTGCCGCCCTCTTTGTTGTACCGGGCGCGCGTGGCTTCGGAAAGCTCATTCCAGCGGATGTCGAATTCCACTTGGGTGATGGTGCGGCCGTTCACGAGGGCAAGCACGGCTTCGTCTTGTGGCGGCGCGCAGCCGGCCAGCAGCCAGAGGGCGCTGCCGAGCAGGCCGGCGAGGCCGACCGATAAATAGGTACCGGGAAGTGGAAGCAATTTTCTAACGTGTTGTATCATCACGGGATGGAGTAGGCCTTTTTCGTATAATTTTATCTGGTGGATTTGTTGGTATCACAGTGTCCGAGGCTTTGCAAGGTTGTGTTGAGTTCTGCAAAAGTGGCATGCCAGTCGTCATGCGGCATTTGGATCTCGAACGAGACGGGCGAGATGAATCGCAGGCGCTTTTTGAGCCGGTCCATCATCGCGTGGATCGCGGAGTCGGGAATCGAGGCCTTGGGGCGTAAGGTGACGATGGCGGACTGATGGGTAACGTCGATGGAGCTGAGTCTGAGCTGCTTGGCCAAGACGCGCAGCTGCATGACTTCCAGCAGCCGTTCGACCGGCTCCGGCGGCACGCCGTACCGGTCCTGGATTTCCCCGTGCAACAGCGCGAGCTCGCCGACTTGCGTGCAGCCGCTCAGGCGCTTGTAAAACGAGAGACGCTGGTGGGGGTCTTCCACATAGGTTTCAGGAATGAAGGCGGAGACCGGCACCCGCAAGGTCGGATCGGGCTCTTCTTCCACCACATGGCCTTTGAGCCGTTGGACGGCCTGTTCCACCATGGTCATGTACAGGTCGAGCCCGATGGCCGCGATGTGCCCGGATTGCGCTTTGCCGAGCAGATTGCCCGCGCCGCGGATTTCGAGGTCCGCCGCGGCAATCCGGAAACCGGAACCGAGTTCCGTGAACTGCTGAATGGCCATCAGCCGTTTCTGGGCGTCGTCCGACAGCCGGCCTTCATCGGGGATGAGCAGGTAGGCGTAGGCCTGTTCGCCGCCTCGGCCCACGCGCCCGCGCAATTGATAGAGCTGGGCCAGGCCAAAGGTATCGGCGCGATTGACGATGATCGTATTGGCCGTGGGCACGTCGATGCCAGACTGAATAATGGCGGAGGCGATCAGGATGTCGGCTTCGTGCTTGACGAATTTCAGCATGATGGATTCGAGCAGTGTCGGATCCATCTGCCCGTGGGCCATGACGATGCGGGCCTCCGGGATCAACTGCTGCAGCCAGGCGCCGGTGGCCGGCATCGTTTCCACGCGGTTGTGGATGAAGTAGACTTGGCCGCCGCGGCCCAGCTCGCGGAGGATCGCGTCTCGGATCGTCTTGTCGTTCGACTTGATCACCGTGGTGCGAATGGCGAGTCGTCCGGCCGGCGCCGTGTCGATGATCGAGAGGTCCCGCACGCTCGACATCGCCATTTGCAGCGTGCGCGGAATGGGCGTGGCGGTCAGGGTCAGCACATCGACCTGCGTGCGCAACTGCTTCAGCCGTTCCTTGTGCTTGACGCCGAACCATTGCTCTTCATCGATGATGACGAGGCCGAGGTTTTTAAACACGATGTTTTTTTGCAGCAAGCGGTGTGTCCCGATGACGACATCGATGACGCCAGAGGCGAGCTCGTTCAGCGTGACTTTCGACTCCTTCGGTGATTGCATGCGGGAGAGCACCGCGACCTTGGCGGGAAACGGCGCGAACCGCTCTGCAAAGTTCTCATAGTGTTGATGGGCGAGGAGCGTGGTGGGAACCAGCACGGCCACCTGGCGTCCGCTTTCGACGGCCTTGAAGGCCGCGCGCATGGCCACTTCCGTCTTCCCGTAGCCGACGTCGCCGCAGACGAGGCGATCCATCGGTTTGCCCGATTCCAAGTCCCGCAGGATGTCCTTGATCGCGGTCAATTGGTCCGGCGTCTCTTCATATTCGAACGCCGCTTCAAACTCGTGATACAGCATGCTGGCGCCGCCGTAGCTGTCCCGTTTCACCAGTTCACGGTTGGCATAGAGATCGATCAGATCCTGCGCCATTTCTTCGATGTCTTTTTTGACGCGGGCCGTCGTTTTGGCCCAGCTGGTGCCGCCGAGCCGGTCGAGACGGGGCACGTGTCCTTCGGCGCCGCTGTAGCGCTGCACCTGGCTGAGGCGGTCGAGCGGCACGTACAGCGTGTCGTTGCCGGCGAATTCCAAGATCAGAAAATCGCTTTCGAACTCCTGGACGATCAACCGCTTCAGGCCCAGATAGCGCGCGATTCCGTGCTGCACATGGACGACATAATCGCCCACGTTGAGATCTTCGAGCGACGAGAGAAACGTGGCGGTCTTGCTCTTGG
Source organism: Nitrospira sp. UBA6493 (assembly GCA_002435325.1). Taxonomy (GTDB): domain Bacteria; phylum Nitrospirota; class Nitrospiria; order Nitrospirales; family Nitrospiraceae; genus Nitrospira_D. The sequence goes on along the minus strand of DJMJ01000041.1, from coordinate 189,444 downwards.
GCTGGGGCTTGTGGCGCGTGCCCTTCGCAAAGAGTTCCTCTTCCGTCAGCAGGGCAAGACGGAGATCGCCGGAGAGCCAGCCGGCTGACAGTTCCCCCTGCACGACGGCGAACGGCGGCTTCCCCGCCTCCGTTCTGGTCCAGGCGGAGGGCTGCCATTCCATCGCCGGAAGGTCGTGTTCGCGGAGCAGGGCGAGCAGCCGTTCGACCTGGCCGTGGCTGCGCGCGATCAGGACGACGCGGTGGGCGTCGCGCAGCTGGTTCAGGATGGTCAGGGTTTGGCTGAAGGGTGTGCCGCGGATACCCAATCCCGCAGTCGCCGGGGTCTGTGCCGGAAAGGGAAATACCGGTTCCCATGTGGCGTCGGCCGGGGTCAGCGGCTCCAGGGCGAGAGTCGGCCATCCGGCCGCATGAATTTCGAACTCGTCCCATGCCATAAACAGCCGGTCGGGAGCGGGATAGGGATTCGCGGCGTCCCGATCGCCGTGACGGAGATAGCCGTCGTCGATTTTCCCCCAAAGATTCACGCAGGTATCTTGCAGAGCCGCGGGCTGATCGAGGATCAGCAACGGTTCCGTCGAGAAATAGTCGAAGAGCGTGCCCATTTGCGGATAGAGGTCCGGGGAGCGCCACTCGGCGTCTGGTGCCACCGGGGCACAGGCGTCCCGAAGATCGGCCGGGCGCAGGTATTCCCGGGCCGGCAGAATCCAGGCTTCGTCCAATTTGCTCATGGAGGTTTGCGTGGCGGCGTCGAACAGGCGGATGGCTTCGACCGTGTCGCCGAGAAATTCAATGCGGAGCGGATCGGCATAAGCCGTCGAAAAAATATCCACTAATCCGCCGCGGATGCTGAACTCACCCGGAATTTCCACGACCGAGACGCGCCGGTAGCCCAGGCGTAACAGCCCGCTCGTGAGCGCTTCCCGTTCGATGGTGCCGTTGCGCGTGAGCCGCAGAGTGGCCTGTGTCCAGGCGTTCACCGGGAGCAGGCGTTGCATGAGGGCGGCGACCGATGTCACCAGGATCGTGCCCGGCGTGGTGCGCAGGCGCTGCAGCGTTTGCATGCGCCGGGCGACCAAGCCGACGTGGGGCGCCGTCGCCTCATAGGGCAGCGTTTCCCATTGGGGAAACAGCGTGACCCGGTCGGCCGGCGCGCCGGTCAGTTGATGGCAAAACCGGAGGTCGGCGAAGAGCCGTTCAGCGGCGTCGTTATCTGCCGTCACGATCAGCCAGGGAATGTTCAGGCGTTCCGCCATAGCCGGTGCGTTGGCGAGGCAGGTGAGGGCGAAGGCTCCCGTCGAGCCATGGAGTCCGGTCACGCAGGGGCGGGCCGATGTCCGGCCGAGCGCGGACGCCAGCGGGACAATCCATTCATGTGCGGGGGATGGTGTGCGTGACACAGATCAGGCTTGGGTTGAGCGAATACGGTGAATCAAGGCGGTCGTCGAGAGACCGGGCACCAGGGGGATGGTTTTCACCAGGCCTCCCCGCGCCGCGACAATGTCGCGGCCGACGATGCGCTCCAGCGGCCAGTCCCCGCCTTTGACCAGGACATCGGGTTGAACGGCCGCAATCAGGGCGTGAGGATCCGGTTCGGAAAACAGGACGACGAAATCGACACAGCCCAATGCCGCGAGCACTTCCGCACGCTGCGCTTCCGGGACGATCGGCCGGTCCGGCGCTTTGTCCAGGCTGCGGACGGAGGCGTCGGTATTGACGCCGACCACCAGCCAATCGCCCAGCGCCTTGGCGGCTTGGAGATAGCGGGTGTGGCCGACGTGCATGAGGTCGAAACACCCGTTCGTAAAGACGACGGTTCGCCCGCCGGCCCTCAGAGCCGGCAGCCGGTCGGCCAGCTGCTCGCGCGTGACGATCTTCTCTGACATGTGGCCATCATACCTGTCCCGTTCGCGCATGGGAAGCGGCTTGTAGTCGCGCTGCCGCGCCGCGTCTTTTCTCCCTCGCGTTCCTTAAGTTTGTGGAAATTCAGCCCGATAAAGGAGAGACCCGATGGCAGGGGAAGGTCTGCGCATGCAGGGGCATGCCCGGTGGTCCTTTCCGCCAGAGGGCCAGGCAGTCGAACGGACGAGGAATGTATGCCCACGGGGTCAAGGCCTGATTCGATCACGCGTTCTATCGGGCAGGGGGCGGGGTTTATCTACCGCCGGCAAGTGACCCTGATTGCGCTGATCACGGTCATTACCCTGATCGCAGCCATCATCAGCTTTACCTGGTTGCAACGGCAGGTGATGACCTTGTCCGGCGAAACGATTTCGATTATGGCGACGGAAATCGCCACGAAGCTCGATCTGCTGATGCGTGAGCGAGCGAGCGATCTGCAGATCTTCTCGGAAACCCTCGCGTTCAACGGAGCCACCTCCGCTGACCGGCAGCACACCATACGGAACTTTCAACAAACGTATCCGTTCTATACCTGGATCGGGGTGATCGATCCGACGGGTCAGGTTACGGAGGCGACGAATCCATCCACGCTCGGTCTCGATGTTCATGGTGAGGAGTGGTTTCAGGCGGTGGAGCATGGAAAGGGAGAGATCTATGTCGGGCATATCACTGACGATGAAAAGAGCGGAGGCCGCACAACCATCTCCTTGACCGCTCCTATCGCGGATCATCGGACGGCTGCCGGAAGCCGTCCATTCCGAGGGGTGGTGTCCGCCCGAGTAGATGCCGCGTATTTAGAGGAGTTAGTGGGGGAGGCGATTCTTCTGTTTCAGAAACACAGCTCCTTTTCGCAGGCGATCGAATATCAAGTCCTGCGGGAGGATGGGACGGTCTTCATCGATTCCGCCGCCGTTCATAGGAGCCGCACCGGCATTTCCTTAATTGGGTTGCTCTCGGTGCGTCTCGCGCAGTCGGGAGAGTCTGGTTTTGTCGAAGAAACACATCTGCGGCGAGGCGTGCCGGTATTGACGGGGTATGCCCGCACGCGCGGCGTAGGCGATGCGGATGGATCGCGATGGACGGTGTTATTGCGGGTGAACCGTTCGGAAGTGGTCGCGCCGGTCAGGAAATTTCTGTGGATGATCGGTGCGGCCGGTGTGGTGATGATCGGGCCGCTCATCGGATTGCTGGTCAAAGCAGTCCGCCGCACTCAGGCGGAATGGCTGGAGGCGCAGGCCGATCGAGTCCGGTCGCGCGAGAACGAGCAACGGCTGCAGACGATCCTCGAAGTGGAACCCGAAGGGGTGCTGGTGACCGGTGCGGATGGGCGCATCCTGCAAGTGAATCCTGCTGGGTGTGCCTTGTTCGATGCCGGATTTCCGGAAGAAATTATCGGCCGCACGATCGCCGAGTTCATTCAAGCAGAGGACCGTCCGGCCTATGAGGAGGCGCATGCGGCAGCCTTGCAAGGGCAGGGGGGAATGCGCAGGGGACAGCTCACCAGTTTGTCCGGACAATCCCGCTGGTTTGAAATGACCTCCGTCCCGCTGCCGGGAAACGACGGAGCCATGTCGGCCGTGTTGAGCGTGGTCCGCGACATCACCGAACCGAAGTTTGCCGAACGTCGGCAAGCCCTTCAGCATGCGGTGGCAAAAGTGCTGGCGGAGGCGTCGACGGAGGAGCAGGCGCTACCGGACCTCCTCCGCGTCATCGGCACCAGTTTGGAGTGGGAGGTGGGGATTTTCTAGCAAGTGAACAGTCAGACCAAGTCGCTGGCCTGTGCCCATACCTGGGGGGTGGATCCGGTGCTGTCGGACATATTTGTCACGGCCAGCCTCCAGGAGACGTTTACGTCGGGCGTGGGCTTTCCGGGACGCTGTTGGGCGCGGGGCGAGCCGTTCTGGGCCGCGGATGTGATGCAGACGCCGGATTTTGTACGGACGGCCGATGTGTCCGCAGCCGGTCTCCATTCGGGATGCGTCTTTCCCGTGTGGTTGCGCGCGAGCGTCTTTGGCGTCATGGAATTCTATTCCCGCGAGACTCAATCGCGCGATGCGGACCTGCTGCGGACACTGGGCACGATTGGGAGCCAGATCGGGCTCTTCCTCGAGCGGGCCGAAGTGGAGGCTGCCCTCCGCGAGAATGAAAATCGGACCCGTCTCATCATCGATACGGCACTGGACGGGGTCGTGACCATGGACGCGCAGGGGCGCATCACGGAATGGAATGCCCAGGCCGAACAGCTGTTCGGCTGGCGGGCGCATGAAGCGATCGGGCGGGATCTTTCGGACACGATTATTCCCAGAGGCCAGCGAACGGCGCACCGGGACGGTATGGCCCGGTATCTCAGGACCGGCGAAAGCCGGATCTTAGGACGGCTGGTGGAATTGCAGGCCCAGCATCGCGACGGCCGACTGTTCCCTGTCGAACTCTCGATTGCGCCGTTGCAGCTGGATGGCAGGGTGGTGTTCAGCGCATTTATCCGCGACATCTCGATACGCAAGGAGTCTGAACTCGCGCTCTCGTCCTACGCCCGCCAATTGGAGGAAATCAATCGCAGTCTGGACGAGGCGCTGGCGCAGGCGCAGGCGGCGACCGAGGCGAAATCGGCGTTTCTCGCGACCATGAGCCATGAGATCCGGACGCCGATGAACGGAGTCATCGGCATGGCCGGGCTCTTGCTCGATACGGAGCTGACGGCGGAGCAGCGCGAGTACGCGGAGGTGGTGCGCAATTGCGGCGATCATTTACTGACGTTCATTAACGATATTCTGGACTTCTCGAAGATCGAGGCGGGCAAGATGAGCCTGGAGATTATCGATTTCGATCTGCGCCATGCGGTTGAGGACGCGCTCGATTTGTTGAGCGAGCGAGCCTCTTCCAAGCATCTGAACCTCGCCTGTCTCTTCCATGCGGAAGTGCCGAGCGCCCTTCGGGGCGATCCGGGCCGCGTACGCCAGGTGATGACCAATCTGGTGGGGAATGCCATCAAGTTTACCGAGCGGGGGGATGTCGTCGTACAGGTGCAGCTCGTCTGGCAGGAAGATGGGGCGGTCGTAGTCCGGTTTGAAGTGACGGACACCGGCATCGGCATCTCCGAGGACCATCAAAAACTCCTCTTCCAGGCCTTCAGCCAGGCGGACGGATCGACGACGAGGAAATACGGGGGGACCGGACTGGGCCTCGTGATTTGTAAGCGGCTCGTCGAAATGATGCACGGCGAGATCGGCGTACGCAGCCGGCCTGAGGTCGGCAGCACATTTTGGTTCACTGTCCGGCTCGAGGTCCAACCGGTGCAACCGGCACCCTCGATACCGGAGGCGGCGTCTCTGCAGGGCCGGCGGATTCTGATCGTCGATGACAAGCCCATCAATTGCCGTATTCTGGAATTGCTGACCAAGAAGTGGGGGATGGCGCCGACGGTGATGGTCGATACAGCGGGGGCGCTTGAACATGTGCGGGAACAGGGAAATCGCGGGGAAGAATACCAATACGATGTGGTGATGCTCGATATCGATCTGATGGCGCTCGATGGGCTGGAGTTGGCGCGGATGTTGGCCGGCACAGTGCCGGCGCCGCGTCTGGTCGTCTTGACGACGGTCGGACGCCGGGGGGATGCCCGGGCCGCGAAGGCAATGGGAGTCTCGGCGTACTTGACGAAGCCGGTGCGGGAAAGTCAGCTCGCTCGCTGCCTGGCCACGGTGCTGGAGCAACCGCGTGCTTCGTCGGAAAAGGGATCGGTTTCGGAGGGACCGGCGTTGGTGACTCGTCACACGTTGGCCGAAGCCGGCGTGGGAATGGGGAAAAAGATTCTGTTGGCCGAAGACAATCTCATCAATCAAAAGGTGGCGGTGCGGATGTTCGAGCGGTTGGGCTATCGCGTGGACGTGGTGGCGAATGGGCTGGAAGCCGTCGAAGCCCTGTCCCGCATTCCCTACGACATGGTGTTTCTGGATTGTCAGATGCCGGAGATGGACGGATTTCAAGCCGCGCGTGAAATCCGCAAGCTCGAAGCGATCAGGCAGGGGCAAGATCGCATGGATAGCGGATCCCACAGCCTCCGGCCTCACGCCGCGCGCCGTGTCCCCATCATCGCCATGACGGGGAACGCCATGCACGGCGATCGCGAGCGCTGTCTCCAAGCCGGCATGGACGACTATGTGCCGAAGCCGATTTCCAGCGAGGCCCTGGCGGCGGTGTTTGAGCGCTGGCGGTGGGCAGTCGCTGGATCATTGCCGGAGAAGGCTCTCCGGTCAATCGATCCCCTAATCTTGGGTGGATTGCGGGAATTGACCGCCGGAGATGATCCCGGCATGTCGGCGCGGCTGCTCCGCCATTTCGTCGCGGACACACCGACCAGGCTGGCCACTCTCGGAACGGCGTGCCGGCAAGGGCGAGTGGAAGATGTGCAGCGGATTGCCCGTCGCCTCAAGGGCCGGGCTGCCAATCTTGGCATTACGGAGATGGCCCGAATCAGTGAGCGGATTGCACTCATGGCGGCCGATGATCTCGCCGGTGTGCCGGCGCTTCTGACGGAGCTGGAGCTCGAGTTTCAGCGTGTGCGTCTGCAGTTGGAGCAGGATCTCAAAGAGGCGGTGTAATGACGCTCTGTCGCCGCTTGTGCGCACTGGCGTTCCGAGGTATCGGGCTCCTGGTCTCAGTGGCGATCATTGCGGTCCTGGTGGGGATGGCCGGCCTTTGGATGGTGGAGCGGGAATTGATTGCCCGTGCCGGAGAAAGTCTGGCGTTGGGGGCGATGGAAGTCGCGGGAAAGCTGGATTCACAGGTCGCTGAGCGTTTGGGAGATTTTGAAGTCCTGGCGTCCGCATCCCAGCTGCGTTCGCCGGATGCCGCGCTGGTGCGGGCTCATTTGGAAACGTTGCAGCGTGCCTATCCCGTCTATGCGCGCTTGACCATGGCGGATCGCACCGGCCTGGTGGTGGCGTCCACGGATCACGAGTTGGCGGGTCGGGATATGCGCCGGTCCACCTGGTTTCAAGCGGTCTGGCACATGCCGCGGATTCATGTGGAGTCAATCATCGGAGATACCGCCGACAGCCAAGGGCTTGAGGCCGTCGTGTTTTCAGCCCCGATCAAAGGCGTCGATGGCTCATTTCAGGGCGTGATTATGACGGAAGTGGACAGCGGGTATTGGCGAAAGATCGCGTCGGAAACCGTCAATCAGTTCAGCATCCAGGCGCAACATTTCGGCCTCGTTCGATATCGGGTGCTCGATTCCGAGGGGGAGCCGCTGCTGAGCTTCGGCAAGGAAGAAGGCGGCAGGCTCAACCTGAGGGTCTTGGGTTTGCCGTCGGCCGTGAGGGTCGGCACCAATCGGCCCGGGTGGGTTGAAGAAGAGCACCTAATGCGCAAGGACCCGGTCATTACCGGCTATGCCCGTATGCGTGGGGTGGGGGATAGCGAGGCCTTACAGTGGGGGATTCTCGTTCGCGCCGATCGCCGGGATGTTCTGGCGAGTATCCAAGGGATTTAGTTGAAGTTGGCATTCACCGGCTGTGCGGCCTTTGTGCCGCTGGTGGGATTGGTCGCCTGGGCGAACGCCAGGCAGCGCCAAGAGGAGGAGAATTCGGCGCAGGCGCAGCGCGCCCTGGCGGAGAGCGAATCCCGGACGAGGACGATTTTGGATAACGCCATGGACGCGGTCATCGTGATGAATACGCAGGGGGTGATAGTCGGTTGGAATAAACAGGCGGAGCGGATCCTGGGCTGGTCGGCGCCGGACGTGCTGGGACAGCATCTTGGGACGAGGATCGTGCCGCCGCAACATCGCGACGCCCATAACAGGGGCCTGGCGCACTATCTGACGACCGGGGAAGGGCCGGTGTTGAATAAGCGGATTGAAATTACGGCGCTTCGAAAAGACGGGACTGAGTTCCTCATTGAGTTGACCATCACACCGGTGCCGACGGAACAAGGCATGCTGTTCAGCGCGTTTGTCCGCGATATCACAGATGTCCAGTTGCGCGAGCGGCAGAAACAGATGGAGTATGCCATTGCGAGAGCACTGGCGGGCACAACGCTGATCGGCGATTTGATGCCGGCGCTCTTGGACGCGATCGGCACGAGCCTCGAGTGGGCGGTCGGCGTGTGGTGGGGGCCGGCCGCGGCCACCAACCGGCTGTGTTGCTGTGCGGCCTGGGCATCCGATCCTTCCGGGAGCGAGGAGTTTCTGAAGGCGACCAGGCGGATCGAATTCGAGCCGGGGACCGGACTGCCCGGACGCGTCTGGCAGAGCCGTCAGCCGGCCTGGATTTCCGACGTGCTGGGCGATACGAACTTTCCTCGCGTGGCGCGCCGGCTCAAACCGCAGGGCTCCATGGGGCGCTGGCAATTCCCATCTCTGTCGGAGCAGAGATCGTCGGGGTGTTGGAGTTTTTTTCGACGGCGGTGCAGACCTCCGATCAGAGCTTGTTGGATGCACTTACCTGGATCGGGTCGCGGGTTGGCTCGGTGATGGAACGGCGGCTGGCGGAGCAGGCGCGCCGCGATAGCGACGCGCGGATGCGGGCGGTCGTGAGCGGAGCGTTGGATGCGATCGTGCTCATGGACAGAGAGAGGCGCATTGCCGGATGGAATCGGCGGGCGGAGAACACCTTTGGCTGGTCTGAAGCGGAAGTTCTGGGGCGCGACCTTGCGCAGGCTATTGTTCCCCCGTAGCTGCGCGAGGCGCATCGAGCGGGACTTGCCAAGTATCTGGCGACCGGGGAGGGGCCTGTCTTGAATCAGATGATCGAGATCACGGCGATCCGGAAAGACGGCTCAGAGATCCCTGTTGAATTGACGATTACACCTCTCCAGGTGGAGAGCGGTATGATGTTCAGCGCCTTCCTGCGTGATATTACGGCGCGGAAGCAGATGGTCGAACGGTTGAATGAACGGGAAATGTTCTTCCGGCTCCTGTCCGAGCAACTCCCGGTCGGCGTCTTCGAAGTCAACGCCGCCGGCACCTGTCTGTATACGAACAAGATGTGGGAGGTGATTTGCCGTGGCCATGGCGGGCTGTCAGGGGCTCGGCCGCTGGAGGGCGCGTCGTCCGAGCCGTGGATGCAATGGTTTCATCAGGACGATCGCCAGGCCTTGGCGCAGGCCTGGGAGAAGACCACCACGGCCTATTCGCCGATTCAGCAGGAGTGCCGATTGGCGGGAACACGAGAGGATGTGCGGTGGGTTCAGGTGCTGCTGTGGCCGATGGTGACGGAAACCGGAGTTCGTTATCTCGGGACGGTTGAAGACATTACGGGGAGAAAACGGACGATCGCGCACACGATGCAGCTGCTTCGCGCAGGCCGCTTTGAGCTGCGGACGCTCTCCGAGGCGAAACATCTGGCGGAATTGCTGGCTTATGCATTTCCGGATCCGGCCCGCGCTCAGTTGGGAATCACGGAGTTGCTCGTCAACGGCGTCGAGCACGGCAATCTGGGCATTTCCTATGACGAGAAGACCAGGTTATTGAAGCAGGGCAAGCTGGATGAGGAGCTGGCGCGGCGCCTGGCATCGCCGGAATATGCCCACCGGCGTGTGCGTGTCGCGACAGAGCGGACTGACAGGGAGCTTACGCTGGCCATTGTGGATGACGGCAAGGGATTTGATTGGAAGCCGTATATCGATCTGGGAATTGACTCGTCGGGCGGCTCGCATGGCCGCGGGATTGCAATGTCAAAGCTTATCAGTTTCGACCAATTGGAATATCGAGACCACGGGAATCATGTCGTGGTGACCACACGTCTGGAGGGACCGCCTGCAGGAAGCGATTCTCCGGAACAGAGCCAAGCCGCCTAGCGAGCGAGATCACGGTCATGGGCGCGCGTATCCCAATCCAGCGTCAGTTGGGGTGTGTGATGGGGCATGACAGGCTGCGGGAAGGCAGATGGTTTGGACGGAGCCGGTGGAGGAGGAGGCATTGGATCAGGGCTTGTCTCTTTCTGTAAAAGGCCGCGGCAGCTCCCGCACACGTGCCGCCGCGGCTGGATCGTGTTGCGCTGGCGGCGGTAGATCCGGCCGCAGTTTGTGCAGCGCCAGGCAAACCGGGCGAGAGCCTGCACTTCCGTTTTCAGCGAGTGGTAGATCGTAATCGACACCAGCCCACTCCGATTCATTTCCGTCATCTTTCGCAGAAAGTCTGCGCCGTGATTCGGCTTCCGCTTCAGGACGTCAAACTGCCACTGGTGAATCATCTCGTGCGCCAGGGTGTTCAGCAGTTCTTGCTCGGCGTACGGGGTTCGTTCGGACAATTGTGTCAGCAGCGGTTCGGAGAGACGAATCTCCCGCGTGATCCGATGCGCGGGGATCAGCACGCCCAACAGGCGCGGCCGAGGACCGCCATGGCTGACGAACATGCCGGCTGACGAGGTGAGGCGGCGGCTCCAGACGATGGCGATCGCCGGCAGCGTTCCGGCAAAATAGCGTTCGTTAAGCGAACGCCACTCGGTCTGCAAACGGTCGGCGGTCCATTGTATAGAGGTTGAACGAGGGCTTTCGGAGGAGGATTGTGTCATGGCGCCGGCGCCGGGTTAGCGGAGCTGCTCCAGGACCGCCGCTGCCAGTAGTGGTAGCATGATCTCATGGTGACCGGTCAGGGTATACCCCTTGCCGCCCTTTTGTGTCGGGCGCCGGACGACATTGGTCAAAGGCCGGTAATGCGACAGGAAATCCATATTCACGGTGGTGATCTTGGTCAGAGGATGGCCGAGATTCCGGCCCAATGAGACGGCCTTCAAGAACACTTCCGGAAGAATTACAGCCGATCCCACATTCAGATACACGCCGCCTTCCATGCCGGCCACGACGGCGGCGAGCCGGCGAAAATCGAGCAGTGAGGTCGCCCCGATAGCGGCGCCGTCCGCCGAGGGATGCATGTGGATGATGTCGGTGCCGATGGCGACATGGACGGTGACCGGAATGCCGAGCCGCGCGCCGGTCGCCAGAATGCTCGTCGCCTTGTGGCGAAACTGACCTTGGGTGCGATTGATGGAGTGTCCGACCGCTTCGCCGAGTCCCTGGCCGTTCTGCGCGCCGCGCGCAATGGCCTCGTTCAGAATACGGCCGGTGTCCTCGGCCATGCCGAAGCGGCCGTCGTCGATCTCGGCCTCGACGTCTTCCGACGTATGGCCCGTCAGCGCCAGTTCAAAATCGTGGATGATGCCGGCGCCGTTCATTGCGACGGCGGTGACGATGCCGCGTTCCATCAGATTGACGATGATGGGATTGAGCCCGACTTTGATCACATGCGCGCCGATGCCCACGATGACCGGTCGACTCTGGCTGTGGGCCGTCGCGATGGCAGCGGCCACGGCGCGCAATGTCTTTACGGCCAGCAGATCGGGCAGGGACGCCGCAAACTGGGCGAACGAGCCGCCGCGCCTCCAGGGTTGCGCGAAGTCGGAGACCCGTACTTTGCTGTGGCGCTTCTTTAGAGGATAGGTCGTGAGTTCCGACACGTCGATCGGGGGAATCAGCTGGGGCGCCGGCCGCTGTGGAGAAGTCCGGTTAGGACGCGTGGCCAAGGAGTGATTCCTCTACGAGTTCGCACAATACATGGCCGAGGGTAATATGACTTTCTTGAATGCGGGCAGTGGCGCTTGAGGGCACGACGAAGGGATGATCGACAAGCCCTGCCAATTTTCCCCCGCTGCCGCCGGTCCAGGCGACTGTGATCATCCCGCAGGCCCGGGCCGCCTCGACGCCCTTCAACACGTTCGGCGAATTGCCGCTGGTGCTGATGGCGATGGCGATGTCCCCTTTCTGGCCGTGCGCGCGCACCTGCCTGGCGAACAGTTCGTCGTAGCCATAGTCGTTGGCGATACAGGTGATGGCGGCAATATCGGTGGCAAGGGCGATGGCCGGCAGCGGTATCCGTTCCCGTTTATAGCGCCCGACGAATTCAGCCGCGATGTGCGCGGCGTCGGTGGCGCTGCCGCCGTTGCCGAACAGCAGGACTTTGCGGCCTTCGCGGAAGGCCGCCACCATCAGCGCGGCGACCTGGGCGATCCGGTCGGCGTAGTCGCGCGCAAACTGCTGTTTGACGCTGGCACTGTCGGCAAACGCCTTGATGATGAAGTCGTTCATAGAAGGCCGATTCTAGGCGAGGGCTGCAGTCCTGTCAAACAAGACGCGCCAATCTCACGCGCGCTCTCTCAGGTGAATTGAACAGGTCGGGAGGCAATGCTATAGTCCGCGCCCGATGGCTCATGAACAATCGACACAAGCGTTAGTGGTGGCGTTTACCGATGATGCGGAAGCAGCCGTCTATGTGATCAATCGTCTGCAGCCGGAGGCGCTCTGTTTTGTGTTGCCGGAGCCGGCGAAAGGGCTGGTGGAGTCCGCCATTCAGCCGAAGATCGAGCGCATGCCCCGGCGCTGGGATTGGATCACACTCGCCGAGGCGGCGGATGTCAGCGCCTGCCACCACGCGTTGGCGAATGCGCTGCCCGAACTTTTGAAGACGTGGGAGGTGCATTCCGGCGAGCTGGTCGTGGATTTGACGGGCGCGACACCCGCTATGGCCGGAGCCCTGACGCTCGTTACCTTGCCTGTGAGCTCACGAACGATTTCATTATTGCCGTGGAGTGAGGGCCAGGATGCCGAGGCGATTGATCTGAACGGCCGGCCAGTGCGGTGGGTGCAGAGCAATCTGTGGGACGATGTGGCGACCGTGTCGCGGCGTGAGGCGTCCGAGCTGTTCAATCGCGGACTCTTTTCGGCGTCGGCCCGTGTCTTTCGCGAGATCGAAGCGCGAGTGAGCGGCGGGCAGAAACCGACCTACCGCGCCTTTGCCGATCTCGCCGATGGCTACGATTTCTGGGAACGGGTTCACTACCGGCAGGCCTGGGAGAAATTGAAGACGGCCGCCAAGGCGCTGGAGATGGCCTCGCTCTGGGGCGGGCCTCCGGGGTTGAAGGCGGTGCTGCCGGCGATTAAAGCCAACGCCGGATTTCTCGAGCGCCTCGTGCTCGATCCCGCCGCCGTCAAGGACTCGCTGGCGCTGGATCTGCTCGCGCACGCCGGTCGTCGGCTCCACGGAGGCCATGATCCCGAAGCGGCGATGGTTGCGCTGGTGCGGGCGCTCGAAGCCTTCGCGCAGCGGCAACTGTTCAAACAATACAAGATCAAGAGCTGGGATGTGCAGCCGGAGCAACTCCCACAGGCGCTTCAGGAGTCCTGCCGGACATGCTGGCTGGAAGACATCGACGGCAAATACAAATTGTCGCTACAGAGTCAGTTCCGTGTGCTTGCCGGACTGGGGGATCAACTCGGTCAGGCGTTCTTGCGCGACTGGCCCATGATGAAACCCCTCCTCGACGCGGCCAACCATGCTGTGTTTGGCCATGGCTTCGAGCCAATCAAGGCCGAACGGGTGCAGCAGCTCTACGATATCGTGCTCAAGCTTACCGGGGTGACCGATTCGTCGCTGCCGAAGTTTCCATCGCTGGTGGCGTGATGGAAATCCGCATCTACTACGAAGACACCGACTGCGGCGGGGTCGTCTATTACGCGAACTACCTCAAATATTTTGAGCGGGCGCGTACCCACTATATCGAGCAATGCGGGTTCTCTGTCGCGGGGCTGATGGCCGAAGGCACCGTGTTTGTGGTGGTGCGGACCGAGGTGGACTACCGGTCGCCAGCCCGCTACGGCGAGACGATCCTGATCGAGACGGTCGTCTCCGATATTACCCCCGCCTCGTTCACGTGTTCTCATGTGCTGCGCGAGAAGACGAGTGGGCGGGTGGTGGTCGAAGGCTCCGCGCGTCTTGCCGCGACGGACGGCAACGGGAAAGTAAAACGCCTCGACAAGGGGCTGGTGGCCGCGCTACAGTCTGGTGCCACGAAAGGGAAATAAATGGATAAGCTTGGAACCTGGTTGGCCGTCACGGGCGTCGCTATTGGATTTATCGTGCTCGGCTGGCTGCTGTTTTCGGAGACCCCGGCGGAGAAGAACAAGAAGAAGCCGTAAGTTACCGGAAACTTGTTTCTCTCACCCCGGTCTTCTTCATTTGCTCATACCGGTTCGGTTACCCTTCTTCCATACCCGACCGTCGTCTATCTTTCGGCTCATTTTCCCTGCTTGTTGTGCGCCCGGCGAAGCCGACCGCCTGTGTGCACAAGCGATCGGCTTCGCCGCCGGCTCAAGGTAACGCTAGTCGCAACAGCAGTCGTCTTCTCCCATCTCCACGTCGATGGCGACTTTGCGGACGCGCACCCGTTTCACCTTGCCACTGGGCAGGTCCAGACACTCAAGGAGGCGTTTGGCCTTGTCGCGGCACCCTTCCTTGCGGTCATCTGGCGTGCGGTCGTTAAACGGCATATCGATCTCGGGGTCGATCCGGTAGACCATTCCGCCGGTGGTCGCGCCGTCTGCCGTCGCGGTGACCACAATATCCCGTTCGGTCGTGGCCATAGCGTCGGCCTTGGTGAAGGGTTCGCCCGCATGGACCGCGAAGGTTACAAGCCGTTGCTCGCGGGCTTTCAGGCGTATCCCGTTGGACGGCATGTCACGCAACTCGATTCGCCAGCCGCGGCGGGCCAACAGCGGCGGGAGCGCAATTGTGACGGCAATCGTTGCGGCGGTGCGTCCTGGATTGCCGACCCAGAAACCTTTGCCATGCAGTCCGGCGATCAAACCACGCAGTCCGCTGCCCGGTACAAGGGTCACGTTGCGCTGCCCGACATTGTTGTCGTTCGGCACGAGGCGCCAATCCTCGACGACTTCTCCCGCTGTGAAGTTGTCGACGTTGCTGGGGTCGCCGGTGACCGACACGATCATGAGCATGCAGTCGTGACCCCAGGCGTTGGTGACGGAGGTCCATTCGAATGGGCCGACCGTCTTTTCTTCGGCGTTGTTGGGCTGGAGTGTGCCGGCCGACAGTTGCGTTGTGGTCATGGGTTGCAGATCGTTGGGCCAGAGCACCCCGGCCGAGGGTTTGCAGTGGTAGCCCTTTACGATGACATTGTTGGCGACCGAGGTGCCCCGGTTCTTGATCTTTACATAGGCATAGTTAGTTTCCCCCAGCGCTGCTTCTTCGTGTCCGGTGCCCCCATCGGCATGACGCCTGTTCCAGATTGTGGTGGTGGCCCAATGAACGGGAAGATAGTCGTATTCGCCGGCCCGGCCATCGTCGATGTAGACATCGACGGTGGGCTTGGCGCCGCCATTGAGGTTCTGTTTTTCGAAGGACCAGGTGAATACCTTTCCATAGGCTCCGCCGAAGATCCCTTCCGATGTCCAATTTCCGGCATCAGCGGTGAGCAGGGCGCTGAGGAACTGCGCGGGCGAACTCGGGTTGCTGGTCGGGGTGAGGGTGCCCACCGCGCGCAGCATCAGGTAGGCCATGCAGCGGGCCGCGAATTCCCGCCGCGCCAGGCTGGTCGAGTCCCCGCCGATGGAGCGATAGACCCGAAACATCGTGGTGGCGAGGATCTGCTCACTGTTATATCCGCCGAGGTCCTGGCTGCCTCCCCAGCCCCAGCCTGCCGCTACCGTGCGATCATGACGCCGGCCGATGAAGCTGACCCAGGGAAACGTTTCAAATCGATCGGTGGCTTGGGTGTTCGGATCGTTGAGGATCACGGCAAAGCTGTCGCCGGCACTGTGGGCAAATCCGAAGTTGGCCGTTCCAACGTGGTCGTACAGAATGCCGTGGCCGCCCAGTTCGTGGAGGACCACCCGCCAGTCGGCGGCAATCCCCATGGGATTCGTGGTATCGGTCAGATCCGCAAGCTCGAAGTCGACGTTGGCAATGCCGTCGCCATCGCCGGAGCAGGACGCGTTGCGCTCAATCCCGTTGACCGATCCGTATCGCCCGCGATGATCGACGGGAACCGGGAAGCTCGTGCCGTTGAAGTAGCTGCTGAGGGGAAAGCCAAGGTTTTCGACCAACCTGAAAAAGCGGTCGCAGTGGTAATAGGCGTTGACCGCGGCGAAATTGTTGGTGCGGGCCTGATAATCAAAATTGGTTCCTGGTGCTTCAGTGGGCGGGGCAGCTGTCGCGAGTTCGAAATCGGAGATTTGCACGTAACTTCCCGTGAGCGCTTGATTGCTGCCGGGCGCCGGTGCGGTCAGACCTGGCAGGGTGGCACTGCTGCGGACCAGGTTGAGCGTCGCGGTGTTGGCGGCAGGGGAATTAGCGGCGTTGCCGTCAAGGTGATGGGATCGGCCGAGAAGATCAACCCGTTCACCGGGGAAATGAGCGCCCGCGCATAGAGCACGGAGTTGGTCTCCACGTCCATCAAGATGCGCCAGTTCATCGGGCGCCCTTCGAACGGCAGGTGCACGATTAGTTCGGCCACGACATACCACTCTCCGTCGCGGATGGATTTGGGCAGAGGTGGCAGGGGCAGCGTCGGGGGCGTGCCGGAGAGCGGCCGGTCACCCGGTTGCGTCGTGGCCTTCTCCTTTGCGTTGGGGCCTGGTGCTGATTCTGGTTGAGGGTGGTCGGTGATGCGTCTTGCCGCCTCGTAGCGGTAGACGAAGAAGCGCCCACGAATCAGCCGGGAGGCTGTTTGCTTGTCGGTGAGTTCCTTCGCGGATTTGGTGGCCTTGCTCAGAATGTCGGTCAGCAGACGAGCGCCGCTTATCTCGGAGGCTTTCGATTGTTTGGCCACAAAGCGAGAAAGAGCGGGGTCAGCCTTCTCGGCAGTGGCGAACAACCGGCGATAGCAGGCAATTGCCTGGGCTGATGGCATAGCGGCGTCGATGCCCAGCGCGCTCGTGTTCGTCGATGCGACGGCACGCGCCGGCGCCTGTTTGATGGTCGCGGTGATGCCGGCACCCCAGACCGGGAGATTGAGATAGGTTTGATAGTAGGCATAGGTCACGGCGTCGAACGCAGCCTTTTCCTCGCTGAACCGGTATTCAATCTCCTGGGTCAGAGGGTCGAAGTACGAGATGGGTTGATCGAGGTTGCGGAGCGTCTCCGGGGCGATGTTGAGGGGCCCAGCGATTTCGAGGATATAGGCCTGTGCGGCCTCGCGTCCGCGGAGATTCTCTATCTCTCGATATTCATCGAGGTGGTTGAGCCCTCGCACGTGGCCTGCATCATCGAGGGTGACGGTGGCTTTCAGGGTTGAATCGTACGTCCTTCGCATCAGGGCGCTCCTTTCGTGTTGAGAAACAGGATCTATTCAGCTGTGTCGGCGGTCTCTTCAATGTCAGAGTCAGGTGTTTGCCCGCGTTGCCAGGCAATACGAACCCTCTCCTCATCGGGTGAAGAACAGGAAACCTCCCTTTATTTGTTAGGGAGCAGGGACTGTGCCAATGACTGGATAAGATAAGAAACAACGCGACGATCTGTTTTCAATGGATTATGTAGAAAAACTTACGAAGTTTGTGATGCAAATGGAACCGGTGAGGCATTACAGGTCATTCAGCCAGGACGGTGCTGGTGACAAGTGCAACAGTGGGAGTATTCGTTTCCCTTCACTTGAGGGGTGAGAGTCAACGAGAGGCTGGCGCTGCCGCTGAAAGCGCTGGTGCAGAGAATGTCGCCATTGAGCGTAAACGCACAGGGTGGCAGAGTCACGAGTGGCACCTGAAACAGCCGCGATAGCGCTAGAGCCAGCCTTTCAATTTCTTGTCAGCGAGGGTGCGCCGCGCTCGCATAGTTATGTTCTTGCCGGTCATGATCGCGATTTCTTCCGGAGTCGCCCGCTGGAGCGCGACCAGCTTGGTTGTGGGTAGCCGCGCCTCGTTCATACACACATCTTTGAACTCCCCGCTTCCCTCATCGATGGTCCCGTTTGCCGAGATGCTGAATTGGATCGAGCATTTTCCTCCGAACAGTAGATTGGGCTCATGGGTATGCCGGCCTTCCCAATAATATTCCAGGATCGGCTCAGGCAGGTGCGCCTGGACGGAGACGAGGATGGTTTCCCACTGGGAAGCAAATGAGCCCTTCTTGTTGAAGCCATGCCCGGTAATCGTCTGACTGGCTCCATCGGCGGATGGCTCGAACCACATCCAGCTCAATTTCGTCGTGTCTTGTTCCGACCATACGCGTTCCCACCAGCCACCGGCCACGGCATGGATGAACCCTCGCGTCGTATGCACGCCGTCGTCCGGCTGACGCAAGGCCGAGTCGACACCCTTTTTCAGCTGGAGCCAGCTCTTCTGGAAGGCTCGTTCGCGCGGCGTTGTCCAGCCGGGTGTTCGGCAGAGGCTCGTCACGCTCTTGGCCAGGCGCCGGAAATCCTCTTGGTTGAAGTGCGTCATCTGAAACGCGCGCAAAGGTTCAGGGACATCCTTCTCCCTGATGTGGAAGCAGATCGGGAACAGCCCCCCGCTTCCGGCCGCTTTCCAGATCGCGCCCGCCTCGACTAACTGCCAGTCGCTCGCCACGCGAGGCGGAGCCAGGCACATGAATCCCATATCCGCGTCCTTGAGTTCCTTCGCCAGCTCGGCAAACCAGGGCTTGCCTTTCTGCAAGTCGGGGCTGACAAAGGATTCGATCTCCGGCACGACAGCCGACAGCCACTTCTTGACGGCCTTGGCGATTAGCAATTCGCGGCTTCCGGACCAACTGATGAATGCGTTCATAGAGTAGTCCCATCAATTTATGAGCATTGCCAAACACAATGTACATTTAGGGAATCTTAACTTGTAATGTTCCCTCTTTGCCTTTTCGGGGATAGGAAAGACTCCTGACCCATTTTCATGCGCAGTGAGCTGCTCCGGCTCCTACGAGTGACGGATTGGTAACAGTCATTTGAGGACACCGGCCCAGCGTAGCGCCAACAGTACCAGACCAAGCACCATCAGAAAGCTGAAAAACTTGAACGTGAACCGTATCGTGCGTTCAGTTAGCATCGTGTTGAAGGCGTAGCCAGTCACAGCCCCATAGCGGACGGCCAACGCCGTCAACGGACACTTTATCCCGTTGACGGCAAAGACTGCCGCCTCAATAGCAAGGAGACCTAACGCAACCCAGAGCCAGAGGCCGACGTATCCCGTCACGCCTGCGTAGAGCAGGAAAAAGATCGAAGCGACCATCACGATGTAGACGGTTGAGTGAATGCCACGTACAAGAGCAAGAATTCGAGCCTCACGCACGCGGTCTTCGATATCGTTACGCGGCATGCAGCCATCCGCCATTGTCTTCCTCATGAGTGATGCGTAAGATGGCATGACGATACGAAGCCGTTGCTGTGTTCTTTGCACCGGTAAATGGCCACGGCATTCCGATGTCATGACAATGTTTGCTCATTAGGATCTGCTCCCGTAACAGTAGTCATGAGTCTTAAGAGGTTGGATAAGACGTTTGCGGCATCCTGCCAGGATTGAGGCGTGACTCCAAGTGATTTCTCGTGTGGATGAGGTCAATTAGGACTGCGGCTTTGCGAACCCTTCCTGCTTCAGCACCTCCGACACATTTCTCCCGTTCACGAAGACGTCGGCGACGGTGCGGCCGTAGACATCTTGTCCGTAAGGCACGACGCGGATGGGTCCGTCATGCAGCAGTTGTTCGAGGCGCTGTTTTGCCTCCTGACCGCCTGGCTCGGATAGTTCCGGCGTGTCGATGCCTCTGAGCCGGATGCGTTCGGAGCCCATCCGCAAGGTGTCGCCGTCGACTGCCGAGATTGGTTGGTTGTACGGAAGCCTCGGTCTAAGCAGGCGGCGGAGTGCGGAGGGCTGAATCTGTTTCTGATAGGGTGTAATTTTGTACCGGCCTGAGGGTCGGCGGTGGGGGCGGCTGCTTCGCGGGTGATGGGGGCGATAGGGTTGTAAGGTTGAGGGCAGCCGATTGGAGTCACCTGCCGATGGACTCCAACACAGCTCGCAATTTTGCGGAACGGTCGATCCCTATTGGAAGCGGAGAGCTTCGTGGCCTGAGCGACCATTGCCGGAGTCATGCCGTTCAGGCAGAGGAGCAGGCAGGCCAGAAGGGGGACGGTGTGGTGTTGCATGACCGCATCGCATTCGCACACCTCGTGCCAGGAGCGGTTTGGTTGACAACGGGGAAAACGGCGTGGCATTTTCAGAGCCGATAGGTCATGGCTGATAGCTCATAAGCGACAGGGTCGCGGAGGGATAGATTATGGAAATGTTTGGACGAGTCGGTTTGGTGGAAGTCCCGATTCTGATCGCCCCGGATCAGAAGGTATGGATGGATAAGATGATCAAGGAAGGGAAGATTGCGATTCCGCCTGGCGGCACGCTTGAAAAAGGCTCGCTCTATTCGATGTTTATCCGCATGTTGCTCCATAATGCGATGGAGGAGCAAAAGCGGCAGGAAGCGTTGGATATGGACGACGAGGACGACGAATAGAACGCTGTTCAAAACAGCACGTCAGCGTCTTGCTCGCGGCGTTCCGGGTTGAACTGACTTAAAGGACGCTCTGGTTGAATGCAGCTACGGCCTTGCTGGACGATCGTTTTGATCAACCCGCAAGGCCGTTGTTGTATCGAAATGGCTGCTCTTTTGTATCTGGCGAGATACGAGTAACGGTCGAGTTTACAGGCTTTTGAACGCAGCGTGGGCGGCGCGGATCGTCTTCTCGATATCCTGAGACGTATGGGCGGTGGAGAGAAACGCGGCTTCGAATTGTGACGGAGCCAGGTAGATGCCCTGCTCCAGCATCTTATGAAAGAACTGGCCGTAGCGCTTGGTGTCGGCTTGCTTCACGGTATTCCAATCAGTCACCGGGCCTGAGAGGAAAAACGAGGTAAGCATGGACCCTACGCGCGTTTGGGTGAGCGGAATGCCGGCTTTCTTCGCCGCTTCCCCGATGCCCTTGGCCAGCGTGGCCGATTGGGTCTCGAGTTTTTTATAGACACTCTTTTTCTTCAACTGCTTGAGGGTTTCAATGCCTGCGGATACTGCCAGCGGATTGCCTGAGAGTGTGCCAGCCTGGTAGACCGGTCCTGACGGGGCGATCAAATCCATAATCTCTTTTCGTCCGCCGTACGCGCCGACCGGCAAGCCCCCGCCGATGATTTTCCCCAGCACGGTGAGATCCGGCTTGATGCCGTAGAGCCCTTGCGCGCCTCCGTATCCCACGCGGAATCCTGAAATCACTTCGTCGAACACGAGCAGGATGTCATTCTCCGACGTCAGCTTGCGTAGTGCGGACAAAAATTCCGGTGCGGGCGGCACTACGCCCATGTTGCCGGCAATCGGTTCCAGGATGATACAGGCCAGGGTCTTGCCCTGCTCGGCGATGATGCGTCGTACGGCATCGATATCATTGTAGGGTACGGTGAGGGTGTGTTTGGCGAAGTCCGCGGGAACGCCGAGTGAGTCGGGGATGCCCAGCGTGGCGAGGCCTGATCCGGCCTTGGCCAACAGGTAGTCGCTGTGTCCGTGATAGCACCCTTCGAATTTCAAGATGTTGTCCCGCTTCGTGAAGCCGCGGGCCACACGAATGGCACTCATCACCGCTTCGGTGCCGGAACTGACCAGGCGGACCTTCTCCATCGACGGGAAAGCGTTGCGGATCATGCGGGCCAGCGTGACTTCCAATTCCGTCGGTGCGCCGTAGCTGGTGCCGTTGTCGGCGGCCTTCTTGATGGCGCGGATAATGGCCGGCGCCGCATGGCCCAGAATCATCGGCCCCCACGACAGCACATAGTCGAGATAGGTATTGCCGTCGACGTCATAGAGTTTCGCGCCTTTCGCGCGCTTGATGAACCGTGGCTGTCCGCCAACCGAGCGGAAGGCGCGGACAGGGCTGTTCACTCCACCGGGAATGAGTTGCTGAGCATCGGCAAAAAGTTTCGCGGAGCGGGTCGTCTTCATAATGGGGGCGCACCCTAACATGCTCGCTTGTGTTGGTCAAGGAAGTTGCAACCGCGTCGAGACCGCAGACGAGAAATGTCTCACGTGGGGACAAATTGTGCCGCAAAAGATATGTGCGAGCCGATTGGATACAGCAGGATATTCTGCGGAATCGGCAAGGAACGCTGATTTCTGGCAGATTCTGAAGACTCACAATACCACATGTTAAGGCCCAACTCTTGCTGTTGTTACGGGTATCTGTTTGGTTAATCGATTTGGTTAATTGAGGGAATGTCTATGACGGTGATCTGTTCATGGTGCAGGCAGGAAGGGCGCGCCGGAGTGGTGCGGGGAAAAGCGCCCTTCGAAGATCGCCGAGAAACGCATGGTATCTGTACGGCTCACCGGAGCCAATTGCGGGCCAGCTGGGATGGCCTTGCGCGTTCCACGCAATTGAGTGATACATCAGCGGCAAAAGAAATGAGTGGGTACGTCGTGCGGTCTGCCTCCGGCCTCTGGAGCAGTCTACGGAATCTCTCCCGTAAAGCCGGCCTCTAGCGGCCGATTCCCGATGGGAGTTTTTGTCGCTCTCAAGTGAGTGATCAGGCTTAGGAGGATTTTTTTCGCAGCGGTTTCTTCGTCGGAGCTGGTATGTCCCCTGCCGGTGCTGTTTCAAGATCCCAATGTTTGCGTTTCCGCCGTTCCTGTTCCGATACCGCAAACAGGGCATGAAACGGAATCCCTCGTGTTCCCCCTCCCGCTTGTCCTGTGCTCCATGCCTCGCCGGCGTCGCTCAAAATCTCCAAGAGGGTCTCGTATTCCTCTTCGTCGTCGGGAATCACGGCCTGTGCGTCTGTGATGAGCAGCACATAGCCTTTAGCCGGCAGCCATTCCAAATCGGCGAGGCATTCTTCCATTGCATCCCAGTTATGACCGAAGTAGTCGGGAAATCCTAAGGCGCGCGCAAATTCTTTGAAAACGCCCGACGCTGTCGCGCATTTCTTGCCGTTGATGACGCGGAGCGCGAATCCGGCCGGGGCCTTGACCAGTCCGGCCGCAGTGGTTCCTGCCGGCACCACGAGCAGCGATGACCAGGGGGCCTTGGGAGTTTGAAGATAGCCGGCCAGCGTGTGGGGTTGTGTCATGGGCTTTCTGTATTCTGATTGAGCGGTATAAATGTTCGATAATGGTCGCCGGTATAGTAGGCTTTGCCGGTGCGTTGCTCAATCACGATTCGTTCCGCATCCCGCGCACGGCCTCGGATCCTCGGGTTCATGTCGTATTCGCGGTACCGGCCTGGAGGCAGCCGTCGTTCTCGATTGTTGAAGTCCCGGCCTCCGACATAGCCGGGTAAGGGCACGCCGTTTCGACCTTGTAAAAGTTTGAGCAGGTCGTGCGCCTTTTGGGGCGCGTCTAAGGTATGGGAGCTGTAGGGCCTGTCTTCCTGCTGGGGCTGAAGGCTCTGTTCCGGAGTGAGTAACCCGGCAAGGGAACCCGGTGCCCATGAAGCCAGGGCGACCAGCCCGAGAAACACGCAGGCGAGGAGCGGATTTGCAGCAAGGTAAAGGCCTCGATTCCAGCGCATGGTGAGCAGGTCCTGGTTTTGAAACGAGTGAGTGACCGTACCATGCAGATCGAGGCTGGTCAAACGCGCCAGATTCGGTTTGAGGCAAGTCCTTTGCGGTCATTCAATGCCTGGGTTAGAATGTCTTCCGATATGGATACGCGAGTAGAGTGCGCATGTGAGGCATCGACCCAGTCAGCACAACTATCCGAATAGATCCGACTCCAACTTACTGTGAGTATGTCACGCGTGACCGTTGCCATGCGAAGAGCCAAAATCGTCTGTACGATCGGCCCGGCCAGTTGCGAACCTGCCATGCTGGATCGGTTGATCGAGGCCGGCATGAATGTCGCGCGCCTGAATTTTTCTCATGGCTCGCAGGAGAGCCACGCCGCCACGCTGGAAGCCATTCGAACAGTGGCGGACCGTCGCCACGCGGCGATCGCCGTGCTGCAAGATTTGCAGGGACCCCGTATTCGTCTCGGGATGCTTCCGGAAGCCGGGGTCGTGCTGGTAGCCAATCAACGAATCAGGCTTGTGGGGGGGCTGCTGCGGTCGGGAGGACAGATCGGCGCGCACACGGTGGCCCCTTCTTCAACCATCGATCTTCCTGTCACCTATCCGCACCTGGCCAAAGATGTCCGTCCCGGCGCAAGAATTTTGATCGACGATGGCCGTATCGAGCTGCTGGCCTCGTCGGTGTCGGGCGGGACGGTCGAATGCCGGGTGATTGCCGGAGGCCTGGTGACATCGCAGAAGGGCATGAATTTGCCGGGGACCGTGGTGAGCGCTCCCACATTGACGGAGAAGGACCGGGCGGACATCCGGTTCGGCGTCGCCCATCAGGTCGATTACCTGGCCCTTTCGTTCGTCCGTGGACCGGAAGACATCGAGGCGGCGCGCGAGTTCGTGCGCGCGTGCGGCGGCGATCAGCCGATTATTGCGAAGATCGAACGGGCCGAAGCCATTGCGTCGCTTGGCGCGATTCTGGATGCGGCCGATGGCGTCATGATTGCGCGCGGAGACTTAGGGGTCGAAATGGGACCGGAGGCAGTGCCGGTGCTCCAGAAGCGAATCATTCGGGACGCCAACCGCCGCCGCCGGGTGATCATTACGGCCACGCAGATGCTGGAGTCGATGATGACGCAACCGGTGCCGACCAGGGCCGAAGCCTCCGATGTGGCCAACGCGATTTTCGACGGGACCGATGCGGTCATGCTGTCCGGCGAAACCGCGCGGGGCCAGTTTCCGGTGGAGACGGTCACCGTGATGGATCGCATTGTGCGGGCGGCCGAAGCGGAGCGGCGTCTTGCGCCGGTTGCCGACCGGTTGCCGGGAGAGTCCGAAACCATCGCAGAAGCGATGTCCACCGCCGCCGCATCCGCTGCGGCGACCACAGGGGCCGCTGCCCTGGCCGTTTTGACGGAGTCAGGCATGACGGCGCGGCTGTTATCGAAACATCAGCCGTCGGCGCCGATTGCGGCCTTCACGCCGCACGAGCCGATCCGCCGCCGCATGGCTCTGTATTGGGGGGTGGCTCCGAGGCTGATGGAGTGGCTGCCGGATTCTGATGAGCAGGTGACGGAGATCGAGCGCCGGCTCAAAGCCGAACGGCTGGCGGTCGCAGGTGATCGGATCGTGTTGCTGGCCGGAACCGTGTCCGGCCGTCCCGGTGGTACGAATATCATGAAACTGCATGTGACCCAATAGGAGCGGATGTTCGCGATGCGACTGATGTACGTATGTCTCGTTCTATTGCTCCTGCTGAGTGGGCCTGTGCCCGCGCTGGCGCAGAGCGGGGCGCTCGATCAATCGCCGACCACGATTGTGAAGCGCTACGTGACCCTCGACAAGAAGGGAGCGCGCATGGATGCGATGTCGTTCGAGACGCTGGTGCCCTACATTGACTGGCGGGAGGAACCGGTCTGGGGCCGGGTCGTCGTGATCGGGGATGTGACGGTGCCAGAGGATTACCGGCAGTGGGAGGTCGTCAATAAACTCGAAGTCGTCATTCCGGTCACCTTTCGTGTGCTGGGGGCGGTGTATCTGGAGACTGCCGCGTTCGTGCCGGAAGAGACGGCCGAGGAGGTGCGGTTTCGTGTCAAAGAGGTGCGGAGCAAGTGGCGGATTGTGGAGCCGGTCATTCCGCCGCATGTCGGGCTGAAACGAATGATCGACTTGGTCCGGGAAGCGGAACTGAAGGAAACCGATGCCGAGAAGCGCAGCGCCTTGGCGGCGCTGGCCGGCGCATTGCGAAAGGTCACACCATGACGAAGACTCCGGTCGATCTGATGATTTTCGATCTCGACGGCACGCTGATCGAATCCAAGTGGGACATCGCCCATTCGGTCAACCTCACGCTGGTCGAGTTAGGGTTGCCGGAGCGCCCGCTGGAAGAAATATTCGGCTTTGTCGGCGACGGGGTGAAGAAGTTGCTGCGGCTGGCCGTCGGTGAGCGCGAGGGCATCAGCTTCGACGAGGCGTTGACGGTCTTTCGCGGCCACTATCTCGAACATTGCCTGGATCGGACGGTCTTTTACCCCGGCATCGAGCCGATGCTCCGGCATTTCGCGCATAAACAAAAAGCGGTTGCGACCAATAAGGCGCTCGAGTACACGAACGTCATTTTAAACGGGCTGGGCGCGCAGCATTTCCATTACATCGTCGGAGGTGACAACGGATTCGGGCTCAAGCCGGAGCCCGGGATGCTGCTGCACATTCTCGAGCAGCTGAACGTGCCCAAAGACCGAGCCATCCTGGTGGGGGACAGCACCAACGATATCAACGGCGGCCACAATGCCGGCATTCGGGTCTGCGCCGTGGGGTACGGCATGGGCAACAGGGAGAAAATGGCCGCCTGCCAGCCGGACTGGTTTATCGAACGTCCGGAACAACTGATGGAGATATTCCAATGATTAGAGAAGCCTCGTTCCTCTCTCGTCACGCGTCACGCGTCATCGTGCTTGGCCTTATGTTGCTTGTCAGCCTGAACGTAAACCTTGTTCACGCGGCATCGCAGAGTCTGGCGGATCGGGTAATCGAGCACAGGCTTGCCAACGGCCTGACGATTCTCATGGTCGAGCGCCATCAAACGCCGGTGGTCTCGATCAACATCACGTTCGGAGTGGGCGGCGTCAACGAGCAAGTCGGTCAAACCGGCATTGCCCATTTGTACGAGCACATGGCGTTCAAAGGGACGCGGTCGGTCGGAACGAAAGACTACGGAAAAGAGAAGCCGATTCTCGACGAGCTGTACCGCCTCGGGACGATGCTCGATCAGCGGCAGCGTGATCTGGCGAAGAAGGGAGCCCGGGCGACGGCGGAAGAGCAGGCCGAGGTCGAGGCGCTGCAAGCGCGAGTCGACGAACTGCAAACCCAGGCCGGACAATATGTGGTTGGGAACGAAGTGGCGTTGCTCTATCAGCGCCACGGCGGAGTGGGACTCAACGCCTCTACCGGAAAAGATATCACGCGATACACGATCAGCCTGCCCGCCAACCGTCTGCCGTTGTGGGCGGCGATCGAAGCGGACCGCATGGCCTATCCGGTGCTCCGCGAGTTTTATAAGGAGCGCGGGGTCGTCATGGAAGAGCGCCGGCTGAGGAACGATGACAGTCCCAACGGTCTGCTGTTCGAGACCTTTACCTCGGCGGCGTTTCGCGCGCACCCCTATGGGATTCCAACCATCGGCTGGGGATCGGACATTCTCTCGCTGACGCCGGCGGAAACCGAAGCCTTCTTTAAGACCTACTATGGGCCCAACAATGCGACCATCGCGCTGGTCGGCGATGTGAATCCGAAAGAGGTCATCGCGCTGATTGAAAATACGTTTGGCAAAATTCCAGCAGCTCCGCAGGCTCCGGAGATTGTCACGGTCGAGCCGGAGCAGCGCGGGGAACGGCGCGTGGAAGTGGAATTCGACGCCGAGCCGATCGTGGCGATCGGCTATCACAAGCCCAGTCTCGGCCATCCCGACGACGAGGTCTTCGATGTCATCGACGAGATCCTGAGCGACGGGCTCACCTCCCGCTTGCAGACCAAACTGGTGCGTGAGAAGCGGCTGGCTGCGTCCGTGGGCTCCGATGCGAACTATCCGGGCGTGGGCGCGCCCAATCTGTTCATTCTCACCGCCACGCCGCTTGCGCCGCACACGGCGGCCGAAGTGGAAGCGGCGCTCTATGAAGAATTGGACCGGATGAAGACCGAACCGGTGCCGGCCAAAGAGCTGGAAAAGATCGTCAACAATATCGATGCCGATCTGGTGCGCACACTCCGCTCGAACAGCGGCCTCGCGTCGCAGCTGGCCTTGTACCAGACCGTGGCGCGGGATTGGCGCCATGTTTTGAAATCGCGGGACCGCGTCGCGGCCGTCACTCCGGCGGATATCCAGCGGGTTGCGACACAGTATTTCATCAAATCCAATCGCACGGTGGGGACGCTTGTGAAAAAACCGAACGGGAAGACGATGGCCCTAGCGCCGGGCCGTGAGGTGGCGCGATGAAATTCGTAATACGTGAAACGTTAGACGTGAAGCGTAGGGGAATGATGCTGAGACTCATTCTGGCGCTGCTTCTGGTTCCAGTGATGACGGCGTGCGCGGGAGGGCCGGTGCCCGGAGATCCGCGAACGATGACGTTCAAGCCGGTTGAGTTCACGCCGCCGGAGCCGGACCGAGTCGTGCTCGACAACGGGATGGTGGTGTATCTCCTGGAAGATCATGAGTTGCCGCTTGTCACAGTCACGGCCACGATGAAGACCGGAGCCTGGCTCGATCCGGCGGACAAGGTTGGTCTGGCCGCTCTGACCGGGGCACTCATGCGGACGGGCGGCGGCGGCGGGTTGTCGGCGGAGCAGGTGGACGAAGAGTTGGAGCACTTTGCGGGGGATGTGAGCATTTCGATCGGACATGAATCCGGGTCCGCTTCGTTGGATGTCCTCAAAAAAGATCTGAAGCGGGGCCTTCAGATATTTTCCGGGCTGCTCCGGGCGCCGGCCTTCGATCCGGCACGAGTAGAGGTCGCGAAGTTGCAGGCGCTCGAAGGGATCCGTCGCCGGCAGGATAGTCCCGGGTCCGTGGTGGGCCGGGAGTTTATGAAACTGCTCTACGGCCCGGATCATCCGTCCGCGCGCGAGACCTCCATTGCGTCGATCACACAGATTACCCGCGACGATCTGGCGGCGTTCCATCGGAGCACGATTCATCCTAACGGCATTATTCTGAGCGTGACCGGCGACTTTCAGAAAGAAGAGATGCTGGAGGCCTTGCGCGAGGTATTCGGGGATTGGGCCAAGGGCGCGGTGCCGGAATTGAAGATTGCCGACGTGCCGGAGAGCGACAGGGCAACACCGGCGATCCGGTTTGCGAATAAAGAAACCTCCCAAACCCATCTCCGGGTGGGCCACCTCACGATTCGAGAAAACGATCCGGACTATGTGGCCCTCGCGATTGCCAACGATATTCTGGGCGGCAGTTCCTTCCGCAGCCGGCTCTTCAACGATGTGCGGACCAAGCGCGGACTGGCCTATTCCGTCGGCAGCCGGTTGATGGCGGGCGTCCACGATCAAGGGGTCTGGCTCATGCGGGCGGAAACGAAACTGGTGTCGACGCAGGAAGTGGTGAGCCGGTTTGTGGCCAACATCGAACGGATGCGCACGGACCTGGTCACCGACCAGGAGCTGGCGGAAGCGAAAGAGGCCTACGTCAATTCGTTTGTCTTTTCGTTCAGCAGCCCGTCGGCGATCGTCAGCCGGCTGGTGGACTTGGAGTACGACGGACTGCCCAAGGATTTTCTCCAGCAGATACGGGAGAAAGTCCTGAAGTTGACGAAAGAGGATGTGTTGGCGGCGGCCAAGAAGCACCTCCATCCGGATCGCCTCAAGATCGTGGCTGTCGGTTCAGGCGAAGCGCTGCAGAAAGTGCTCTCCACGTTTGGGGAAGTGAAAGAGATCAGGTTGAGCCCTGAAGGGTGAGGGAGTGGCCGGAGGCGGAAGTCGTTGTCTTGCTTGCGCCCCCCACCCGTAGGATCAATGGAAGTCTCGTCGAATGGGGCTGTGCTCGGTGCTGCGCGCAGTAAGAACGACTCCCGCCTCCGGTCTTGGAGAGGATAGGGGGAAGAGAGATCATAAATGGTGATCGTTTGACATGCCCTTAGAAGATGAGCTCTGTGACATTCTGAAAAAATCCCGGATCGGGCAGGGCCTTTCCGTCGTGGATCTCGCGCGGATGACGGGCTTGCCCGGCGGCGACATCACGGCGCTGGAGCGCGGCGATCAGCCGAGCGATCGCATGGAAGTGCGGGCGCTGGCGAAAGCGCTCGGGCTTCGTCCCGGGCCGCTGGAGCAGATCGCGATCGACAAATGGGAGCCGGTTGCCCAACGTTCGCCCACCTGGGTAGACACGATTCAGGGCTCCATCAATGGCTATGGGGTGCAAGGCTATGTCATTCATGACGAGGGCGAGGCCTTGCTGATCGACACAGCCTACAATGCGCCGGCGATGATCGAATTTCTGTCCTCGCATCGGCTGAAACTGGTCGGTATTGGCCTGACGCACGGCCATGCGGACCATGCCGATGGCATCGAGCAGATTCTGACATTTTGCGAGGTGCCGGTGTATCTCGGTGCGGAAGATGTTGAGTTGCTGAGTTGGCGGCCTCCCACTGCCCAACTCCGTGCTCCGCGGGATGGGGAGACGATTGCCGTCGGGCGTCTGCGAGTCCAGTGCCTGGCGACGCCGGGCCATACTCCCGGAGGGATCTGCTATCGAGTGGATGATCCGAATGCGCCGCTCTGTTTTGTCGGCGATACGTTGTTTGCCGGATCCATTGGCCGTTCGAATCCCGGCTCGCTGTATCCCATTCATTTGGCATCGGTCCGGACTACCGTACTTGGGTTGCCATCAGGCTATCGATTGCTACCTGGGCATGGACCGGCCACCACGGTGGAAGAAGAGCTAGCCCATAATCCGTTCTACGCCGCCTAGGAGCCCGCATGGATCGCGACCGATGGCCGGCGGATGACCCTCTAGACCAGGGCATCGATCCGTCGTTCGTCGGCGAGCCTATGGAGGAGGAAGACGACGAGTATGTCGAATCGACTTTCTCGCGCTATGTGTTGCCCATCGGACTGTTTGCGCTCACCATCTTTACGACCCTCTGGGCCGGAGCCTACCAGGATCAACCCAATCTGTTTCATCCGCTTCGCGGGGCCTGGGAGTTCCTGGTCGAGCGGCCTGAAGACTTGGTCAAGGGCATTCCCTTTGCCGCCACCTTGTTGCTGATCTTGGGCACGCATGAGTTGGCGCATTTTCTCTGCTCCAGGTGGCACCGTGTTCCGGCCTCGCTGCCGCTCTTTATTCCCGGGCTTCCAGTGTTGGTCGGCACGTTCGGTGCGATCATCCGTGTACGCGGACAAATCGTGGAGCGCAAGGCGCTGTTCGATATCGGCATTTCAGGTCCCCTGGCGGGTTTTGCCGTCGCGCTGGTGGCGCTGGCGGCGGGGCTGTCCTGGTCGCAGGTGGAAATCGGGGTCAGCCCCACCAGCCCCTTTCTGGTGGGCCGGTCCCTGCTCATCGATTGGGGGGTATCGTGGGTGTTCGGGGAGTTGCCGCGCGGCGCGAGTATCAATTTGCACCCGGTTGCCGAGGCGGCTTGGTTCGGGCTCTTCGTGACCTGTCTCAATCTGATTCCGATCGGACAGCTCGATGGCGGGCATGTGGCCTATGCGTTGTGGGGGAAGTCGCAGCGGACCATCGCTTTGGGTGTGATTCCTATTTTGCTGGTGCTGGGCTACTTCGGCTGGCAAGGATGGTGGCTCTGGGCGCTTCTGTCGAGCCTCTTGGGGGTGGGCCACCCGCCGATTCCTTCCCCACGATCGCCGCTCGGGCCGGTGCGTATCTGGCTTGGCTGGATAACGGTCGTGCTGTTCGTGCTCATCTTCCCGCCGTTTCCTATCGTGACTCGCTGATTCCACACAAATTCTTGCCGGATTGCGAGCTTCCTCCTAGCATGCAGGCATGGACGCTCTCGAAGCTTCGACCCGTTCCTGTCCCAAATGCCTGGCCGATCGGTCTGAGGCGGCACTCGAGTGCGTGAAGTGCGGGATCATCTTTGCCAAGTATCGCCCCTTGCCCCTGCATGTCGTCGAATCCGCCCCCGTCTTGAGCCGGCCCCTGTGGGCCATCCTCGCGCGTGAGTGGCTGATCGAATCGGATCAGGTGTCCGATTCCATGACACTCATGGGCCGTGGGCTGGTCTTTTTCCTGCTCGTGTGGTGGGGACTCAAATTCATCGTCACGCCGCTCGAAACGAACTACACGGGGAAGTCGTTTCTCCATCTCATCAATCTCCCATTCCACGAAGCCGGGCATCTGATCTTCAGTCCTTTCGGCCGGTTCATGATGATTCTCGGCGGGAGCCTGGGGCAGGTGCTGATGCCGATGATCTGTCTCGGCACGTTCCTCGTGAAGACCCGCGATCCATTTGGCGCTGCAGTCGCGCTCTGGTGGACGGCGGAAAGTCTCATGGATGTGGCACCCTATATCAATGACGCGCGAGCCATGGACCTCATTTTACTGGGCGGGGTGACGGGAAAAGAAACCGATGGGCATGACTGGAACAACCTGCTGACGATGCTTGGTTGGCTGGAATGGGATCATCGACTGGCGCACCTGACCTATAATTTCGGCATTCTGCTGATGCTGGCCTCCTTTGCCTGGGGTGGCTGGTTGCTTCTCAGGCACTACCGGCGCCAACAGGGATTGCCCTCCATTCCGGGAGCCTAACCGGCCTGAAGCCGGTCCGTCGCGCGCCGGAACAACGGGGTGCGATGCAGGAACGGCGGTCCCAGCGGAACTAATTGATGGCCTGTAAAGGCCTGCGTCAGACTGGCGACAGCGTGATAGAAGGCCATGAATCCCACGACAAGATGGAGAATGCCCGGCAACGTTTCGCCGATGATGTTGAGCTGCGCCAGCACGGTGGAGGAAAAAGTAATGGTAATCACGATGTGGAGAATGCAGAGCGTGGCGTTTTTATAGGCCGTCAGATAGACCATGACCAGGGAAAAGGCGGCATATACGAAATTGATCGGGGCAAACAGCACCATGTCGAGATGGAAGGAGGTGCCTTCGCTGACCAGTTTGGCGATGGAGACGGTGAGCCAGAAGAAGCCGTACATGGTCAGGGCCGTGCCGCCGAGCTGTTCGTGATAACGGATATCGGTGATACCGGCCAGAATCTGCACGACCCCTCCGAACATCAGGGCGATCACCAGCGTGCCGACTTTGTTGGAGTCTGGAATACCGCCCATCTGCGCGACGCCCAAAGTCAAGGCGCCGACCGCGAGACCGAACAATCCGATCGCCAGCACATCAATTCGACGATGATGCTCCGCACCGCTCATAGGGGCCTCCCGACGGGTGTATGGCAGATACGCTCAACGGGAACGCGGAAGATGACCGCGTCCCGTGGGAAAGAGCGAGTGGTTGCCGTGAATCGGCCCCCAGCATGCCTGAGCCGCGCTTGAAAAGACAAGCGCTCTGCGGCAGACTGCCACTGAGTTTCGATCGGGCGCACCGCGATGCTGTGGAGGAAAGGATCACTATGACGGGGCAAGCATTTCTTCAAGCGGGTATTCGGCTGATCGGACTCGGCTGTGCGCTGTTGTTTCTGCCTGGTGAGTGTGTCGCGGACCAACGCCTGGAACGTTTCACGCTGGTGTTGAGTGGAGCGGGCGTGAAAGACGCCAAGACTGGACTCATCTGGGAACAGGAGCCGGATCGGGAACATGACGTCTGGAGCCGGTCCAATGAACGCTGTGTGGCAAAAATCGTCGGCGGACAACAAGGCTGGCGTGGTCCGACCATCGACGAACTCAAGACCTTGATCGATCTATCACAGCACGATCCGGCCTTGCCGGCCGGTCATCCCTTCTCGAATATCAAATCGGAAATTTACTGGACCGCAACACCCGATCCCAAGGACGACATCGTCGCCTGGCAGGTCAGTTTTTTCAGCGGCGAACCGGTCACCGATCAGAAATCCGGCACGCGCCGGATGTGGTGCGTGCTGGATGGGGCACGATAGCTTCCCCGCTTTCTGGCGACCTCATTGAACGCATTCGGGACGCGTCGACTCACGGTTGGGAATGTGCTCCGCGTTGTTGGGATGGCATGAGCAGGCGCAACCGCTCCACAAGCTGTGCGCTAAACGTTTCCAATGCCCTGTGTTTCCCCTGCATGAGTGCATCCCGGTCTTCGATGGACATAACGGGGCCGACAAGCCGCGATTGCCCCTCGGCCTTCAATGTTCCGTACGAGAATCCTGAGCGTACATCCCATAGGCTGCCTTCGATCAGGACAAGCGCCTCGCTGACCGTGCCCGGCGCGAGGTAGGCTCCGAGGATCGTCGGATAGAGTGCTGCATAGCCGTTGTTGGAACGATCCACCGCGCCGACTCCGGTAACAATCACGATCATGTCCGCGCCATAGCGCGCGGCAGCCTTCCTGATTTCCGTGAGGCTGGACTCCTGCACAGCCAAGTCGGCAATGACAAGGCTGTTTCGCAGAATGTGCTCGTTTTGCAAGGGGGCCAGTGCGCGAAGCAGCACATCCTTGTCCTGGCTCAGCCATTCGACCGGCTTGATGGCCTGTTTGGTCGGGAATTCCTTGCGCGTGAAAAAGAAGCTGAGCCGGAACGGGGATGATATCGCTGGCGCCGCCTCCGGCTCTCCGGGCGCGGCCTGCGGCACTGACAGAATCACCGTCTGGCGCATCACGTCCTGCATTTCCGGCCGGTCAAATGCGGGGTGGCTGGCGCAAGCCGGCAGAGTGGTTAGGATCAAAAGACTGAGCAGAAGGCGACGGGTGGATCGTGTCATGACAGCCTCAGGTGATGGAGAGATCGGTTCCGGACAGTTCTTCCAGCGCCAGCATCAGCGCATGGGTGCCGCTCCGGCCGTGGCCAAGTCTTTGCACACGCTGATACAGGTCATGCGCGAGCGTTAGTCCCGGAAGGGTGAGGCCCATGCGTGCTGCTTCGTCCAGCGCGATGCCCATGTCTTTGACGAAGTGTTCGACGAAAAAACCCGGGTCGAAATTGCGCTGCAAGATTCTGGGAGCCAGGTGGTCTAACGTCCAGCAAGCCGCCGCGCCGCCCCGGATCGATTCCAGCATGCGGGGCAGATCGAGCCCGGATTTGTAGCCATAGAGCAGGGATTCGCAGACTCCCACCATCGCCCCGGCAATGACGATCTGATTGCAGAGTTTCGTGTGCTGGCCGGCGCCCGCGCTGCCTTGATGAACGATCTTCCTGCCCAATAGGTCAAGCAGAGGTCTGATGGTTTCGACCGCCTCAGGGGCACCGCCAATCATGATCGAGAGGGTGGCGTGTTTTGCGCCAACGTCGCCCCCGGAAACCGGCGCATCGATGGCCGTCACTCCTTTGGCCGCTGCTGCTACGGCGATCTCGCGGCTCAGCGAGGGCTCGGTCGTCGTCATGTCGATGAGTATTGTGCCTGGTTTGGCGGAGTGCAGCAGTCCCTCGTGTCCGAAGTAGACGGACCGGACATCACGCGGAAATCCCACCATCGTGAGGATGACGTCAGCTCCGATTGCCGCCACGCGCGGCGATTCGGCCCATGTTGCACCGAGGTCGAGCAACGGTTGGGCCTTGGCCCGCGTGCGGGTATGGACGGAAACGCGATAGCCGGCTTTCAGGAGGTGTCCGCACATGGCGGCGCCCATCACGCCGGTGCCGATCCAGGCGACAGTAGTGCGGGATGGATGGACCGGTGCGGACATGCTGGTCACTCGATGACGGGGAGAATACGTGTGGCCACGGCTTGAACAAAGCCTTCTTCTTCTCTGACGACCTTGAGCCCTTGAAAGCTCAAATAGTAGCCGCCATGGCTGGGTGCTTGAATGGTGGCGCTCACCTCCACGCGCTGCCCGTCCTCAATTTCGGGATCCCTCACCAGAGGCCTATCGCAGATGCCGAGTACGGCGACGGACATGACGCCCGTATCGTCTTCGAGCTTGAAGAGGTAGGCGCCGTAACATATTTGTTCGTTTTGAAGTTTATAGGGATCGAGCGGTTGTACGTCGCGCGCGATGCCCAGCATGGTCACTTGGCGAAGATGATAGAGGCGTGGATCATCCAGGATCTGCTCGATCGGAATCGGCTCCTCGGCCCGCAGGGACGACGGGTGGGCGAGGAGTAGCAGAATGAGGACGAACCAGGATGTGGCATGGAAGATATTCTTTGAGACTGTTCTGAGGCAGTTCATGACATATGTATTTTAGCATTGTTCCGGGAATAATCGCGCCCGAGACCGCTTTCTCTTCCGGAGCCCCGCCGTTATAATTTAGATTCACCAGACTGGAGGCCCATGGCGATGGCGAATGACGAACGGCTGAAACATTTTGTGAATGATAATCGGACGAACTTTGAGGATTTGCTCGGCCAACTCGTCGAAGTCCCGTCCATCAGCATGGATCCGGTTCGGTCTGGCGAGATGCCGCGCGCGGCGACGCTGGCCGTGCAATATTTGAAGAGTCTCGGTGCCGAGGCGCAGGTTGTCGAAACGGGGGGTTATCCCATCGTGTCCGGGGGATGGATGACTGGCGCCAACTATCCGACGGTCACGATCTACAATCATCTCGACGTGCAGCCGGCGCAGGAACCGGAATGGAAAGAGGCGCCGTTCGCCTTCCGCAAGGAGGACGGCATCTATCATGGCCGAGGCGCGACGGATGACAAGGGCCCGGCGTTGGCGGCGTTGCTCGGCGCGCGCTATGCGATTGAGCAGGGAGTCCCCATCAATATTCGCTTTCTCTGGGAACTGGAAGAAGAAATCGGCAGTCCGAACTTTGCGTCCGGCCTCAAGAATCGCGCTGCGATTCCCCGGCCAGATTCAGTGGTTGTGTCGGATACGATCTGGCTCGCCAAAGGCAAGCCCGCCATGCCCTATGGCTTGCGGGGGTTGATCGGAGCGCGGCTTACGCTCAAGACCGGCACGAAGGACGCACATTCTGGCGTGACAGGCGGCGCGGCGCGAAACCCCTTAGCCGAGCTCATGGAAGTCGCGCAGGCCTGCGTCGATGCCAAGACGGGCAAGGTGAAGATCCCAGGATTCTACAACGATGTGGTGGAACCGACGAAGGCGGAGATCAAGAGCTTTCTCAAGTCAGGGTTTCAGGTCTCGCGGTTCAAGCAGGCCTATGGATTTCAGACGTTGCGCACGCAGGACCCAGCCGAAATCATGCGC
Organism: Nitrospira sp. UBA6493; assembly: GCA_002435325.1. GTDB lineage: Bacteria > Nitrospirota > Nitrospiria > Nitrospirales > Nitrospiraceae > Nitrospira_D. The sequence continues at coordinate 152,984 of DJMJ01000041.1, read as the reverse complement.
CGCATCTGGGCCGCGCCCACGTTCGAGGTGCATGGCCTCACCGGTGGGTATCACGGCCCCGGCGTGAAGACCGTGGTGCCGGGCCATGGCGAGCTGAAAGTGAGCATGCGGCTGGTGCCGAACCAGACACCGGAGAAAGCGTTTGCGCTGCTCAAGAAGCATGTCGCCAAAGTGAATCCGAATGTGAAGGTGGAGCGGGAAGGGATGCTCCAACCGTTCAAGGGACTGTTCGAGGGGCCCTACGTCGAGGCGGTAAAGCGGGCGGCGAAGGCGGGCTTCGGGAAAGAGCCGGCTTTTATTCGCGAAGGCGGATCGATCGGTGCCGTAGTGACGATGCAGAAGGCCTGGGAGGTGCCGATATTGTTCCTGGGCCTCAGTCTGCCCGAGCATGGTTACCATGCGCCGAACGAATACTTCGACTGGGGCCAGGCCTCCAGCGGCATGAAAGCCTTCGCGCATTATTTCGAGGAGCTGGCGAAGATGGGGAAGGGGTAGGGAGCAGCCTGGTTGTCCTCCTGCTCGCGGAACGCGCACGATAAGAAGGTGCTCGTTCGACGCGCGCATTCGAGGGGCAACCAGGTTGCTCTCGTGAGGAATGGAAGAGAGGGAGAACGGACCCCTCTCGTGGATGAGGGTAGCCTGGTATCACTTACCCCGCCTTGCGAAAGGCCTGGTTCAGGCAATCGAGGCAGATATCCCGCTCCAGCTTTCTGTCGAAGCACTGTTCCAGATAGTCTTCGATCCGTTTGCGGTAGGTCCCGTCAGACCGGACCCGCTTGCACTTCGCGCAAATCGCGATCAGACCGCGCAGACTTTTCAGTTCCTTGAGCGCCCGTTCCAGCTCGTCGGTTTTGGCGAGGAGTTCTTGTTCGCGCACTTTTCGGGCATCGAGCTCCTGTTTCAGACTGAGGGCGGTGGACACTCGGGCGATGAGTTCGACCGGAGTGATCGGTTTCCGGAGAAAGTCGGTGGCGCCGGCGGTGTAGGCGGCTTGCAAATCGCTCGCGTCGGTCTTGGCCGTGATCATAATGATGGGGACCAGTTCTAGCCGCTCGCTCGAGCGAATCTGCCGACAGGCTTCCAACCCGTCGATATCCGGCATCATCATATCCATCAATATGACATCGGGATTGCAGGGAGTTACGTGCCGGCCGATGACATCGAGCCGTTCCAGGGCCTGTCGTCCAGACTCGGCCGTGATCACTGGGCCATAGCCAGCTTTCTGCAACACCATCTGTAAGAATTCCCGTTCTTTGTCAAAATCGTCGACCAGCAAAATACTCATAAAGGTGTCTCCGATTAAAGGTGGACCTCTTCATCCCTACGCAGCTCGATCATGCGCGGGATCGAGCTGCCGGAGGATCTGTGTGAGGGCCTGAATGTTCGCTGCCACGCAATCGAGGTCTTGTCTGTGTGCGGCGTCTTCCAGGGCGGCTCCGATCTCGCCGATCTCTGTGTATCCGTAGGATCCGGCTAATCCTTTCATGCGATGTCCGATGGTTTGAATGGCGGTCCAATCGCTGGCGTGTGCGGCCGAGGCCACCGTTTCGAGGTCAAGCCAGCGATTGTGGAGAAACTTTTCACGAAGCCGCTGAAGGTCTTGTTCATCCAAGAGCGGAAGGGAAGGGCTTACGGTTGCGGGCTGTGTACCATCCGGAGGAGCCGCAGGCAGATGGGCGTAGTGCGAAATCGTCTCAAGAAGGGAGGCTTGTGAAAAAGGTTTGCCGATGAAGCCTGTGCATCCGGCATCGAGGCTTCGTTCCCAGGCGGCATTCAATACATCTGCTGTCAAGGCCAGGATCGGCATGGGAGCAAGTCCCTGTTTCTTCTCCCAGGCGCGGATGGCAATGGCAGTGGTATAGCCATCCATGCCGGGCATTTGAAGATCCAGGAAGACGATGTCGTAACGGTGGGCCTGGCATCGCTGAATCGCGGCTGGTCCGCTGCTGACCAGGTCCAGCCGATAGGGGAGATGCTTGAGATACAGAGTCACAAGTTGCCCGGTCTCCGGGGAGTCATCGACGAGGAGAATGCTCACGGGCGTCATCGTCTGTGGATCGGATGATGTGGATATGGTATCGGCGGCCGGGGACTCCGGTCGATCTGAGGGAGCTAGTGTTTCAGGTAGCGCCGTGATGACGGAAAAGGGGAGCCGTACGGTAAAGGTGCTCCCTCTGCCGGGCTCGCTGGTTACCTCAATGGTTCCCGACAACATGGTCACCAATTGCTTGCAGATCGACAATCCCAGTCCGGCCCCTCCGTATTGTCTGGCATCTCCGGAATCGACCTGTGTAAAGCGGTCGAAGATGTGGTCGAGCTGGCTCGCAGGAATTCCGATTCCGGTGTCGCTAACGGTAAATTGGAGCAGAGGGCGGCAAGGATCGGGATGCGCGACCGACAGGGCCAGGCGCACGGATCCCTGCTCCGTAAATTTCAGCGCGTTGCCGATGAGGTTGAGGAGGATTTGCTGGAGCCGGAATCCATCCCCTTCCAACAGGGTCGGCACATCCGGGGCGCTCTCAATATGCAGGGGAACGCCTGGCTTCCGCGGGCGCAATTCCACGAGCCGTTTCGTGCGCTCCAGGAGCTCACTGAGATCGAAGGGACTGGATTCTACCCGAAAAGTGCCGGCTTCGATCTTTGCCAGATCCAGCACATCGTCGACCAATCGCAAGAGCGCATTGCCGCTGCTCCGGCGTCAGGGAGGTTTTCAAGAGCAAGTCCCTGGTTCCGATGATGGCGTTAAGCGGCGTGCGGAGTTCATGGCTCATATTGGCGAGAAATTCGGTCTTCATGCGGTTGGCGGATTCGGCGGCCGTGCGTGTGCGCCGCAGATCCTCTTCCGTCCGTTTGCGTTCCGTGATGTCGCGCAGGAATGCGCTGAATACCGTGTGGCCGTCGAGATGGATGGGGGTGATGGCCAGTTCGATCGGGAATTCTCGCCCGCTTCGATGCAACGCGGAAACCTCAATGCGCCGGTTCAAGACCGGGCCTTGGCCGGTTTCGCGGTAAAGCCGGATGCCTCGGTCGTGCGCCTCGCGGTAAGCGGGCGGGATAATGGTGTTGGTCAGGGATTGTCCAAGCGCTTCGGCCGCCGTCCAGCCGAAGATCTGTTCTGCTTGCGCGTTCCAGCCGGTGATCACGCCATGGCCGTCAATGGTGATCACCGCATCGAGCGCAATATCGATGATTTGACGAGTTTGCGCATTGTTCGCTTCAATGGCTCGATAGGCGATCGCGGCTCGTGTTTCATCCGCTTGCTGCTGGTGCCATGATCGATACACCAGTCCCAGGAGGGGGAGCAGGGAGGCGGCGCCGATTCCGATGATTTTCCACAGTAGAGTCCAAATGGAATCCAGGACCGCATTTCGGTCGGTTCGTACGAGAATGCGCCACTGAAATTCCGGCTCTTGCGGCAGCCTGCTCATGCGCGCAAATCCGGTGAGTGCGTCGATATCACTGCCGGCATTGACTTCATCGACATAACCTGTTTCCCCCTGTTCTGCCAGAACGGTGGAGGGCAAGCCAGTCGGGCGCTGAACAGTTCCTGCGCCGGCGTGCATATCGGAGGTCAGCAGAAGGTCGCCGGTTGGGTTGAGAACCAGAAATTCAGCAATCTCCGTTCTGGAGGACGACCGGTTCCCTCGATGGGTGGTTTGAGTGATGAATGCGCGGAAGATCTGGTCAGGGACCTCGGTCACGATGGCACCACGCCATGCACCCGTTTGTTCAATGAACGGCGCCGCAAATCGGACTGATCCGAGGGCGCCTCCCGCGTGCTCCTGTTGAGGGACGATTTCGGCATAGGGCCGATGATCCTGCGCGATGGTTCTAAACCAGGTTTCGGACGAGAGCGAATTTCCAAGCCAGGTGCGATCGGTGGAGGCCAGAACGCGGCCTTTGGAGGTGACGACGGACAGCCGCTGGTACATCGGGTAGAGCAGTTTCAAATGGTCAAGATACGCCATGATGAGTGCCGGGTTCTGTTGGCCCAGCACCGGCGCGTGAGAGAATGCTTGAATGTCCCCAAGCCGCTCGGCCAGTACCATGTCCAATTTATCGGCGATATCCGCTGCGCCGAGCGCGACCGTTTCGCCGGCGCGGTCGATGAGTTCCTGTTTGACGAGGAGGAGGGTCACCGGCACCATTCCGAGCGCCAGACCTAGGATCAGGCCGATGGCGATTCGCCGGACGAGAGATGAGCCCAGATAGTGTTGCCAAACCATCATGCAGGGAGCCCGTATTTCCTCATGGAACGACGTGTTTCGTGATGCGAGCAGAGCTCGGCACCGTACGTTGTTTAAGATACTTCGAGGCGGGTGGAATACCTAGAAGATTGACAGTTTTGGACGTGCGTGCGGAATGGATTATCGGGAGGAATCAAAAGGGAAAGAGCCGGTGAATATCTTCGCGCGCGCAGAGTGCGTAGATTGGATAGGGGTGGAAGCGAAGCGGAGGCATGGAATGCATGCCTCCGCCTTTCGATCGTGTTAGGGCTTCTTTTCTTCCGCTGATGCCAGAATCGGCTGGAACATCGGATCGGCGTCGAGCACGGCCTTCAGGAGCTCCGAGTGCAGGAAATAGCGCCAGACTTCGTCGGATTTTTCCGGCACCTCGTCGAACCACCGTTTGGCTTCGGTCACATGGTGGAGCAGCTTGGTCTTGTCTCCATAATTCGGCATGAAGATCATGCTGTAGGCCATGGTGTATTCGGCGAGGAATTTATCCAGCGGCAGATCAGCGGTGGCCAATGACGCGTCGGCGTCCGCATAAGCGCGGTTGATTTCTGGATCGTGGAGGATCCGGTTCCAGGCTGATTTGTGCAGGCGCGACCAGGCAAGCTGCAGCAAGGCTTCGGCCTTGGCAGACCGGCGGCTGTCGGGAATGTCTTTGACCAGGGCTTCATGCGTTTCGATGGCGGCCTGCTGGTCGTTGTTCCAGCGATAGGCGACGCCGAGGCGGAACCGGTTATCCAGCTGCTCCGGCCGGACTTTGGCGAGGGCTTCTGCCGCCGGCAAGAGACGGAAGAGAAAATCGGCCGGGGTCGGTTGTGAGAATCCTCCCATTTCCATCCCGTTCGACAGGTCGGTTCTGGTCGACTGGGCATAGATGTTCCAATAAAACTCGCTAACGACCAGCGAGAGGGACGGATCCTTGACGACGAGATTGTGGCCTTTGGCGCCTTCACGCAGGAGCACCGCATAGAGATTGCGCGTCAGGACGGTCAGCGCGTCCGCTTGGTTTGGATCGATGATCAGAATGCGGTTGAGCAGGGCGACCCGATCGCGTATCTCCGGAAACGTGGCAGCCCGGGCGGCGGCGGCCGTCAAGGTGCCCGGCTGGTCGTCCGGTCCCCACCACACCATCGACTCTGGGAGAGCGCGGCTGATCTCGGTCGTAAAGGGGATTTTCTCGGGCTGCATGCCTGCCACCGCCGGTTGCATCACAACAGGCAGATTAAAGACGGCGGCATCGCCGGGGAATCCGTGTTTCTTCAAGCCTGAGAGCACCACCCACTGAGTCGCCACGGACTTCAGCGATTTTCTCGCGCGCTTGATCGTACTGGTCCACTTGACTGCGGAGGAGACATAGGTCACCGGGGACGTGAGCGGGTCTTGGTATGTCACCGTCAAGGTCACGAGCGTGGTCGGCACCGCGAGAATTTTCCCGTTTGCGGTCAGGCGGAATGAGCCGGAAGGCAGCGATTGGCTTTTCGTTACGGCGATGTGCAGGCCGCTTCCCGGAGGCGACACGCCCAGCTCATTCATAACGAATGCCGACGCCGGCATGAGCGGCAGGTCGTCGCCGAAAAACACCAGCGGGCCAGCGCTTGGCCAAAGCACGGTCATTCCGATATCGTTCCGTTGCAAGGCGGGGGCATGGGCGGTTTTCAATTCCTGCCAGCAAGACTCGTAGGATGGATCGTCTGAAGGGGGATAGGATTTCAGCCGGGATGGCGCTGCGGATACGAGCCGGAACTGGCAGGCAAAGTCCAATTGCCCGACCGCAGTCCGATCGCCTTTCGCAACGGCTTCGGCATAGAGTCGGGCAGTTTCTGTCGCCTGACTTTTTGCCGGGCTGGCCGGTTTCTGCTTGTGCGGTGTCGCCGCAAGGGCCTGGTCGGCACCCGCCCATCCTGAGAAGGAGAGCGCGACCAGTGTCGCCAGCATAATAATAGAATTAAAGGATCTCAGAGAATGATGAATCATAATGATCACCTGTATGCGGGTAAGAGTCCTGTGGACCTGAAAAAATGACACTCTAGCACGGTGGTCGGCGAATCTGAAAGGGCCGGGCGTGTGGACGTGCTGGTTTTGTATAGCGACTTGGTAGGGCGCTTGGAGAGGGGGGCGGCTAGCGCGGACGGGCGGCCCGGAGAATGTTGGCGCGCATGCGGGCGCGCTCCGCGGAAGACAGGGCCGGCGCCGGTTGGTGGCGGCAAAGCGTGACCGTTTGCCGGAGTGAGGTGAGGAACTCCTCGCAATTTGGACAGGTTCCAAGGTGCCGGCGTAAATCCGAGCAAATTTCTCCCGATAGCTCGTCGTCCAGATAGGCCGACAGTTTTCGCAGGATCGCCACGCATCGCCCCTTCCCGTGCTTGTGCGCCGGGGTGGTGGCTTTGGGACGGGGGCGTGAGGCCTTGCGTTTCTCCATGGTTAGGTTCCTCCCTATTGAGCCGGGCGGCTGTTGTGCTGATGGCCTGGTTCGGCTATGCCTCGGGCGCTGAGTTCACGCCGGACAAACAAGCGCGCGCGGTGGAGCCGTGATTTCACGGCGCGCTCATTGAGGCCGACGATGCTGCCGACTTCTTTGGCGCTGAGCCCTTCCATGTCGCGTAAGATCAGCACCATGCGGTACTTTTTCGGGAGTCTGGCAATGGCGTCGTCGAGTGCCTGGCGGAGCTGCTTGTTTTGCAGCGCTTCTTCCGGGCTGAGGCCTTCAACAGGAATTTGAAGACGAAATTCTCCCTCTGAGGTCGGAATAAACTCTTCCAGCGAGAGTTCACGGTCCGGCTCTCCTTTGCGTTTGCGGCGCATGCGCATACAGGCGCGAGACGCAATGGCATAAAGCCAGGTCGAAACCTGGGCGTCTCCCCGGAACGCATTGTATCCTCGGTACGCGTTGAGAAAGGTTTCCTGGACTAAATCTTTTGCCGCTTCGGTTTCGCCGCAGAGCCGCGTGGCGAAGCGGTACATGAGATCGACATGGTCGCGATAGAGCGCATCGAAGCTCGCTGTCGAGCGCGATGGGTCGGCAGCACGGCGATCCGGACGGGGCTTGGTGGCAGGGAGAGCCATAGTCTTTCAGGGAGTCTACGGAGGGAATGAAATGGCTGTCAAGGAAGATGACGCGGCCAGGGACTAATTAAAGCGATGAAATCCGACGACGGCGCCCTGCGCATCGAGTTCGACGGTAATGGGCGCACCGTCCTTCGTGCCCGCGAGCGCGGATTTCCCCTGCTCTGCGGAAAAGGTCTGTTCCCCCTCGGGCGTCCATAGTTTGACGCTGGTGCGGTCTTCGGTCGCAAATTCGAGCGGCCCGGTCACAAACCGATGGGCCGACGTCGCGCTCTTTGACGCCGCCAAATCGGCCACAACATGGTGTTGATGCACATGGAGCGTCATCGTCTGGCCCACTTTGGCGTTCTTGATGCCGATTTTTGCATTGACGTTGATCACTCCGACGGGGGTGCGGAAGAAAATGAAATTGGATTTGAGTTTGGACACGGTGCCGCTCAGCAAGACATGGGTCTGCGCGCCGCGGGCCGGGATTTGTCCCACCTGCAGGTCGAATTGGAGATCGTGCAGGCCGAGGATGGCGCCGGAATCGTCCACCTCTACGGTTACGGGATCGCCCTGATGCAGGGCGGCGAACCGTGCTTCATGTATACCGTAAGGGAACGATTGTTCGCCTTCCGGAGTCCACCGGGGCAACTGGTTTTCCTCGCCTTTCATTAAGGGGCCGCTGAGATAGCGATGAACGAGCGAGCCGTCGGTTCGCTTGCGGACGTCGACGGCCATGCTGGCGCCATGAACCCAAAAGGAGACTTCCTGCGACCCGCGCAGATCTTTCAAGGTCGACTTCGAGCTGAGTGTCAGCAGGCCGACCGGTGTTTTCAAAAACACGATGCCGGGCTTCGTACGCCAGACCGATCCCTTCAGCGTGATGGACGGATTCATCTCCTCGGCATTCGCGGCGGCGGGATCGGAGGCCTGTTCGGCAGCGGAGGCGGCGGATGGTTCGGGCGCGTCTTCCGCAAATACGGGAACCGCCGACATCAGAGCCGCGGGTCCAGCCGAGCAGAGAGCAATGAATAGGAATCGCAGAATGAGGTGCGCTAGCAGCATAGTGGGTTCACCTATCTGTTCACATTCAGGGTTCAGGAGCGATCGCCGCCTCTGAGGCGACACCGTCCGAGCAGGCAGAACACCGATTCCGGATAACCTGCGAATAACATGTGATCGAAAGGGAGTCAAGCGCTAATCGATCTGCCTCGTTCGTGCGCGCGGCGGATGATCGAAAGAACGTGTGTTCGGGAGCGCCGCTACTTTTTGCGCGCGAGGATGCGGATCGGGGTACCGGAAAATCCGTAGGTTTCTCTCAGGCGGCTTTCAAGAAATTTGAGATAGGACGGCGTGATGTCCTGCGGATGCCCCACGAACAACGCAAACACAGGCGGCTTCGTGGCGACTTGCGTCATGAAGGCCGACTTGGTGACTTTCGACGGCTTGCCTTTGCGCACCGGCAGCGGATGCTGGGTGAGAATTTCCTGGAGAAATTGGTTCAGCTGTCCGGTCGGGACTCGTTTGGTGAACGAGCCGTAGGCTTCGTCGATCTGCGGAAACAGCTGGCGTAGCGACTCGGGTTTGGCTGCGGCGCCATAGAAGACCGGAGCCCAGGTAAGGAAGGGAAAGCGCCGGTTGAATTCCCGCTCATATTCCTTCCGCGCATCGGCATCGCCCGCGCGGAGGTCCCACTTATTGACCAGGAGCGCGCACGCCCGTCCCTGCTTGAGAATAGCCCCGGCAATCTTCGTGTCCTGTTCGGTCACGCCTTCCACCCCGTCAAGCAACAGGACGGCCACGTCGGACCGGCCGATGGCCCGGAGCGACCGCATGACGCTGTAGCCTTCGATGCCCCGGTCGATTCGGCCGCGCCGCCGGATCCCGGCGGTATCGGTGAACACGTAGCGTTTGGCGTTGTGGGTGACGAGCGAATCGATCGGGTCACGCGTGGTGCCGGGCACATCGCTGACGACGACGCGTTCCTCTCCCAGCACCGCGTTGATCAGCGTGGATTTGCCGACGTTCGGCCGTCCGACGATCGCGATCCGTGGGAGCTGCGCGATCTCGCCGGCCTGGTCCGCGGGCGGCAGCAGCGGGTAGAGCGCGTCCAGCAATTCGGACACCCCGATTCCATGTTCGGCGGAAACGGCGTAGAGCTCGTCTTTCCCCAATTGATAAAAGTCGGCAATGAGCGGCTCGACTTTCGGCGTATCGATTTTGTTGATCACGTAAAAAATCGGTTTGGTCACGCCGCGCAGAAGCTTCACGACCTCGTGATCCGGCGGCGTCAGCCCTGTCCGGCCATCGAGGATGAACATAAGGATGTCGGCTTCCGCAATCGCCAGTTCGGACTGCCGGCGAATTAACGGCAGCATCCCATCCGAGGCGGAGAGATCGAGGCCGCCGGTATCGACCAGCCGGAATTTGCGCTCCCGGTAGCTGGCGTCCGCATAGTTCCGGTCGCGTGTGACGCCCGGCACATCATCGACGATGGCGGTCTTCACGCCGAGGATTTTGTTGAACAGCGTCGATTTGCCCACGTTCGGCCGTCCAATGATCGCCACGAGCGGCATCGGGGCATCGGAGCGGAAGGGCAGGGCGTTTGTCGTCGTAATGGAGTCGCGTTTGGTTCTCATAGATGATTTGGACCGTATCACACAGGTTTTCCTCAGCACAACAGGCCTCGCCGCACACGGCCTGGTCAGGTATACTGAAATCGCGATGCCTCATCACCCGTCACCCATCACCGATCACTCGATCGATTGGTCCCGAATCGACGATGTGCTGCTCGATATGGACGGCACGCTCCTCGACCGCCATTTCGACAATTTTTTTTTCGAGGAAGAGCTGCCGCGCCGGTATGCCGCGCTCCACCGCCTCACCTTTGAAGAGTCGCGTGCCCGGCTGATGGCCATGTACCGCTCCGTGGAAGGCGAGCTGGCCTGGACCGACTTGCATTACTGGACCGACCGCGTGGGGATCGACGTCGTGGCCTTGCATCGCGAGCTGGATCATATGATCGGATTTCTGCCGGGGGCGGAAGAATTCCTGTTGGATCTCCGGCGGCTCGGGAAGCGCGTGACAATCGTGACGAATGCGCACGAGGCGGGGGTGTCGGTGAAGGCCGCCAAGACCGGCCTCGACCGGCACGTGGATCGCATCGTCGACGCGTTCGAGGTTGGTTATCTCAAGATGCGGCCGGAATACTGGCCAGCCTGCCAGCGGCTGCTGGGGTTCGATCCGGCACGGTCACTCTATGTCGATGACGATGAGGGCTGTCTCTCCGCCGCGCGGCAATTCGGCCTTGGGCACATTGTCCATAGCGCCAAGTCCAGTTCCCAGCTACCGCCTGTTGCGGCTTCGGGGTTCCCCTCGATCGAAAGTATGATGGCCCTGCTCAGCGGGCATCCGGGCTCTCGGGGGCTCTGACGACTGCCGTGCCTCGATACATCGTCCCCCCGATGCGCGGCACCGACTCCATCGTGAACCGATCCAGTTTCGTAATGGTGAGTCCGGCTTTTGTGATGAGTCGGTCGATCGGGCGGTTCAAGTGGCAGCCGCAGCCGATCACGTTTTGAATCGGGTTCAAGCGATCCTGCCAGACGGCGATCTGTGAATCCTCGCTCCGGCCATGCTCCAGAAACAAAAGGGTGCCATCCGGCTTGAGCACGCGGCGGATTTCTCGAAGCGCGGCGAGGGGGTCGGGGATGGTACAGAGGGTCCAGGTGCTCACCACGCAGTCGAACATCCCGCCCTCATACGGAAGCCGTTCGGCGCTGATGCGGGACACTTCGATCGGGAACGGCGCGGCCGCGCTCCGCTCCGCCAGGCGATCGGGCAGCAGAGGGGCGGGATTCACCGCACGCAGTGACGAAATACTGCCGGGATAGTGCGGCAGATTCAGCCCGGTTCCCAGGCCGATTTCCAGCACGTGGCCATGCGCTGTGCGTAACAGCTCTTCCCGGAGTTGCTGAAACTCCGCTCCGCTCATGAACCGGTCCATGAGCCGGGGAAAAATGTAGCGACTGTAGAGTCCCATTGGGAGGCCCAGTATACCAAACCCTGTATGCCGCAGCCCGCCGCAAATCTTGTGACGCTGGGGGGGCTGTGTTAGAGTCCTGCGTCGTTTTCTACCGCCCATTCATGACCGGACGATTATGAGCTTATGAGCAAAGGGTACGATCATCACTCCATTGAGTCGAAGTGGCAGGCCTACTGGGAAGAACATCGCCCGTTCCGGGCTCTGGACGACTCCTCGAAGCCTAAGTTTTACTGCCTCGACATGTTTCCCTATCCCTCGGGGTCCGGCCTCCATGTCGGGCATCTTGAAGGCTACACGGCGACGGACATTGTCTCCCGCTTCAAGAGGATGAAGGGCTTCAATGTACTGCATCCGATGGGCTGGGATGCGTTCGGCCTTCCGGCTGAGCAATACGCGGTGAAAACCGGCGTGCATCCGGCCCTCACCACCGCGCAAAACATCGCCACGTTCAAACGGCAGATGAAACGGGTGGGGCTCTCCTACGACTGGGAGCGGGAAATCAGCACCACCGACCAGGACTATTACCGCTGGACGCAATGGATCTTCCTCCAGCTCTACAAGCGCGGCTTGGCCTATGTGGCTGAAGTGCCGGTGAATTGGTGCCCTTCGCTGGGCACGGTGCTGGCGAACGAAGAAATCGTGGATGGCAAGAGCGAAGTCGGCGGGTTCGACGTCATTCGCAAGCCCATGCGTCAATGGGTGTTGAAGATTACCGCCTACGCCGACCGCCTGCTGGAAGACTTGAAGCTGGTGGAGTGGCCGCCCAGTACGCTGGAAATGCAAAAAAATTGGATTGGCCGTTCCATCGGCGCGGAAGTGGATTTCGCCCTGGCCGGCACCAACGGCGCGATCCGTGTCTTTACCACCAGACCGGACACCCTCTTTGGCGCGACCTATATGGTGTTGGCCCCCGAACATCCACTGGTCGAGGTCGTGACCAGCGCATCGCAGAAGGCGGCGGTCGCGGCCTATCGTGACGCCGCCGCGCGCAAGAGCGATTTGCAGCGGACCGAACTCGACAAGGAGAAGACCGGCTGCTTCACCGGAGGCTATGCGATCAATCCGGTCAACGGCGAGCGGTTGCCGATCTGGATCGCCGATTACGTGCTCATGAGCTACGGCACCGGTGCGATTATGGCGGTGCCGGCGCACGACGAACGGGACTGGGCCTTTGCCAAGACCTATCAGCTGCCCATTCGCGAAGTGATTCAGGGCGGCACGGTCGAAGAAGCGGCGTTCGTGGCAACGGATCGCGGCACGGTTGTGAATTCGGCCACAGCAGACGGCTCGCTCTCGCTCAACGGCCTGAAGCCGGCCGATGCCATTCCGGTGATCACGGCCTGGTTGGAACAGCAGGGCAAGGGTAAGAAAGCGATCAACTACAAGTTGCGTGATTGGCTCTTTGCCCGCCAGCGCTACTGGGGCGAACCGTTTCCGATCATCTGGGTGGACGGCGAATCCCGTCCCTTGCCTGAAGAGCAATTGCCGCTGATTTTGCCGGAGACCAGCAACTTCAAGCCCTCCGGCTCGGGCGAAAGCCCTTTGGCGAATTTGGAAGCATGGCTGGTGACGACCGATCCCGCAACCGGGAAACCGGCCCGGCGGGAAACCAATACGATGCCGCAGTGGGCCGGGTCCTGCTGGTACTACCTCCGTTTCATCGATCCGAAGAATCAGGCGCAGCTCGTCGATCCCGTCAAAGAAAAATATTGGATGCCGGTGGATCTCTACGTTGGCGGCAGCGAGCACGCGGTGCTGCATCTGCTCTATTCCCGCTTCTGGCACAAGGTGCTGCACGACATCGGGGTGGTGAGTACGCCGGAGCCCTTCAAAAAGCTGGTCCATCAAGGGATAGTGCTCGGCGAGGACAATCAGAAAATGTCCAAGTCCCGCGGCAACGTGGTGAATCCCGACGAGATGATGGATCAGTTCGGCGCCGATGCGGTGCGGCTGTATGAAATGTTCATGGGCCCGCTGGAGGCCATGAAGCCCTGGAGCAGCAGGGGCGTCGAGGGGATCACGCGGTTTTTGGAACGGGTATGGCGCCTGATGGTCACAGAAGACGGCGATGTCTCCCCGTCCGTTGTCTCCACGGCTCCCAGCCTCGAGCAGCAGCGGCTTTTGCATCAGACCATCAAGAAGGTGACAGAGGATATCGACGAGTTGCGTTTCAATACGGCCATCGCGCAGATGATGGTGTTCACGAACGAGATGACCAAGGCTGAGCAGCGGCCACGGGCTTTGCTGGAACCCTTCGTTCTGCTCCTCTCGCCCTTTGCGCCGCATGTGGCCGAAGAGCTCTGGGCGGTGCTTGGGCATCGGCCGAGTGTGTCGCAGCAGTCCTGGCCATCGTTCGATCCCGCGCTCACGGTGAGCGACCGGCTGACGATCCCCGTGCAAGTGAACGGGAAGCTGCGCGGCAAGATCGAAGTGGCGGCGGATGTGTCGCGTGAGGCAATTGAGCGCGCGTCACGCGAGGTTGTGGCCGAATGGCTGCAGGGAAAAGAGCCGAAGAAAGTCATTTACGTCGAAAAGAAGCTGATGAATTTTGTCGTCTGAATGTGAGCGGTCAGCGATCAGCTGTCAGCCGTCAGCTTGAAACGCAACGCTGAAAGCTGAAGAGGAAATCCCGTGGTGGTGAAGAAGCGAGCCACATTAGTCCTAAGCCTGATCATCGGAATGGCAACTCTTGCGCTATTCGGATGCGGCTATCAATTCCGCGTGGAGGGAGCCGGCCCGACTATCGGCGGCACTACGGCGAAGGTCTCCGATGTGCCCCCGCCGAGGCTGGTGATTCGGACGTTGGAGAACAAGAGTTTTGAGCCCAATCTGGAGACGCGCTATACGAACTATCTGCGGCGCGAATTCTCCTCTGGCAGTGGCGCGCAAGTAGTGCCCGATTCCGAGGCTGCGGATCTGATTCTGAGCGGGCAGATTTTGTCGGTGAGTGTCCCCACGTTGAGTTTCAGCCTCACCCCGACGCCCGGGAATCCCACGGGATCGGCGACTACGATGGAAAGCCGGACTGAGGTCACCGTCATGGTGAAGGTGGAAGAAACCAGGACTAAGAAGCAGGTCTGGTCGCAGATCGCCAAAGGGTCGTCGGAGTTTTACATCACGCCCGATCTGCAATTTAACCGGGCGTTGCAAAACCGCGCCCTGGAGCAGGCGGGCCGCTTTGTCGCCGAAGATTTGGCTTCGCGGTTTCTGTTGCAGCTGGAATCCGGCGGGCTGAAGAAGCCGGCGTCTGCCGAACCGGTTTCTGCGCCGGAGACCAAATAAGACTCATACGCAATTTATGGGAACGGCCGTCAATCCGACACAATTGCAATCCGCGCTGAAACAGGGGCCGCCTGCGCCGATGTATCTTGTCGTGGGGGAAGAAGACTTGCTGCGCGACGAAGCGGTGGCCACGCTCAAGGCCGCGTTGCTGGGGGAAGGCGGCGAGTTCAACTTCGACATCTTCTACGGGGACGAAGCGGAGGGGGCGGAGATTCTCACGTGCGCATCGGAAGTCCCGGTATTTGCCGAGCGCCGGGTAGTGCTTGTGAAGACCGCCGAGAAGCTTCCGGCCCGCGAGGCAGAAAAACTGCTTTCGTATCTCGCCAAGCCGGTCGAAAGCACCACATTAGTGTTCGTCGCCGTCAAGCTGGATGGACGGATGAAATTTTCCCAGGCGCTCACGCGTGCGGCGGTGACGGTCGATTGCTCCCCGCTACGGGACATGCAGTTGGGACCCTGGCTGGGCCGTGATGCGCAGCGGCTGGGGCTGCGGCTGGATGAGAAGGCGGTTGATGTCTTGAAAGAAACCTGCGGCGGCTCGCTGTACGCGGCGCGCCGGGAGATGGAAAAGCTTGCGTCCTATGTCGCATCGGACCGTCCGGCGACGGCCGATGATGTGTATCAGCTGCGGGGTGTTGAGCCAGGTGCATCGGTCTTCGATCTGACGCTGGCGATCGCCGATGGGCATCGGGGCCGTGTGCTGTCGATCCTGGCGAGAAATCTGGAGGCGGGCGAAGCGCCGCTCCGTATTCTGGGCTCGCTGGCCTGGCAGTATCGCCGGATTTGGAAAGTGAAGGAGCAGGTTCGTGAAGGGGGCCGCGAAGGTGACGCCGCGCGGACCTTACGAATGGATCCGCTGAAAGTACGGGTGTTCCTCAGCCGGTTCTCAGAAGA
This sequence comes from Nitrospira sp. UBA6493, assembly GCA_002435325.1. Lineage (GTDB taxonomy): Bacteria > Nitrospirota > Nitrospiria > Nitrospirales > Nitrospiraceae > Nitrospira_D. Next base: position 137,480 of record DJMJ01000041.1, on the reverse strand, counting down.
ACATCTACAGAACGCGTTGCGGTTGTTTCTGGAAGCGGATGGGCAGCTCAAGGGTGGCAGCAGCAGCCAGCCCAAGATAGTCATGGAGCGAGTACTGCTGCAGCTGTGCGGGTACGCGGCGGGGGAACCGACCAATGCCCCGCGCCGACCGCCGGCCACAACCGGACGGGGATCGGCACGAGTGGTCTCGAATGTCAGGACGATTACGAGCGGGAAGCGGCCAGCCCGTTGACATGCTTTGTCAAGCGGGACACACGACGGGATGCGGTGTTGGGCTTCAAGGCCCCCTTCGTCACGGCCTTGCTGATGGCCGAGGTAGCCGTAAGCAGCGCGGTCTTGGCGTCGTCCGCCTTCTTCTCGGCCACTGCCGTCTGGACCTTCTTGACCAGCGTCTTCACCGCGCTCATGATGGCGTGGTTCCGTTTGTGGCGGAGTTCGGCCCGGCGGGCTTGTCGAATCGTCGATTTGTGAACGATAGGCATTGTAGAGTCCTCCAAAAAGAACGAGATTTGTATCATAGAAATCGGCGCATCGTCAAGATTGTGCGCGTGCGACCGTAAGTAAGGAGGCGTTCCATGGGAAAGATCGTTGCGCGTGACCGGCTCATTTTTGCGCTGGATGTGCCGTCCGCGGCTGAGGCCGATCGGCTGCTGGACCGGCTGCAGGGCCATATTTCGTTCGTGAAAATCGGGCTGGAGCTCTATACCGCTGCAGGTCCGGATATGATCAAGCGGGTGCTCGACCGGAACATGCGGGTCTTTCTCGACCTGAAATTTCTCGATATCGAAGAAACCGTTCGCCGCGCCACGGCGCGGGTTGCGGCTATGGGAGTCGATTTCCTTACCGTCCATGCCAACCGGAAGGCGCTGACTGCGGCGGTGCAGGGCCGTGAGGGTTCTTCTCTGAAATTGCTAGCCGTCACTGTGCTGACGAATTTCGACAGCAACGACCTGCGTGAAATGGGCATCCAGCGGTCCGTGCAGGATCTGGTCACCGCGCGGGCGCTCCTGGCCTCGGAAGTCGGCTGCGACGGGGTCGTGGCATCAGGCGAAGAGCCGGCGGCCATCCGGCAGAAAGTCGGACCCCGCTTTGTGATCGTCACGCCCGGCGTACGGCCGGCAGGAAAAGGCGTGGATGACCATGCGCGAGCCACCACGCCGACACAGACGATCGCTGCGGGAGCTGATTACCTGGTTATCGGCCGGCCCATACGAGACGCGGTCAATCCTTCCGCAACGGTGACGGAGATTGTGAATGAGATGCAGGCTGCCTTCGACGCGCGTGGATAGCTCGAAATTGGTCTGGTTGCGGGGCCTTACTCCTCTTTGCTAAGATCCCCCCTTCCACAGTGCCTCCAAGTTTCTCCCTGCATGGTGGGTGTAGCTCAGTTGGTTAGAGCGCCGGATTGTGGATCCGGAGGTCGCGGGTTCGAAACCCGTCATCCACCCCATGCCTTCTTTCAGCACACAGCGTTCAACGATCAGGACTCCCTTGCCCTCCCGCGAGGCAGCAGTGTTTATATTTCTTTCCACTGCCGCAGGGGCAGGGCGCGTTGCGATTGATCCCCTGTCGGCGCGGGGGCACCAGTGAGAGGAGCGCCCCTGCGTCCTGGTGAAACAGATCTCTAAGCAGCGCGTACAGGGCGGGATCGCGGCGCTGCAGCCGCTCGGGCGATGTGAAAAAATACTCCGCCAACACTGCGAAGAATTCGTGTTCGTTTGTATAGGCGTAAGGATTGATGTGGGCGCCATGTCTTGATGGCCGCGCCAGTTCCCGCCCTACGTAGCGCATCCACTGGCGAACGGCCATCCAGGGAACTTCAGGAGGTAGCCCGTACTCGCCGGCTTCTTTCTCGACTAGGTGCGCAAATTCATGCACTCCCACATTGTGGGTGCCTGGTTCAGAGGAAAATCCCGCGAGGAGCGCCGACTTGGAGAGAATCATCACCCCGCTCAAATGGTGCAGTCCCGCCATGCCGACGATCGACGCCTCGTCCGTATGCTGATAGGCATCGTCGAACGCATCCGGGTAGATCAGCACCTCGCGCAGCCGGTGGTATTCCCAGTCGTGGAAGCCAAAGATTGGGATAACTGCACTTGCCGCCACCAGCACTCGGATCGTCTCATCTATTTCCGTGCGAATGCCCGTGATCCGCACTTCGTCGAGAAAGATCTGCACGAGTTGCCGGAACCGGGCTTTTCCCGCTTCGTCGAGCGCAATGAAGAACGCCACCTTTTCGCGAAGAATCCGTTCCCGCTCTGGAAGGAACGGCTGTCGCATGACCGCCAGCCGGCGGAGACAGCGGCGTCGCACCCACCAATAGCTGAAGGGACACAGGCCTAGGAGCAGCCAGAATGGCGGAGCGGCCCAGCCTAGCAAGACCGCGCCCCAGGCCACGAGAATTGCCACGCCCAGTGCCTGTCGACGATTCCGACGCTGCGCTTCTAATGTCACGAGCATTGAGTTGATTCCCAAGTGGCACGAATCGCCAGTGCCACGATTCTACTCTGAATAAACGGGTGGATGTCTCTCTTGTGCGGGTGATGTGTCCAGGAAAGGGTGATGGCCGAGCATACTCTGGTCGTGGTATTTGTACTATACTCCTGGCATGTCTATTTATCCTGATCTCTCCTTTACGGAATCGTTAAGTAGTGATCGGCGCCGGCAATTCTACGAAGGCCATCGGTCCATCGCGTTGCTGATGATTCTCATTGTGTTCTTCTCTCCCTTCGCCGGCCTCTACGTGACTGGCCTATTCGGCGCGGTGCTCGGCCTGCTGTTGTCCATCGCGGCCTATTATCTGACGCCCTATATCTGGCTTAGGCTCGTTGGCTGAGGGCAACTCCTCGGCATGATCGCGGAAATGCGAGCGTACCCAGGGCATGTTGGCCCGCTATCGCATGCGTGCGATTTTTTGGAAGGGAACGGGGTGTGTGTTTCCGGTTCGCTACGGAGCCGTTGGCTCAGGGGGCGTGGCGGGATTTGGTGTGGGCCGCTCAAGATGTTCCAGCACGTCCTGTTTCAGTTTGGTGGGTTCTTCGATCCGATTGTCGCGCTGGATGTTGTTGATCTCCTTCGCCTTGCGGGCGCTGAGGTCAGCGATGTCGTGCTCGTCCCGGACGAGTTGCGGAGTCAGAAAGACAAGCAGATTGAGTTTTTCCGTCTGGCGGCTTTGAAATCGGAATAGCCAGCCCAAGAAGGGAATGTCGCCGAGGAGTGGCACTTTCCGCTCGCTGATGGTGACGTTGTCCCGTACGAGCCCGCCCACCACGATGGTCTGATTGTCTTTGGCAATGGTGGTCGTTTCCATGGAGCGTTTGGTGGTGGTGGGGCCGACCGGGATGCTGGAGGTGCCGGTCCCGATGGTCTGCGCCACGTTTTCCGCGATGGCAGTGATTTCTTGCTTGATCTCAAGTCGAATCAGATCGTCTTCCAGGACTTGCGGTGTGAGTTCCAGCGTCACGCCGACGTCTTTGCGTTCGATCGTAACCAGCGTGCCTCCGGTGATGCCCTGCGCCTGACCGGTCGGAAAGGGCCGGTTTTCACCCACGACGATCTTCGCCTTCTGATTGTCTGCCGCCAGCACTTGCGGCGTCGAAAGGATGTTCGTGTCCGTGAGGCTCATGAGCAGCTGGAGGAAGGCGCGGACATTGACCGTGTTGAGGACCGAAACGGTGCCTCCCGAGGCCACGCCGCTGATCGCCTGAGCAAGGAGGGCCAGATCTTCCGGGGCGCGGTTGAATCCCGCAATGCCCTGCAACGCGCCGGCTCGTCCGGAGGCGAGAACCTGTGTCGGATCGGTGCCAATCTGCCTGAGCCGGTCGACTTGCACTTCCAGAATGACCGCTTCGACAAAGACCTGTTTGCGGCGGGTATCTAAATCACGAATGACCGATTGGATTCGGCTATAGGCGATCTTGGTGGCGCTGACGACGATCGAGTTCGTCGCTTTGTCGGCAAAGACCTGGACCGGCGCTTCAAACTCTGACAGGGGGCGCATGGGCGGTCTGGTTCCAGGCGCGGTCTGTGCAACGGTTTGCGAACGGGCCACCAGATTGGTGAGCACGGCGGCCAGGTCGTTAGCGTTGGCATGTTTGAGCTTGTACACATAAACCCCACGTTCAGGGGGGAGTTCGCCCATGGGAACGATTTGATGGATGCCGCCTTTGACCACGATGGCCAGGCGGCTCACCTCCAGCGCGGAAACGAACATGCTGTAGGCCTGATCCGGTGTGACCTTTGTGGGCGAAAAGACGGAGATCTTGATGTTGAGTTTCTTGATCGTGTCATCGAGGACGAAGTTTTTACCAGTCAATTCGCTGATAAAACGGACGAATACCGGAATATCGACTTCGTTGAAATCGAGGGCAATCTTACCGGGGGACGTTCCTGAGGGTTCTGCATAGGCCAAGCCCGGTTGAATGGCTATGAGCAGAGCGAAGGCTGCACTGAGCCAGCGTCCCGTGAAGCGGACATGTTGAGGCGTTGAGGGGAACAAATCTATAGCCACATTTCCTCGATACGTATTGGCCCTAGCGGACGATACACGAATGACCCCACCAGGGAAGCTATCATAGGGGGCCTGGAGAGACAACCGGCGAGTAGATTTTTACCGGGTGGCATTCCGTCGGTCTCATGATTTTCCCGATTTCAACCGATAGAGCGGTATCACGGGAAGAGTGAGTACTCGAGATGAATTCACAGCCGTTACATGACAAGGTTCAGGCGTTCGCACAGCGACTGCTCGATGAAGCGAACGGCGATCCTGTGCGTGCGTTGGGCCTCCTGGTGCTGGTGTTGGACGACTCCGAGCTGGAGTCCGGCGATCATGTGCATCGACTGGTGGCGCAGGTTCGGAAAGTCCTCGTGCCAGAGCATATCATCGAGTCGGGCCGGCCGATTCAGCATCTTGCCGGAGAAGCCTCGTGGGAAGGTGTTCAGCATTGTCTGAGGTGTGGCAAGGCACTTATGACGAAGGGCCGCGAGGCGGAGCCTGCGATCCCGTCCGGCTATGTCTATGAAGTAGGGTCCCGTATCACGGCAGACGAATGTGACGACTTTGATTCATGCCGGTGAATGTGCGTGATCTGTGCGACTGCGGTCTGAGCTGTCCCCTGCCGGTTGGTTCCTTCTCTCCTCAATTTCCGTGAATCAAAGGGATGGGTTGGTTGTGCTATGCGGCCCGGTGGGCGACGCGGAATCGGGTTTGCGCTGGTCTTTCACGTAGACGCTGCCGGGGAGCGCCTTCGCGCGTTTTTTGAGCTCCGAGGCGATCTTGCTGACATCGCCGGGATGGTTGATGGGCCGGTGGCAGTTGGTCACCACGGCAATGGACAAGCTCATGATGGGAAATTGTTCATGGTTGCCTTTTCGATCGATCGAGTCGATGTAGCCGCGCAACCGTTCCTCCCGATCGTAGAAGTCCGGAATCACGAGATCGAATCGTTTGATGATGGTCTCGCAGATGGGGTCGATGCGGTCAGGCGCGCTCATAAAGACGAAATCGTCGCCGCCTACATGCCCGACGAAGCCCTCTGTTCCAGCTAGCTCGCTGACGACGGTGGAGAGGATGCGACAGGTGACGACGAGGACTTCGTCCCCGCGGCCATAGCCATAGCGATCGTTGAATGACTTGAAATTGTCGATGTCGAGATAGGCCAGCGCGAAGGGTTTGCCGCTCTCGATCCGCGCGGTGGTTTCAAACAAGATCGTGGTGTTGCCGGGCAGTCTCGTCAGCGGGTTGGCATCGAGCGACCGGGTTGACCGGCTCATGCAGAGCCGTACCCGATGGACGATTTCGTCCGGACGATAGGGGAGGCAGATGTAGTCGTCTACGTGCAGGGCGCCCCAATCGACGTCGTTGAGCCGGCTCTTGCGGATGAGGACGATGAGGGGCAGCCGTCCCAGAAACGGATCATTTTTCAGCTGCCGGGTGAGGGATTCGACCGATCGCCCGCTGGTCCCCTCCGTTGCCAGAATCAGGTAGGGCGGGTCATGGACCAGCTCATGCAAGGCGATGCTGGATAAATCACCCGCCACGATCTGGTAGCCTGCGTCGGAGAGAAGGCTCGATAGGCATTCCATCTCCACCGGGTCGTTGTGGAGGATCAGCACCCGCTGGGTTGGTGTGGGCTTGGTCATAGATAATCGTGGATGGCGAGGAATTCATCTGCCGCTGCGGCGATGCAGCCAGCCAGGGTTTCGTCGGTCAATCCGACCAGCTCCCAGGCTTGGCGGGAGAGGGGCGGGATCAGGTCATCGCCCGGATTCCCGCAGGCCATACCTTTGACGAGGATGTCGGCGACATGGACGACGGCGGTCTGGAGAGGGGCCTCCTGCGCCGCGCTGGGCTGATGGTGAAACAGAATCGGTTCCCGGAGCGCCGTCGGCAAATGCCAGGCATTGGCCAGCCATCCGCCGACGTCAGCATGGGAGACTTCGTACAATTCCTGTTCGACTTCGAACATCGGGCGGTCGCCGGTTGGGTTCGCCGCTCGAATTTTGGTTCCCACCTCCGGCCATTTGACGTAGAGAATGACTTTGCCGATATCGTGCAGGAGGCCAGCGACAAAGACCTCTTCAGGATTCTTCATGTCCAAATGTTTGCCGAGGATTTGCGAGGTAATGGCGACGCCGAGCGAATGCCGCCATAACTGCACCATACCGGCGTCTTTCATAATGTCGTAGGCCGTTGCGCAGAGGGTGAGCCCTTTGACGACGTTAAGGCCGAGGACTACCACGGCATGCGGCACGGATGCGATGCGAGAAGGAAACCCATAAAAAGGCGAATTCGCGAGGCGCAGAACTTTTGCCGCCAGGACCTGATCCTTTTCGATCAGCGACCCGATGTCCTCAGCGGAGACATTGGGCCGTCCGATCATCGACGTCAGTTTTTGCACGACATGCGGCAGGGTTGGCAAATCGCCGAGTTGTCCGATGCGTTGACGGAAATCTGTGGCAGAGATGCTCATGACGTGGTGGCTTCCCCTTCTGCGCCGGCGACGCCGTGAGTGCGTTGGAGATGTTGTTGCAGTGCGGCCAAAATATGTTGTTGGAGCGGATCCCGGATGACCCGGCGAAAGCGGTGCTCCAGCTCGGCTTCCAGTTCAGCCAAGGTCTTTCCAGTGACGGTTCCGGCGTCTCCCTCGACATACACCGACGTTAGGTCGAGGCGTTTGAGCCGGTCGATCATGGCGTTATCCAGGGCGGTGCCGGCGGCGATGATCGGAAGCCCGTTCGCATTGGTGACCGGTTTGGCGAGGACCATGTCCGGCAAGACTTCGGTGATAACTACGCGCTTCATTCTCGTAAGTCCCTATTGTTACGCTATTTGAAAGCCGCACATCGCTTATGCGTCCGCAGATGCTGTATCGGATTTTCTCCGGTATTTCTGAAGGTTGAACTCTCTTGCAGATTCCGTGGACGGCCACTGAGCAGTCCGGAACCGGCAGCTAAGGGGAATACCGTGGATCGTGGCACCTGTCGGTTGGTGTTGTGGGGGGAGGGTGGCTCCTGCACAAGTGTACAAAAATGGAAGGCCTGAGTAGCCGGTTCCGGCGGACTCGATAATAATTGTTACAGGAGTTCAAGGGGTTGAACGACGGATGGCATTCGATGGCGAAGGCGTGTCGCTTGCATGGTAAAGGGGTTCGCCTCGCTATCCCCCCTGGCGTGGAATTCGATTAAGTCGTGTGGGGCGGTCACCGATAAGAATATTAACCCTTTCGGATCTGCAAGAGAGAATAGAAATATTGTGCGTGCCGCAAAGAAATCGCCGCTCAAATCCGACAAGAAAAGCTCGGCTCTAACCGGAAAGCGGGGAGGGGCCGACTATAGCAAGAAGGCCGCGCTCCTCGAAGACGCCATCACCCAGATGAATGCCGGGAAATATGGGCGCTCGTCAGCGGCACTGAAGGAGTTACTGGCTCTTGATCCTCTCAACCTGGAGGCTCGTCGGCTCTTTGCCACGCTGCATCTTCGCCTTTGTAGTCTGTTGCCGGCCAGGCAAGCGTTTGAGGCGTTGGCCAACGAGGCATTGGAACGGCAAGACTACTGGCTGGCCGAATCGCTGTTGCGGGAATATCTCGTGGCCGGCCCTCGTTGTGTGCCGTTCATCGAGAAGCTGGGGATCGTATACCAGGAAAAGGGGGATGAACTTGCCGCCGCGGAAGAATTCGGCAAGGCCATCGACATCCTGCTCGAAGATCCCGAATCGGAGAATCCCAACAAGCCCACTCAGCTGTATGCCAAGATCCGCGAGCTTGCTCCGGCAAGTCCTCCGGCTTTTCGGTTGGCGGCCTTCTTCGATGCGCAAACCGGAGAGTTGCTTGACCGCACGGTCGCGGCCCCCACTGAAGTCGACGCTCCGCAACCCTCTTCGCCGGAGCTGATTGAGCCGGCGGAGTCAGAGGCGCTCCGGGATTCTCCGTTGATGCCTGAGCCGATACCTGACGTGGCGCCTTGGGAACCAGTTGGGGAAACTGAGGCGTCCGCTTCGTTACCAGACCATCAGTCAGACGGTACGGACTGGCCGGCCCCTTCGTCGCCCTCCGAGGGTGCGCCAAGCCAGAGCGAAGCGGAGCCTGAGGCTGGCGCGGCTCTTTGTTCGGAGTATTCGCCAGATAGTCAGACCACTGAATTGTCTGCAGCGGCAGAACCGTTGCCAGAGACCGGGCCTGAGGCGTCGTGGTCTTATGATGTGGACGGTCCGCACACTGCTCCAGAGACAACCGCCGATTTAGTGACAGCGCCGATGCCGTGGGATCAGGTGCAGGATGTGACGGTCACCATTCCGCATGCCGATGCATCACGCGGCATTGAAACTCGCTCGCCGAGTTCGGTGGCCACGGAGTCTCCATTTGTCTCCTTATCGGATACGGAGCCGGTGGAGCCAAACGCAGGGAGTGTGTTCGCCGGCGCGACTCCCGATACGGCCTCGGACACGTCTGACGTGGTGCTCGAAGAAGCGCGGCCGGAAGCCGCTTCTCCGTCGCATTCCATGCCTGAGACTGGTTCGACGGAAGAGATGGGTTTATCTGTAGCAGAGCAACCGGCAGATGTGCCCCAGTCCGCGTTCGTTGAGTCCCTTCCTCCTTCCACAATCTCGGAACCGGTGCAGGAACTTCCAGTCGATTCTTCAAATTATTCCCGGGAGTTGGTCAGCAGTGAGCCGTTGCCTGAGGATTCTCTTCCTCGATCGGAGAATCCACCTTTATCGGAGAGGGCAGAGGCGCCCAAGAATACAGGGTTTTCTTGGGAATCGATCTTCAGTACCTGGAAATACGGTCCGTCGTCGTCAGCCGGCAAGATGCCGGCTCAGCATGTTCCAGTACCGGACCTGTATGAGACGAGTGCGCCGCCCTTAGTTGTGGAGCCTGCGGCGCAGGCCTTTGTCTATGAGGCGAGCCAGCCCACGGTAGATGAGTTGCCTTCTTCCGCCACGCCGGTGATGGAAATTCCGCCGGAACCGGCGGTATCGGCAATCGTCAGTGAGCAGGCTTGCGAGAGTCCCGTTGCGACGTCACCGGTCGAGTCGGTTGAGCCTCATTCACATCATGCTGCTCTCGACAGTAGTGCCGCGTCAGAGGCTGCGAGTGCGGAGGCTTTTCAGGATGTTGCCCCGGTATTGGAACAGCCTGAGGCCGTGGTTAATCCGTCACCGGTGCTCGCTGAGACGATTGAGCCGGGTTCAGCCGATTTGTCGTCTGGAATCGAGTTCGGCGTGCAGGGGGGCGACTCGGCGATAGGAACGGCGGCGGAGCCAGCACCGGTTATCGAGCCGCCGGTGGAGACGGATCTAATCTTCGCGGTTTCTGCAGAGGAAGATGAGTCGCGCGAGAACATACGTCTTGCCGGTGCCGGTCCAGAGACGGTGAAATCGGCCGAGGAACTGCAGATTGTTTCGGCAAGCGCGGTGGACGACGCGGTGGCTTCGGTGGAAGAGGCTCTGTCGTACGAGGCATCAAGCCCTCGCGAAACCAGTTCTGACCAGCCGGTGCAGCAGGAGGAGTTCCGGTATATCGCCTCAGGAGAGCCCGTTTCATTGGCCGTGAAGTCGGAAGCCGAGATACCGGAGATCTTAAATCCCGTTGCAGATCGTTCCATGGTGCCGGCTCACTCAGAAGAATTTCGAGTGGTCTCATCGAGTGAAGCGATCGCACCGGCAGTGACGCCAGAGGCAGAGTTGTCCGAGGTCTCAAGTCATGCCGTTGCCAGTCCTGAGTCACCGATGCCGCTCGAAGAATTCCGGACGATATCATCGGAAAAGGCCAATGATTCCGTTGTGATGTCGGAGGCTGAGGTATTCGAGGTCTCCAATCCTGTCATGGCCAATCCCGAGCCGGCGAGACAACCGGAGACGCTCGATGCGGCCTCCTCAGTCGAGACGATCTCTTCAATGATGGCGAATGCGGTGGAGCACAGTGAATCTCTGAGTCCTGTCTCCCTTAGTTCCACGCAATTGGTTCAACCGGAGGCGCCTCAAGTTGATGCGCTAGAGGTGCCGGCGGATGCGGTTCAGGAGACCGTCGGAGGGCAAGATCAGGCGGTTGGCAGCGACGTGCCCCCGGTCGATGCCCAGGCAGTCATGCCTCCTGCTGTCATTCGCGAAGCGCTTCTGGATGAGGTGCCTCCGGTTCATGAACCTTTGAAAGAGACCACGGAAAGTGCTGTGGCATGGGACCGTTCGTCTGCTATTGAGTTGGCGCCTTCTCCGGTGGCGTCAGCCGTTGATGCGCTGTTTCAATCTTCCGGGCGCATGGCGCGGACAGAGACGCGCGAACAGCCGCCTTCCTCCAAGCCACGCCCGCGAGTGGGGGGCCAGTTGGCTCGTCTCCGGCTCAGTGTGTCGGCGTTCATCGGGTCCTGTTTCTCGACCACGCAAGCTCTCATCGTGTCGCTTGTCGGGCTGGTAGTCTTGATTTGTGCTATGGCGGCGATCGCGATCGGAGCCCTAGGGGTGACGTGGGTTATTATGGAAGAGAAGCCGAGTCTGGCGTTTCAACGATTAACGGCTGCGCCGCAACGGTCGCAGATGGAGACTCGGAAGAACGGGTATTGGCTGTTGTTGGGATTCGGGGCGGATGCGGACGCGGATCCGATTCAAGTGGGGTATGAGCGAAAGCCCGGAGTGAACGAGGACGACGCGGTGTCGGCTTGTTTGGGCGGAGCCGATGGTCATTCCGGCGGTGGGCCAATCAAGGCGACGGCGAGTGTGGCGGAGGGGTGGTTCCGCTCGTCTCATCCGGTGGCGCAGTTCAAGACGAAAGCGGACGGGTTGAAAGATTGGATTAACCAATCCCAATCGTCGATCGGCCGGTACCGGCAATGGCTCAAGATGCCGTTTGAGGATTGGGGGTATGGCCAGGGCATGGCGCCGCCCTGCGCGGCCATTCTCTTTGCCCATCGGTTGTATGTCGCGGAAGGGTTCGAGTCAGGACAGCCGACGGAGGTGGGGATTCGTCGGCTGCAGGACGATATGGAAGCGTGGCGTCTGGCGCTGGGGCAGGCGAAGACCTTGCCGGTCAAGATGCTGGCGGTGCACGCGATGCAAGACGATCTCGCCGTGGCCTCCGGATTATTGACTCAACCGGACTTCGACACGAAGAACCTTCCAGATCTGGCCACGATGCTGCGTCCGCTGGATCAGGTGGAGTCGTCGATGCGCTGGCCGATGCAAAGCGAACTGATGGCCGCTAGTCAGGCAACCGACGCACAGTTGAAAAGGGCATATGGCGATGAGGGGCCGTGGTATGTCACGATGACCAAGTGGCTGCCATTGCCTAAACAGCGGCGCTTGAACGAGTATGCGGAGTATTACGATGCCTCTGCCAAAGCGGCCGGTGAGGGCCGGTATAGCGCGATGCCCAAGCGCGCCGCTTCGATCAAGAATCCGCCGGCCACGGTCATGGATTATCTGACTAACCCGATTGAAAACATTGTGGGGCTCAAGCCCTTGCCGTCCTGGGAGCAGTATAACGGGATGGTGATCGATACCGATGCGCGGTTGCGCCTCGCAAGCCTGCAGGCGTGGCTCCGCCGCGGCTCGCAGGAGGGTGACCTGATCACCCGTATTGCCAAGGCGGGACAGCGCTTCTACGATCCCTATACGGGAATGCCGATGCTGCTGAATCTCAAGCGAGGGATGATCTACAGCGTCGGCCATGACGGGAAAGATCAAGAAGCGGACCCCGAGCAGGACGTAGTAGTGTCCGTTCCTCTCAAACCCGCCTCATCCGGAAACTCCAACGCTTCTCCAGGCACTGCTAAGTCCAAATAACAGCGGATGGTCCTCCATGATTGTGTTGCCGGCCCATCGGTCACGGGAAGGCATTTCCTTCCCATTCGATTGCCGTAGTGGTCAACGGGGAAAGGGATTGATCGTTAAAACCAATGATGGCAAGAAAGGATTGTGGCTTGTTGACGAAGGGGGCTGACTTGATCCTGTGCGTGGTTTGCTCGACAATGACGTGCGCGCCGCGCATCCTGCCCTATTAGCCTCGAAATGAGGATGCGGCGGATGTTCTTATCCGAAAGCTTGGCGCAGGTTGAGACTGGTCGACGCGCTGTGAGCGGGAGGATCTCGACGCTGGATGAAACGCGGGCTCTCGATTGGTTTCTGGCCGGAGTCGAACGCCGTGCCTTCCGGATGGCGCAGATTGCCATCGGGCATGATGACGACGCACTCGACCTCGTCCAGGAGGCGATGCTGAAGCTGGTCGAGCATTATGGGGCGAGACCGGAAGCCGAGTGGGGGCCGCTTTTTCATCGCATTCTGCAGTCCAAGATTCGCGATTGGTATCGCCGCACGAGGGTGCGGAATCGCTGGCGTGCTTGGCAGGGGTGGGAGGAGGATGGCGATGAGGCCGGCGATCCCTTTGAGGCGCTTGCCGATACGACCAGCCCGACAGCAGAGCACCAATTGAAGACCAAAGAGGCGGCCGTAGCGCTCGACGAGGCCTTACGAACGTTGCCGTTGCGGCAACAGCAGGCGTTTCTCTTGCGGGCCTGGGAAGAGCTGGACGTGGCGCAAACGGCGCCTGCCATGGGTTGTTCTGAAGGAAGCGTGAAGACTCACTATTTCCGGGCGATTCACACGCTACGACAGCGGTTAGGGAGTCATTGGCCATGAACCAGGATCTTCATGCCGACGATCGCGACTTTACCAGACGTGCCAAAGCAGTGCTGGATCGTGCGGTCGAGGAGGTGGATCGCCCCACGGTCTTGCGCCTACAGCGGGGGCGTCTTGCGGCACTGGATAGCGGGCCTTGCCGGCCGGTCTGGCTCTTGTGGGCCTCGGGGCTTGCCATGGTTTCGGTAGTGGCGTTAGCTGTGTATTTGTGGGTGCAGCCGACTGCGCTTCAGCCGCGTGCTGCGGTGCCATTGGAAGATTTCGAGCTCGTCACCTCGGTTGAGAATGTCGAGCTAGCCCAAGATCTCGAATTTTATCATTGGCTGGCCGATGATGACAGGACGGGTTAGTTGGTCGCTGTGCGTGCTGTTCTGGCTGGTTGCCGAGGTCCATGCGGCGCCGCGTGCCGCCGCCCCGGTACCGGATGCGGAGTTCCTGGAGTTTTTGGGGTCATGGCATACCGGTGACGATCGCTGGATCGATCCCTTTCATGCAGCCGATTCGTCGGGAAAGGAGTCTCCGGATCCTCAGAAGGACATTCGGCCACCTGAATCTCAAGCGCGACCGCAAACGAAACGGCGAGAGAGTCGTGGCGAACCGGATTCAAAGGGCAGTCGGACAGTCGATTCTCAGCGAGAGATGACGCCATGATAGTACTCGTGCTCAATATCATTTTGCTCTGCGGAGGGAGCCTGGCGGTCTGGGCCGGGGCTGATTCCCCAGGTGTGCCGTGGAACCAGTTGAGCCAGCCGGAGCAGCAGCTGTTGCAGAAATTCAATCAGGACTGGGATCAGCTTCCCGCGGATCGTCAGGAACGATTGCGCACTGGCGCGCGCCAGTGGTCGAACATGAATCCCGAAGATCGGACCGAAGCCCATCAGCGGTTTCAGGAGTGGCGGCAGATGTCGCCGGATGATCAGCAACGGCTGCGCGAGCGATTCCAGCGATTCCGGGAATTGCCCCCTGAAAAACGAGAAGCTATTCAGAATGCCCGCCAGTGGTATCGCTCCCTGCCGCAGGAGAAGCAGGACGAGATGCGCCAGCAATGGAAGAACATGTCGCCCGAAGAGCGGCAGGCCTATCGGCGCCAGCTTCGGCAGCGATTCGGCCAGGGCCTGGGGGCGCCACCCAACCAGCCGCGACCGAACGCCCGCCCTTTTCAGAATCATTCCCCCCGTCACGGTCGTTGATTCGTCGGGTCGGTTTCCCGCTGTCGCTTGACAGTGTCGGAGGTATTCCACAGAATCATCGCATGCGAGAGTGCCACCAGATTTTCTGCTGGCCGTATGTGAATGTCTGGAGATGAATCAATGAGAAGTGAGATCTTATATCCGGGTGCGTTTCCGATGGTGCGTGTCGAACTGGCGTCCGGTGAGCACATTAAAGCCGAGTCCGGCGCGATGGTGGGTTCCTCCCCGACGGTGGATGTCGAGAGCAAGATGGAAGGCGGGTTTCTTGGCGCGCTTTCCCGCAAATTGCTCACCGGGGAAAAATTCTTCTTTCAGACCTTGCGGGCCAGTCGCGGGGACGGCGAGGTGCTGCTGGCGCCGACGGTGCCGGGCGAAATCGTCATTCTGGAGCTCGACGGAGTGAATGAATATATGGTCCAGAAGGACGGCTTCCTGGCCGGGGCCGACTCCATTGTGATCGAGAGCAAGATGCAAAGTCTCAGCCGTGGACTGCTGGGCGGCGAAGGATTTTTCATCCTGAAGATCGGCGGGAAGGGCACGTTGGTGCTGAATAGTTTTGGCGCGATCCATAAGATCGAGTTGAAGCCGGATCAGGAATACATCGTGGACAACAGTCATCTCGTTGCCTGGTCGGCAACCACGTCGTACAACATCGAAAAAGCCGCCTCCGGCTGGGTGGCCAGCTTCACCTCTGGCGAAGGTCTCGTCTGCCGGTTCCGCGGACCTGGTGTGGTCTATATTCAGAGCCGCAACCCTGGCAGCTTTGGCGCCTGGATCAGACAATTCATCCCGGTCTCCGAGTAGCGGATGCTGAAAATGTCTGCGGTCTTGTTCCCGGCGGCTTTGAGTATTCGCAGAAAAGCGCCACCTTCAATTCCTCAATCAATCACACGATGACCCAATTTTCTCCCAACGCTTTGTGTTTTGGTGAAGAGTTTCCGGCCAGTGGCGCGCCCTGCGTGGTGCAAATCGAGAGGCATGGGCTGACCATCACCTTCGAGTCAGGAAGCGGCGACCGTGCGCAGGAGATGGTGCCGTTTGCGGTCTTTGCGGTGACGGCAGGCGGGCTGGATCACGATCATCTCGTGCTGAAGTGGGGCGAGGCTCAGCGGGCGCGCACCCTGTATCTCAAGAATCCGGATCTCATCCGAGCCTTTCGCGAGGCGGCGCCGGATCATTTAAGTCAGCCGTTCGAGCAAGCGGCCGAGCGGGTGCGCCAGGTGCGCCACCGGCATCGTGTCATGTGGGGAGCTGTCGGCGGGTCGATTGTGGCAGTCGCATTGGGGCTTTGGTTCGGATCCGATCTGCTGGTCGAAATGGCGGTCAGCCGGATTCCGGTGGAATGGGAGCAAAAGCTTGGCGAAGCGGCCTACCGGGACTTCCTTAGCCATCAAGAAGTCATGAAAGAGGGCCCTGCCGTCAATGCGGTGGAAGAGATGACACAGCGATTGGCGGACCAGATTCCCAACAGCCCGTACAAGTTTCAGGTCACTGTCGTGAAGAGCGATGTTGTGAATGCCTTTGCCCTGCCAGGGGGCTATGTGGTCGTCTTTACCGGATTGATGAAAAAGGCCGACAGTGGAGAAGAAGTTGCGGGCGTCTTGGGGCATGAGCTGAACCATGTGCTGCAACGGCATGGGCTCGAACGGATCGTCAAGAGCATGGGAGTCATGGCGGTAGTGGCGATCATCGTTGGGGATCAGCAGGGGCTGATCGGGCTGATGCGGCAAGTCGGTGTGGAGCTGCTGACGCTCAAATTCGATCGTGCGCAGGAAACGGAAGCCGACCTCACCGGGTTACAGCTGGTCTATCGCGCCAAGATCGATCCGTCCGGCATGATTACCTTCTTCCAGAAGCTGTCGGAAAAAGACGAAGGGCGCTTGGAGTGGCTCTCGACCCATCCGGTGAGCAGCGCCCGAGCCGAGCGCCTGAAGGCCGAGCTGGCCGCGCTCCCGAAGCATTCTTCCGAGCCGTTCACCTTTGAATGGAAGACTGTGCAGGACGCGCTCGGCGTTCAGCCGGTCGCGGCACCGTGAAGCTACAGGGCTGCACTCGTATCGGCATGATTGCCGATACCCATGGTTTGTTCGATCCGGTTCTCTTGGTCACTTTGCCGGAGTGACTATTGTCACAGGCGCATGCTGTTTGAGTGGGGACCTCTCACGGTAGAGGCGTGCGAATGGGTGAGAAAGTGAAGCCGGATGTGTGCGTTATCGGCCATATCTACTAGCTAAACTGGGCATGGCAAGGACAGTTTCTCAATCACGGTCGGGGTGGCCAAGATGGTTTGAGTTTCCCCAAAGTGTGGGCTTATTCGATTCAATATTGGAACCATTTATGTGCCAGTATTGGATCTACTGACTCAGTCTGTTTGGATTTAGTGTTGTCCCTTTCGCGGTATTTTGATATATTACGTGACCATATTTTGGATTGGGAATCCTTAGCGATGGGTTAGTCTTTCTCGATCAGCGCATTCGGTCTATCTTCAAGGGAGAGGCGTCTATGAGAACGGTCGTCATCGTGGTAATGCTTGTTTCCTTGATGCTTGCCCAGAGTGCTTGTTCTGTCTACAAAGCAGCAACCCAGCCGCCGCCGGCCGATCTCCAAGGCATTGGCGTTGGTACGCCAAGGCAAGATCTTATTCAGCGCATAGGGCCACCGAAGTTTTCAGACACAGATCCGCAGGGCCGAAAACAGGACTTGTTTGAATTTCAGTCAGGCATGCATGGGGCTTCCAAAGCCCGAATTATTTTATATCTGGCAGCAGATTTATTTACTCTATGCTTAGCAGAAATTATTCTCTGGCCCATGGAATTGACCGTTATGGAGAGCGCGGTCTGCAATGGATTCGCAACGTATGACCAGTCTCAAAAGATCGAGATATGGAAAGTGACGAAGAAAGATGGTGTTCAGGAATGTTGAGATTGTGAAAGAGGATGGTGCCGCATTCTTATGAGACATTAGGATAAATTGGGCTGCGTTTGAATGGGTGAACGGTTCGGACTAGTTCTGGGCTGAGGGCTAAGGAAAGTTAATGAGGGCCGCGGTCATGTTGGCCGTGGCCCTTTGTTTTTTGGGTAATCTACTGAGTGTGAGACAGGAGGGCTCTCGTAAAGGGGTAAGATTGAAAATGGCTAGTGACGGGAAGGCGCAGGTTCATGTCTCTCAACTGCAAAAAGGTTAGACTGGCTGTCTATCTTGAAGAAAGTGATGCACAGGCCTAATATCCCCACTACTTTCAGGGAGGCGGTGCACAATGAATAAATACCTTGTGTTGGCTATCTTCTTGCTGATTCCTTTCAAAGGTTCGATGGCCTATGCGGGCAAGTCCCTTACGGAAAAACTTGAAGACAAATATTTCTCTGCGCTTGATGGATGGGTTGAACGGGGCGGTAGGGCCAGTGAGTATCAAGGCCTTGTTTTAGAAACGTGTGGGAAGCTTGTGATGGCGGCGGCGAATGCCTCCGAGGCGGTGGCGTTTACGACGACACAAAAAGAGGAATTTGATTTTAGGGTGGGTATTTGTGCGAAAACGACTGTGCATAGAGCTCATCATCAATCAGAATTCGATGATCCCAAGCTTGTTCAATTGATTTGCGATGATGGCACGGCGTTGTTTCATAAGCTGTGTAAACGGAGTGGCTTGCGATAAATGAGCAAATCTATGGCAAGGTGCATTGCACCGAGAGGGGGGGATTTGATGAGAGCAGGATTCTTCTTGGCTTCCGCACGGGCTGGCGTATGCCTGCTAGCGGGGATAGCCAGGGCTACCTCGAATCCTGACACCGGTTCTGGTTGCGAATTGGGCAAGCTGGTCTGGTCCGATTTCAAATGTCAAAAAGGTATCGCCTCACAGGTACTCATGGCTACCACGAACGGGACTTTTTCGAGTTAGATGTTCGGAATCAGTTTTGGAACGTTCGGCTGCACCAATGATGGAAAGGTATGGGCCGAGCACAAAACGGAAGCTTGTGTAGCGGCTACGTTTTACAATCTGGCGGGAGGCATGGCGATGGCCAGGGCGAACATCTGAGTGCGTTGGCGGTGCTATTGGGAGTGCCTGGCGTGCCCCAAGCGGAGTTATTTGCGTTCGTTCAGGAGTGCTATCGCGAACTGGGGAGTCGAGCTGGGAACTCGTCGGGTGCGTTGATCAAGGCGCTCGATAAGGGTACGTTGCGACATTCTGTGTTCGCAAAGATGTCGCAGGCCAACTAGGGGAGTGGGTTTGAATTTTTCTCTTAACGATTCTTACGGAGTGGGCTATAATCGCGTTCAGTTGTTGACCGGAAGGATTGGTATTTTATTAATCCTACTAAACGGAGGAGGGTCTATGAAGAAAATGCTTTTGCTGTCTGTGGTGGTGCTGTTTGGCATGCAGGCAGGTCTTGCCATGGCGGCCAATCCAGACACTGGCCCGGGCTGTGGGCTTGGCAAATTGGCGTGGGGCGAATATAAGAACCAGAAGGATATTGCGCCGCAGGTCTTGATGGCCACAACGAATGGCACGTTCGGCAGCCAGACATTTGGAATCAGCTTTGGCACTTCCGGTTGCACCAATGACGGCAAGGTGATGACCGAACATAAGGCGACGATGTTTGCGGAATTGAATTTCGAAAACCTGTCTCAGGAAATGGCTCAGGGGCAGGGTGAGCATCTGGCGTCGATGGCAACGCTGATGGGTGTGCCGGCTCAGCACCAGGGTGAATTCTTCGCCCTCGCGCAGGAGCACTATACCTCCTTGGTGAAAGCAGGCGAGGCTTCACCCGTGGCTATGGTGAAGGCGTTGAATGCAACGATCGCGACTCATCCGGTGTTGGCTCAAGCCATTGTAAAGTAATCCAAGAAGCGGAGGGGTCCGGCTGATGGCCGGACCCCTTTTATTTTTACCCCTGCGTTGCTCCTTGCTCCCCTTCCTGACCACTGTCTTGATCATTCTCTGCCTTGCGGGGCCCGTTTGGGCGACCGAGGATGTTTCGCGCGCCTATCTCGACGAGTTAGTCACCCGGGCGAATGGGCTGCGCTTGGCGGAGGCTCGTGAATGGCAGGTCTTGCTCCATTACCGGCGGAATTTATGGGGGAGAGTTACGAGCGAGCAGGATGCTCCCGGATTTTTCCTGGCGCCAGACGGGAAAGTGAATCCACAGGCGGAATTGGCGGCTACACTGACTCAGTTTTTCTCCGACGAACTTGTCGGACGATCGAAGCAGCCCGCCCAATGCGCATTCGTGGCGCGGTATTCTTATTTGAAAGAACGGCTCGCATTTGATCCGGAACGCTTGCGGCCTCTCGTCTGCGAGCGATTCAATAATTGGTTGGTCGATTTCGATGTAGACGGAATCAGTCTCATATTCCCAACCGGGTTCATGAACAATCCGTCGTCCATGTTTGGGCACACATTTCTCCGGATCGATCAAAAGGGCCAAACCCCGCACACGCGCATACTGGCATCCACGATCAACTTCGCTGCGGAATTACCGCCTGACGCAGGGGTCGAATATCCGATCAAGGGCATCTTCGGGATGTATCCGGGGTATTTTTCAACGATTCCATACTATCTCAAGGTTCAAGAGTATCGGGACATCGAGAACCGGGATATCTGGGAATACCGGCTCAATCTGACTCCGGAACAAGTCCGCCGTGTGCTCATGCATGCCTGGGAAATGGGGAACGCGACCTTCGACTACTATTTCTTCGACGAGAATTGCTCGTATCACATCCTGGCCCTATTGGATGCCGCCGACCCGGCGTTCCGGCTGGCCGACCAGTTTCCGTACTACACGATTCCCGCCGACAGTATGCGCGCTGTGTTGGAGCAGCAGGGCCTTGTCGGCGCGGTCGTGTATCGCCCGTCACGATTGACGCTGGTCAAACGTAAGCGGGAGCTGTTCACTCCCGAAGAAGATCGCTGGTTACGCCGGTTGATAGAGACGCCAGCCGAGGCTCGGAGTGAAGCGTTTTCCGCCGTCCCGCAGGCTCGCCGCGTCCTCATCTTGGACACCGCGTCAGATTATTTGCTGTTGCGGAGCGAAGGATCCGGGGCCAAGGATAATCCTTGGCGTGATCGAAACAAGAGTATCTTGTCCATTCGCGCGGAATTGAAAGTTCCATCAGAAGAGATGGTTTTTAAGCCCTTTGTGGAGCGGCCGGATGTGGGACATGGCACGAGGCGGGCATCGGTGGGGGCTGGTTGGCGCAATAGCCGGGCATTTGAAGAGGTCACGTTTCGAGGGGCCTATCATGACCTGCTCGACCCCGAGCCGGGATACACGCCGGATGCGCAAATTGAGATCGTTAATCTCGCGCTTCGTCATTACCACCATGCGAGCCAGGCTCGTGTCGAGCGATTCAGCCTGCTGAACATGGTGTCGCTTTCACCTATGGATTCATTGTTTCATGCTCCATCGTGGAAATTAGGAGTAGGCATGAATACCATCAGGCATCGGGGCTGCGAACTGTGTGCGAACGGGAATGTGACCGGAGGGATCGGTACGGCGGTGGAATCTCACTGGCTCGGAAGAGAAGTGTGGTTTGCGTTCGCGGATGTGGAGGGGAACTACAGTCGGGCGTACGAAGAGCGCCATCGTATCGGCGGCGGCGGCTCGATCGGAATGCTTGCAGACCTCACGGAGCGATGGAAGCTGATGCTGACCGGAGGCTATTTACGGTATGCCCTTGGGGAGAAATCGGACGATTTCCGCTGGGCGGCAGGGTCACGCTACACACTCTCCAGAAATTGGGCGCTCCGGCTGGAGTACAACCATCGCGCCCACGACAATGACACCCTCTTCAGCGTACAGGCGTTCTTTTAGCACACAGCACAAGGCGGACTAGTTTCTTATTGCGATGGGACAGTTGGAGCACTGCCCGGCTGATCTGTATTTGAGGCTGGTCGTGCCTTCGCATATTCCCCCTGCGCTTCTTGCGCCGCCTTGAGCTCGGGGGAGGGTGGCGGGGGAACAAATCCCTTAATCTCTACGATTCGATCGTCAGCCCCATAAACAAGTTGTGTTTCTTCGTCATGTCCCTGGAATACCTCGATTAAACTGAATATCGGTTCAGCCAATCCGATTGTTACGAGGTCGTAATAGAAGTAGAGGGTGGCGCGGCCGCCATTGGGTGAGTTCCCCATCTCGTATTTGTACGTATCTTCTTTCTTGCCGTCATCGAGAACTTTTGATGAGATTGGTGTCCCGAGCTGAATCTCTGCCTGTTTCCTCGTCGATCCCACCTCAAATGCTTCAAAATTCGGCTCCGGATGGCCATTGAGTGCCATTGCGATCGAACATCCGGAGAGGGTCAGCAGGCAATAGAGAGCAAATGGCAATCCCGATAAAAGCGGTGACTGCATAGGCTCCTCCTTAATGATTGCCCAGACGGATTCCAGACCGATGACGGTATAGCCAAAACAAGTTAGGCAGGCAACGAACTTTTATCATGAGTGGCATGTAATGGAATCATTTGAGCATTGTGGAGCTGGTAGGTGTTCAGGTGCTGCGCGCGGATAGATATTGATGGCTGTGAGGGGGTGGTATTCAAGCTAGTTTGGTCCGCTCACGACCGGCCGATCTGTACGGCAAAGGAGCGTCATGTTACCATCCGCTCTTTACCTATCGGGCGTAGATTCTTTCGGAGGTGTGAGGCCTCTCCTTCTCGCTCAAGCAGCAAGGGTATTTTCTCGGAGGTTTCCATCAGCATTCTCGACCAATTCTTCGTCTATCATCCGGAGCCCTGGCAGGATCGGGACTGGCGGAGGCTCAGCGGGTTGCCGCTGGAGGACGTCTGGTTTCAGTCCGGCGACGGAATGAAGCTTTTCGGCTGGTATGTTGAGGCGCAGGCGGATCGCCCGGTCATCCTCTGGTGCCATGGCAACGCCGGGAATGTCATGCATCGTCTTGAGAATCTGAAGCTCCTCCATCAATTGGGACTGTCGGTCTTCTTGTTTGATTACCGGGGCTATGGGCGGAGTCAAGGGCAGCCGTCGGAAGTGGGGCTGTATCAGGATGCAGTCGCGGCGTATGACTATCTGATACATCAGCGTCGGATCCGTCCTGATCGGCTCATCATTTTTGGCCGCTCACTCGGTGCGGCCGTGGCAGGTGAGGTGGCGGCGCAGCAGCCGGCGGCCGGGTTGATTCTCGAATCCTGCTTTCCCTCGATCGAATCGGTGGCGAAATACCACTACGGCGGCGTGCCGATGCATTGGCTGCTGGGGGCTGAATTCAGATTGATCGACCGGCTTCCGCAGCTCTCCCTGCCTAAGCTTGTCATTCACGGCGATCGAGACGACATAATTCCGATCGAACTTGGGCGCCAGGTATTTGAGGCGGCCAAACCTCCGAAAGAGTGGTATGTGATCCGGGGCGCCGATCACAACAACACCTATCAAATTGGAGGGGCGCCGTACTTCCGTCAGTGGGCTGACTTCATCAAAAGGGCAATCCGGATGTGAGTTTGCATACGTTGCGTGGTTCGTGGGTAACAAAGATCACGATTGGCGTTGGCGAAGCAGGTGACTTTTGATACAGTGCGCCGCGTGACCGTTCGGAGATCATTATCAGATGAGAGATGGTTTTGAATGGGGTTCAAGGAGGCCGGAGTGAGGATTGATCGGAGAGGAATAGGGCGGGGAGCAGGAATTGCGGTCGTAATGCTGGTGCTGTCAGCCTGCGCCAGCGGGCCGGGAGCGACATCGCAGGGGCTTGGACCCAAGGGGACAAGTGCTGTGCAGTCTCCGGTGCTCCTGGCGGCGAATGACGCTCCGGTTGGATCAGAGACGTCTGGCCAAGCCGCGCCGCCGGATGACCTGTTCGATCCCTTCGCCAAAAGCGGGGAGGAGACGGTTGAGGAATATGATCCCTGGGAGCCGTTCAATACGAAGATATTCGAGTTTAACCGACAGGTCGATCGCTGGGTGTTGAAGCCGGTCGCGAAGGGGTATGACTTTGTCATGCCGAATGCCGCACAGGTTGGGATCAGCAACTTCTTTTATAACCTCCGATTCCCTCCGAGGTTTTTGAACAATATTTTTCAGGGTAAGGCCAAGGGAGCCGGAATCGAGATGGGACGTTTTCTCGTCAACTCGACGGCCGGAATCGGCGGATTTTTCGATGTCGCGCAACACCTCGATTGGAAAACGCCTGAGGAAGACACGGGGCAGACACTGGGTTTTTATGGCGTGCCCCCGGGCCCATACCTGGTGCTGCCGTTGCTGCCGCCGTTCAACGTCCGCGACTTTGTCGGTTTTCTCGGCGATATCGCGCTGAACCCGATCAACTGGCTGGTGGCCCCGATCATCGAAGTTGATGGGGTACCCTCGGTGATCGCGCATAAGAATCGCATGACCTCGTCAACGATCCAGTTGGGCGGGCGCGTGTTTGAAATTATCAACGAGCGCTCGCTGAATCTGGAAAAGTATCAAGGAGTCGAAGAAGCGACGCTGGACCTCTACACCGCGGTTCGCAACGCCTATCAGCAAAAGCGGGTCCGGGCGATTCAAGAATAGACGAGATGGCGCGTGGCTAGGAGCGAGAGGGGGGGGCTGGGGGTCATGCAATGATACCCAATTCCCGGCCTACCGTGGCAAAGGCCGCAACAGCTTTCTCCAGCTGGGATCTGGTGTGCGCCGCCGACATCTGCACGCGAATGCGGGCTTGCCCCTTCGGCACCACAGGATAACTGAACCCCACCACATAGATCCCTTCCTGCAGCAGGCGATCGGCCATTTGTGTGGCGAGCGCGGCGTCACCCAACATGACAGGGATGATCGGGTGGGTGCCGGGCACGAGCCGGAATCCGAGGGCGGTTAACTGCGCGCGAAAGAAGGCGGCGTTGTTCTGCAACTGTGCGCGGAGCGCGTCGCCTTCCACGACCAACTGCACGGCCCGCAATGCGGCAGATGCGATCACCGGTGGCAAGGCGTTGGAAAAGAGGTAGGGCCGGGATCGCTGACGGAGCAGCTCGACGATCTCCCTACGTCCCGATGTGAATCCCCCCGCCGCCCCTCCGAGGCTCTTGCCCAATGTGCTGGTGACGATATCGACATGCTCCGCGACGCCGAAGTGCGCCGGCGTCCCTCGACCATTGGGCCCCAGGACGCCGGTGGCATGGCTGTCGTCCACCATAACCGCCGCATCGTAACGGTCGGCCAGGTCCACGATCTGATCCAGCTTGGCGAGATCTCCATCCATCGAGAATACTCCGTCGGTGGCGATGAGGCGCAACCGGCAGGATCGGGATTCTTGCAGCCGTGCTTCCAGATCCGCTATGTCAGCATGGGCGTAGCGGAACCGCTTGGCTTTGCAGAGGCGAATGCCGTCGATCACGCTGGCATGATTCAGGGCGTCGCTGATGACCGCATCCTGCTCATCGAGCAACACTTCAAACAGGCCGCCGTTCGCATCGAAGCAGGAGCTATAGAGGATTGTCTCCTCAGTGCCCAAAAATTCGCTGATTGCCTGTTCCAGCCGTTTGTGCAGATCCTGAGTGCCGCAAATGAACCGCACCGAGGCCATGCCGTAGCCGTGCTGGCTCAGTCCGTCGGCGGCGGCCTGCCGGATGTCCGGGTGGTTGGCGAGTCCCAGATAGTTATTCGCGCAGAGGTTCACTACCGATCCCTGAGCGACGCGAATGTCGGTTCCTTGCGGGCTGAGCAGTTGTCTCTCGTGTTTGTACAAGCCGGCTGAGCGGATCTCGGCGAGGGACTGGACGAGGATCTTTTTGAGCGAGTTATAGGCCATCTTTCCCTTGAGCCTATAGCCATCAGCCGTCAGCTTCGAAAGGAACTGTCAGATGAAGGGAAATAACCCTTATCTGATTGCTGAAGGCTGACCGCTGATAGCTCTTACGGAAACAATACTACTTTGCCGCATTGGCCGGAATTGATCAACTCAAAGCCTTTAGCGTAGTCGCTCATCGGAAAGGTATGGGTGATGACCGGCTTGATATTGAGTCCGGCTTTGAACAGGCCGGCCAAGCGATACCAGGTGCTGAAGAGGTGTCGGCCGGTGATGCCATGCACGCGGATGCCTTTGAAGATGATCTCGTTGGCCAGATCGAACGCAATCGGGCCGGTCGGAATTCCAAAGAGTGTGACGCGTCCGCCGTTCTTGACCGCGCCGAAGGCTATATGCAAGGCGCTGGGGTTGCCGGACATTTCCAGTGCCGCGTCCACGCCTTCTCCAGTCGTGATATCGCGGAGAGCGGCGGCCATTTGCGCAGGTGTGTCGGTTGAGGCGTTCAGCAGGTAATCCGCGCCTACCTGTTTGGCCAGATTGAGTCGATAGGCGCTCACGTCGGAGGCGATGATCGTGGCGGCGCCCGCCGTGCGCGCGACCGCGGCTGAAAAGAGGCCGGTTGGACCGCAGCCTGTAATCAAGACCGTATGTCCGGTGAGGTCTTCGGCCAATGCCGCATCTACCGCATTGCCGAGCGGTTCCTGGACGGAGGCGAATTCCGGTGGCAGCGCCGCCGGGGTATGCCACAGTACTTTTTCGGGCAGGACGACGTAGTCGGCAAATGATCCATCGCGATCGACTCCCAGAATCCGATAGTTCCGGCAGACATGTGCTTGGCCGGTACGGCATTGAAAGCACTGCCCGCAGGTAATGTGCGATTCAGCGGCCACATAATCGCCCACCTTCACGAGCGTCACATCGGTCCCGACCGCAACGACCTCGCCGCACATTTCATGGCCGATGATGCGCGGGGGGTGAATCCGGCTGTGCGCCCAGGAGTCCCAATTGTAGATATGAGCATCGGTTCCGCAGAGAGAGGTGGCTTTCACCCGAACGATGGCATCGTAGGGCCCCGGAGTCGGGTCCGGGCAGGTCATGGCCGTCAGGCCCGGCGCGGAAGCGGTTTTGACGAGCGCGCGCATCGCGTCATTGTACTCGAAGTGTAGGGAGGAGGCACGTACGATTCTTGAAGAACGGGGTTGCACTAGGAGGTCAGGCTGAGTAGGATGCTAGCATGCGCTGTCTTGCGCCCAGTCTTCTTTCTCTGGTAGCCGGTGCTCTGGGTGTGTGCGCGCTTCAAATTACGACTCTCCCCAGCGACGTTATCGCCGCTTCTCCACCCGATTCTGCTTCAGTGGCATCCGGAAAACGATGGGTTCAAATCGATCTGACGACAGCCGATCCTCCAGGAGAAATTCAGGTCGGAAAGCCTGTTGAGCTGTCCTTTGCCATTGGCGGGGTGGCGCAAGGTGGCGCGCCGCTCGTGGTTATCTGTGAATCGATTCTGTTTGAGCGGCAGTTGGTGACGCTGGAGCCGGATGACACGCCCATGGTCATGAAAGGCTCGGTGACGCTGGAGCCGATTCCTTTGGGGAAATTGTCGGTTCCTCCCAAGGCAGCTCGGGTGCAACTCACGTTTGCCCGATTGAAAAACAACAAGTTCGAGCGGGTGCTTCGCCGCGTGGTCTATATCACGTTGGGGGCTGCCGAGGTGTCGGACACGGCGGATATGTCCGTGCCGAACCACGAGAAGACCGGGGGCGGTGAGCTGACGCCGGATGAGGAACAGCCGGATGTGGTGCCGGTGTCCGGGGGGCATGTGGTGGAAGAGGATTTGTTGCCATTGCCGACGCCGGATCAGGGCCGGGCCTACTGGAAACAGATTAGCACCCTGGTCAGCCGCAATTGGAGCCGTGCGGTGCGGCATGTGCGCCATGCTCCGACCAGCGAGACGGTACGGGTCCGGTTCCGGCTCTATCCGAGCGGACGGGCGCAGCTTATTGAAATTGAAAAGGGATCGGGAGCGCGTGACATCGACGAGGCCGGAATTTATGCGATCGTGCAGGCCCAGCCGTTTCCTTCCTTTCCCGATGAGATTGGACCAGACGCCGTGGATGTCCATGTGCGAATGCGCACCGGGGCCAAGGCCTCGTCGCGCGAGGTGCAATCGGTAACGATTCAATCGTCGACCTTGTCCGAGGCAGGCGCTGGGAATTCAAAACAATGAATGCCTGGTCGAAATAAGTAAAAAAGGCCGTTGGACCAGGGGTGGCGAGGAGGTCACATGCGTCGCAGAATGAGCTGGGGGACAGGTTTGTTGATGGGGGTGTTGGCGGCCGCGTTCCCGGTCGGAGCCGGCGCGGAAATGGCGAGATGGGATGTGGATCCCGACCATTCCATCATCGAATTTCGCGTCGCCCACATGGTGGTCTCGATGACGGCCGGCAAATTCATGGACTACAGCGGTGTGGTGGAAATGGATGCGGAGGCGCACCAGTTCAAAAGAATCGAAGCCAGGATTAGCACGGCGTCGGTCAATACCACCCAAGAGAAGCGTGATGCCCATCTCCGCAATGTGGATTTTTTCGATGTCGAAAAATACCCCACCATGACCTATAAAATGAAAAGCTATAAGAAAACGGACGAGGGATACACCGCGCTGGGCGATTTGACCTTGCGAGGGGTAACCAAAGAGATCGCCTTAGTCGGCACCTTCAACGGCGTCACCAAGGATCCCTGGGGCAACACGCGCGCAGGGTTCACTGCCGAGGGCAAGGTGAACCGGAAGGACTTTGGCATGGTCTGGAACAAGACGCTCGATAGCGGCGGGCTGGTGGTCGGCGACGAGGTAAAGATCCGGCTCGATATCGAGTGCATCAAGGCGAAGAAGCCATAGCGTTTTCCTGCCGTCCGGTCCCACTGCCGTGAGGCAGTGGGACCGGAGCTCACGTTCAACCCCACGATGTTTGGAGTCCGTATGAAGGCGATGGTCCTGGACCGTGCCGGGGATGTCTCGACTAACCCCTTGCAACTCAGGGACATGCCGATGCCGGTTCCCGGAGCCGGGGAGGTGTTGGTGAAGGTGCGGGTCTGCGGGGTTTGCCGCACCGATCTGCATGTCGTCGAGGGAGAGTTACCCGGGGTAACGCATCCCCTGGTGCCTGGCCATCAAGTCGTCGGTCTCGTCGCGCAGCTGGGAGCCGGAGTCGATGACCTGAAGGAAGGGGATCGGGTCGGCATCGCCTGGCTGCAGGGGACATGCGGCACCTGTGAATTCTGCGCAAGCGGGCGAGAAAATCTCTGTCTGCGGGCGCGGTTCACCGGCTATCAGGTTGATGGCGGGTATGCCGACTATGCGGTAGTGCCGGCGTGCTATGCCTATCCCATCCCGCCGGTCTTTTCTGATGAAGCCGCCGCGCCGCTGCTCTGTGCCGGAATCATCGGCTATCGAGCCCTCCGGTTGAGCGGGATCAAGCCGGGCCAGCGGCTCGGTCTCTACGGCTTCGGCGCCTCAGCCCATATCGCGATTCAAATCGCCCGCCACTGGGACTGTCAAGTCTATGTGAGCTCTCTGAAGGCCGAGCATCAAGCGCTGGCGCGCGCCCTCGGCGCGGTGTGGGTGGGAGGCGCGCAAGACATGCCGCCAGACAAGCTGCACGGCTCGATTATCTTTGCCCCGGCGGGCGAGCTGGTTCCCCCGGCATTGCGCGCATTGGAGCGGGGTGGCACCCTGGCGCTGGCGGGCATCCATATGTCGCCGATTCCCATCCTCGATTATGACCGTGACCTGTTCGGAGAGCGGGTTTTGCGCAGTGTGACGGCGAACACGAAACAGGATGGGCTGGATCTGCTGCGCGAGGCGGCCGCCATTCCGATTCAGCCGCACACCGTCCGATTCCCATTGGAGCAGGCCAACCAGGCGCTACAGGCTCTTAAATCCGGATCGTTCCAAGGGGCTGCCGTGCTGACTTTCTGATCTTCCTCGAACGGCACGTCTAGCAACCAAACACACTGTTTATGGTAAAATGCCCGGCTATGCTTCGAACGGCGTTCGCTTTAATGGTTGCGTCTCTCATCGGATTCGGCTCTCAGGCCTGGGGGCTGGAATTTACCGCCGATCGCATCACGAAGATCGACGGCCGCACGGGCAAAGCCAACATCTATTACCGCGACAACATGTGGCGCATCGAGCACCACTCGATGGGGCCGGTGAATGTCAGCATCGTGCGGAAAGACAAGCAGGTGGTGTGGCTGTTGCTGTCGCGGATGAAGCATTTCAAGACCATGCCGTACAACGCGGATCAGGATTTGATGGTCAGGGAACGATTGGACGGCGAGGTGTCGCGGGAGGAGATCGGGACGGAAACCCGCGAAGGACATCCGACGGTGTTGTACGAGGTGGTGACTCAACATGGAGAACGGACGGAGGTGTACTATCAGTGGTTAGCAACCGATATACATTTTCCGATGAAGCTGGCGAGGAAGGACGGCAGCTGGATCGTGGAATACCAGCATGTGAAACTTCGAACGGTCTCGGACTACCTCTTCAACCTTCCGGTGAACTTTCAGCCGCTGGAGGATTTTAACAAGGAGACGGAAGTCAAGGAACCGGGAATGTAACCACCAAGGAGGAGTCGTCGTGCGAAGGGCAAACATCGTGGCCGGTGCCGTCGTCGCAGGGTTGTTGGGAATGGGGGGAATGGTTCGGGCGATGGATGTCGGGGACGTCAAGCAAGAGTGGACCCCCGAAGGACGACAACTCGCCGCCGAACGGGTGAAGCTGCCGGCCTATGACGAGATGGTTCGTATTCCGGCCGGGCCGTTCACGATGGGCAGCGATAAAAAAACGGACCGGAATGCCTATCTGGTCGAAACACCGCAGCGTCGGGTCCACCTCGATGCCTACGAGATCGACAAGTATGAAGTGACGGCCGTGCAATATTTAAAATTCGTCCTGGCCACGAACCGCTCGCCGCAAGTGGATTGGAAGTTTGATGGCGGAAACTTTCAGGAGACGATGGCGGCGCATCCCATCATGCATGTGACCTGGTACGAAGCCGACGAGTATTGCACGTGGGCCGGGAAACGCTTGCCGACCGAAGCCGAGTGGGAAAAGGCCGCGCGGGGCGATGCCGATGCGCGCATTTATCCCTGGGGCAACGAAATGGCCGGTCTCTCGCGGTCGAATTATGGGCGGAGCGGACTGTCTGGCCCGGTGCGCGATCGCCCGGAGCGGCTCTTGCTCTATCCCCCGATCATCTCCGTGTACAAGTATGACAATGCGGTGAGCCCCTACGGCATCTTCCAGATGGTCGGCAATGTTGCCGAGTGGGTGGCCGACTGGTATGACAAAGACTATTACAAGACCGCACCGGACCGGAATCCCAAGGGGCCTGAGAAGGGCACGCAGAAGGCCTTCCGCGGCGGCGGCTGGATCGACAGCACTCCGAGCGTACGCGTGTCGCAACGGAACGGCACGGATCCCAAGACCTCGATGAACTGGCTCGGCTTCCGGTGCGCGCGCGACGTGAAAGACGGCGATGTGCCGGCGCAGACGACCGTAAATCCGTAAGCGTCAATCATTGCTCGAAGGCCGGTCCCGTTTCATCGGATCGGCCTTCTCGGCCTCTTTTCTTCTTTCAATCCGCCAAAGTTCAGCGGCAGTTCTCCGCTCGATGGTGTGTTGACCGGTCTTGTATCCTCCTGTAAATCGCGAATTGTCACACCCAATGGGCTGAGCACGGCCAGCGCGGCTTTGCGGAGCAGAGTCTCGTAGGCCGCCGCATCGTAGCTCCAGGCGCCGTCCAGCCCTGCCACGGCACGCACACGATCGGGAGGGCAGGCGGCCTGCGCATCCGTCATGATGTAGTGGATCGTGTCGCCGGCCTGGAGCGGGATGCCGCGCGCGAGCAGTTCCTGCGCGGCAATCATCGAGAGGGTTTGGTGGCGATAGGCCTGCGGCTCTTTCGAGAGGGATTTCGCGATGGCCAGTTCCTCAACGGTCGCGTGGCCCTCGCGGAGATAGCGCCGATAGGTGCGGACGATCTCCAAGGCCTGGGGGATCAGTTCGCGCAACTCGATCAGTGTGCGGGCCTGGCCCAAGCAGCGCAGCATCTCCGCTTGTGCCCGCTTGACGATCATCGGCGCATCGCTTCGTCTGAGCTCGATGCCGCGTATCTTCATCCCCCCATGCTCGAAGACGCCGACGAACTGATTCGGCACCGGCATCTTGGGATTCACCCGCGACGGGAGAAAGCCAATCCAGCGATAGATCCCCTCCACATTGATGGGCAGGCCCGTATCCTCCGTGATGACTTGCGCGAGGGCGTCATAGTCGGCGCGCCCCGCGCCGGGTTTCACCAGCCAGAGCGAATCGACAATGGCGTGGAGCAGGCGGTAGCCCTGGCGCTCCGCGATCTCTTTTGCCTGCAGCAAGATATCCCGGCTGTAGGCTGTGACCGATTCATGCGCTTCGATCCGGCCGAAGCGGGCATTCTTGTAGCCGAGATAGCCGAACGACACGACCAGTAGCCACTTGAGGGCCGATTGGCGCTGGTCGAGTGTTGCTCGCGCTGCCGCATTGGAGGTCGCCGCCATCAGGCGTTTGTATCGTGCGCGTTTGTCGAGCAGCGGCGCGAGGGTTCGCGGGACCAATCCCTGCCGATGGCGGCAGGTATGGTGGCCGATCTCCGGCACCCGCGCCGTTGGCTCATCGCGGCAGCAGCGGCAATTCACCGTCTCGGGCGAGACGTTGAAGCGCACCATGATCGAGGGATACATCGAGGAGAAATCCAGCTCACCGACCTGCTCATGGTAGCCGATGATCGGCGCAAAGACCAACCCACCCTGGTCTGTGTGCAGCAATTCGAGCGCGGATTTGAAGGCTTCCGGCTCCTGCTTGCGATAGGGAATTAGCACACCGTCCAGGCAGGCGGTCTCCAACTGCATCGAGGTGATGCCAGTGCCGGTGGTCGTGCGGGCCATCTGTTGCAGATCGATTTTCGCCACACGCGCCTGTTCGATCAGGCCGGCGAGTCCCGTTTCAGCGAGCGCAAAGGAGTTCCGTCGATCCAGATGGAGCCGTCCTGACAGGGTGCAGGCTCCGGCATGCGAGACGATGCGGCTATAGGAAAAATAGGAATGGGCTTTTCTCGATCCGATCGGCCGGTCGCCGTCGCGGTTGAGCGCGAGCGGCAGCCGCAGCTGCTTGGCCATCGCGATCAGGCGGGGGAGGAGATAGGAGTCACCCCAATCGGTGAGGAGCAGATCCGGATCATGCCGAGTGAGAAGCTGATGTAGTCGGCGCACAACGTCGGCATTGTCCCCCTCCAGCATCCGCTCCTCGCCGTCTAGGCGGACGATGAGCGCGCCGCGTCCTCCGTGATTCGGGTTTGGCGGGTCGCTCTCCGGCGAGAGTTCCATGATTGTGAGTGGCGGGAGAAGGTAGCCAGTGTCCCAGGGCGACTCCAGAGCCTGGATCGCGAGAATTCGCTCGTCCGCTGTGACGTCGGCCTCGCAAGAGGCCAGGGGGA
Source organism: Nitrospira sp. UBA6493 (assembly GCA_002435325.1). GTDB lineage: Bacteria > Nitrospirota > Nitrospiria > Nitrospirales > Nitrospiraceae > Nitrospira_D. Next base: position 104,896 of record DJMJ01000041.1, on the reverse strand, counting down.
AGAGCTGGCGGTCGTAGAAGTAGCGTTGCGGCAGAGATACATCGACGTGAAAGAACTGCGCGTCAGGGAAGGCCTCGATCAGCCGGCGAGTGAGAGGGGCGAACTGCGCGGGCGAGTGGATGGCGATTTCCAGCACGTGCAGGGGACGGAGGGCGCCGAGCTCGTATCGTTCGACGATGCACCGGTCGATTCGGCAGGAGGCTCGGCAGAGCCAGCGCGTAATTTGATCGAGCAGCGTGGCAGGCGCGGCCAGATAGCAGGTCGGCACGAAGGGGTCGAGGAGGCGGTGACGAGTTCCGTCCTGACCGAGGAGCCAGACTGCCATGCCGTCCTGCACCGGATAGACGTCAAGAAGCCACCCCCGGAGTCTGGTTGTCGAGCAAGCGGGCTTCAAGGATCGTCACTTTCTGTTGCAACGTCATCACGTCTTTGTGTTGTTCGATCAGCATCGAGAGCAGCATCACTTCAAACGGCGTCTCGCGCGCCAGATAGGCGCCAGCCGTGGCCTGGTGACGGGCGGCGGCAAACAAGGCGTCCAGCGCCTGCTGGTCTTCGAGCCGCAGAGCGCGCCGATAGCGGCTCCAGGAGTCGATCTCCTGCTGCACCAATTGCGTGAACGTGGCAAGGGTACGGCCCATGGCTCATAACCTGGTCCAGACTGATCGGGGAATGCTCCAGCGCCGCGTCCCGGCGCCGCTCCGTTCATCCAGCCAGATCCCGTCCTCGCTCTCGCGCACCTCGATCACCCGATGAGCCTGCGCGCGCAGCGCCGGCAATAACCCCCGGCGCGATGCAGGCGCCATTACCGGAAGCGGGCTCACACAAACCAGTTGCACGCCGTCTTCTACTAGATGGTGGAGCGCCGCCAGCATCGCGCGAAAGAGCCGCAGCGCTTCCTGTTCAGGCACCGATTGGTCGTAGAGCGTCTCGAGCGGCCCCGAGAGTATCACCACCCGCGCATCATAGGTTCGCAAGGCCGAGGGCAGGCAATCGGTCACGAGCCGGACCATCTGATGGCAGGTGAAGGCGCGCGATATGTGGATTTGTTGCAGCGCCCGCGCCGGTGCAACGCGGCCGGCCTTTGCCAATCGCCCAACCAGAAACGGATCGAAGACATTGGCTCCGGCCAGGTAGAGTACCGGCTCATCGGCCAAGGCGCGATCGACTGCTGCGCAGATCCCCAGTCGATACACGGCGGAATGGCCGGATAGCACCACCAGCCCGTTCGGTGGATCGGCAGGCAGCGCACTCTTTCGCAGCGCCGCCAGCAGATGCGACGACGTGCCGATGACGGGCGCGCCCTGGTGAGTTTGTGACGGGAAGTCGAGGGATGGTTGTGTCGCGGTGGCCATCAATCACCTCACGATTCAAAGTGGCGGATCACGCCCGCCACGATGCCTTGAATGCGAAACTCGTCAGTGGGCAAAACGAGAATCGGCTTCATCGCCTCGTTCGCCGGATGCAATTCGACCCGGCCCTCCGTGCGGTAGTACTTCTTGATCGTCGCTTCATTGTTTACCAGGGCCACCACGGTCTGGCCGTTCCGCGCTGTGCTCTGCTTCCGCACGACCACCAGATCGCCGGGGAGAATGCCGTCGTCCTTCATCGATTCGCCCTTCACCCGCAACGCGAAGGTTTCTCCCTGGCGCAGCAAGGACGGCAGCACCGAGACCAGTTCCGCCTGTGTGATCGGTTCGATCGGCGCGCCGGCCGCCACCATTCCGAGCATCGGCAGCTGCGCCGTGCCCAGTTGATCCAGCGCCATCTCTACTGCCAGCGGCACCTCCCAGGTGCCCGCCTCGTAGCGGCTGATCGTCATGCGGCTGAGCTGCAGCGCCTCCGCCAGCTTCGCCTGCGTGTAGCCCAGCCGAACCCGCGCCTGTCTGAACTGTTTGGCCGTCATGTCACAAAATGTTACATATCGAAGCGAGGACTGTCAAGGGGGGGGGCAATCGAGAGGGGTGATTCCCGCACATTGTGCAAACGGAGTGGAGATATAGATTGGTTGAGGGGTAGCAGAGGAGAGGTGCAGGTCTGATTAGCAAAGGGTTAAAACATCTTGTCACCGTGTCTTCTGGTTGAGAAGGGCCTGCTGATGGGTAATATTTCCATCTACGACGACGTGGGTTCTATTTAACCTTCAGCTTTCTAATCTGCGTCAACAGTACCTTCTTGTGATCATCACAAATGCCGTGGGATGTTATTGGCCGGTCGTATAGTCCGACTTCGCCAATGAGTGTCTCTTTCCCTTCGTGTTCGCACCAGGCACAGATGACTTTCATGATGACCTTGTGTTGAGCAAGGTTGATGCCGAAGATCCATCACGCGAAAACGGGAGAATGTGGGGCAATACAGCGTAGCTGACACAGTAACGTTAAGGCAGTCGCAGGGAAACGGATGCACCATACAATCCGGATTCAGCGGATCGTCCTGAAATATCATGCGAAAGCCAACCGGAGTGGAATGCATACAGAATTGAGGTACGCGAACGATATGGCGTCTTACATTCGGCGATCTATCCGGATATACGCAGCCGAGATCACGCGTGAGCGTTGCCGCTTCAGTTCTGCCGCGTGGGGCGTCGGGGTGATCAGTTGCAGGCCGCAATGATTAGCTGGTGGAGGACGGTGTCGAGCCGCTCTTGATGAGGAAAGGCGAGGGGCTGAAATTCGATGCCGATGCCGTGGTTGCCGGACCAGCGGACCGTGGCCCGTTTGATCAGGAGCGGGATCTCCTCTCCAGGGACGTATAGGAAGAGATCCACTTTTGTGCCGGCGGCGACATGGGCGTTGCTCTTGAGCCGGCAGCCTTTGCGGGAGAGGTCTATCGATTTTGTGATGGCATGCGACCGGTTTCGATGGACCAATGTTCCAGAAAACAATGCGGGGAACCGGGGATATTGCCGTACCACCATCTAGGGGCCTCATTGCACGGTTGGATGTCTCTGTGAACACCAGTGCAGATGTGATGCCCGAATAAATGGTCGTTGTTTGCTCTGTTTTTAATGCCTTTTGTGCGAATCCATCCGACGAACAGGTCCATTGTTGTCCGTCGGTGAAGGGATTTACAAACGGTTGCTACAGGGAGTCGATGAAAGTGGCCATCCGTTCGTGTTGAGTCAGCAGCCTCATTTCTTGAAAATCAGCCTCGGTTCCGTCATGTTGCCCATCGAGACGGCCACCAGTTCCCACCCGCTCGCCCCGAACTCGTTTAGCTTGGTTTGCATATTATGGGTGTCGGGAAGCACCTCGACGATTCTGTACTGAAACTGTTTCTGCTCTTGGGCTTTCGCGGTGAATGGCTGCCCCATGAGCAGCAGGAATCCCAAAGCCCCGAGACTCACGCCCGCGATCAACCACGCTAGTGTCAGACGTGCGTTCTGCATATCACACCTCATTCAAATTAGGGTTATGGATGCGCGATTCGCCAATTATGTCCAGTGCCGAGGTCCACTTTGAGCGGGACGGAGAGTCCGAGTTGTTTCCCCACATGTTCCATTTCGTGTTTCACCAGTCGCTTGGCTTCGTCTAAATCCTTCTCCTGTACCTCGAAGATCAATTCGTCGTGGACCTGGAGGATCATCTTGGTGTGGGGCATGTCGTGATGGAGGGCCTTGCTCACATTGAGCATCGCCACTTTGATCAGGTCTGCGGCTGAACCCTGAATGGGGCTGTTCACCGCCATGCGCTCGCCGAAGCCGCGCTGCACCGGATCACCGCTTTGGAGTTCGGGAATCGGCCGCCGGCGGCCCAGGATGGTGGTGGTATAGCCCTTGGTCTTCCCTTCTTCGATATTTCGATCCATCAGGGCCCGCACGCCGGCATACTTTTCAAAATAGGTTTCGATGTACTTTTTGGCTTCCGCCTGCGGGACGCCGATATTCTGCGAGAGGCCGAATGGGCTGATACCGTAGACGATGCCGAAGACCACGCTCTTGGCGGCGCGCCGCATCTCGCGGGTGATCTGCGACGAGGGGAGATGGAAAATGTCCATGGCCGTCGCCATGTGAATGTCTTCGCCCTTCTCGAACACTTCGAGCAAGCGCGGGTCCTGCGACAAATGCGCGAGGATGCGCGGCTCGATCTGGCTGTAGTCGGCGCAAAGCAGAGTGTGGCCCTTGGGGGCGATGAAGGCTTCACGGATGCGCAGGCCGTAGTCGCCTTTCACCGGGATGTTTTGCAGATTGGGTTCGGTCGAGGAAAGCCGGCCGGTGGCGGCGACGGTTTGATTCAATGATGTATGCAGCCGCTTGGTTTCCGGATTCACCAATTCTGGTAAGGCATCGACGTAGGTCGATTTGAGTTTGCTCAGGCTGCGATAGTTCAGAATCTGCGCGGGCAGGTCGTGCTGCGTGGCAAGTTGCGTGAGTGTGTCTTCATCGGTTGAGTAGCCGGTTTTCGTCTTGCGGCCCGGTTTGAGGCCGAGCTTTTCAAAAAGCACCACGGCCAATTGCTTCGGCGAATTGATGTTGAACTCGCCGCCTGCGAGGCCGGCGATGGTCTCCATCATCTTGTCGAGTTCATGTTCCAATTCCTTGCTCAATACTCTCAGGCCTTCGACGTCGAGCAGGAAACCGTTGCGCTCGATCTCCGCCAGCACCGGGACAAGGGGCATTTCGACATCTTGAAAGAGTGTCAGGCTGCCTTGGTCGGTCAGGCGCTCGGTCATGGCCGGGGCCAGCTTGGCCAGTACGGCCGCTTGCTCCGTGGCCTCTTCGCGTGAGCCGGTGTCTTCGTCGAACAGCGATTGCGGGGCCTTGGCGGCGGCTAGGTGATTGCCCAATCGATGGCCGATGGCCTCCATCGCGATGGTGTCGAGGCTATGGTCGCGGCGATTGGGGTTGAGTAGATAATCCGCCACCATGGTGTCGAGATAGGGGCCCGCGAGTGTGATGCCGATGCGATGGAAGGCCAGCAGGGTCGCTTTCAGATCGTGCACGATTTTGGTGTGGGTGTGATTGTGCAGCAGCGTGATGATCGGCCGCATGTAGGCATGGACATCGATCGGGATATAGGCGGTCTTTCCGCCAGATGAGAGGGCGATGCCTTTGACGTCTGCCTGAACGCTGGGGCCGGCGGAGAGCAGGCAGCACACGCCGAGGGGGCCCTCTTTGGGCAGCGTTGCCACGAAGCGCTGTGCGGAGGGTTCGTCGTGAAGGGTTTCCGACACATCTGGCTTCGCCTCAGACGGTGTAGCGTTGGCTTGAAACGTCTTCAGCAGGGTCGTGAATTCCAGTTCGCGCAGCAGCTCGATGAGCTGGTCCTGATGCGGTGGTTTCAGATGAAACGCCTCCGCATCGAAGGCGATGGGGCTGTGGATGTCGATGGTGGCCAGTTTGCGGCTGAGCCGGGCGTTGTCGGCCTGCTCGACCAGCATGGCTTTGATGCGGGGTGGCGTGACGTCGTCGGTGCGCCGGAGCAACTCGTCGATGGTGCCGAACTGGGCGATGAGTTTCATGGCCGTCTTCTCGCCGATGCCCTTCACGCCGGGAATGTTGTCTGTCGCGTCGCCCATCAGGCCCATGATCTCGATCACGCGCGCCGGTTCGACGCCGAACTTGGCGACACATTCCGCTTCGCCGGACCATTTATCCTTCACCGGGTCGTAGATACGCACGTGCGGCGTGACGAGCTGCAGCATGTCTTTGTCGCCGGTGACGATCACGACGTCGTAGCCGGACCGCTCAGCCTGGTGCGCCAGCGTGCCGATGAGATCGTCGGCTTCGTAGCCGGCCTGCTTGACGACAGGAATATTCAGGGCCTCGACAACGCGATGGATGTAGGGGATCTGCGCGCTCATGCCTTCCGGCATCGGAGGCCGTTGGGCCTTGTAGTCCTTGAACTCCTGATGGCGGAGGGTCGGCCCCTTTTCGTCGAAGGCCACGACGATCCCGTCGGGCTTTCGCTCGCGCAGGATCTTCAGCAGGGTGGTCGTAAATCCGTAGACGGCGTTGGTGTGTAGCCCCTTGGAATTGTTCAGGGGCGGGAGGGCGAAGAACGCACGATAGATATAGGCGCTTCCGTCGATGAGATAGAGCGTCTTGGGGTTGGATTCAGTCATAGACATCACGGCTCAGGGATCGGGTGCAAGAGTCAGAGGTGGTTTATTGAACTTGGCGCGCATGGCATTCAGCGCTTGCAGCACGGTGGATTGGCCGACGATCTTGGCCTCCAGCTCGCGTTTGCGGGGAAAATCCATCAAGGAAATGCCGATGAGCATGGTCAGAATGCCTTGGCCCGGGAGGAACAACATGGCGAAGCCGGCCAGAAGGAACACGATCCCGACCACATTTTTGACGATCTGTCCGATCAGCCGGAGCATGGGATGATGGTTCTTCATCCAATGGCGCGGGACGCGGGTGTCAAAGTAGTCGGAGGGCAGGCGCACCATGATGAATGGGATAGCAATCAATGTGCCGATGAATCCGATCAGCGAACCGGCCGTCAACCAGACGAGGACCTGAACGGGAACGTATTGTGTCACCGCCGCGAGAATGGCATCCATGCGGGGGAATCCTAGCATGCGGGTCATTCAGACCGGAAGTGCCAAGGTGCCTCATGGTTTACCTCAGAACGGACGGCGGCATATAATAACGTCACTATTCTCAGACTGAACGTGAATCCTTTATGATCTTGCGGGCTCTTATAACCAGTCGATGGCTCTTTCTATGGTGCGGCCTGTGCGCGGCGGGTGGCGTGATGCTGGTCGGCGTGACGCCTGGGCATGTACTGGCTGCGGAGACGGACGATCTGCAGATCGAGGTGACGAAAAAAGGGCTGGGCAAAGAAGTCGTCATCACGCAGGGGGCGCGCGAGTGGTTTTTAATGGTGGAAGTGACCCCAGAGAATACGGTCATTGTCAGGCAGGAAAAGGATCACGACAAGTATCTCGTCGATGAGAGCGAAACTCACGACCGGCCGTTGGCCGCTATCGAAGTGGACGCGGCGATCACCGATTACATCAATAGCGTAAAGGCCCGTGCGAAGAAGAAGTAACCACCCCTATGGCGCCAAAGCCCAAATTCGTCATCTTTGCCCACAACGCGACCTACGATAAGCTGCATCAGGTGGCGACGCTTGGCCTCACCGCCGCTGCCATGGGCAAGGACGTGATCGTCATTCTGCTGTTCTGGACGATCAAGAAGCTGGCCGAAGGAAAGATCGACCAGATCGACTTTCCGCCGGAGTATGCCGCGTCAGCGGAGGAAGTCGCCCGCCTTTTAAAGGAAAAGAAGGTGCCGAAGATTTCAGAGATGTTGCAGGACGCCAGACAGGTCGGACAGTTTCGGCTGATCGCCTGCAGCGCCGGTCTGGAATATATGGGCGTGGAGAGCGGGGCGGTGGAGAAGAATGTCGATGAAGTGTTGGGCCTGCCCGCGATTCTCTCCCTCACGGCTGAGGCGGAAACGAAGCTCTTCATCTAACGGACGTGAAATGTAAAATATGAGAGGTGAAAGGAATGGGCCATGGCCTGATTATGGCCTTTCACGCTTTACGTTTAACGCGACTTCTTTACTCCCACCCGATCGCAATACTCCGTCAATTTGCACTTGCTGCACCAGGGGGACACTGGCTGGCAGAGGTTCTGCCCGTAGGGCACGAGCAAGTCGTTGAAGGTGATCCAATATTGTTTGGGCAACTTGCGCCGGAGCGCCTCTTCGCTCTGGTCCGGCGTCTTCGTCTTGATATAGCCCCAGCGATTGCTGATTCGGTGCACGTGAATATCCACGCAGATGCCGGGCTTGCCGTAGCCGACTGTCACCACCAGATTTGCCGTTTTTCTCCCGACGCCCGACAGCGTGACGAGCTCGTCGATGGAATCGGGCACGGTTCCGCCATAGACATCGAGCAGGCGGCGGCAGATGGCATGAATCGACTTCGCTTTGGTCCGGTAGAAACAGACCGGGTAAATGGCCTGTTCAATGTGCGCGAGTGGCAGCGCCAGCATCGTGGCCGGTTCATGCGCCAAGGCAATGAGCCGCGCACTCGCTTCAGCGGTGGTTTTGTCTTTGGTTCGAAGACTGAGGAGGCAGGAGATGAGGATGCGGAAGGGATCGCGGTCGGACTCGCGCGCCACGACCCCGACAACCGGTTCCTGCCACTGGCGGATCTCCCGCGTGACGATCCTGATCGCGGGGTGGATCTCGTCCTGACGCATCGGGTACGACGTGCGTGGGCTGGGAGAACGTTGATCGAGGAAAGGAAACGAGCGGATAACAGCCCGAAGCTGTCAGCTACTCAGGCTTCCGCTTCGACAACCACTTCTGACGGCGCCGTTGAGCTTCGCGCAGCTTGGCTTTCTTTCTCACGCTCGGCTTTTCATAATACCGGCGGCGCTTTAATTCACGAAACAACCCTTCACCTGCCAGCTTCTTCTTGGCAACCTTGAGGGCCTTCTCGACGTTGTTATTGAAGACTTTGATTTCCATCTCGTGCCGACTTTCCACTTTCTCAGGCCGTGCCTGTCTGCCTCTGTGAAACTACGCAACAAAGGGCGGATTGTAGCATAGCCTTTTGAGTTCCTCAAGGCAGTTGCTGATCTTTGATAGTCTTTGCGCGAACGATGACTTAAATTGATGATTTTGTTGAGCATTTAAGTTCGTGTCAGCGGTGTGACGCCCTGCTTCTGCTGCTGCAATGGCCATAATGATGGCCACTGTCAGGTCCGACTGAACAGGGACGGAGGCCTGTGCACGAAAGGATGCGATCATTCGTCCAGCCTCACAGGTCAGCTCGGCAATTTCCAATGGAATTTCTGTGATCCGTTGCAGCGCCGCTGGCAATTGTGTGGAACGATCCGCGTGATCTGCGGGGAGTCTTTGCGCCTGCGAGAACATTTTGTAGGCGTCACAATCTTCCCGTATGAGCTGCTGCAGCCGATGGCTCATGTCAATGAGCCGTTGTTCTATCACGGGCTTCTTGCCCAACCGCGCTCCCATGACGCCCAGCGAGGCAGCCAAGGCTCCCACCAGCGCGGCCACGCTTCCGCCTGCCGGCGTCGGTGTGGCGGCGGCGACCGCCTGGAGAAATGGCTGTATCTGTTCGGCTGCTTCTACCTGTGATGCAGTGGACATCGCGGCAGCCAATTTCGTTTCAAGAATGGATGCGGGATCGAATCGTTCAAGCTGAAGGAGAGCCGTCGCGGCCTCATCCAGCGCTGCTTGTGGAACGAGGCCGATCAGTTCGCTCCCGGCGATGTCCGCGCCGAGTGTGGCCGCTTCGGTTTTCACCGCAAGAAAGGCTGCGGCCATCGATGTGACGCGGTAATCCGTCAGGTTCATCGAGACCTGCACGATGCCCCGGCTGGTGAGGGTGAGGCCGATGGCCTTGATGCCGGGCAATCCGCCGCTCGATTGTCTGATGGTTTTGGCAATAGCCTTGGCAATGCCAAGATCAGCCGTATTGAGGTTGACGTTGAATGCGATGAGCGGCGGTCTGGCGCCGATCACGATCGCACCAGCCGTTTCGTGGAGTCGGGAGGGGCCGAAATCCGGCCGCCAGTTCTGATCTGCGGTCATCCGTCCGCGCAGGCCGGTCAATCCTCCCCGGCGAATCGATTCCAGTCGCGCGTGATCGGGGTGACCGGCGGCTTGTTCATAGAGAAAGACCGGGATCTGGAGTTCTCTTCCCACGCGTTCGCCGAGACGGCGGGCCAGCTGTATGCAGTCCTCAATGGCGGCGCCTTGGAGAGGCACAAACGGCACCACATCCGTTGCCCCGATGCGGGGATGGACGCCTTCATGGTGCCGAAGATCTATTCGTTCCGTGGCAACGCGGATGGCCTGAAATGCAGCTTCAAGGACGGCATCAGGATCGCCCGCAAAGGTCAGTACGGACCGATGATGATCGGGATCGCTGGTGTGATCCAGCAGCCAGACGCCCGGCACTGATCGCGCGGCTGCCATCAGCGCGTTAATGGTGGCGGGATTGCGCCCGTCGCTGAAATTGGGGATGCACTCAATGATTTTGGGCATGAGCGTGTCTGAGTGAAAAATGGAAAAGCCGGAAGGGGCGTTCGATTTCCCTCCGGCTTTACGGAACTCCTCGCGCGCGAGGCAGCGGTACCCTTACTTGGTCTTTTTCACGAAGGCTTTGTAGATCCGGCCTGCGGTCGCCTGCTCTTCTTCCATGCCGACCATCTCGTGCCCCGTAGTGGTACACCAGGCGGGCATGTCTTTCTTGATTCCCTCATCGTCGGACACGACTTCCAGCACTTGCCCGAGAGCCAGTTCCTTGATTTTTTTCGAGGTGAGAATAATCGGCATCGGGCAAAAATACCCCAGAGTATCGAGTTTCACATCGCCCTGCATAATCGGCATCTCCGTTTTTCGTCGGTCTATCGGTCTAGATGAACAGGTTGACGCTGCCCTGCTTGGCTTCGGCGAGATAGGTGGTCACCCCTGCGAATTGATCGATTCCGTCGATCAGGGTGTCCTTGGTCACACCCATGAGGCCCATCGTCGTCGTGCAGGCAATAAACCGCACGTCGAGATCAAGGGCCATCTGCATTAACTCGGGCACGCCGGGCATCCGGTTCTGCTTCATGACTTTCTGCATCATCCTGGTGCCGAGTCCGCCAAAATGGAAGCGGGACAACGGGAGCGTCTCGGCTCCTCCTTTGTTGAGAACGCCGAACATCCGGCGGAGCCAGTCTTTGGCTGAGCTGGCGGCGCCCTTTCTGCGGATGGCATTCAATCCCCAAAAGGTAAAGAACACGGTGACTTGCATCCCCATTGCGGCCGCGCCGGTGGCAATGATGAAGGCGGCCATGGCCTTATCCAGATCGCCGCTCAGCAGGACGATCGTGACCCTATCTGGTTTCGATTCTTGCAGTTGCGCCAGGGTTGCGGAAGGCTCTATCTGAGTGGTCTGCATTGGACTCCTCGCTCGCGTGCATCACGCGTGATGCCACTATTTTCAAGGTGTTTGGACTATAGTCTCCGTTTCTTTTTCTTGTCAAGGCAACGAGCTTGACCGCCACTGCTGGGCTGGCTATAGTCCCAATTTTACCACACAGGAACTCCAGGATTCTCTCATTACATATGACGACCAACGCGGAACAGGATACGACTCCATTACGCAGTCCGGCCCTCTTGGGATTTTGGTATGCGGCCGCAGTCACTTCTGATCTCGCTCCAGGGACATTGAAGGGCGTGGTGTTGTTGAGCACCCCGATACTCCTTTGTCGGACCAAAGATGGCCAGGTGTCGGCGATGCTCGATCTGTGTCCTCATCGTGGGATGCCGCTATCCTTCGGACGGATGGATGGGGACCGGGTCGAATGCCCCTATCACGGGTGGCAGTTTGAAATAGACGGGCGTTGCGCGGCCATTCCATCTTTGGTCAGCGATTCGCCGATTGATCCCAAGAAAATCTGTGTCACGTCGTTCCCGTGCCAGGACCTGGACGACTATATTTGGGTGTATATGGCGGACAGCCGCTATCCCGACCGGCCGATTCCTCCGCTCATGCGGCATCCACGTCCGTCGAGCCCCTATCTGATGTTTCAGCATTCGCAGATGTTGTCCAGTACGCTCGATGACGGGGTCGTGGGACTCATGGATCCGGCGCATGGCCCCTATGTGCATCAGAGCAGTTTGTGGCGGAAGCCTGCCAGCCAGCACGATAAGGCGAAAACGTTCGAGCCGATCCCCAACGGATTTCGGATGGTCGGCCATGCACCGTCGAAGAACAGCCCTCCGTATCAACTATTGAAGTGGCTTTCCGGAGGAGAGTTGACCACGACCATCGATTTCGTGCTGCCGAATCAGCGGTATGAGTTTATCCAATGCGGGTCTCTGTGGGTCTCGATTCGGGTTTTGATGACGCCAATTACGGAACAGGAAACGCGCATGGATTTCTGCGCGGCCTGGAACGCGCTACGGTGGCTGCCGTTTAGTACATCGATTTTCAGATATTTTGCCAAGGGTTTTCTGGCGCAGGACAAGGTCGCGATGGACCGCCAGTCGATCGGGCTCAAGTACAAGCCGCCATTCCGCCTCGTGGGCGATGCCGATCAGCAGGCGAAGTGGTATCACAAGTTGAAAGCGGCGCATGTCGCATCGCTTCAGACCGGACAACCGTTCGACCATCCGCTCAAAGGGCCGGTCACGTTGCGGTGGAGAAGCTAGACATCGTCAGTGAGTGTTTGTTGGCATGACGAGCGCCATCGCCCGCCGTATTTGATCGCGTGATCCCAGCAGCACGATGATATCTCCGGGCAGCAGTTTGGTTTTTTCCGACGGATTCGATGTGGTCACACCGCTTCTCGTCCAGGCAATCACGGAGGCGCCGGTTCGGGGCCGCAGTGAGAGTTGCGCTAGCGTCTTGCCGCTGGCGGGCGACTCCTCCTCGATCCGGCAGGTTTCCACTTCAACGTCGCTGAGGGTCCCGCCGCGCAGATGGTGGGCCAATTCCGGCAGGTCGCTTCGTCGCAACAGCGCATAACCTTCCCGTCGCACCTGCTCGGCCTTCCGCATGACGAATTCCTGCGGCATGTTGTATGTGCGGAGGACCAGAGCGAAAATTTCAATCGATGTCTCAAACTCTTCCGGCACCACGTCATCGGCGCCGAGTTGCTGGAGTTCTTCCAGTTCCCGCAGGTAGCGGGTTCGTACCACGATATGGAGTTTCGGGTTCAACCCTCTGGCGACCTGTACGGTGCGTCTGGCCATGAAGGGGTCGGCGAGGGCCACGACGAGCACGCGTGCATCTTCGATCTTCACATGGCGGAGCACGTTCGGATTGGTCGCATCGCCGTAGTAGAGCGGGATTCCGTGTTTCGTTTCCCGCTGGACCGTATCTCCGTCGAGAGAGAGCGCGATATAGGGCACTTCGGTTTCGCTCAGTACCCGTGCGAGGTTTCTTCCGTTTAAACCGTATCCCACGATGATGACATGATCTTTGATTCGGAGATGCCGCCCCTCCGCCTCCAGGACATGAGCAGTCGTCCGAGCGGGGAACCAGCGGCGGAGCCGCTGCACGGCTTCGGCCCGGCGGGCGAGATGCGGCGACCACTGCATGAGAAAAGGGGTTATGATCATCGAACAGACGGACACGGCTAGAAAGATCTGATAGGGGGCGCCGGAAAGCAGTCCATTCTCTTGGCCGACTTGCGCCAAAATGAAGCTGAACTCGCCGACTTGCGCGAGCGCCACGCCCGCCATCACAGCGGACCGTGGCGGAACCCCGACGGCCAGGACCGCTCCGGTTCCGGTGACGAACTTTAGCGCCAGGATGATCGCCAGAAGGCTGGTCACGACAGCCGGGTACTCCAGCAACACCCGCCAATCCATCAAGATGCCGATGGAAACGAAAAAGAGGCTATTAAAACTGTCTCGAAAGGGGAGGACTTCCGCCATGGCCTGGTGACTGAATTGAGATTCGGAAATCACCAGTCCAGCAATGAAGGCGCCGAGGGCGAGCGACAGACCGCCGAGCGCGGTCAGCCAGGCAATACCCAGGCAGAGAACAATAATCGTGAGAAGGAAGAGCTCGCGGCTGCGGCTGCGGACAATGTGCTCCAGCAATTTCGGCACGATATACCAGGCTGCCGTGACCACGAGCCCCACGACTACAACCGATTTCCCGAGGGTGAAGAGGATGGAGAGGGCCGCCCCTTCACTAGGACTGGCGAGGATAGGGGCTAATAAGATCATCGGGACGACGGCGAGATCTTGAAAAACGAGAATCCCGATCGTTGCACGTCCGTGGAGCGAATCGCTTTCCCCATTGGCGGCCAATGCTTTCAGGACGATGGCGGTGCTGCTCAGAGACAGGAGAAAACCCCAGAAGATGCCCTGTTGCCAGGGCAACCCCGCGGAAAGGGCTCCTATCCATACAATGGCCACGACGCCGCCGACTTGAATGGGGGCCGCAATAAAGAGCAGCTTCTTCAACGACGCCAGCTGGACGAGAGAAAATTCGATGCCGATGGTGAAAAGCAATAAGACCACGCCGATTTCGGCGAGGATTTGGACCGTGCTGGTGTTGGAGATGAGGTTGAACCCATGGGGGCCTATGAGCGCCCCGGCGACCAGAAAACCGGCGATCGAGGGCAGCCGGAACTGGTGGAAGACAAACACCACCGCGATCGACACAGCGAAGATGATGAGCAAATTGCTGAGTACGCCGTAATCAGTCATAGAATTAGGAGTCCGTAGATGTCTGAATCGGAGAATAACCCAGCTGTCAGGCTTGAACAAGGTAAAGCTGCTTGCCGGGGAGAGGGCCATTGAGTAGGGTAGGGCGATACTAGGAGTAGGAGTCGGCATGTTGCGAGCCATCATCTTCGATTTCAACGGGGTCATTGCCGATGACGAGACTCCGCATGTGCGCTGTTTCAGCCAGGCGCTCAAGGAATTCGGCTTGTCTCTGTCCCCGGAAGAGTACTACGGGACGTATCTCGGGATGGACGAACGGACCTGCACGGCATTGCTGTTGACCGCTCGCGATGGGCATAGCGACGAGACGGTGGTACGGGAGATTCAGGCTCGGAAGGCTGAACTGTTCCGGCAGCACATCACCGGGCACAAGCCGCCACTGTTTTCCGGCCTGGTCGAGTTTGTGAAAGCAGCCAAGCCTCGGTATCGGTTGGCCATTGCTTCAGGCGGCCGGCGGGAGCAAATCGACCTTGCGCTCCGCGAGACTCCGATTCAGGATGATTTTGAGGTGATTGTATCGGCGGACGACTGTCCCGTTGGCAAGCCCGATCCGGCAATCTATCGTATGACGCTCGGGCGAATGAATGCGCTTGTCCCGCAGGATTCTCTCGTCGCGCCGCAAGAATGCCTGGTCATTGAAGATTCCTTAGCGGGGATTCGTTCCGCGCATGCCGCCTGTATGTTTGTATTGGGGTTGGCGACGACCTATCCAGTGGATCACTTGCATGAAGCCGATCTGGTTCTGCCTTCCCTGGCGGGAGTGAATCCCGAAGACCTTCTCATGCGTCTCAGCGAACGGCTGGGGTAGTGCAATCTTGTACAGCTCAATCTTGGCAACCTGGCCAGAGGTATCAGTTTCCCCCTCCAAAGGTGCATAGATTCGCGCCACATCTTTTACGTAAGGTGGGGCCGTCATACCACGTCGATCGGCAACTAAACGATGTCCGATATGTGGATATATTTCTCTGGAGGTGCAGTATGGGCCTGAGGCACATGTATGGAATAGTTGCCCTGTTGGCGTTGGTCGTTGCGAGTCCGGTATTGGCCGACACTCCGCCTCCGGTGGAGCCGTCGGAAACCTGGGAGTGTCCGCAAGCCGATGGTACATCCGTCTATACAAATAAAGAAAAGCCCGGTTGCCGGGCCATGATGCTCAAGCCATTGTCCATTGTCCCCTCGTTGGATCATATGCCATTGATCCCCCGCTCGATCGGGAATCCGCCCTACCAGATTCCTTCTGCTCCAGACCATGGGCCGGTGAGCGGAACGCAGAATGTGCCGGATTGGGCCAAAGACTGGTATGCCTCGACGACAGGAAGCCGCGGCGAAATCTGCGGGATGTATTGGGAATGGATCAGACTGAACGAGAAAACGCGGGGCGGCCTCTTTTTCGGCTCCGATCCCTCCTACGGCGGCGATCCAACCGGGCAGAATCAGCGCGGCCCCAGCTACTCGTTTTACGACAATGCGCGCTATCAAACGCTGAACCGGATTTTCGGCAGAGGATTTATTCCGGTGGGCTGCCAATAAGACATCACGGTCTTCTCACGCGCGGTAGAACTCCCGGTACCACTTCACGAACCGCGGAATGCCCTCTTCAATGGGCGTCGCCGGTTTGAACCCGACGTCGCGGGCGAGGTCATCGATATCGGCGTAAGTGGCCGGCACATCGCCAGGCTGCAACGGCATCAGCTTCTTCTCGGCCTTCTTGCCCAGCGCGTCTTCCAGCACTTCGATAAAGTGCAGCAGTTCCACCGGCTGGTGGTTGCCAATGTTATAGACCCGGGCCGGGGCCGAACTGGTTCCGGGATCGGGTTTGTCGCCGGACCATGAGGGATTCGCCGTTGCCGGGCGATCCAGCGTGCGGATGATGCCCTCGACGATGTCGTCCACATAGGTGAAGTCCCGTTTCATCTTGCCGTGATTGAAGACCTCGATCGGCTTCCCTTCCAGGATCGCTTTCGTAAAGATAAACAAGGCCATGTCGGGCCGTCCCCATGGCCCGTAGACCGTAAAGAACCGCAGGCCGGTGCAGGGAAGGCGATAGAGGTGGGCATAGCAATGGGCCATCAACTCATTGGCCTTTTTGCTGGCGGCGTAGAGCGAGACCGGGTGATCCACGTTGTCGTGAATGGAGAAGGGCATGTGCGTATTGCCGCCATAGACGGAACTTGACGAGGCGTAGACGAGGTGATCCACCTTCGCGTGCCGGCATCCCTCCAGGATATTCATGAATCCTTCGATGTTGCTCTCCGTATAGGCGTGCGGATTGATCAGCGAGTAGCGCACGCCGGCTTGGGCGGCCAGATGGACGACCCGCGTGATGCCATGGTCGGCAAACAGCGCCTTCATTCCCTCCCGGTCGGCCAACTCCATCTTCAAGAACTGATAGCCTTTGGCGTTGGCCAGTTTGGCCAGCCGCGCCTCTTTCAGCCGAACGTCATAGTAATCGTTGACGTTGTCCAAGCCGATGACCCGGTCTCCGCGCTCCAGCAATCGTTGTGTGACGTGAAAGCCAATGAAACCGGCAACGCCGGTGACCAGAATGGGGGATTGTGCTCCGCTCATGTGAGGACACTCCTTGGGAAAGAGAGAACGTGTGTTGCTAGACCCGTCCGCCCGGCTTCATGAAGGGGGGATCGCCATGGTCCAGACGGTGCAGCGCCAACGGCGTCAGCGACTCGCCGGTCGATACGACCTCGACCTGGCCGGTTGCCGTGGTCCGGTAGATATCAAGCGCACGAGCGCCATGATACCCGCAATTCTGTGGCTGGAGAAGGTCTTTCAACGTTTCCAGTTGTTCCCAATGAGCCGTGAGCAATGCCGTCCTGGCCGGATTGCGCTGGCTGAACATGAAGGAGAGGTGATCCGGATACCAGTCTGCCCCGCCGGTGGCATAGGACACAAAGAGTTTGGCCTTGGCTGTGGCACAGAGTTCAGCCAGATAGGCGTTTGTGAGATAGCCGTTTTCGCCGACGTCCAGCCATTTCCCTGGATGGGAGAGCGAGGCATGCGCGGCATAGCTGCGGAGTTCGAGCAGTTGTTGCTGCGAGGCCAGTACGAGGGCGATCGGCCCGTACTGCTCGACGAGCTGTTGAATCACGTCCTCTTTCAGCGCAGAGCGGCCGGAATTGGTCGGGCCGCTATCGGCGTGGACCAGCACGTTTTGGCCGCGGTCGTGGACCAAGTAACAGTTTCGTGGCATCTCCAGGTCACAGGGATCTTCTCCGTAAAAGGGGACGGAGATCACCGCGCCTCCGTCAAAGTCCCAGCGCTCCCCATGGGCGAGCTCAATCACCCGTCCAAATCCCATTTCCCGTAAGAGCCCGAGATAGTCGTAGTGCAGTTTCTTGCGATTGCGGCGGCTGGGTACGATGATCGGCGTGTCTTTCGGAAGGTGCAGGAGCGTCCGCGGATCCACGTGATCGTCGTGGTCGTGCGTGAGAAACACCGCCGCCGGTTTGGGCAAGAGCGCGCCCCACAACGACGGGATCGACGATTCCGCAAACCAGGGGAGCAGCCAGGGATCGAAGAGCAAGGCGTTGTTCTGCTGGCGATAGAGCAGCGCGGCATGGCCAAGATGCACTATGTCGCGGTCCTGTACCACGTTGAACCAGCGCTGGCGGACCGATGGTGTTGCCGTGCTCAGCAGACATTCATATTGATGGAGTGATTCAATCAGTCTAGTCAGGATCGGTTGCGCCTCACGCGGCGCGGTCATGACAACGGTTTTGATTTCATCGGATTGATGGGTGCCGTCCAGCATGCCGAGTACTTTCCCTACCACCGGTCCGAGCGGGCGCTGATCGAACCCGAGAGGGATGGCCTGCCGCTTCACCGAATGAAAAATCCTGAGGCCGCCGTTGGTCACCGTCGCTGATTTCGTGGGATCGGTCGGGAATTCCCATTGGAATGTCCCATCTGGCCTGCGTCCGCAACGGATGTGCTGTTTCAAATAGGGCCGGGAATTCACGAGTTCGGCGTAGGCATCTTCCAGCCGCCGCTGCCGGTCGGGATCGTCCAGCGGGGCCCGTTTTGAAAATACGTCGCTGATCGCGGTATCGATCGAACTCGAAAGTAGGCTATGGGCTTCGTGCAGGCCGGCGACGACCTCAGGCGCGATACCGGCTACGAAGGGAAAGGGCCCGGGCGCTTCACCGCTTTCCAGTTGCACCCAGCACCAGGGTGCGAGGCTCAGATAGTGATTGCGTGGCAGGCTGTCCCAGATCTTCATGCTCGTGAGGGGTGAAACGTCAAACGTGAAAGGTGGAGGAGGATTGTATCCGTCACGTCTTGCTTTTTACCCATTCCAGTTTGCTGATGGTTGGTTCGTAGAGGGCTTGAATCACGTTGCCGTCGGGGTCTGAAAAATAAAACGAGTAGCTGCCGTCCCGATGCTGCTTCGGCAGCTTCACAATCGCTCCTCCTAGGTCCGTGATCTTCGGCGAGAGATCCGCAAACATTCGGTCGACGGCTTGTGGATTGTCGAGTATCACCCCGACATGATCGAGGAGCTGGCCCTTTGGCGGCTGATAAGCGGCCAGTTCGCCGGCGGGTATTTGATGGAGCGCGAGATTATCGCTACCCGAACTGAAATAGACGTTCTCGGCATCCGGTTCCCACACGACCTGCATGCCGAGCAGCTGTTCGTAAAATCGGCGAGAACGGGGAAGATCAATGACGCGTAGCGCCAGATGGCGGAGTCCTCGATGTTGCGGAAGTGCCACGGATTCTGCCCTCTCCTCACTCCGAGCCGGAAATAACAGTCGTATAGTAGGGAGGCAACCCCTCGATCGTCAACGGAAATTCAGCCCCTGCCGAACGGGGAACGGCTGTGGTACCATGGCCCATCCGATCGCTGAACAAAGGAGTAGCCTGTCATGAACGTTTCTTTTCGCATGGTGATGGTCGTCGCGTCCCTGTTGGCAATTCCCGCCCTGTCGCTTGCCGACGGGCTTGAGAAAGAAGTGAAAGGGAAAGATGGCGCCCCGATGGTGCTGATTCCTGAAGGCTCGTTCCCCATGGGGGTTCCGCAGGGCGACCGGGACGGTGGACGAGATGAATATCCGCGCCACGATGTGTTCCTGAGCAGCTTCTACATCGATAAGTTCGAGCTGACCAACGGGCGGTATCTGGCGTTCGTCAAAGCGACGGGCCATCGAATCCCGCAAAATCCGAAGAACCCCACCCGCAATCTCTGGCAAGGCGATACCATCGGCGAGGTGCTCGTGGACCGGCCTGTCATCAATGTGGACTGGTCGGATGCCGAGGCGTACTGCAAGTGGGCGGGCAAGCGGCTGCCGACCGAAGCCGAATGGGAAAAGGCGGCGAAGGGCACGGCTGACCGGCGGTTCCCCTGGGGCAACGTCGAGCCCACGAACAAACATCTCAATTTCAACCAGCAATGGATCGGGGAAAAGACCTTGATGCCGGTCGGCAGTTACGAAGCCGGCAAGAGCCCGTTTGGCGTCTATGACATGGGCGGCAACGTCTGGGAGTGGGTCAACGACTGGTACGATCCCAAATATTACGAGAAAAGCCCGGCGAAGAATCCTAAAGGCCCTGAGTCCGGCACGAAGCGAGTTCTTCGCGGTTCCGGATGGGAAAATGAGACTCCGACCGTCAGGATCTTTACCCGCGTCGAGGGCGATCCTGCAAATCGCAATGAATCGACCGGCTTCCGCTGCGCGATGGACGCGCCGGCGAAATAAGTCGATCGATGAGCGAGAAGGGCTTCTCGGGGATCACGGTGGCCGCGTTTGAGAGCCGGATGGCGTCGGAGATGACCCGGCTCATTGAACGGTACGGCGGGCGTCCGCTGGTGACCCCTGCCCTTCGTGAACTGCCCATCCAGGACAATCCGGCCGCCTTGCGTTTCGGAGTCCGCCTCATTGACGGCCAAGTCGATATCCTCATTCTGCTGACCGGCATCGGTACGACGGCGCTCTTTGAGATCCTCCGGTCGCGCCATCCAATGTCTTCAATCATGGTGGGGGTAAAACAAACCGCCATTGTGGCGAGGGGTCCTAAGCCGGTGGCGGCACTTAAGGCTCTTGGCATCACGCCCACGCTGGTCGTCCCGGAGCCCAATACCTGGGTGGACGTCGTTTCAACCCTGGATGAATATCGGCCGGTCAAAGGTCTGCGTGTCGCCGTGCAGGAATACGGGATTTCCAATCCTGATCTCCTGGAGTCCCTCCGCAAGCGCGGGGCGGACGTGTTTCCCGTGCCGGTCTATAAGTGGGGGCTGCCGGAAGATCTGGCGCCGCTTCGCCAGGCTCTTGATCAGGTCATTGCAGGCCATGTCCAAGTCATATTGATGACGAATGCCATGCAGATCGACCATGTCATGCAAGTCCTGGAACAGGATGGCAAGATTGATCTATTTCAAGCGGCTTTAAAGAAAATGGTGGTCGCCTCGATCGGCCCGACGGCCAGCGAGAGGCTTCAACATTATGACTGGCCTGTCGATTTCGAGCCGTCTCACTCCAAGATGGGGGTTCTGGTGAAGGAAGTCAGTGAACAGATTCAGGCTCTGTTGCCATCCAAAACGCGCTGACCTCTGCCGCTAGGTTTTCCACACCATGGCTTTTTCCTCCCACAATACGAGAGCGTCATCCTATGGGGTGGAATAGAGCGAGCGGACGATCTCGGTCGTGTTGAACAGCATGGCATTGAGGCGGGTGTAGGCCGCATGGCCGTAATAATGGTCGCGGATTGTGGTGGAATTGGTGCAGTCTTTGTAATCTGCCAGGATGCACTGCCCATCGGTCGGAAACCGCACAGCCCGGCGGGCGCATTCCAGCCAGCGTTCGAATCCATCGTAAGATTCGACGAGTTCCCAGATGGCTTTGTTGGCGGCCTTGGCTGCCTCATTCGCCGGCAGGGCGTCGCTGCCGGCGACCGCGAGCTCTTGAACATAGTCGCCGCCCCAGGCAATCGGCATTTCCATCGTGACTTGGGGCAATTCCATTTTTGAGAGCCAGGTTTTTCCGTCGGTACGCAAGTTCCGATGGTTGACGATGTGCAGCAATCGTCCGATTCCAGACGGATCCCACCCATAGCGGACGGGCGTTCCCAGCGTGACGATATCCAGCTGTGCACCATTCAAAAGCGATCCCGATGCTAAGAGCGGTTCGATGCGTTGAATAGCAGACACGATGTCGGCGTGGCCTGCGTGCGGTGCGGTAGTTGTGAGCAGCTGGAAGAGTTTCGGCCGGTTGGTGATCGGGCTCGGGCACAACAGATTCGAAGCCAGCGCCGCGACAAGTCCCGCTTGTCCGTGGGCGAGCAGGAGGACTCTCTGTCCCGCCGCGAGCTGGTGTTGTTCGCAAAGGGTGCGCAAATCGTTCAACAGCTGGATGGCGGCGAGGGCGCGTCCCAGGTGGTGATGCGCGGAGGACCACAGCAAACGTAAGCAGGGAATGGGCGTGGGGATGTGTTTGCTTAAGGATTGCTGCAACAAGCCGGTATAGGAGGCGGTAAAATTGCCGGCATCGCCGACTTGGGCGTCGAGGGCTTTCTTTGTGGCCTCATCGTTGGCAAGCGGCACGGTCAGTCCGCCTGAGAAGGGCGGGATTCCGTTCCCGCCTTCGCGCATGGCGGCGAGTAAGGCATCGACGCCTGAAACGCCGCGTGAATAGCCTCGCTTGAGTCCTCCAGCCTCGTCCAGCCGTTGCATCCCGAACACATCTGTGCCGACGATGGAGCCGTGGAGCAGGACGATCGCCCGGACTCCGGCCTGGTTGAGCAGCGCACCCTGTTGGGCCATTGCATCGAACCAGGCGGGCGATTCCGGGAGCGCCCCTTGCGTCAGTTCGACCGTGCGCAGACGGTCTCCAGGACTTTTCCTGGATAGCTCGTCGTGCTGGAAATTATTTTCGTGTGGCATGGCGACGTACTTACCGTAAGTCAGCGTATAAGTGCAATCGTGTGAAGTGTGAAAGGGTGAAGAGTTAGGGATGAGTGGAGGGGGGAGTCTTGCCAGGATCTGTTGCAGGTGTCGGCTGCAACGTCGCTTTCGGCATGACGGCGGTGGCGTAGCAGATTTTCTTGTCTTCATCGATCCGGCGATCAACGATCTTCACGTCCTGCAGGTATTCCTGCACGATTTCCTCCCGGGTTAATTCGATGTCCTGTTCAGGTTCGCGGCCGCTCCGGTCCCGGACGCGGTCCACCATATGCTCCTTAACCATGACACGGATTTGTTTGGCAAGGTCGGTCCGGGCCGAGAGTTCGGAGACCCGCTGGCAGACGATGCTCCCCTTGGCAAGATCTCCCTGGCCTGTGCCGATCCAATACTTATCAGCAGCATAGCCACTGAAGCTGTCCCTGTCCGATGAAGGGAGGCTCGAAGAGGCTGCGCCGGTGTCGCTCGACCTGGGTTGCTGCGAGAGGCGGTTGAAGGATTGCTCGGCGCGCTGTTTCACGTCATCTGGCTCAGCGGCAGGGGCTGGGGATGCAGACCCTCCGATCAGGAGGCCGCAGAGCGCTGTGATAATTGCCGGGATGAAAAAGGGTGTCCTCATGGTCGGCCTCTCCGTCCTCCGCTATTTCCGCCATGTCCTCCTCCCCCGTGGTAGCCGCCTCCGGAAGACCTGGGTGCGACGTGATAGGGGACGCGGGGGACTTGGTGTGGAGTGGGCGGATGAATCTGGTTGATGGTCGGCGGCAAGCGGTGTGTGCCTGGAGAATAAGAGCCTGGTGGTGTCGTATGTTGTCCGTAGGCGCCGGGCTGCTCCCTGGAAAGGTTTTGTCGTAGATAGGGTTGTGTCCGCGACTCGGTGTGTCCAGAAGGTTGCTGGCCGGCCTGTGGTGGCACAGCGGGGACAGTGTGAACGATTTCATTGAGTGTGCGCGGGACTCCCGGTGAGCCGGGAGGCGGCACGATCTGGTGGCTTGGCATGGCTGGTTGACTGGTGCCGGGAGCCGGGGGTGCTGGGGGCTGAGGGGGGACCGGGGGCTGTTTACTGGTGAACACTTGCTGGGCGATGGCGACGTGCGGGCTGGCAGGATAGAGTCCGCGAGCCACGTTCAGCAACGCCTGCGTTTGGGCAAGGCCGACCCAGGGGTAGGGATAGACCACGGGTGAGACGAGTACCCAGTCGGTCCATGCCTGGGAGACTATTGCGTTGGATTGCACCCGGTTCAGAATCTCTTGCCGTTGCTGGATCGCCTGCTGGGCTTGATCCGAGTTTGAGGCGCTTGCCAGGGCGCGATTCGCGGCCTCGAGTTCCTGCTGGAGTTGGTCATTTTCCTGCTTGAGTGCGACGAGTTGATGGCGCGCGTCCTCGCTTTCCCGCAGTGCCGCAATGGCCTGGCTGACTTCTTCTGTGTCGATCTGTGCCACCAGGTCTGTGGTGACGACGACCACATCTTCGTTCAGGGTTGTATGCGTTTGTTGGTCGAGGACGAGGACCAGTCCCGCCGTGTACGTCCTGATTTCGTCCTTGGTGATGTCCATTCCGTCTGCGACCGTGACGCTTTCCAGATAGGTGGCGACTTGCTCCAGGGCGTTCCGCTTGGCCTGTTCCGTCGCAAGTCGTACGGCATCCTCCCGGGTATCTCGGTTTCCCATCCGATATTCGCCTTGAGCGGTCACGATCCGAATTTCGGCCTGCGCGGGTTGGGTCGAAACCAGGGTGGCGAGACATGTAAGCAGGGTGAGGAGCAGGAAGCGAGCGCGGTGACGGGGCGGTAATGGGACGGCTGCCTGTGGGACGATCGGACCGGGCATCGTTGAAACCCTCGCTGGGAGGAATGACGCACCAGAACCCCGCTGGATGACAGCGATCTACTGATATTCTAGACTATATCAGCATAGCACCGGCCTCTTCTATTTCGCTAGCGCATTGCCGGCGCCTGGTCTGGCTTGCCTTCCAGAAAATTCGCGTGCTAAGTTACCCATCCCCTCTTGGGTGAAAGGAATATAGCGTGCTATCCATGCTCCATACATCTCGCGTTTGCGTTACTCTCTGTATCGGTCTGTCTCTGATCGGGTTTGAGCTGTTCGGAGGGGCGATTGCTCCAATCGAAGCGGCCACGCCGAAAACGATCGAGGCGGTGGCTGGAACTCCAGAACATGTCATTCTGTTCGTCCTGGAAGGGTTTGGACAGGATTCGCTGAAGGGCGGGACGATGCCGGTTCTCAGCAAGCTCGTGAAGGACGGGGCTGTGACCTGGTCGGCCGCCGGGGTCAATCCGGCCTTGCGTTTGCCGACGATGGCGTCGTTGGTGACGGGGATGCCGGTTGAGAAGCATGGAATTACGTGGAACGCGTTTGAGTTCAGCCGGGGTTATTCACGATCGCCGAGCATGTTCGACTATTTGGACCTGAGCGGCGGGCGGGACAGCGCGATTTTCTACATGGATGAGTCACTTTATCAGCTCGCCAGGCCTGAGCCCTATACCGATTATCAGTTGTGCGGTGCGCTTCGTCCCGAGTGTAATTCGGACAAGATTGTCTCCTATATCCGCCAATATGTTGAGAAAGCCACAAGCGGCCATGGGTACGGTCATGCGATTCCCGCGCTGCCGCATTTGCTGGTCGTTCATCTTCCGGAGGCCGGGCGTGCCGGTGTCGCGCATGGATGGAGTTCGAAAGAGTACCGCCAGGCGCTCCAGTCCGTGGATGCGGCAATGAAATCCGTTCTCGACATCTTCAAAGAACATGGTCTTTCGAATCGGACGACAGTGGTGGTGACATCCCTCAGTGCTCCCGGCACGGACATCAGCGGGGAGGAGCCTACGACGACGGCAACACCGGTTGTGCCATGGATTATTTCAGGGGTCGGGATTCCGCACGGGCAGCTTATTCGTCAGCCGGTGTCCATTATTGACACCGGGGCGACGGTGATGCGACTCCTTGGTCTGGATACGCATATGGAATGGGATAGCAAGCCCATTGAGGAAATTTTCCACGCGGCAGCCGCGGCGCCGGCCGCTGCGTCTTCTTCCAAGAGATAGACGTATGATGACAACAAGATTGCTTCGCCAGCGGGTTGTGGCTTTTATCGGGGTCATGGCACTGATTTTTACAGGATGGGCTTGGACTTCCGAAGGGCAGGCGGGGCCTCCCCCGGCCCATCTCAAAGAGCATACGATCACCATTGATGCGACGAAGTTGGTGCCGCAATCCTGGTGGCAGGTGCCGGGTGTAACGCCCACAATTTGGACGTTGGACCCTGAAACATCGGACGCCTATAAAACGTCTGAGCGGCGGGAGCTTCTGCTCAAGCCGGGTAAGTACAAGTTCATCAGTTTTACGTTCGACTTCCCCTTCATGGTCAACCTGGACGGGACGATTGAATTTTCGAAGTCCCTCGATCAGTGCATCGAGGGGCGCGGGACTCAGACTCTGGTGGTGCGCTGCAAGCGAATGTACCCCCACGGGGGCCAACGGGATCAGTATTACGAACAGAAACCCTAACTATGACACACACCCTGGACGATCTCTTAGAAGCCCTTGAGGATGTAGACGACGCGACGCGGGAAGAAGCGGCGAAGGCGCTGGCTGATCTGGCCGATCCGAGGTCTATTGACGCGCTGGTCAGCGCCTGCGGGGACGATTTTTGGTCGGTGCGGGCTTATGCCTGCTGTGCCGTGGCGAAGATCGGCGGGCCAAAGGCCGTGGAAGCACTAATCGAGCTGTTTAATGATGCCATCATGGAAGTGCGCAACCAAGTGGTTGAGGCGACGGCCAAGATGGGACCGGTGGTGTTGGATCGCATGCTGGCGGCGCTCAAAGATGAACGATGGCGGGTGCGGGAGCATGCGGCGAAGACCTGCGGAGAGTTACGCGATAAGAAGGCCGTCGATGCGTTGATGGTCGCCTGCCGCGATCGTGACGGCGCCGTGAAGAGTGCGGCGGCCGAGGCGCTGGGCAAAATCGGCGATGCCAAAGCCGTTCCGGCCTTGATCAAGTTGTTTCGCGATACCTCCAAGATCGTGCGGGAGACTTCCGGCACGGCGCTGATTGCGATTGGCCAGCCCTCCGTCGATCCATTGATCGAGAGTTTGAAGGATAAGGATTTTGTCGTGCGGTGCCACGCGGCACGGGCGTTGGGCGGGATGACGACTGACTACCAGATCGGCCGGACCTGGGTTCGCGACGCCAAAGTAGTCGACGCCTTGATCGCCACCCTGAAGGATCCGGATCGCGCGGTTCGCGAAGATGCGACAATTGCCCTCGGGATGATCGGCGATTCCCGTGCGATCGACGCGCTGTTAGAAGCCATGAAAGACGGGGTGGTCAAACGCCACGCGATTGCCTCCCTCGGGATGATCGGCGATCCGCGCGCGCTTCCCGCCGTGCTTGATGCCTTGAAGGGAAAGGGGATCAAGCAGGAGGGCACTCCGACGCCAGGCTGTATTGTGAGTGAGGACGCGTTTATCAAGGAAGCGGCGGCCACCGCCCTTGGCCAGTTCCGCGATCCGCGCGTCATTCCCGATCTCATCATGCTGCTTAAGGACGGGGTGCTGCGGGAGAAAGCGGCGGCAGCCCTGACCATCATCGGCGACACGGCGATTGAGCCGCTCATTGCGTTTCTTTACGACCCCAAGGCCTCTGAAGTGGAGGCTGAGGGTGAAAGAGTTCTGTCCTATGCCTCAGTGCGATTGACAGCCAAAGACGCCCTCCGGTTGATTGTCTTGGAGACGCTGGAAAAACTCGGGTGGTCACCGCCCGCGGAAGAAGTCGAGATTAGCTCCAGCCATGCGGACAATCTTCGGGTTGATCGGCCACTCGGCGAAACGGGGCGCTTCGGTCCCTCCGGCGACGTGGCCAAGTCCAGCTAATATTTTGGGCCCTTTGCTCGATCCTCTCTCATCTGTCAGCCCGCGCGGCTCGGCTCCGTTGACCCTGTAAAAAACCGTGTGTTAGGGTTGTCGGCTCGATCCAGGAGGTCCATCGTGGGGGATTCGGTAGCGGAGCAGATTGCGGCCCTCAAGGATGAGGATTGGGCCATTCGCGAAGAAGCGGCCAGTCTCCTTGGTACCCTGAAAGACCCGAGAGCGGTTCTCCCGTTGGTGTCGATCTTGCGCGATCGGGACCGGTCGGTCCGTGAGGCCGCGATCGGCGCGCTGACGGCGATCGGCGAACCGTCAGTTCCGGCGTTGGGCGCCTGCCTCGCTGATCCCGAGTTGACGGTGCAGGAGGCGGCTTCCGCGATTCTCGCGTCCATCGCAGATCAACGTGTGCTCGATCCGTTAAAGAAGGCGTTGCGGAGTCACGATTGGATCGTGCGCATGCACGCAGCCAAGGCGTTGGGACGGGTGAAAGAGGTCTCGGCCATCGAGCCGCTTCTGCCGTTGCTGCAAGATAAAGTCAAAGCGGTGCGCGAGGAAACGGCGACGGCGCTGGCGGCGATCGGAGAAGCGGCGATTCCGGCGCTACTGGACACCCTGCAACATGCGGAGTGGCTGGTCCGTCTCCATGCCGTGGAATCGCTTGGAAAAATGAAGTCGCAGAAGGCAGTGGAGCCCCTGTTGTCGGTCTTGTTCAACGATCAGGATTCCGCCATTCGCGAAGATGCGGTACGGGCGCTCGGCGAGATCGGTGATCCCCAGGCGGTAGAATTTTTGTTCACGGCGATGAAAGAACCGGGATTGCGGACCTTGGCGGTTGAAGCGTTGGGACGTATCGGCGATCGCCGCGCGGTTCCGGTCTTGATCGAGGTGGTGGAAGGGAAGCGTCCGCTCGACGCGCCGCGCGCCGTCGCGGGGTGCGGGGATCAATGGAATGAAGAAGTCATCACGCAGGGGGTGGCGGTCCGGGCCCTCGGGATTATCCGCGATGATTCCTCGATTCCCTCGCTGGTCGCCGCGCTGGAACCGACGTTCACCAGGGCTGAAGCGGCCGCGGCATTGGCGAAGTTCGGCTCCAAAGCAGTGCCATTTTTGCTCCCGTTGCTGACCGGCCCGCGCGATGAAAATATTCGCTACCACGTCAAGGAAGCGCTGGCGCTCGCTGGCTGGAGACCGGGACGGGTGTAGTGTCGCAGTGACTGGAATCTATGTCTAAAGAAACGATTGAAACATTAGTTTCTGAGCTGGTCCATGAAGAGGATTGGCGCCGGATGCGGGCGACGGCAGCCTGCGTAGCGGGCGGGCCGCGGGCCGTGCAGGCGCTGAGCGAGGTATTGCGGTCCGGCACGACGGAACTGAAAAAGGAAGCGGCGGCGATGTTGGCCCGCATCAAGGACCCGCAGGCGGGGGTGGCGCTCGTCGGTCTGCTCGAAGATAACGATGAGGTGGCGCGCAAGGCCGGGGCGACGGCCTTGGAACAGATGGCCGGGGTGCTCGATACGGATACCGCTGCGGCGTTGGTTGCATTGCTGCTCAAGACGCCGGAAGGCGAGGCCCGGCACGTGATGTCGCATCTCGTCGGCGCGATTCCGACGGCGGTGATTCCCCTGTGCGAGATGCTCAAGCATGCGGATCCTGAAGTGCAGGTCACGGCCGCTTTGATGCTGGATCAACTGCTGGACCCCCGCTCCATCGATGCCTTTATCGACGCGATGGGCCAGCCGGCAGTGCGGGATATCGCCGTGGGCACGTTGAAAAAACTGAGCGCCATCCGCGAGCGGATCGATGATATGTTCAACGCGCTACGCGATGTGGAAGGGGCCAGTGAGCGGGAAGAAGCGCGGATGTCCACGGTCATCAATCTGTTGGGCATCGGCCGGCCCAGCGTGGAAATCTTGATCGAATATCTTGAAGATGAGGATTGGCTCGTGCGCGAGGCGGCAGCCGATCTGTTGGGCAAGATTGCCGATGTGCGGGCGGTCGAGCCCTTGATGAAGCGGCTGGCGCACGACAAGGATACCGGGGTGAAGGAGCTGGCGATCAAGGCGCTGGGCCTGATCGGCGACGCCCGTCCGATGCAATTATATTTGGAAGCGATTCCGATCCGTCCGTTGCGGGTCTATGCGATGGAAGCGCTGGCGAAGATTAAGGATGTGGAGGCGTTGCGTCCGCACAAGGAGTTATTCGACCGGCTGAGGACGGATCGTGATGGACTGGTGGCCTATAATGCGGGCTTGATTGCCGACAAACTGGAAGCTCTGGCCGGGACGCCGGTCACGGGAGAGGAAGGACAGGACGAGGATGAGTAACGAGACGGAATCGGATCGGATCGATCTTCTCATTTCCGCGTTGCGCGACGAAAACGAAGCGTTGCGCGATCATGCCATTGCGAGCCTGGGACAGATGGGGCCTGATGCAGTGCCCCGATTGATCGGCCTGATGGCCGACGAAGATGTGGTCATTCGTGAAGCGGCCACGACGGCGGTGGTGCGGATCGGGCCGTCGGTGGTGGACGCGTTGCTTGAGGCGCTGCAGGACGATGAGTGGGCGATCCGCGAGCAGGCGGCATCTGGGCTTGGTAAGCTGAAAGACCCGCGCGGGGTCGAGCCATTGGTGAAGGCGCTCAAGGATAAGGATGGGGCGGTGCGGACCGCCGCAGTGTGGGCATTGGAACGGATCGGCGACCCTCGGGCGGTCCCCGGCTTGATTGACGCGCTCACAGACAGTACTCTGCGGGAAGATGTGGCTCGGGTGCTGAAGAAGATCGGCGATGTGCGGGCGGTCGAGGCCTTGATTGACGGCCTCTTGGGCAATAACTGGATGGTGCGCCGTCATGCGGCGGAAGCGCTTGGGAAAATCGGGGATGCGCGCGCCGCCGGACCGTTGATCGAATCTTTGAAGGATGAAGATTGGCTGGTGCGCCGGAATGCGGCGGAGTCGCTGGCCAGGCTGGGTGCCAAGGAAGCGATTCAACCGCTATTGCCGCTGCTCGAAGATGAAAATACGATGGTGCAGGAAACCGTGGAAGGGGTTCTGGCGAGTCTTGGTTGGAAATCGGGTCAATAACCGCTCACTCCATACAGAAGAAGGACACACGTTATGGCAGACGAAGCTCCAGTGAAATTGATTCAGATCGGTCCGAAGGGCGGCGAGAAAAAAGACGGATTCAATCTTGTGACCGAGCGAGTCGTCGCGGTCAATCCGGAAGCGAAGCAGATCGAGGTCGAGCTGCTGGCCTATGACGGCAAGACCGTCGTGCTGGAGGTGGCCGAGGAAGCGCTTGAGGACCTCAAAAATTTGAAGGTGGGCGATGGCGCGACGATTCGCGTGGTCGAAGAAGGCGGAAAGCGGGTCGCCAAGAGCTTCCGGATTCGCGCGAAAGACCCGAATGCGGCAAAAGCCGATGCGATGCTGCTGGATCTCAAAGACCCGCATTGGCTGAACCGGAAATATGCGGCGGAAGTATTAGGGGAACTCAAGGATCAGCGTGCGGTCATGCCGCTGGTGAGTGCCCTCACCGACGAAGTCGGCGATGTCCGGCAGCGGGCCTATGATTCGTTGATCAAGCTGGGCGGAGTGTCCGTGTCGTCGCTAGTGCCGTTGTTGGTTTCGGAAGAGGATGAAATTCGGCAGTCGGCCACGGAGATTATCCGAAAAATCGGCAAGCCGGCCGTGGAACCCTTGGCGACGGCATTGACTGATGCCGATGATCGCTTGAAGACCAGGATCATGAAAGTGCTGGACCGGATGGGCTACAAGCCGAAGACCAAGCCGGAAGCTGCGGTTGAGCTGCCTCGGTTGACGTAGACGACTCGCGAGCCCCGCTTATGCCAGGCGGGGCTCTTTGGTCGGCCGGCCGACTGAGACGTGGCGGAATCCGTATCCGGTAACCCGTTCGGAATCGTAGACGTTCCGAAGGTCGAGCAAGAGTGGTTGCCGCATGGCGAGTTTCAATCGCTCGAAATCCAGGTTTCGGAACTGATTCCATTCGGTCATGATGATGAGCCCATCCACCTGCTCCGCCACATCATACATGTCCTTGCAGGGAGTCATGCCCGGGATCAGCTTGGTTGCTTCCTCCATGGCCACGGGGTCGTATCCTCGCACCATGGCCCCTTCCTTGATCAAGGCATTTAGGATAGTCAATGAGGGCGCTTCCCGCATATCGTTGGTATTGGGCTTAAACGAGAGGCCCAGCACGCCCAGCGTTTTGCCCTGCAGGCCGCCGCAGGCCTCGCGAATCTTCGTCACCATGCGCAGGTGCTGCTCGTAGTTCACCTTGGCCGCGGCCCCCGCAATCTGGAAGGGATAGCCCACCTGGTCTCCCGTCTGCACGAGTGCAGCGAGATCTTTGGGGAAACAGGACCCGCCGAATCCGGGACCCGCGTGCAGAAATTTGCTGCCGATTCGATGGTCGAGCCCCATGCCTTTGGCCACCATTTGCACGTTAGCCCCCACCCGTTCGCAGACGGTCGCCATTTCATTGATGAACGAAATTTTGACCGCCAGGAAGGCGTTCGAGGCGTATTTGATCATTTCCGCCGTTGGCACGTCGGTGGTGACAAACGGCGTTTCGATCAGATAGAGGGGGCGGTACAGGTCTTTCATGATGGCGACGGCCTGCTCGCTGTCTGCGCCGATGACGACCCGATTGGGCCGCATGAAGTCTTCGATCGCCGACCCCTCGCGGAGAAATTCCGGATTTGACACAATATCGAATCGGAACCGGTCCGATTGGTGCGCTTTGATGACTTCACGGAGTTTCTCACCGGTCCCGACTGGCACAGTCGATTTGGTGACGATCACTTTGTAGCCGGTCATGTGTTTGGCGATGCCCCGGCCCACTTCCTCGACGTACGATAAATCCGCGGATCCGTCCGATTTGGGGGGCGTCCCGACCGCGATGAAAATGACCAGTGCCTTGTCGACCGCGCGCGCAATGTCCGTGGTAAACGTGAGGCGGTTTTCTTTGATTCCCTTGGCGACCAGTTCGGTGATGCCGGGCTCGAAGAACGGCACGGTGCCTTTTTCAAGCTGCGCAATTCGTTTGGCGTTCGTGTCTATGCAGGTGACGTGGACGCCGAATTCCGCGAAGCAGGCCCCAGTAACAAGTCCGACATAGCCGGTTCCGATGACGCTGATATGCATGGGCTCACGTCTCCTCAGTAAAAAGCTAAAAACAGGCTGAAGTATAGCAATGAGAGGGAGGGTGAGCAATGAAATGTGACAGAGGCGCCACGGGGTTTTTCCTATGAAGTGTTGTTTCGTTGACTCTTTGAAAATCGGGTGAGTAGAATCCCTCCTCACAATTTGGCTGGAGAGGTGCAGTGAGCAGATCGAGTGGAATCCAGCGACCGCTGGCGGTGATGATGCGGCCCGCCGTCCACACGATTCGTCCAGATGCCTCGGTGGTTGAGGCGGCGCAACAGATGCGTGCCGGCCAGGTTGGCGCGCTGCTGGTTCGTGACGGGAGGCGCGATCTGGGGATTGTGAGCGAAACGGATCTTGCGAGAAAGGCGCTCGCCGAATCACTGGACCCGGCGAAGACGATGGTGCGTGGGGTCATGAGCGAGCCGTTGGTGACGATTGATGTTGCGGCGTCCCCTCACGATGCCAGCGATCTGATGGCTGAAGCAGGCATCCGGCATCTTGCGGTTATGGATGGCGGAGAGGTCGTCGGCATGTTGTCGGTGAGAGATCTATTGCGCTATTTCAAAAATTGGGGAAGTCAGTTGTGATGCCTGCGTGTTATTTGCCGCACAACGTTAAAATCCACCCTGCATTGTCCGCTTCATGACATCAGAACTTCACGCCCCCATATCCCGTAGTGTATTGCTCTCGACAGCGCTCATTACCGGCGCGGTGGTGATGGCATTGGAGATTCTTGGCAGCCGTCTGCTGGCTCCGGTCTTCGGGAATTCCCTGTTTGTGTGGGGTGCCTTGATCGGGGTGATTCTCGCGGCCATGAGCAGTGGCTATGCCTTTGGAGGATGGGCCTCCGACCGGTACCCGGGGGGCATGGTGCTGGCGGGCCTGTTGCTCTTTTCCGGGTCATGGACGTTTCTGGTAGCCTGGGCGAGTCAGCCCATCTTATTCCAAGTAGAGGCCTGGATTCAGGATCCTCGCTGGGGGCCTTGTCTGGCCGCGACCGTGCTCCTGGGTCCGCCAGCCTTTGGATTAAGCGGCGTATTGCCGGCGATGTTGCGATTAGCCGTATCCGATATGGGCCATCTTGGCCGCCATACCGGCCGGTTGATCGCGCTGTCAACGGTCGGCAGTTTGATTGGAACGTGGGGAACGGCGTTTTTTCTCCTTTCCTGGATCGGAAGCCAGGCGCTAGTGGCCTGGCTGGGGACTATTCAAGTGGTCCTTGGAGCCCTTTGGTTGTGGAGGGGGGCGACGATTGGAAGGCTTGCGCAAGTCCTCATCCTGGTCGTTCCGGCGCTGTTGGCCGCATTTGCCAGTCATCCCATCCAGAAGTTGAACCCGCCGGTGTATCAGGAAGACAGTCCCTATCAGCAGGTGCGAGTCCGCGACGATCAACTGTTCCGGTACCTGGTGCTGGATCGGACCTTTCATGCGGTCATGTGGAAGGCTGATCCGCTGCCACTGTTTTTGCCCTATAGCCAATTGATGGTGGCGTCGCTCGCGCTGGTTGAGCACCCGCAGCGAGGTCTGATTCTCGGGCATGGCGGCGGGTCGCTCGCTAAGTGGCTGGCTCACTACTGGCCTGATCTTGAGATGGACATTGTCGAGTTCGATCCTGCCGTCGTCCGCATGGCCGAGGAATATTTTGATTATCATCCGCCAGCCAACCACCATGTTCATGTCAAGGATGGGCGGGCATTTCTGAATACGACCGACCATACCTACGATCTGATTTGGATCGATGCGTTCGCCCGGCACATGATTCCATTCCATTTGACCACCACGGAATTTTTTTCTGCGGTACGGGCGCATTTAAAGCCCGATGGCGTGATGGCAGTGAATCTGGCCTCTTCAGGGGAAGAGGTGGACAATGTTCGGGCGGCCGCAGTGGTGCAGACGATGAAGCGGGCCTTTCCGACGGTGGAAACGTTTGCCGTGAAAGGGCCCTGGAAAAGCACTCAGGCGAAAGCGGAGAATTTGATTTTTTTCGCCGGGGGGCCGGTTGATCGAGGGGAACAGCATGGATTTGCATCGAAAGTGGCGGAGATGGCGCTCAACCGGCAGTTGCCTACGGAAGCGATTGCATTACTGAACACCCATCGAGAACCTCCTTGGCCGCGCGGCTTTGAATTAAGCGATGATTTTGCCCCCTACGATGTTCTGATCGGGAAAGAGGATTCGGAAGGCCAATAATGGGGCTGCTTCGCCAGATAAATGGCCGACTAGGATGGCGAATCCGTTCGGCTACTAGTGCCGGAGGGGCAGATTGCCTTTCTTTTTATGGGTGAGTAGATGTTGCTTGCTTCCATTTTAGCCTCTATGGTATAAAAACCGCCTCGTGATGGAACAGATATTCGTAAATGGTGTTGACGTGAAAGTCGGAAGTCATCGAAGCAGTCAAGGCTATCAGAGCTTGGCGGTAGTTTTTTACCAACCTAATCACATCTCTTCTTCTTTTTAAGGAGGTAGGTCATGGGTAAGACGATGTTATCGGTCCTTTTTGGCCTCGGGATGATCGTCGCCGGAGCCTCGGCTGCACATGCACTGCAGGCTGGCGGCGTCGAAGTCGGCGATTTGGACACCGGATCCGTAGTGGGCCAGCCATTTAAGGAACTTCAAGTGGATGCCTCGTTCTATGCCATTGAAATCGGCAATATGAAGACCTGGTATCCGCCGACCACCGTGATTGACTTTAAAAATCGTCCCGGTGCTCCGGTGCTGCTGAAGGTGACGAATAATTCATCAGCAGAGCACGGATTTCAGCTCACGGCTGCGGTGACTCACGCTGCCCCGACAGTCTTGAATACCACATTGGTTCTCAAGCCAGGCGAGACGAAATACATCGGTGTGCCGACCAGTGACTTGTTCTATGGTGCGGGCAATGTTCTTTCCTATCGTTGCCACCTGCACCCAGCACATGTTGGCGGTCAGCTGGTGATGTTGAAGTAGTCTGACTCGCTCTTTTGAAGTAGCAGAAAGGCCCCAGTGGATGTTCCACTGGGGCCTTTCTCTTTTATCTGAAGTGGTTTTCCAGCTAGGCTTCTTCACGTTGACAGTCCGTTCCGTCATCCAATGGAATACGTTGAGCGGCGGTTAGCTTTCCTCCCTTGATCAGTAGTAAGTACCGATTTTCTATTGTCGCAGGTAGTTGCCGTTCCACAACGATCGTGTGCACATCTACGACCATTTCATCTCCTTCCCATTGGGTTCCATTGACAATCCATAGGTGACTGGTGGCCTCTGGGAAATGGTGGGTGACAAAACTCTCAATGATCGAACCAAGATCGCCTGTGCTGGCCTGAGCGAAGCTGGGGGTTGCAAGAGCGTACAAGGCAATTGCGAGGAGACTCCATCGGATAGGCTTAACTGCACCTCCAAAGCGGGAGTGAAAGACTCACTTGCTATGAGGGCACCGGAAAATGAAATCGTGCTCTGGAAAAGATCCAGATAATGCAGTCTAGCGCCCCCGCTGGATCAAATCCAGTGTGGCGGGAACTTTTTCAAGAGGCGAAACGAAGTAAAGAGGAAAATGCCGAGGCCCCCTCTCCATTCGAAAAGGGGGCCTCGACGTATGCTGAATCTTCGTCGAGTCGGTTAGTTCCGAACGCCGCTCCAGACCTTGGCTGGATCGATCGTTTTATCCGGATTCAAAGTCTTTGCTTTTTCCAACAGCACTTCGGTGGTTTCCGGATAGGCCGGGTCGGCAATGCAGCAGTTGTCGACGGGGCAGACAGCCGCGCACTGCGGTTCGTCAAAGTGCCCGACGCATTCTGTGCAGCGGTCGTGTGTGATGATGTAGATATTATCGCCAACGCCTTGTCCGTCGCCGACATGGTGCCCTTTTCCTTCGGCATCGCTCCGGGTTTCAAAAATTGCCTCGTTCGGACATTCAGGCAGGCAAGCTCCACAGGAGATACATTCATCGGTAATCAGCAGTGCCATGACCCACGCCTCCTTCTCACTACAAAGACAGAGAAACAATGTTGACAAGATTGCGCCGCCCTGATCATAGTGCGTGCGCAATGTAGGGGGGCATTCTATTCTGTGATTCTTTTCCAAGTCAACAGAACCGCTCCCGTTCAGAAGGCCTAGGCTGTCTGGGAATATGGGCCAATAGGCCCAGCACACATACGCATAGTTGTTGAAGGAAACGATCATGGCCGTCACGCAGGGGAGCGATCGGGAGCAAAAGAAAAAGCGGATCATCATGATGATCCTTCTGGCGGTGCTCCTCATGAGCGTTTCAATGTTTCTTGTTCCGCAAAAAGACACCGACGTGATTGTGGTGACGTTTCCGAGCGGCATCACTGTAGAAGCGGAAGTGGCGCAGACGCCTGAGAAACTGCTTTTTGGACTGGCGTTTCGCGATGGGTTGCCACCCAATACCGGGATGCTTTATATCTTCGAAGAGAACGGCCTGCACCGTGTCAGGACGAAAGAGTATCGGTTTCCCATCGACATGATATGGGTGGATGAAAGCCATCATGTGGTGCATATGGTTGAGCATGCCGACCCCTGCGCAAAAGATCCTTGTCCGCTCTTTGGGCCTCCGCCTGAACCGGCCCGGTATGTGCTGCAAACCGAAGCGGGATTTATCCGGCGATCGGGCGTGGCGAAGGGAGATGAACTGAAATACGTGCTGCGCATGTAAGTGTGGTAACGGTGCAGCAGGGGGGATTCTGGAGAAGATTAAGGGAGCTGTGGATGGAAGGGTTTCAGCGAGTCGCGCTGGTGAACGAGGTGCTGCCAGGGCAATCCAAGGTTGTCACCGTCAATGATCGGGCCATCGTGCTCTTCAATATCGAGGGCAAGTTCTATGCGGTGCATAACCTCTGTCCACATGAAGGTGGGCCTTTGAATGAAGGGCGGCTGAAGGGATTTGTTGTGGCCTGTCCCTGGCACGATTTGGCGTTCGACATTCGCAACGGGCAGGGGACTGACGGCGGCGGGTATTGTGTCGGAAGTTATGAGGTCCGCACGGAAAATGAGGAAGTTTTTGTCGGTCCTCGGCGGAAAGCGTAGCGAGTGGTGAGTATCGAGTTGGCTGTTGTGAGCGGTGCATAGGCGGTGAGATATTTTCTATGAATAGTGTCGGGCAGGATCAGCATAGCTCTTCAGATGTCGCTGGCCCTCGGGTGATCGAATCGGCGATCGGCCGGTCCTTTACCCTCCATCTCTGGGAAGATCGAACCAGAGGGGAACAATGGGTCCCGAGTTATAATACAAAGGGACTGGCGCTGGTGAACGACGAGTATTTGCGCATTGCCGGCAATAACGCCGTCGATAATGGGAGACGGACATTTGAGTTTGCGAGCATGCTCCCGGGAACGCACGAGATTGTGTTTGAAAAACGCATGGGATGGAAGTGTACCGCCGAAGATCGCCGGGTATTCCAGATTCATGTGACCGAGAACGGAAAAGGCTGACCGCCGTGCCTGCGATCGCATTTCTCAATGGCCGATTTATTCCTTGGCAAGAGGCCACGGTCTCGATCGAGGATCGTGGGTTCCAGTTTGGCGATGGCGTCTACGAGGTGATTCGGACCTACCATGGTCGGCCCTTTGAGCTGGAGGCCCATCTCAATCGGCTTGATCGGAGCGCCAGAGAGCTCAATTTGCTCCAACCCTACTCGCGGGCTCAGTGGCAAGCATGGATTCGGCAAGGAATTGAAGAAGCCGGATTCGCCGAAGCGAAGGTCTATATCCAGATAACCCGCGGGGCAGCTCCGAGGGATCATGCCTTTCCCGTCAATGTGCCGCCGACAGTGGTGATGACGATTCGTGAGTTGTTGCCCTTTCCGGATCAGACCCGCGCCACAGGAGTGGCGGCCAAGACTTGTGAGGACTTACGCTGGGCACGATGCGATATCAAGAGCGTGAATTTATTGGCGAATGTATTGGCGCGTGAAGAGGCGAGGCGGGCCGGCGTGTTCGAGGCGATTCTT
Organism: Nitrospira sp. UBA6493; assembly: GCA_002435325.1. Classification (GTDB taxonomy): domain Bacteria; phylum Nitrospirota; class Nitrospiria; order Nitrospirales; family Nitrospiraceae; genus Nitrospira_D. The sequence goes on along the minus strand of DJMJ01000041.1, from coordinate 66,839 downwards.
GTCAAAGATGGCCTTGTCACTGAAGGGTCGGTCAGCAATGTGATGGCTGTTCAAGCGGGAACGGTGGTCACCGCTCCTGAAGGTCCGCGGATCTTGTCGGGAGTGACACGAACCGTCGTTTTGGACCTCGCCAGAAAAGAGGGCCTGCCGGTGCGCGAGCAATTCATGTCGGTCGAGTCGCTTTATGCCGCCGACGAGGTATTTCTTACGGGAACGACCGTGGAGGTGCTCGGTGTGATTCAGGTCGACGGACGGATCATCGGGGCTGGCTCTCCCGGTCCGATCACCAGAGCCCTGGCGGCTCGGATGACGGCCGTGACGGGGTAGTCCCTCTTGCTTTGGACAGGGGGGCATGCTAAGGTTGCGCTGCTGGAAGTGGGCTCAGGCCCACTTTTTTGTTTGGGCGCTTATTTAGGTGAATATCAGAGGATACGCGTTGACTACTCCGGAGCATGGATCCCGGTCGGTCAGTGACCGGCTTCAGGACATCATTTCTCCGATTCTTTGGACGCTGGGGTTGGAATTAGTGGAAGTGTCGTGTGTCGGGCAGGGGCCACGCACGATTATCCGCGTGTTTATCGATAAGCTGGGCGGCGTCACCGTGAAGGATTGTGAGCGGGCCCATGTCGCAGTGGGGCCCGCATTGGATGTGGCAGATCCGTTTCCCCACGCCTATACGCTTGAAGTGTCGTCACCAGGGCTCGATCGCCCCTTCAAACGGTTTCAAGATTATCAGCGTGCGGTCGGGAAGCGTGTGAGCGTGAAGCTGAAGGAGCCGCTGCATGGCCAATGGCGTGTTGTCGGGGAACTGATGCAGGCGGATGAGGCATCGATTGTGTTGGCGGTCTCGGCGAAAAGGGCGGCACCAGAACTGGTGACGCTGAGCCGGCAGATTATTGCAGAGGCCAGGATCGCCATCGAAATATAGTGTGCAAGCCGGGGCCGAGGCGGTTCCGCTGGTGGATCGAGCAGGAGCGTGATGTATGAATCGAGAATTGATTGCAGTCATCGATGAAATCGGACGCCAGAAAGGCATCGACAAGTCCCGCGTGATTGGCGCGATTGAGTCGGCCCTTCAAACGGCGGCTAAAAAAAGATTTGGCCAGGCGGAGAATATTCAGGTCGAAATCGATCCCAAGACCGGAGAAATCTCCGTGGTCTCGAAGAAAGTCATCGTCGATCAGGTCAGTAATCCCAAAGCTGAAATTTCCCTCCAGGAAGCGCGGCAATTCGACAGCGAAGCCGAAGTGGGTGATGAAATCGGCTCCTTGATCGAGATGGACGAGCTCGGCCGCATTGCAGCCCAAACAGCTAAGCAAGTCATCTTTCAAAAGGTGCGCGAAGCCGAATGGGAAGCGGTGCAAAAAGAGTATTCGACGCGCCAGGGCGATCTGGTCAACGGCATCATTCTCGGCATGGAGCGGCGCAATTATCTTGTCGACCTGGGGAAGACCGAGGCGGTGCTGCCCATTCAGGAGCAGATCCCCCGGGAGACCTATCGGCGTGGCGATCGGGTGAAGGCCATGCTGTTGGAGGTCCGCCGGACACCGAAGGATGTGCAGGTGATTCTGACGCGAAGCCACCCTCAGTTTGTTTCCAAGCTGTTCGAGCTTGAAGTGCCGGAAGTCATGGAGAAGATCGTTGAGATCAAGTCGGTGGTGCGGGAACCTGGCGATCGGACTAAGATTGCCGTCACGTCGCGGGAAAAAGCTGTCGATCCGGTCGGTGCCTGTGTCGGCATCAAGGGATCTCGGGTGCAAGCGGTCGTGCGCGAGCTCCGCGGAGAGAAGATCGACATCATTACCTGGACGCAGGACCCGCGCGTCTTTATCGCCGAAGCCCTGAACCCGGCGACGATCGAGAAGGTCGGCATCGACGATGAAAAGAAGTCGGCGCTGGTGGTCGTGGCCGATTCGCAGCTGTCGCTGGCGATCGGCAAGAACGGCCAGAATGTCCGGCTTGCGGCACGATTGACCGGTTGGAAGATTGATATCATCAGCGCAACCGAGTACGAGAAAGAAAAAGTCGAGCGAGACAAAGAGATCAAAGCGGCCCTGGCTGAAGAGGCCGAAGCGCAGCGACTCCAGGAAGAAGCGCGGCAGGCTGCCAAGGCAGAAGAAACCGAAACGACGACAAACTAGAATCGAGCACAACCAGTGACAGCTATGCGTGTCTATGAACTTGCCAAGAAGCTGGGGATGGAGAATAAAGATCTCATCCCCGAACTGAAGAAGATGGGTGTGTCCGTCGCCTCCCATAGCAGCGCTCTTGACGAGGGCACGGTTCACAAGGCGCTGGAAAAGCTCGGTGCGAAAGCGAAGGGCATGGTCAAGTCAGGCAAGGCGGGGAGTGATGAGGCATCCGTAGCGGATCACCATGATGTGGGCCATGCCTCCAAAGGGGCTGGCGCCAAGGCAGCGCATGTTGAAGAAGCGGCGAAGCCAGACAAGCGGCGGATCCTTATTAAGAAAAAGAAAGAGGATGAGCCGAGTGAGGGAGTAGCCGTGTCTGCTCCGATGAGCGAGGCGGAGAGCCTTGCCACCACTGCGAGTAATGCATCCGCGGCACTGGTCGAATCTGCCGCGCATCCGGCCGTGAGCGAGCCTCCTCCGAGTCCCGTGGCCGAGTTGCCTGAGTTGCCTGAGATCGGGACGATTCTCGCGGAGCCGCCCACCTCTCCGGTGGCGCCGGTTGCCCCAGCCGCAGTGAAGCCCGCTGCCGGTGCGCCTGGTCCCATGACGGCGTTGGATGCCGCCGCTGCTAAGAAGAAAAGCTTGGCTCTTGAGGCCATCGAGGCCGAAGGGCTTAAAGAGAAGCTCAAGAAGGCGAAGAAGACAGGCCGGCCGAAAGACGAGCAGGATGTGAAGTTCCGCGAGGATGCGGCGCGCTGGGAAGACTTGCGAGCCATTCCTGCGGTGCAGCGCCGGGACGATCGGTCCAAACATCTGCATCACGCCCAGCCGGGAGAAGTCACCAAGCCTCGACGGAAGAGCGTCAAGGTGGCGCCGGGAACAACCGTCAAGGAATTTGCCGAGTTGATCGGGCAGCGTCCTGCAGATATCGTCAGGAAGTTGATGGAGATGGGCCAGATGCTCACCTTCAATCAGCCGATGAATATGGATGCCGCATCCATGATCGCCGATGAAGCCGGCGTCAAAATCGAAATTTCGATCGAGAAGGCCGGCGATGAACTGTTGGAACAAGTCGTTCAGGATGGCAGTGGCGACGAGTTTTTGGTGCACCGGCCACCGGTCGTCACGATCATGGGACATGTAGACCACGGCAAGACCTCGCTGTTGGACGCCATCCGGCAAACTAATGTCGCGGAAGGCGAAGCAGGCGGGATCACGCAGCACATCGGCGCCTATACCGTCTCCGTCAACGGGAAGCAGGTCACATTCCTGGATACGCCGGGTCACGAAGCTTTCACGGCCATGCGGGCGCGCGGCGCGAAGGTGACGGATATCGTCATTCTGGTGGTGGCCGCCGACGATGGCGTGATGCCGCAGACGATTGAAGCCATCCATCACGCGAAGGCCGCCGGTGTGCCATTGATTGTGGCGATTAATAAGATCGATAAGCCGGGCGCCAATTCAGATCGCGTGAAGAATGCGCTGTCTGAGCACGGACTTGTCTCCGAGGCCTGGGGCGGCGACACGATCATGGTGGAGGTGTCGGCCAAGCAGAAGACCGGACTCGACACCCTGCTCGAAATGATTCTCTTGCAGTCCGAAGTGCTGGAGTTGAAGGCTGACCCCAATCGCCAGGCCAAGGGCACGGTGGTCGAGGCCAAGCTTGAGCGGGGACGCGGTCCCGTGGCGACGGTGCTGGTTCAAAGCGGCACACTCAAGGTCGGCGATGTGTTTGTGGTCGGGACATTCAGCGGCCGCGTACGCGCCCTGCTCAATGACCGGGGTGTCAAAGTGCCGCAGGCGGGTCCCTCGATTCCTGTGGAAGTCAACGGCTTGCCCGGTGTGCCCTCCGCAGGTGATGTGTTTCAAGTGGTCTCCGACGAACGGGTTGCCCGCGAAATCGCCGACGAGCGGGCTCGGAAACAGCGGGCGGCGGATCTGGCCGGCCCGGCGAAGGTCTCGCTCGACGATCTGTTTGCCAAGATTCAAGAGGGGTCGGTCAAGGAACTGGCCATTGTCATCAAGGCCGATGTGCAGGGCTCGTCCGAAGCGCTGGCGGGGGCGGTGGAAAAGCTGCCGACTCCGGCGGTCAGGCTACGGGTTATTCACAACGGCGTGGGCGGCATTACCGAGTCCGACATTCTGCTGGCGGCGGCCTCGCGGGCCATTATCATCGGTTTCAATGTGCGCCCGGAGCCGAAGGCCGCGTCGTTGGCTGAGCAGCAAGGTGTGGATGTCAGGCTGTACACGATCATTTACGACGCGATTAACGATATCAAATCAGCGATGGAAAGACTGCTGGAGCCTACGCTTAAAGAGCGTGTCCTGGGCCGCGCCGAAGTCCGGCAGGTCTTTACTATTCCCAAGGCGGGAGTGGTGGCAGGATCATACGTGGTCGATGGGACTATTTCGCGGGCTGCCGTCGGTGTGCGAGTCATTCGTGATAACGTGGTGGTCTATCAAGGCAAGCTCGGATCATTGCGCCGATTCAAAGATGACGTGCGCGAAGTGCAGCAGGGATATGAGTGCGGTATCAGCGTCGAGAACTTTAACGACGTGAAGGCCGGCGACGTGATTGAAGCCTACGCGATCGATAAGGTTGCGGCAAAACTCTAGGCCGGTCATCGAGCGGCGTACGCGCTGAAACACATGGTTGTCGGTGTTTGTACTGTCGAACTGCTGATTCCTGAAAGCCAGTCGCTCAAAGAGAAGCGGCAGGTCCTGCATAGTCTGAAAGACCGTTTGCGGGGAAAGTTCAATATTTCTCTGGCTGAAGTTGATGGCCAGGATCTCTGGCAAAAAGCGGTTCTCGGCATGGCCTGCGTGGCCAATGATGGAACGCACGTGGAACAGGTATTGGAACAGGTCCTGAACGTGATGAAGAGCATGCCGGCCATCGAAGTGGTGCGTGTGCATCGGGAGCTCCTGTAGTCAGCATGGATGTGATGGTGGCGCATGGGCCAGCGCGGTCGGCCGGCGAAGGAATAATGTCGAAGTCAACGTACAAACGGGCCGATCGGGTGGCCGACCAGATTCGGATGGAAGTGGCCGATATCTTGATGCGCAAGATCAAAGATCCGCGTGTGCGGACGGTGACAGTCACCGATGTTGAGCTGACGGCGGATTTGCGGATTGCATACGTGTTTGTCACCACGATGGAGCAGGATGCCGCCGAACGCGATGTGTTCGCCGGATTGTCCAAGGCCAGCGGGTTTGTGCGGGCCGAGCTGGGCCGGCGCTTGACGCTCCGCTATCTGCCTGAAATTGTGTTCAAGAAAGATATGACCGGACCACGCGGGGATCGGGTTTTGAAACTATTGGATGAATTGCACGTCGATGATGAAGCGACGGGCGCATCGGGTGTTACGGAACCGCCGGTCCCGCCGGCGGAAACTGCCCAATGACTGCCTCAATCAATATGATGGCTCAGACCGGCATTGCTGACGGCGTGTTGATTGTAAATAAGGAAGCCGGTTGGACGTCGCATGATGTCGTGGCCAAGGTACGCGGGTTATTGGGCGGTGCCAAGGTCGGTCATGCCGGGACGCTGGATCCGGCTGCCACCGGCGTGTTGCCATTGCTAATCGGGCGCGCCACGCGGATTGCGGAATATTTGGTGGGATGGGATAAGGAATATCGTGCGGTTTTGCGTCTGGGAGAATCTACGGACACGCAGGACGCGACCGGGACGGTGCTGCAGCGTGTCGAGACGAACGGAGTCGGTGCGAAAGACCTAAAGAACACGGTGGCTCGATTCGTTGGCCCGCAAAAGCAAATGCCCCCAATGTATTCGGCGGTGAAAGTAGCCGGGCGGGCGCTCTATAAGTCGGCGAGAGCCGGACAGACCGTTGAGCGAGCCGAACGGGATATCGTCATTCATGAACTTGAGGTGCTGGCCGTCGATGGGCGTGACATCACGCTTAGGGTTGTCTGTTCGAAGGGGACCTATATCCGGACATTGTGTGCCGACATGGGAGAGGCGCTGGGTATCGGCGGGCATTTGTTGTCGCTGGAGCGTCGCCGAGTCGGAGTGATGTCGATCGATCAAGCGCTGACGGTTGAGCAGATTGCCACACAGCTGGCCATCGGCACGTTGGACCATCAGTTATGGACGCTGGATCGTGTGCTCGATCAATTGCCCCTCTATACGGTGAACGAGCAGGAGGCGTCCCGTGTGTTGCACGGAGCGCCAATTACGCCGGCGGGATGGAGCGGTGTGGCGGAACCATGTACGGTGAGAATTAAGGATGGGCAGGGACGGTTGTTAGCGATCGGGACCTATGATCCCCAAGCGAAAGGGCCGATCAAAGTGCAAAAAGTGTTAGTCGATATCGGATCACTCAATTGAAGAGGAGCGAGGAGGAGTCGTAGCCATGGCATTGTTAAAAGAAGCAAAGACCGAATTGATCAAGCAGTATCGTCAGCACGATACGGATTCCGGATCTCCGGAAGTCCAGATTGCCGTGTTGACTAACCGGATCACGTATTTGACTGAACATTTCAAGACACACAAGAAGGACCACCATTCACGGCGTGGACTGTTGCAGTTGGTCGGTCGGCGTCGCCGGTTGCTCGATTATCTGCGCGGTGTGGAAGAGGCGCGCTATCGGGCGGTCATCGAACGGCTGGGTATTCGCAAGTAGTCGGGATAGAGACGGACGAAACCGCTGTCGCACGGTCGTGCGGCAGCGGCAATGATTGTCACACAGGTGAACACGGAGATGCGCTTGCGCGCGAGCGTATCTCTGTGGGCATCTGTGGGACCAAACGGGAGGAGACCATAGATGGTACATGTTGTTGAACTTGAGATTGCGGGCCGCACATTGCGGCTTGAAACCGGTCGGGTGGCCAAGCAAGCCGACGGATCGATCTGGGCGTCGTACGGCGACACCGTTATTCTGGCGACCGCGGTGGCGGCGCAGATTGCCAAGCCGGGCATCGATTTTTTACCCCTCACCGTCGATTATCAGGAAAAAGCCTATGCAGCCGGAAAGATTCCTGGCGGCTATTTCAAGCGTGAGGGCCGGCCGGCTGAAAAGGAAGTGCTGACCAGCCGATTGATCGATCGTCCGCTCCGACCACTCTTTCCTGAAGGCTATTACTTTGAAACGCAAGTGATCACATCGGTGCTGTCCGCAGATAAGACGGGATCATCGGATGTCATTGGCATCACGGCGGCTTCAGCCGCGTTGTCAATTTCAAACATTCCCTTCAATGGCCCGGTCGCCGGCGTGAAGATCGGTCGTGTAAACGGCCAATTTATCGTGAACCCCGATCTGGAGACGCTGGAAAAGAGTGAGCTCCATCTTGTCGTGGCGGGCACTGCGGATGCCATCATGATGGTTGAGGCAGGTGCTAATGAGTTGCCCGAGGCCACGATGCTTGAAGCGCTGGTCTTGGCCCATTCCGAGATCAAGAAAATCGTTGCCAAGATTAACGAACTGGCCAAGATGGTCGGGAACAAGAAGCGCGAAGTGAAGGTCGAGGCGATCGATCCGGCGTTGGCCGCCAAGGTGAAAGCGCTGGTGGCGCAGCCTATTCGCGATGCGATCATGATCCCCAATAAGTCGGCCCGCCAGGAGAAGTTGGATGCGGTCATGGCCGATGTGGTCGAGAAATTAAAGAATCCCGAAGTGCCAGCCAGTGAACGGCACATCAAGATCGTGTTCCACGGATTGGAATACACCGAAGTCCGGAACATGATTCTGGAAAAGCAGTCGCGCGCGGACGGGCGTGGACCGGCGGATATCCGGCCGATCACCTGCGAAGTCAACGCATTGCCACGGGCGCACGGATCCGCCATTTTCACGCGCGGCGAAACGCAGAGCCTCGCGGTCGTCACATTGGGCACCACGGACGATGAGCAGCGTATAGACGCGCTGGAGGGTGAATACACACGCACCTTCATGCTGCATTATAATTTCCCGCCGTTCAGTGTTGGCGAGGCGCGGCCGCTTCGGTCTCCAGGCCGGCGCGAAGTCGGGCACGGGGCGCTGGCGGAACGTGCGTTGAAGCCGGTTATTCCAGGTAAAGACGTCTTCCCCTATACATTGCGCATCGTCTCTGAAATCCTGGAGTCCAATGGGTCGTCTTCTATGGCGACGGTCTGTGGCGGCACCTTGGCAATGATGGATGCCGGTGTGCCGATCAAGGAACCGGTGGCCGGTATTGCGATGGGGCTGATCAAGGAAGGCGACGGGGTCATCATTCTGTCCGATATTCTCGGGCTGGAAGATCACCTGGGCGATATGGACTTCAAGGTCTGCGGCACCAAGAATGGTGTCACGGCCTTGCAGATGGATATTAAGATCGGCGGGATCACGACGGCCTTGATGCAGCAGGCGCTGGAGCAGGCTCGTGTCGGACGGCTCCATATTCTGAGTTGCATGGCCAAAGCGTTAACTGGCCCGCGCACGAACCTTTCCGCGTTTGCTCCGCGTATTTTCACAATGAAGGTCAAGCAGGACAAGATCCGGGACATCATTGGCCAGGGCGGGAAGACGATTCGCGCGATTCAGGCTGACTGCGGCGTCAAGATCAATATTGAAGACACAGGCATTGTCACGATTGCATCGTCCGATGAAGCATCGCTCCAAAAGGCAAAGGATACGATCGGCCGCCTGACCGAGGAAGTGGAAGTCGGGAAGATCTACATGGGCACCGTCAGAAAGATCATGGATTTTGGCGCATTCGTCGAAGTGCTCCCCGGCACCGATGGGTTGGTGCATATCTCGCAGCTGGCGCACCATCGCGTGAAAGCCGTGGCGGATGAAGTCGCCGAAGGCGATCAGATCATGGTGAAGGTCATGGAGATCGACAAGCAGGGGAAGATCCGGCTGAGCCGGAAGGAAACCATGCCTGCGCCGGCGGGAAGTCCGGCGAAAGAACCATCGGCTGAGTAGCGCTCTTGTATCGCAAGCTCATTCTGGATAACGGGATCCGCTTGGTCAGCGAGCGGATCCCGACTCTCAAGTCCGTCACGGTTGGCCTTTGGGTGAATGCCGGATCCCGCGACGAACAACCCGCACAAGCCGGGTACTCACACTTCATTGAACATATGTTTTTTAAGGGTACGACCAGCCGGTCGGCCACGGATATCTCCCGCGAGATCGATGCGTTGGGCGGAGAGTTGAACGCCTTTACCACGCGTGAGACGACGACGTTCTACGTCAAAGTGCTCGATCAGCATCTCTCGCAAGCACTGGCGCTGCTCTCCGATCTCTTCCACCACTCGCGTTTCAGCCCGAAGGAAATTGAAAAAGAAAAGCAAGTCGTAATTGAAGAGATCCGGATGGTGCAGGACGATCCGGAAGATCTCGTCCAGGATCTGCATACCAGCCAAGTGATGGGCCCGCATCCACTCGGCAGGCCGATTTTGGGCAAGGAGGCGGTTATCGGGAATGTGCGGCGGGAAGATCTTCTCGAGTACATGAGCATGCATTATCGTCCGCAGGATGTGGTGATTGCGGTTGCGGGAAGTTTTGACCAGCGTCGATTGGAACAGATCATCGTGCGAGAATTCGATCGCTGCAGACGGTCAGAGAAGCTAGCCGCGCCCGTGCGGCAGGCACCGGAGATCCACGGTGGTGTAGCGTTGCAGCGGAAGCAGTTAGAGCAGGTGCATCTTTGCATCGGGCTGAAAGGGATATCTGCCGGCCATAAAGACCGGTATGCCCTCTATGTGTTGAATAGCATTTTGGGCGGCAGCGTGAGTTCACGCCTTTTTCAGGAAGTCAGGGAAAAGCGTGGTTTGGCCTACTCCATCTATTCGTATCTTTCCAGCTATTCCGATGGCGGGACGGTGACTGTGTACGCAGGAACCAGGCAGAAAGAAGTTGAACGGGTAGTCGACCTAATTCGCCGGGAAGTCCGGAGTATGGCGAAAAAAGGAATTACACGGGACGAGTTGCGCCGGACGAAGGATCAGATGAAGGGGAGTCTCATGCTGAGCTTGGAGAGTTCGCATAGCCGCATGAATAAACTGGCCAAGGACGAAATGATCAAGGGTGTGCATACCTCATTGGATCAAATGATCGACGAAATAGATGCAGTAACAATGAGGCAGGTGAGTCGAGTGGCGGAAGAGTTATTCAACGAAAATTGGCTCGCTATAACCGGCTTAGGGCCTCTCTCTCAGAGGCAGCTTCGGCTTGCGAGATGAGAATTTTTTAATGGGACATGTGATTATTTAACCAAGCTGAATCGTATTATCCAATATACACAATTGTATTTATTGAGTTATTTCTGTGGATTGCAAATTTTAATCTTGAGCGGATAAGCCCTTGACTCTCATACGCTGATTCAGTAACATTGCCACGTTTTCGTGATGCTCCAATTAGATTGAACAGCAACTGCGAAGGAGAAAGCTGAAAGGGGGTAGCCGGACACTTTCTCGTGAGCAGGATAAAGGTTTATTCGGTTGTGCGGAATTTACAGTCATCACAGTAAAGGTTCAGAGGTTATGAGTTTCATCTTTATGAAGGAGGGACTAGGTATGAAGAGGGTCGTAGTTCTAGCCGCCGTCGCAGTGTTTTCGGTTTTCGGCTTGCTAGCGGCCGAATTTGCCGTAGCCGCCGATGCTCCTGGTGCTGGTGGAGTTGCCACCGATGTGGTTGGGGGCAAAGCCTTGAAGGGCGAAGCCGCCAAGACACTTCAGGGCCGTGTCTGGTCGCAGTGGGCTGATAATCCAGATGGAGAGCTCTTGTTCGGTATCCAATATTGGAATACTGGTGATCCTGCTTCCGGAACTCCAGCCGGTCGTTCATCGACAATGCTGGATGTGAAGCCGCCGGATCCTTTGGTGACATGCTGTGCCTGGGGTTTTGTTGGTGGCACTGATAAGAACAATGCCTATGCTGGCTGGTACCATGCTGCGACCACGGTGCGTTTGGCCGTGAAGGACAAAGCGTTGATGGACCAGATTATTAAGGCCTCGCAGGAACTGGTGGCCATGGAAGTGACCTTGGATGGCCGGACGATTACCGGTTTTAAGGTCCTCAAGTAATCGATATCATTAGGCTATCATTCTTTCATGTTGTTGAAGGAGGATTCGATTATGAAGCTTCAGAAGCAAGGCGGAGCCATTTTGGCAGCCGTTGCGCTGGTAGTCGGCATGGCTTCCACCGCATTGGCCATCGAAGCATTTCAGGAGCGGTTTGAGTGGGGAGATATGAGCAAGCCCACCACGATTACCGGTCGGGTGATCGTGTTGGATCCGTATGATGAAGCGGTCTGGATTAATGTGGCGGTGTTCGGCGGCAACGCCGAGAGCGGTTTGTGGTGGCAGAAGGTTCACCCAGGCAAGAACCTCAAGTTCTATGCTGACAAGGCTGCTTGGGAAGAATTGAAGAAGCTGGGTCGTCCGCATTCCGGACCTGCCGCAGCCAAGGAAGTTCCTCCGGGCAGCACCACAGACTTGATCGAGTTTGTGGCGACTGAAACCGAGCAGAATCATCGCGTGATCTCTTCTGTGAAGAAGCTCACAGAGATTGCGGGAGTTGCTGGCCATCCCCGCAGCATCACTGCCCTCCGTCTTAAGGAGTGTGAGGGGAAGAGCGATCTTGATTCAGCTTGTTCTGCTGCGAAGTCCCAGTTGGCTTCAGCTCCTAAAGGTGCGGACAAGCTTGGGCAACAGTATGATGTGATGGCTCCTGGTGGGAAAACCATCGGTGGGTTGATCCCTAATACCGCTGCGTATAACGCGGGCCACTAATTCGATTCGGTTTTTAGTAGGAAGGGCGGCCACTCCATACGGGTGGCCGCCCTTTTTATTTGGTTGAGGAGCCTGTGGTTGTTATGCCTTGGAAGGCGGCTGAACCATGCGCTGGAGTTCGGCGAGGCGATTCAGGGCATCCAGGGGTGTTATGGAGAAGAGATCGATCTGCCGGACTTCTTCCACGATGGCGTGCGGCGCCGGAAGTGGTGGCTGATTGGACTGGGTTGACTTGGCTTGCTGAATTGTCGTCGTTTCAGGTCGTTCAAGCTGCGCGAGCACATCCTGTGCTCGGCCTATGACCGACTTCGGCAGGCCTGCCAGTTTGGCAACGTGGATTCCGTAGCTGCGGTCGGCCCCCCCGGCCACAATTTTTCTGAGAAACACGACTTCGCCGTCCATTTCACGGACGTCCACGCGGTAATTTTTAATGCCTTCCCGCTGCTGTTCCAGCTGCGTCATTTCGTGGTAATGCGTGGCGAAGAGGGTGCGCGCGCCGAGATGGGTGCGGTCGTGAATGTACTCCGCGACCGCCCAGGCGATGCTGAGGCCATCATACGTACTGGTTCCCCGCCCGATTTCATCCAGAAGAATCAGACTGCGCACAGTGGCGCTATGGAGAATGGTAGCGGTCTCCACCATTTCGACCATGAAGGTGCTATGGCCACTGGCCAGATTGTCCGAGGCTCCAACCCTGGTGAAGATGCGGTCCACAATGCCGATCCTGGCTTCTGCCGCGGGAACGAAACTGCCGATCTGAGCGAGCAGCACGATCAAGGCGACCTGGCGGAGGAATGTGCTCTTGCCCGCCATGTTCGGTCCGGTGAGGATCAGGAGCCGGTGCGATTCCAAATTTAACTGCGTATCGTTGGGAACAAAGGCCATGTCGTCGTTCAACCGCTCGACAACAGGATGGCGGCCTCCGCGAATGTCGATTGCGCCGCCATCGTCGATGACTGGTTTCGTATACTGATTGAGCGCGGCGGTTTCGGCGAGGCTCGCGAGCACGTCGATCAGGGATAGCTTGCCGGCCATGTCTTGGAGCCGGTTGGCTTCCTGCGCCAGCCGTGCTCGCAGCTGAGTAAACAGGTCCTGTTCCAGTGCCAGGAGTTTCACTTCGGCGCCGGTCACCCGTTCTTCTAATTCCTTCAACTCCGGTGTCATGAACCGCTCGGCGTTGACCAGTGTTTGTTTGCGGATAAAGTCGGCCGGCACGCGGGCCAGGTTCGCCTTGGTAATTTCAATGTAGTACCCGAACACCTGATTGTAGCGGACTTTCAATGATTCGATGCCGGTCCGTTCACGTTCCTTCGTTTCCAGCGCGGCGATCCAGTTCTTGCCTTCCTTGGTGGCTTTCCGGAGTTCGTCTACTTCCGGATGATGACCTTCGCGAATGACGCCGCCGTCCCGCACAGAGAGGGGCGCCTCCGATTGGATGGCCTGATCGATCAGGTCGTAGAGATCCCGCCCGTCGTCCCAGGATGAACGGGCCTCGACCAGCATTGGGGTTGTGAGCGCATGCAATTGCACGGCAATTTCAGGAAGGGAGGCGAGCGATTGTTTCAGCGCCAGCACTTCTCTTGGGCCTGCCACACCGAGGACCATTCGCCCGCTGAGGCGGGAGATATCCTGGACCTCCCGCAGTGCCGACCGCAAGGCGACGCGTATTTGCATGCTGTTCTTGAGTTCTTCGACCGCGTCCAGCCTGGCGCGAATGGCATCGCCTTGAATCAATGGTCGAACGAGCCATTGACGCAGTAGCCGGCTGCCCATTGAGGTGACCGTCCGGTCGAGTACCGACAAGAGAGTCGCCGGTTTATTGCCCTGTCCTTCGTCAAAGGTGCCCATGGGCTTGAGGAGTTCGAGATTGCGAATCGTGACGCTGTCCAGGTGCATTGCGTCCGCTGTGCGGCGCACGCGCGGGCGCTGAAGATGGCCGAGCGGGGCCGTTGGCTGCGTTTCTCGAAAATAGTCCAGCACGGCGCCAGCCGCGCTGATGCCCGCCGTTAGGCCGTGGCAGCCGAATGCGTCCAGCGAGTGGACTTGAAATTGGTTTTGGAGCAGACGTACGGCCTGTTGCTGGTCAAACGAGGCGACCGGCCGTTCACAGAGCCGGGCATTGCGAATCTGGTCGAGCCATGGCTGATGTTGTCGTTCCGGTGAACTGCTGAAGAGAATCTCTCGCGGATCCACCCGGGCCAATTCGTCCAGTACTTGCGAGGCGGCGCGCTCGCCGTGGAATTCCGTGATCACAAATTCCCCCGTGGACACTTCGAGCATCGCGAGGCCGATTACCGGCTGTTGTCTGGCGGCCGTTCCCGCAAACACAGCGGCCAGGAAGTTCGACAAAGTCGGCGAGAGAAATTCCGTCTCAACGAGGGTGCCTGGCGTGTAGAGCCTGACAACTTCCCGCCGCACCAATCCCTTGGCCAATTTCGGATCTTCGACCTGCTCGCACAACGCAACGGTGCGGCCGGCCTTCAGTAATTTCGCGATATAGCCGGTGGCGGCATGGTAGGGGACGCCGCACAGGGGCACCGGCTCCGGGCTATGCTTGTCGCGGGAGGTGAGGGCGATGGAGAGGAGGCGCGAAGCTTCCTGCGCGTCTTGATAAAACATCTCGTAAAAGTCGCCCACGCGGAAAAACAGGATGGCTTGCGGGTATCCGCGCTTGATTTCACGGTATTGCCGCATGAGCGGGCTGGCATCATGATCACTCATCGACGAGGTCCTGTGCCGGTGTGGGCGAGGGGGAAGCGGTTGATCGGCCGGTCAGTTTCTCGAGTGATTGGCGGGCCCGTTCGAGATCGACTTCCAGTTCCTGGAGCGCTTTTGTTTTCCGTCGCAACTCGATCCGCCCCCTTACCCAGGGGGGAAATAAGAGGATACCGGATACAAGCAGGCCCATCGCGAAGGCGGTCAGGATCGGTTTGTAGATAGGGGTCGAGGCTTCCATCAATCCGAAGAAGTACCGGAGCGTCACTTCCTGTTCTTGATTTTGAAGAAAAAATGCCAGCGAGAGGAGCAAGAGGATGCCGACGAGGATCAATCGAATCATGGCTGACGGCGCCTCCCTGATGTACTGGGTACGTTTGCGGTATGTCTCGACGGCACCGGAGATGATCGGCGACGGCCGCGGCGAAGCTTCGCCAGGAGTTGTGCGGATTGAGGCCCCTGCGCGGCGAGGTGGGCCGTTCTCGTCGTCGGACTGGCATGGCAGAGCACGATGTCGAGCCGGTCTGCTGGGAGTAAGGCCGGAAACTTATCGGCCCATTCGATGGCTATCACGTGGTGCCCCTGAAAATACTCGCGTAAACCCGTGGATTCGGCGTCGGCGTCGGAGCGAAGCCGGTAGAGATCCACGTGCACTAAGGGCAGCCGCCCTTGATACTCATGGATCAGGACAAAGGTCGGGCTGCTTACCGCGTGTGGCGATGCCCCGATTCCGATGGCAATGCCTCGTACCAATGCGGTCTTGCCGGCGCCCAATTCACCGGAGAGGGCCAAGGTTTCGCCGCCGGTCAAGGCGCGTCCTATCGCCTGACCAAAGGCCTCTGTGGCGGCCCGAGAGGAGAACGTGAGCGTCCACTCTGATGCCGACGCACGAGGGGTGGACTGTGGCGCGCGGGTCTTCTTTGTTCTACTGAGCGACATGGGGCTAGGTCAACCAAGGGTGTTGAGCGCATGGGGAATCTGTTCGATCACATCTCCGGCAATCATGCCGGCTTGTCCATTGACCGAGGCGGCGAAGTCGCCGGCAAGGCTATGCAGGTAGGTCGCGGCGCAAGCCGCGTCCCACGAAGTCAGGCCTTGTGCGAGCAAGCCTGCCATCATGCCGGTCAGCACATCGCCAGTTCCTGCGGTGGCCATGCCCGGATTGCCGGTCGGGCAGATCGCGATCAGGCCGTCCGGTCTGGCGATGACGGTTCTGGCGCCTTTGAGAACAAGATAGACGCCGCGCTCCCGCGCAAAGCGTGTGGCTGTGCCAATACGATCGGCATTGACGGATTGGACCGTGGCATCCGTTTCCAATCGGGCCATCTCGCCAGGATGCGGGGTGAGAATGGGCGGAATCTTGCATTCCGTCAAGCGTGTGGCCCGTCCGGCGAGGGCGTTTAGCGCATCGGCATCAAGCACGGCAGGCCGGTCGAGCTGCTTAATGAGGGCCTGGATCAGTTCCACGGTTTCGGGATGGGTCGAGAGCCCTGGTCCGATGGCGACGGCGGTCCGCGCGGTGATAAAGGCCTTTAGGCGATCAAGTGCGGTGCGCGAAAAAGTATGGGCCTTGGTGTCCGGCATCGGCATCGTCATGGCTTCGAGCAGTTTCGCTTCCAAGACATCGTTCACGCTTGCCGGGATGGCTACTGTGACCAGTCCGGCTCCCACTCGGAGAGCGGCTTTTGCTGCCATGGCAGCGGCGCCGGTTTTCCCGATGGAGCCGGCGATGATGCCCGCATGGCCGAAAGTCCCTTTATGGCTGGAGAGCCGGCGCGTGGGGAGGACGGATCGGACAAACGGGGCGGTCATGACGTTGATCCGGCTGTCCATGGCATCGACATAAGCCGGGGGAATGCCGATATCGATGATCTCCACGTGGCCGGCATGGTCGATACCCTCGTTTTGGAACAGGCCTAGCTTCGGCAAGCCGAACGTCACTGTCAAGTCGGCCATCACCGCTCGTCCCAATACCGCACCGGTGTCCGCATGAATGCCAGAAGGCAGATCAATGCCGACGGTCAGGCGATGGGCCTGATTGATGCTGTCGATGGCATCACCGTAACGGCCGGTCACGTCAGAAGAGAGGCCGGTGCCCAGCAAGGCGTCGATGACCACGTCGCTGTCATGAAGGAGGGTCTGGACGAGACTTGCTGAGGTAAACGGTTTGATCACCGTCTTCCCGGCGGCGCGCGCGAGCTGCCGGTGCATGGTGGCGGCATCGCGGCTGAGCTCTGGCAGTGGAGCCAGCGCGAGCACGCGGACTTTCGCCCGTTGTTGATGAAGCAGCCGGGCCACGACGAATCCGTCGCCGCCGTTGTTGCCCTTCCCGCAGAGGATCGTGATGGTCTTGCCGCGCAACGAGCCCAGTTGTTGTTCGAGGCAGGCCACGACGCCGGCTCCGGCCCGTTCCATCAATGTGGTGCCGGGCACGCCGGCTTCCTTGATGGTCCGATGATCAAGGGCCTGCATTTGTGCGGCGGTGACAATTTTCATCATCGGAACGCACCGTCGGTGTATCGGCCACGCGGCCGGATGGGGATCAAATCCGAATCGTCCAATGTGCGGCGTTGATGTGGCGTCATAGCCTGATTGCATTACCCGGGTGATGCGACGCCGACAGGCTGGTTAGCTCAGCAAGGCTTTCATTTCTTTGACTGCCTGGTCGAGGCCGACGAGGACGGCGCGGGCGATGATGCTGTGGCCGATGTTATATTCAACGATTTCCGGAATATGCGTAAGCCGCTTAACGTTACGGTAATTCAGCCCATGGCCCGCGTTTACGCCCATCCCTAATTTGTATGCGAGTTTCGCGGCCAGAGTGATGGCTTCGAACTCGGCATCCGCCTCTTTCGACCGGGTCGCATTAGCATAGCGGCCGGTATGGAGTTCGACAAAGTCTGCCGCGATCTTGTGCGCGGCTTTGATGTGATTGAGATCGGGTTCGATAAACAGGCTGACGGGGATCCCGCCGTCATGCAGCATGGCCACGATGGCCTGGATCCGGTCTTTCTGCCCGACGACATCCAAGCCGCCTTCGGTCGTGAGTTCCTGCCGTTTTTCAGGAACCAACGTGACTAAATCAGGCTTGACCGTCAGCGCGATCTTTGCCATGGCCTCGTCCGCCGCGATTTCCAGGTCGAGCTTGGTATGGACGATGTCCCGCAAGAGCTGGAGGTCTTTGTCCTGGATATGCCGCCGGTCCTCACGCAGATGAACGACCAGGCCGTCGGCTCCAGCCAATTCCACGAGGATGGCGGCGGCCAGCGGATCAGGATCTGTGCCGCCTCGAGCCTGGCGAAGGGTGGCCACATGATCGATGTTGACGCCTAGTCTGGCCATCGAGACTCCTTAAAAACCGTCGGATACTGCCGGATGCGGCATAGATGATGGGGAAAACCGAGGCATTATTAGCAGAAGGCGTGCAGCGGAGCAAGATCAACAGGGTCTTGAGGCTCTGGACGTGCCTCACGGAGTTTTAACGGGTATTGGATCAGAACCCCACAGAATCACAAGACAAATTGACTCAACCGAGGCCCTCCATTAGAATAGGCCCTTCTTGACGGCCGACGAGTCCTCAGCCGAGTGGGGCGCGGTCTAGAGTATGGTTGTGTTCACAGTAAAGGATTGTCATGGGTTTGGGCGATGGGTTCTATCGGTTAAAGCGGCTCCCTCCTTACGTCTTTGCAGAAGTTCAGGCTCTCAAGCTGGCAGCGCGGCAGCGCGGGGAAGATGTGATCGACTTCGGGATGGGCAATCCCGATCAGCCGACACCGCCCCATATCGTCGACAAGCTGATTGAAGCGGCGCGCAAAGGCAAAAATCATCGCTATTCCGCGTCGCGCGGCATTACCAAGCTGCGCCATGCGATCTGCGGCTGGTACAAGCGGAATTACAATGTGGAGTTGGACCCGGAGACCGAAGCGATTGTGACGATCGGCTCCAAGGAAGGGCTGGCTCATTTGGCATTGGCGATGATCGGCCCCGGTGATGTGGTCCTGACACCGACGCCGACGTATCCGATCCACATGTACAGTTTCATCATTGCCGGGGGCGAGGTTCGTGGCATTGAATTACGGCACGACAGCGACTTCTTTGAAGATCTGCAGCGGGTCTATCGGCAGACGATCCCGCGTCCCAAGATCCTGGTCATCAATTTCCCGCATAACCCGACGACGGCGGTGGTCGATATCGAGTTTTTCAAGAAGATCGTAGCGTTTGCAAAAGAGAATGATGTCATCGTCATTCACGATCTGGCGTACGCCGATCTTGTATTCGACGGCTATAAGGCGCCGAGCTTTCTACAAGCGCCGGGCGCGAAGGATGTCGGGGTGGAGTTTTATACGCTGTCCAAGGCCTACAATATGCCTGGCTGGCGGGTCGGGTTCTGCGTCGGCAATCGCGAAGTGGTCGGGGCGCTGGCCAAGATCAAGAGCTACCTCGACTACGGCATTTTTCAGCCTATTCAGATTGCGAGTGTCATTGCGCTCAATGGTCCCCAGGACTGCGTCAAAGAAACGGTGCTGCGGTATCAGAAGCGCCGGGATGTGCTGGTCGGCGGCTTGAACCGTATCGGATGGGAAGTGCCTAAGCCTCTTGCCACGATGTTTGTCTGGGCGCGGATTCCCGAACCCTACCGGCATCTCGGGTCGTTGGAATTCTCGAAGTTGCTATTGCGTGAGGCCAAGGTTGCGGTTTCCCCCGGAATCGGATTCGGTGAAGGGGGCGATGAATACGTGCGATTCGGCTTGGTTGAAAACGAGCATCGAACCCGTCAGGCGGTGCGCGGGATCAAGAAGGCCCTGAAACTCGAAGGATCAGAAGAATGAAGACCCGTATCGGGGTTGGGCTCATCGGGTTTGGCACGGTCGGTTCCGGCGTGGCCAAAGTGCTTTTTGAGAATGCCGGGCTGATCAGCCGCCGGGTCGGCGTGCCGGTTGAGCTGCTGCGGATCGCGGATCTCGATATCACGCGTGACCGCGGTGTGGTTGTGCCGGCTGGTGTCTTGACGACGGATGCCAGGCAGGTCTGGACCGATCCGGCCATCGACATCGTCATCGAACTGGTCGGCGGGTACGATTTTGCGAAGCGCGTAATGCTTGAAGCTATTGCCGCCGGCAAGCATGTCGTGACGGCGAACAAAGCGTTGCTTGCCCTCCATGGGGAAGAAATTTTCGAGGCCGCGTCCCGTCAGGGCGTCGATCTGGGATTCGAGGCGAGTGTCGGCGGCGGGATTCCGGTGATCCGGGCGTTGACGGAAGGACTGGCGGCAAACCGCATTGAGTCGATCTACGGCATCATCAACGGCACCTCGAACTATATCCTGTCCCGAATGACGCATGAGGGACAAAGCTTTGAGGCGATTCTCAAAGACGCACAGCAAGCCGGATACGCCGAGGCGGACCCGACGTTTGATGTGGCCGGGATCGATTCGGCGCATAAGCTCGCCATTCTGGTCAACTTGGCCTATGGCACGCCGGTCAACGTTAAAGACATCTATACCGAAGGTATTACGCACATCACGCCGACCGATATCGCCTACGCGAAAGAGTTTGGCTATACGATTAAATTGCTGGGCATTGCCAAGTTGGTAAATGGGGAAGTTGATGCCCGTGTTCATCCAACCATGGTGCCGGTTTCTGATCCCATCGCCAAAGTGGATGGAGTCTATAACGCGATCCAGCTCGTGGGTGATGCGGTGGGAGATGTGATGTTGTACGGCCGTGGCGCTGGATCCATGCCCACGGGCAGCGCGGTCGTCAGCGACGTCATCGCTATCGGCCGCAATCTGCTCAAAGGGGCTGCGGGGCGCGTGCCGCCGGCTTCGTTCCAGCGAGGCCAGCGCCGGCCGATTCGGATGAAGCCGATTGACGAAATCAGTTCGCTGTACTATCTGCGTTTCATGGTGGTGGATCGTCCCGGCGTGCTGGCGCAGATTGCCGGTGAACTGGGCCGGTGCGGGATCAGTATTTCATCAATGTTGCAGCAAGGCCGGGGAGAAGGTCAGACGGTATCGGTGGTCATCAAGACGCATATGGCTCGAGAGCGGGATGTGCAGACGGCGCTCCGCGAGATCAATCGCAAGGAGTTTGTGTCGGAAGCGGCGACGTTGATTCGGGTAGAAGGGAAGGATGAGTGATCAGATGACTCGTTGGCGCGGCATCATTGAGGAATACCGGAAGTTTCTCCCGGTGACGGAGAAGACACCGGTGATCAGTCTGGGCGAAGGGCAGACGCCGTTGATTCGCGCCGCACGTCTGGCCAAGGCCATCGCGCCCGGCGTCGATCTGTATTTAAAGTTCGAAGGGGCTAATCCGACCGGGTCGTTCAAAGACCGCGGCATGACGCTGGCCATTTCCAAAGCGGTGGAACAGGGGGCGCGAGCCGTCATGTGCGCCTCCACCGGCAATACATCGGCTTCGGCTGCAGCCTATGGGGCACGAGCCGGTCTGGCTGTCTATGTCCTGATTCCGGCCGGGAAGATCGCCTTGGGGAAATTGTCTCAGGCGATGATGCATCAGGCGACTGTCATTCAAATCGAGGGCAATTTCGATCAAGCCCTTACGATCGTCAAGGATCTCTCTGCTGCTCATCATATCGAGCTCGTCAATTCCATTAATCCGTTTCGCATCGAAGGCCAAAAAACGGCGGCTTTTGAAGTGTGCGATCAGTTGGGCGATGCGCCGAGCTTGCACGTGCTGCCGGTGGGCAATGCCGGTAACATCACGGCCTATTGGAAGGGGTATCAGGAGTATCGGGGGGCGAATCAGACGACCAAGCTTCCACGTATGATGGGCTTTCAGGCCGCAGGCGCGGCCCCCATGGTGCTCGGTCGGGTCGTGGAGCAGCCGCAAACCATCGCCACGGCGATTTGTATCGGGAATCCGGCAAGCTGGGCGGCTGCGTCCAAAGCTGTCGAGGAATCGTCAGGGGCCATCGACATGGTGACGGACGACGAAATTCTCCAGGCCTATGCGCTGGTCGCGGCGACGGAAGGCGTATTTTGCGAACCGGCCTCGGCTGCGTCGGTGGCTGGTGTGACGAAGCTGGGCCGTGCTGGACAATTGAAGGAAGGGGAGACTGTGGTCTGTACGCTGACCGGTCATGGGTTGAAAGACGCCGATACGGCTATCGGCATCTCCAAGCCGCCGCTCACTGTCAAGGCGACGCGAGAGGATGTGGCCCGTTTGTTAAACGCATGAGGCGCATCGGATAACGTATGAAATATGTAATTCTGCATGCCGGTGGAATGGCCGATCAGCCGCGCGAAGAATTAGGTGGGCGGACGCCGTTGCAGGCCGCTGCCACTCCGCATCTCGATCGGCTGGCTCAGCTCGGTGAAGTGGGCCTGTTGGCGATCGCCGCCGATGGAAGCCGCCATGGAATCGGGCTCAGCGGGACGGCGATCCTGGGTTACGATCCCAAGAAATACTATCAAGGGCCCGGCCCGTTCGAGGCCGCGAGCCTGGGTGTGTCAGTGACCGAGCAGGATGTGGCCTATCGCTGCACCATGGTGACCTTGAAGCCCGAGGGCGGCAAGATTGGTGGTGAGATTAAAAAGTTGGGGGCTCATGTCGTGATGGACGATGCGACAGCCGGCCTGATCGAGACGGACGAGGCGCGGGAGCTGATCGAAGCCATCAACGAACAACTGGGGTCCGAGACGATCCAATTTTATCCCGGGGCCGGCCACCGCCATTTGATGGTGTGGGTTAATGGTAAGCCGCGGGCGGTCTGTACCGATCCGCAGCTGGCGCAAGGCCAGACGATCACGGATTTTCTGCCAACGGGGGATGGTGCTGACATTCTGAAAAAATTGATGGAAGCCTCCTATGTGATCTTGCGCGATCATCCGGTCAATGAGGAGCGAATGGCGGCTGGTAATAAGCCGGCGAATTGTGTGTGGCTCTGGGGCGAGGGGCGTGCCGCGTTGTGGCCGAGTCTCGCCGAGCGATTTCAAGTGTCCGGATCTGTAGTGACGTCGAGCGATGTCTATCGCGGCATCGGAATTTGCGCGGGACTGGACGCACCTGATCCAACCCCGCTTCAAGAGGGGGGACTGAAGGCCAGGGCCGCAGTGGCGCTGGCTGAATTGTCCAGGAAAGACTTTGTCTATTTGCATGCCGAGTTGACGGACGCCGTGGTCCATGGGATTGATCTTAAAGCCATTGTGCAGGGCATCGAAGAGTTCGACCGTGAGTTGGTCGGTCCGCTGCTTGAGGGGCTGGACAAAATGGGGCCTTACCGTTTTGTGGTGCTGTGTGATCATGGAGAAGGCCAGCAAGGGCAGGCGTTCTATGCGTTTGGGGAGGGAGCGGGAAGTGGCGTCCCTGTAGCGGGCCGGCACTTCACGGAAGCCGAGGCCCAGGCATCCAAAACTCCGGTCAGGGATGCGACGAAGTTTGCAGCCAAGTTATTTGCCAAGGGGTAATCGGGTGGCGTTAATCGTTCAGAAATACGGCGGGACATCGGTTGGCAACATCGAGCGGATCCACAACGTGGCGGAGCGTGTCGCGCGGGCACATCGCGCGGGCGATCAGGTGGTAGTGGTGTTGTCCGCGATGAGCGGCGAGACGGATCGGTTGGTCAAGCTGGCGCACGAAGCCACGCCGATGCCGGATGAGCGCGAGATGGACATGCTGCTCTCCACGGGAGAGCGTGTGACGATTGCGCTCTTGGCGATGGACTTGCGGGGACGCGGCATCAATGCGCGATCGTTTACGGGACGGCAGGTCGGCATTATTACCGACAGCGCACACACCAAGGCCCGGATCGCGCGTGTGACAGCGGATCGGCTTCGTGAAGCACTGGACCAAGGGGTGATCCCGGTTGTCGCAGGATTTCAGGGAATCAACGAACAGTCGGATGTGACGACGTTGGGACGCGGGGGGTCCGACCTTTCAGCGGTGGCGCTGGCGGCAGCCTTGAAGGCCGATCGCTGCATCATCTTTACCGACGTGGACGGCGTGTATACAGCGGATCCCAATGTGGTGCCGGCCGCCAAGCGTATCGACAAGATTGCCTATGAAGAAATGCTGGAGATGGCGAGTCTTGGCGCCAAGGTGCTGCAGACCCGGTCGGTCGAATTCGCGGCGAAGTTCAATGTGCCGGTCGAGGTTAATTCGAGTTTCAAGGAAGGAAAGGGGACTCTCGTGACACGTGAAGATGCGGATATGGAAGCGGTCGCGGTTGCCGGCGTCACGGGCGATCGGAATCAAGCCAAGATCACGATCGTCGGCGTTCCGGACAAGCCGGGCATCGCCGCGCGGATCTTCGGGCCGGTAGCGCAGGCCCATGTGAATGTCGATATGATCATTCAGAACATGGGGCAGGATGCGCTGACGGATCTCTCCTTCACCGTCCCCCGTGCGGATTTGCGCAAGGCGACACCGATCATTCAAGGCGTGGCCAAGGAGATCGAGGCCAAGTCCGTGTCGATCACGGAGGCGATCGCCAAGGTGTCGCTGATCGGCGTGGGAATGCGATCGCATTCCGGCGTAGCCTCGAAGATGTTCGAGGTATTGTCTCGCGAAGGGATCAATATCCTGATGATCAGCACGTCGGAGATCAAGATTTCCTGCGTCATCGATGAAAAGTATCTTGAGCTGGCGATGCGTTCACTGCATTCGGCATTCGGCCTTGATCAGGTGCCCCAAGGAGATCGCTCTGGGAAATAAGGGCGATGTGTTCTGACATATCTCGACAGATTGGCCTATCTCTTGTTACCCTCTTAATCTATGGCGAAACAATCCTCTCAGACTCGCAATACCCGCCGGGCCGATGAACGAAAGCCGCTGGTCGTTCCGCAGTTGTCTGCCGAACAGACCGCTGCTCTGGAAATTTACGATACGACCCTCCGCGACGGCGCGCAGGCTGAAGATGTGAGTTTTTCCGCTGAGGACAAGGTGCGCGTCGCGCAGAAGCTGGACGAACTCGGCGTACACTATATCGAAGGTGGCTGGCCAGGCGCGAATCCGAAGGACATCGAGTTCTTCCGGATGATCAAGACCATCCCGCTGAAACATGCCTCCGTCATCGCGTTCGGTTCGACGCGGAAGGCCAGTAACTCGGCGCGCAAAGACCCGAATCTCCAGGCGCTTCTCGCGGCGGAAACGAAGACGATCACATTGTTCGGGAAAACCTGGTCGTTGCACGTGACCGATGCGTTGGGCATTTCACTCGCCAAAAATCTCGAATTGATCGGCGATTCCGTGGCCTATCTCAAGAGCAAGGGGCGCCGGGTGTTCTACGATGCCGAACATTTCTTCGACGGCTATAAAACGAACCCCGAGTATTCGCTCAATACGATCCGTAAGGCAGTCGAAGCCGGTGCCGAACGGGTGATTCTTTGCGATACGAATGGCGGCGCGATGCCTTGGGAGATTCGAGAGATTTGCGAAGTGGTGCGGCGTGAGTGTGCAGTGCCGCTGGGCATCCATGCGCATAACGATTGCGAAATGGCGGTGGCGAATTCGTTGATCGCGATTGAAACTGGCATTGTGCAGGTGCAGGGGACGATCAATGGCATCGGGGAGCGCTGTGGCAATGCCAATCTCTGTTCGATCATTCCCAATCTCGAACTAAAGATGCGTCGTCCTGCGCTCAATGACCGGCTGAGCCATCTGAAGACCGTCTCCGGTTTTGTCACGGAGATTGCCAACCATATGCCTAATAAGCACCAGCCCTATGTGGGCGATTCCGCCTTCGCTCACAAAGGTGGCGTGCATATTCATGCGGTCCTGAAAAATGCGGCGACCTACGAGCATATCGATCCGGCGCTGGTGGGCAATCGCCAGCGGGTGCTTGTGTCTGACTATGCGGGACGGAGTGGCCTGATGGAGAAGCTTGAGGCCTACGGCATCACGCTGACGAAGGATCATT
Organism: Nitrospira sp. UBA6493; assembly: GCA_002435325.1. GTDB lineage: Bacteria > Nitrospirota > Nitrospiria > Nitrospirales > Nitrospiraceae > Nitrospira_D. The sequence continues at coordinate 41,399 of DJMJ01000041.1, read as the reverse complement.
CCAAGTTGCAAGAGCTGGTGGATACTCTGAAAGACCATGAAAGCCAGGGTTATCAGTTCGAGGGAGCGGAGGGGTCGTTCGAACTCTTGATGCGTAAGGCCATGGGCACGCAGAAGCCATCGTTCCAGTTGCTGGGATATCGGGTTATCGTGGAAAAGAAACAGGACATGGGCGCGCCCTTGTCCGAAGCGACGGTGATGGTCAAGGTTGGGACGGCGATCGAACATACGGCGGCGGTCGGTGCCGGGCCTGTGAATGCCCTCGATCATGCCCTGCGCAAGGCACTGGAAAAGTTCTATCCGCAACTGCGCGAGGTGAAGCTGCTTGATTATAAGGTGCGGGTGCTGGCGGCCAACAAGGGCACGGAATCGAAGGTGCGGGTGCTTATTGAGTCCGGCGACCATAAAGATAAGTGGGGAACGGTGGGAGTGTCGGAGAATATCATTGAGGCAACGTGGCAGGCGCTGGCCGACAGTATCGAGTACAAGCTGTTATCGAAGAAATAGCGCTCCGTAGAGCGAAAAGCTCGATATTTATTCTTGACAGATTTCATAACCTCACGTAACTTAAGCAGAACTTTCCGTCCATTAGGAACAGTTTCGCGGGAAATTGTGAAGCGGGAATGTGCAGTGGTTGCGTAGGGGGGTGGCATGAGAAAGGCTGATATCGCGAACGAGATTTTCAAGCAGGTCGGTATTTCAAAAAATGAGGCAGCGGATATCGTCGAACTCGTGCTGAACCTTCTCAAGGGTGTGCTGCAAAAGGGAGACGCGGTCAAGATCGCAGGATTCGGCAACTTCGTCGTTCGGAGCAAGGGGTCGCGCAAAGGGCGGAACCCTCGCACTGGAGAAGAAATTGGGATTACCCCGCGGCGTGTGGTTACGTTCCGGCCTAGCCAAGTCTTTAAGAAGTACGTCAATTCGTAACGGTTATCCTATCTTCAACAGCGACCGCACCATGAGGGCCGGTCATGGGGACTGAACCCAGGCTGGGAAGCAAGGTCTTCTACAAGATCGGGGAGGTCAGTCAGCTGACCAAGCTTCCTGCGTATGTCCTGCGATTCTGGGAATCTGAATTCAGCTTTCTCAAACCCAAGAAAAGCCGTGGCAATCAGCGTCTCTACATTCAGCGGGATATTGAGACCGTGCTTGAGATCAAGCGGATGTTGTACGAAGAAGGGCATACGCTGGAAGGGGTCAAGCGCTATTGGGTGAGACGCGGACGGGCGGCATCCAAGCCGCTCAGTCCAAAGGAAATGGCCAAGAAGCTCAGAGGGGATCTTCAGGCAATTGTGAAAATCCTCGAATCGAACAGTCGATAGCCGGCTCGTTGTTTCCCATTGCCTTTCCATGGCCTTCCAAGCGACAATGGCACTCGTCAGCATACAATAAAGATGTCGGGGCGTAGCGCAGCCCGGTAGCGTACTCGCTTGGGGTGCGAGTGGTCGTGGGTTCAAATCCCGCCGCCCCGACCAATTTCTCAGTCGAACATATCGAACTGAAGCATGGACGGTCGCATGAGGGGCCAACTTTCGGTCCCGTTCAAGAGACAGTCCAGCAGGAATAGGAAAAGCTGCCTCGCGCAGCTTTTTTTGTGACTCGATCACGATGCGTATTCTGGTTACCAATGACGATGGCATCCACTCTCCTGGTTTGACGGCCCTGGCCGAGGCGCTGGCAACGTTAGGCGAGGTGTGGGTCGTCGCGCCGGATCGGGAGCGGACGGCCGTGGCGCATGCCGTCACGCTGCACAAACCGCTGCGTCTGCATAAGCTGGCGCCACGCACATTTTCCGTCAACGGGACCCCGGTGGATTGCGTGAATCTGGCGGTGCTCAAGGTGATGCCGAAGCCGCCGGCCGTGGTGGTCTCGGGGATCAATAAAGGCGTAAATCTCGGGGACGATGTGTTGTATTCGGGAACGGTCTCGGGAGCGATGGAGGGGACGATCCTTGGCATTCCGTCCATTGCCGTGTCGCAGGAAGGCCAGCAGACATTCCGGTTTTCTGTCGGGGCGAAGTATGCCGCGCGAGTGGTGCGTCTGGTGCTTGAACGAGGCTTGCCACCGGAAACGTTGCTGAACGTTAATGTGCCAAATCGCCCGCAACGGTCCATCAAAGGCGTACGCGTGACCTGTCTGAGCCGGCGGCGGTTCGATAACCCGATCATCGAGAAACTCGACCCGCACGGGCGCAAGTATTATTGGATTGCAGGGACGCGCGTGTCCTGGAGCCGGAGTAAGGATGCCGACCATGAGGCAATCCAGGAAGGGCGCGTGTCTATTACGCCGATTCGTCTAGATAGCACAGACCATAACACGCTGGATCGCTTCCGGGACTGGGTGCCGATGATTCAGACGAACACAGTGGCCCCGGCGACGCGCGTACGCGCATCAGCCAGGCGAAAGGGATAAGCAGGTGATCGCCGGTTTCATTGAAGCCATCATCAGCGAGCTGAGCCGGTTTGTCATCGCCTGTATCTCCAGATTCGGCTATGCGGGTATTTTTCTGACGATGGGGATCGAGAGCGCCTGCATCCCGCTTCCAAGCGAGATCATCATGCCGTTTTCCGGGTATCTAGTCATGACCGGGCAGTTTACGATGTTGGGCGTGACTTTGGCCGGTGCGCTGGGTAACGTCGCGGGATCTATTGTGGCCTATTACGCCGGGGTGTGGGGTGGACGTCCATTTGTTGAGCGGTATGGGCCCTATGTGTTGATTTCGCATCATGATTTGGATGTGGCCGACCGCTGGTTTCTGAAGTACGGTGAGGCGGCGGTGTTTTTTAGCCGGATGCTGCCGGTGGTGCGCACGTTTATTTCGCTGCCGGCCGGCGTCGCGAGGATGAATTTCCCGCGGTTCGTCCTCTTCACGTTTATCGGGGCGTTGCCCTGGTGTTATCTGTTGGCGTATATCGGATTGAAGATGGGCGAGCGATGGGAAGATCTTCGCGAGTATTTCCATCGGTTCGATCTGGTGATCGGAGTGATTTTAGTGGGGATTCTTGGATTCTTCCTCTGGTCGCATTGGCCGAAACGCGGAGCTAATTCTGAATCGGGGCCTTCTGCATGATCAAACTCTACAATACACTCACGGGCAAAAAGGAAGAGTTCGTACCGCTCGTGCCCAAGACGGTCCGCATGTATGTCTGCGGTGTGACGGTCTATGACTATTGCCATATCGGCCATGCGCGGAGCGCGCTCGTGTTCGACGTCATTCGCCGGTATTTGGAGTATTCCGGCTATCGTGTCGAGTTCGCCAAGAACTTTACCGACGTTGATGACAAAATCATCAAACGCGCGAACGAGCAGGGTGTCAGCTGTGATGAGGTTACGGCGAAATTCATCCAAGCCTATTACGATGATATGGGCAAGCTGGGTGTGCGGCCGGCCTCCATTGAGCCGAAAGCAACCGAGCACATAGCCGACATCGTGCAGCTGACCGAAACCCTGATTGTGAAGGGCTTGGCCTATCAAGTGGACGGGGATGTCTATTTTGAAGTGGCGAAGTACGGGGATTACGGCCGATTATCCAAGCGGAAGCTGGACGATCTCCAGGCCGGGGCGCGCGTGGACGTGGATGAACGAAAGCGCCATCCCATGGACTTCGCCCTCTGGAAAAGCGCCAAGCCCGGCGAACCGGCTTGGCCGAGCCCCTGGGGACAGGGGCGGCCCGGCTGGCACATCGAATGTTCCGCCATGTCGATCCGCCATCTCGGGGAAACCTTCGATATTCACGGCGGCGGGATGGATCTGATTTTCCCGCACCATGAGAATGAAATCGCCCAATCCTGCGGCGCGACCGGAAAAGAATTCGCGCGCTACTGGATTCACAACGGCTTCGTGCAGATTAATCAGGAGAAGATGTCCAAGTCGCTGGGGAACTTTTTCACGATCCGAGAGATCTTTGAAAAGTCGGAATGGCCGGAAGAGATTACCGGCGAGATGCTGCGCTATTTTCTCCTATCGACCCATTATCATGGTCCATTGGATTTTTCAGACCTGGCCATTCGTGAAGCAAAGCAGGCGTTAAATGGATTGTACGATCTCTTCGCCAGACTTGCGGAGCCCGCTTCCGGAACGAAGGGAGACGCGGGTTTGTCGATGGCCCTTGAGCGCACTCAGACGGCGTTTCGGGCGGCGATGGATGACGACTTCAATACGCCGGTGGCCATTGCCGCATTGCAAGGGTTGCGTAGCGATCTGAATAAGCTGCTCGCCGACGGTTTGTCGCTAGAGGCGCGACGCGGAGCCCGAGAGGCCTTCCGGTCGTTGGGGCAGGTGTTGGGATTGTTCCAGTTGGATCGTTGGATCTTCAACGTCGAAGGCGGGGGATCTGCGTCCCGCACCAGTGAGGCCGAAATTGAGAGACAAATCGCCGAACGAACGGAAGCCAAGAAGCGGAAGGACTTCACACGCGCCGATGCCATCCGAGCGGAACTGGCAGCCCAGGGTATCATCATCGAGGACAGGCCAGACGGCACCAGCCGATGGAAGCGATGACAGCCAAGAAATGCTCTACGGGCTTCATGCGGTCCGTGAAGCCCTGAGAGCTGAAGCCCGGCCGCTCCAGCGTCTGCTCGTCATCCGGATGGACAAACAGTTCGGCGATCTCGTGCACATGGCGCGGGCCCGGCATATTCCGATCCATGTTCAGCCGCTGGCTTCGTTCGACCGGCTGGTGCCTGGCGGCAACCACCAAGGGGTGATCGCCTACGCTGCCGCCAAAGAGTACGCATCGGAAGAGGCCATTCTCGCCAAAGCGGCGCAGAAGCAGGAAGCTCCCTTGCTGGTGATTCTCGATGGCGTGGAAGATCCGCATAACCTTGGCGCAGTGCTCAGGACTGCGGAGGGCGCCGGCGCGCATGGCGTCTTTATCCCGGAGCGGCGCGCGGCCGGGCTGACGTCGGTCGTCGCCAAGGCTTCCGCGGGCGCCATCGATCACATCCCTGTGGCGAGAGTGATTAATACCTCACGATTGCTGGAAACGCTCAAAGAGGCAGGCGTCTGGATTTACGGCGTCGAGCCGACCGCGACGAAGCTCATTACCGAGGTGGATCTGACCGGTCCGGTTGGCTTGGTGTTTGGGGGCGAGGGGAAAGGGATTCGCCCGGGGGTGTTACAGCACTGCGACGAACGGATCAGGATTCCGATGAAGGGCCAGGTGCAGTCGCTCAATGTATCGGCGTCGGCGGCGGTAACGCTGTTTGAGGCGGTCCGGCAACGTAATCTGTCTTCAGCGACAGGGAGTAAGTCCTAACGAATTTTTAGCGATCCGCTCTGGATCGCATTTTTCAGCAGCTGCGCGGTATTCGAGACGCGCATTTTCTTCATCATATTGGCTCGGTGCGCTTCGACGGTCTTGACGCTGATCTTAAGTCGCGTGCCGATTTCTTTGTTCTTGAACCCAGCCCAGATCAGCTCAAGAATTTCCTGCTCGCGCGAGGTCAGCGACTCCGGGCGCTTCTTGCGGGGAGGTGGCTCAAGGTTCGCGAGGGATTTTTTGGCCCGCGGCTTCGTCGCTGCTTTCGCCATAATCGTCGGTTCTCCTTTGAATAGGCGTGGCTTCAGGTATACTGAAGCGGCACATCGTAAGTATAAGAAACCGGGCCGGATGAAGTAAATGAAGTCCTATGGCCCTAGTAGGGTTACTCGGTAGGTGAATCAGACTATTCGTGCGTGATGTCCAGGCTTGCGGGAATAGCGCGGATGGTATCTCTGGGAGCAGTGTAGCGGGATGTGGCAGCTGTATCTGATCGCAGGGCTCTTCGGGGCGCTGATCGGGAGCTTTCTCAACGTCTGTATCTATCGGTTGCCGAGGCGGGAGTCCATCGCCTGGCCTGGATCGCATTGCCCCGCCTGCAGCCAACCCATCGCCTGGTATGACAATATCCCTCTCATCGGCTTTCTCGTGCTACGTGGGCGGTGCCGCGCCTGTGCCGTCTCGATTCCAATCCACTATCCCGTTGTGGAGGCCCTCAATGCGCTGGGCTACCTTGTTTTATTATGGTTTTTCGGGCCAACTTGGGAAACGGTGGTGTATGCGGGGTTGTACTCAGCGCTGTTGGTTGTGGCGGGAACTGATCTTTCCCACAAAATCATTCCAAACGCCGTGACGTATCCTGGCATCGTGCTGGGGTTGGTGAGTGCGGGGACCGTCTTGCCGATGGGGTTGCTGAATGGCCTCATCGGATTGCTAGTCGGGGGTGGGATCTTATGGCTGTTGGCCTGGGCCAGCCCCTATCTTTTCGGAAAGGAGGGAATGGGCGGGGGGGATATCAAGCTGCTCGCCATGCTCGGTTCATTCCTGGGCTGGAAATTGGCTGTGCTGACGATCATGATCGGATCGTTTGTGGGCTCGGTGATCGGGGTGTCTCTTCTCGCTGCCCGGATCATCAAGCGGGAGGACTATATTCCATTCGGGCCATTCCTGGTTTTCGGTGCCATTCTCTCCCTACTTTTTGGATCTTCGCTCATCGAGTGGTATCAAGGGTTTCTCGCTGGGTAACTCTCCAGTTTTCGACTGTCTGTTTCGCGCTGCTCTGTATCCAATCTCACTGGTTTGTATCTTGTCGGGCACGGCATAACGCTGTGCCCGACAGTCCGCTTGTCACGCAGACCCGAATTGGGGTCAGGGATTGCTCTGCCCACATCGTCATGAATTTGAACGTGATTTGGCTGTAAGCAGAGGCAGACCGTAACGTGGCTGCATGGATTACAGCCGAGGGAAAGGGAGGCACGACTTTTGATGAAGCCCCTTCCATGAATATGCGGGCGACAGCGAAGCACACGCCAGTCTATGAGGAGTATGGATTCAGCCTCATCGAGCTTGTGACGATTGTGGCAATCGTCGGGATGGTAGCGATGCTTGCAGTGCCGGATTTGCTGGCATTGAGCCGGCGCATGCAAACTGATTTGTTTGCAAGGGAGTTGGCCTCCGAACTGCGTCAGGCGAAACAGCTGGCTATGACGCTACGAGACCGCGTGTATCTCACGGTCGATCGCGAGCAACGTATCATCCTTACGCAGGTCGGTCCGGCGCGTCTGTTACATCATGTCTTTTCCTATGCTGATCGGGCGATAGATCTGGATGAGCCGAGCGCGGGGCCTGAGTTGGTGTTCCATCCCAGCGGTCGATCGGCGACGGCAACGACCATCCGTTTTCACAATGTTCAGGGAGAGCGTGGAACGCTTACCGTGAGTCTCACCGGCAGGGTGTCGATCCAATGATGCGGCGGATGGGCGAGGGAGGTGTGAGTCTGATCGAAGTAATGGTGGCGATGGTGATTGTCTGGATTGCGCTGATGGGGGCGATGGGTGCGTTGCAGGTCTCTGTCCGGCAGGCGCAGCAAGGGGTGATGAAGACACGGGCCCTGGCTCTGGCTCAGGGCCGGCTGGAAGCAAAACGGTCGGTACGTTGGGAGGCTTTGTTGCAGGACGATGTGAATCATGATGGCATTGTAGATGTCGTGATGAATGATGCGGGCGAGGCAAAGGACGCTTCGGCCGGCGATGGGACCTATACGGGGACATGGAAGCAGGATGGTGTGAGCCTGGAATGGACTGTGGCCATGGATCGCCCCGGTCCGTTGAGCGCTGCGGGGTTTGTCGTCATCCGGGCGACCGCAGTGTACGAGGCGCTTGGAGCGGACAGGAGCATCCATGTTACGACGGTCAGAGCGAATCCAGCTTTTGTGGGGGATCGATGAAACGGAGTCGTGATAATTCGAAATGCCGGAATCTGCTACTCAACCAGCGCGGACTCTGTTTGTCCGAGTTGCTCATGGCCACGGCGGTGGGCACGGTGGTATTGGCCGGCAGTCTGGAAGCGCTGAATCTCGTGCATGCGCAGGCGACGTTGCAGCAGCGCGCCATGGCTGGGCAACAGGACCTGCGGTTGGGGTTGGAAGTCTGGGAGCAAGAGGTTCGTATGGCCTCGGCGGCCACCATTACGACGGCCGTGGCTGACCGGTTGGAATTCTCGGCGAACATTCACGCCCTGGAGACAACGACGACCGCCACTGTCACGGCAGGACAAACCCTGGTGCCCGTCCAGGATGGGGGGGAATGGGGACAAGGGAAAACCGTGCGGATCTGTTCGCTCGGCGAGTGCGAGTCTCACAGGCTGGCGCGGACGGGTCAGCGCCTTCAGCTCACACTCAGTGAGCCAGTGCGTGGGCTGTTTCCCGCCGGTGCCTCGGTGGAGGTGATGAATCGTGTGGCCTATTACACCCGTACTGATACGGCGGGGCGGTTGCAGCTGATGCGGATGATCGACGGCGGAGCCGGGGTTTTGATCGGAGATCTTCGGGCTGTGCAGTGGTCCTATTGGGATGACCGTGGACGAGTGGCTGTCAATACGAGCGGAGTCGCGCGAGTGGTGGTGACGATCGAGTCGAGGGATGTTGTTCCAAAAGTTGTTCGTGAAGCGAGCGTGCGATCCTAAACAAAGATCAGGAGTACACAATGGAGCGACAGAGGTTGCGATGCAAAGAGGGCTACGCGAAGGATCAAGGCATGGCCCTGTTCGGTGTGATCGTTCTAACCCTGCTGTTGAGTCTTTTGAGCGCCGTATTACTCCAACTGGCCGGGCAGGAACAGCTGAGCGCCAGCGCCGCGAAGGACGCCGCGGTGGCGCAGCACATAGCCGATGCGGCGGCGGATATGGTGATGGCCTGGTTTCATACCCCGCAGGTTCGTCCGCCTCAGGTGAGCGCAGTGTTGAACAAGCGTCATCAGACTTCGACGGGGAGTCCGTCGTTCTTCGATCCTGCGGGGCGGTCTCAATTTATCGGGACTGTGGATCGTCCGGATCTCGTGCTCAATGCGGCCAAAAGCGCGGATGACCGGATCCTCAACGATCCCGTGTCCGGCCTCTTCCGGTCGCTCCAGGACGTGGGTACGGTGCGCAGTCTGAAAGTCTATGCCCCCACGACGCCGGGGCTGTTGAGCACGGTGGACATTGCCGTCGCCCCGGCGCGCTGGCCGTCGGCGCAATATGCGCTGTCGATGCAGTTGGCGGCGATCGATCTCCCGGCTTTGCGAGCGGGCGTGCAGGTCGGAGGCAATCTGGGATGGCCTCAGAACGGACAGGAATCGGGGGCGCTGGTGCATTGGAGCCGCCTGTCTGTCGGGGGCAATCTAGTGGTGCAGAGGCTGGAGGACATTCCGGCGCTGACCGCGCTGGCGTCCGTGTCGGGGCAGGGCTATCGCGAGGTGTCGGTTCGCGAGGACCGATGGTGTGAGGTCTGGACCGGAGGCACCGTGCAGGTCATGCAGCCGCCTGTCGGGGAGAGCCAGTTTCCACCGCTGCCCCTGAATGTGCATGGAGGACAGAATCCCACGCCCGGCGTGCGCCTGGATCGCTGGGGCTATGAGCAACTGAAACAGATCGCCCTGCGGTACGGCACCTATCTTGTGATCGATCGGAACGGCCTGCTCTATCCGGGTGGAGTCGTCGAGGTAGGGCAGGGCGTCTCGCCCGATGAGTATTTTCGTTCCGGCTCCGCAGGCGATGCGCGGGGCTTGATCTTCATCGACACGCTGGACCGCACGGCTCCACGGCCGGATAACCTCGGGGTGCTCAGATTGAGCGCCGCGTATACGGAGGCCACACTGGTGGTGCAAGGACATGTGGTGCTCAGCCCATCATCCGGCGGGCAGTCATTGTCCGTTCTGAGCCCCCCGCAACCTGGTCAGACTGACAGCACAAGCCGAATCCCTGTGCAGTTGTCGGGGATCCACCTCAATGGAGCGCTCTATGCCGCGGGGGATATTACGCTCGATCAGTCTACGCGGGTATTCGGCGCAGTGGTGGCGGAAGGAACGATTGTGCCGTCCACTCCTGGTGCGACGCTGGAGGTCTGGTACAACCACGAGATGAGCCAGGGCTTGTTGCGTGGACTGCCAGTGGTCTTGCGTGCTCCGGGAACATGGAAAGTCCGGTATTCATGATCGTAATGCGAAAGAGGGGAAGGATATGACGACACAGATGCGAAATGCATCGGTCAATCATGGGGTGGTTGCTGAACAGATGGTGAGCCTTGTGCGGCGGGGCACACCGGTTCGCTCGACCATGGCGCGACGGGTGCTCCATTTGCTCGTTCAGCGTGAATTGGTGACGCGTTTGGAGATGGAGGATGTGCTGGAATGTTTAGGGTCAAGCGAGGATGACCTTGAAGCTGTACTGGTTGACCGGTACCGAGTATCCAAGGCCGAACTAGGGGCGGCGCTCGGCGAGGTGTATCAGTGTCCCTATGTCCCTTACGAGGAACGGATTGTGGTTGAGCCAGGGCTCTTGAAAAATTTAAGCATCGATTATCTGCGAAAGAATGCCTGGGTGCCTCTCAAGCGGGAGGGATTGGTCGTGACTATTCTGATCGGGCATCCGCTCGATGCGGACAAGCGCGATGATGTCCGGCGGGCCTTTCCTGGGGCGACGATACAGTACGCGGTCGGGTTGCGCCGCGATATCGAGCAGTATCTGCTGATTGCCACCGGTCAGGCTACTCGGGGCACGCTGACGGGCATTCTTGGCGAACTTGTGCGCGAAGCCGGAAATGATTCCGGAGGAGAGGGGCTGGACTGCGGCATTACAGAAAACGATTCTGCCATCGTCCGGCTGGCCAACCACATCGTCGCCGAAGCGCATCGGCTGCAAGTGTCTGATGTGCATATTGAGCCCTATGCCAATCGGAAGGACACGGCGGTACGATTCCGCGTCGATGGGACCTGTTTTACCTTTATGAGGATTCCGGCGGCCTGCCGTCGGGCGATTGTCTCACGCTTCAAGATCATGGCCCATCTCGATATCGCGGAGCGCCGCAAGCCGCAAGACGGGAAAATCCGTTACAGGCTAGCGAAAGATCAAGAGCTTGAGTTGCGTGTGGCCACCCTGCCGACGGCAGGCGCGAACGAGGATGTGGTGATGCGCCTCTTAACCACGAAGGACACGATGGCGCTGGAGGCGATGGAATGTGCGCCGGAGGTATTGCGGCACATCAAGGATCTCGCCGAGCGTCCCTATGGGATGTTCCTCTGTGTCGGCCCGACGGGAGCGGGGAAAACGACGACGTTGCATGCCGTGCTCAAACACATCAATACCGATGAGCGGAAAATATGGACGGCGGAAGATCCGATTGAAATCACGCAGGACGGATTGCGGCAAGTGCAGGTCCATCCAAAAATCGGATTTACGTTTGCCGCAGCTATGCGGTCCTTTCTCCGGGCCGACCCGGACGTCATCATGATCGGCGAAATGCGGGATCGGGAAACGGCCGACATCGCAATCGAAGCCTCGCTCACCGGCCATCTGGTGCTCAGCACGCTGCACACCAATAGCGCCGTCGAAACCGTGACGCGCTTGTTGGAGATGGGCTGCGACGCTTTCAATTTCGCCGATGCGATGTTGGGGGTGCTGGCGCAGCGCCTCTGCAAGCGCCTGTGTCCGTCTTGCAAAGAGGCGTATCAGCCAACCAAGCAGGAGTATGACGAGCTGGCCCGCGCCTATGGAGCGCATGATTGGGAACGGTTGGGCGTGAATTATTCATCGAACATGATTCTCTGGCGAGGGCGCGGCTGCGCGGCCTGCAATCAGAGCGGATTCAAAGGGCGAGTGGCCTTGCATGAACTGTTGGTGGGATCAGACGAGATCAAGCGCCTGATTCAAGCGAAAGCCAGAACCATGGAGATCGCCAGCCAGGCTATGCGGGAGGGAATGGTTACGTTGCGGCAGCATGGCATCCAAAAAGTTCTGCAGGGGGTCACGACCTATCGGCAAGTCCGGTCCGTAGCCATGAAATAGGGGGTGCTGCCGATTCTCAATGTGCATGCACTCTTTGAAATGCGGCTGTTTATGAGTTTCATCTGGTCGGGTTTGCTTCCATCCCTCCACTTCGTTTTTCCTCGTTAGGTTCAGTTCTTGTAGCTGAGACCACTCCGGGAAACGCCCACCAATAAGCCATGGTCGGGGCAAGAACAGACTCGCGTGAGGGACGGCGCCGTCCCCAAGACGGCCGAAGTGACGGAAATTGTCACGCGGTAGTACGGAGAATGTTCAAGTTCCTCTGGGACTGCAAAATGGCTAGCCTAAGAAAACAAAGAGTTAGAAGTTCTTGTGGGGCATAGCCTAGCGGCATGCCCTTTGCGACTGAGTCTAGCGGCGCGATGGGTGTGTCAAGTGAGTCAAAGGGGTGTGTGGAGATGTTCAATTGTCATCAGGTGAGGCGGCCACAGACGGAGCGTGGGTTTACGCTCATCGAGGTCATGATCGTGGTTGCCATTATAGGGATCGCGGCTGCGTTGGCAGGCCCTAGCTACACTGATTGGATGGCTCGTTCTCAACTCCGCGAGGCGATCAGTGAGGTGCAGCATCAGTTGGCACTTGCGCGGATTACAGCCATGAGTCGGAATACCTCTGTCACCGTCACACTGACCTTGGCGAATGGGTCGATGGGGATTTCCACTGCCAATGCAGCCACGGGAGCGGTTATCTCTGCTACTCAGACTATGAATACCCCACACGTCATGACGCTCAATATCGGACCATCGCCAGGGTGGACGGCGGTGGCGACAACAGCGGTCTCATTCAACTCCATGGGGATGCGGGTTGGAGGGCCTGGGGCGGCGGCTAATCAAGAACTGGCGCTCGTCAATACGAGGGGTGTGCAGTATGCACTCAAGGTGACGCCTCGCGGCATCGCGAATTGGTGTCCTGATGCGGTGTGTCCATGAAGTCATTCAACATGAGGATGAGAGAGAGTGCGGGATGGGTGATTTGCAACTCATCAGGCTTTACCTTGATTGAGAGTATGGTGGCGATGGCTATTCTTGCGACAGGCCTATTGGCCTTGGCAGGCATGCAGAGCATCTCGCTGACGCGCAATGTTGATTCCACGGAATTGACGCGAGCCACCAATTTGGCCGCGGACATGGTCGAGCGGATCCAAAACAACCGAAGCAATGTAGGACAGTACGCCATTGATACCAACAATGCGACGCCATGCCCGCAAAATCCAGTGGCGCAGCCCATGGCGAAGGGGGATTGCGATCAGTGGGTGCAACTATTGGCAAATCCGCAGGCGTCCGGGCTGACGAATGTTCGAGGAGTCATTACGGTTCCTCCCGTGCCAGTCGGGGCGCTGAACGTCTTGCTGAATCAGTATCCGGTGACCGTCACTATTTCATGGACCGGGGCGACTGGAGAAACGAAAGTGGCTCGTCCTAAACAGATCACGCTGACAACAGTAATCGCCCCTGAATAATAATGATGAGGCCGATGGCAGGAGTTAGCCCCATGCTGAGAGTTCGTCCCATGAAAGAGGATCAACGAGGAGTGACGCTGGTCGAGTTGATGATCGGCGCCGTGGTGGCCTCTTTGGTTGTGGCAGCGGGATTGGCGATGTTGACGATGTCAGAGAAAGCGATGCGCACCAGTGAGCAGACGGTTGATACCCAGCAGAATGTCCGTCTCGCCATGGAGTTGCTCTCCAGGGACCTCAGAATGGCTGGGTATGGACCGATGAGCGGGCCGGTCGGGAATTGCCAGAGCGCCGTTGTGCCGGCGGATCACACGGTTACAGGTCCGGATCGAGGACCGGACCGCATCAGCCTGGTGGTTCCGGTTGGAAATCCTGTGGGAACGGCGGGCAATCCGCCCTGGGTTTTTAATGCCGATACAGCGATTAATGCCGGTCCCGGAGGGGCGGTGACGGTCATTGCCATGCCAGCGGCTGCGGTGGTGACCAACATGACGGCCGAGGCAGGGGGAAGTCTAACGGCACCTCCAGCGACGGTGTCAATTGGTGGAACCCTGACAGGGACGGTAACGGCGGCAGCCGGTGCCAATCTGACGATCAATGTGACCGGCCCCCCGATCGAAGGACCGATGAAGAGAAATACACCGGTGTATCTATTGCAGTGCATCACGTATCAAATCATTCCGCCTCCTGATGTCGGGGGGCTGTGTAATGGCCGGTCGCCGTGTCTGGTGCGAGGAGTAGCTGGCGGCATGACGGCGGGCGTGTTGGATTGCACGACGGCGGGAAGCCGGTGCACATCTATTGCCGATGAAATCGAGGACATTCAGTTTGCCTATGCTTGCGACGGATGCGTCGCGGGCATCAATAGCGGGACCCCGGATCGGATCATCGATAATCAGGGGGGCGCGGCGGGATTCGATCAGGCGGATTTCGTTTCGAACAATCCGTGGACGCTGGGCATTATGACGCCGGACAAGATTCGGTTGGCGCAGGTAACGGTGGTTGGCCGGCAGCGTCGGGCAGACCAAGGGTTCGGCGAGGCCAACAGGCAAACGAATCAGAGTGTGGCGTTGCAGGTCAGCGATCATCTCCATTCAGATGGAGTCTTTGCCGCGGGTGACTATGCCACCCTGACGCCGCCATATACCTCGACGCGCCGACGCCTCCTCACCAAGACCGTAGAATTGCGCAATCTCAGAAAGTAGGGAGCGGTAACGACATGGGGATGACTCGAGCGACCTCAGGACAGAGACGGACAGGGAACGAACGAGGGATTGCCCTCCTGAGTGTGATGATGGTGATGCTGATCATGACAGTGCTCGGGATCGGCGCGCTGACGATGACCGGACTGGAAAATCGTGTGGCGGGGTTCGCCAGCTCGATGGAGGCCTCGGCGGCGGCGGCGGAAGCGTGCGTCCAGACCGGGGTCAAGGTCATTCAGCAAGTGAAGGAAAACGGAGATGTCGTGCCGACTGCGTTGCTCGATAATCAGACTCCTCCGGGTCCCATTCCTCTGAGCAATAAGACGCAGCTGGAGTCGGAGATTGGAGCCATTGGTGCAGGGGTGGCTGATACGCCGATCGGCCCGCCATTCCCGGCCGGACTGACTGCTGCGGTGCCGAATCTCGTTCAGACGGTGGGGGCCTATTCCGTTGTCGGGGACATCGACTATCTCTACAACAGGCAGCGGGCTGGGATGGGGGCTGAACGTCACAATGCCTATCATGCTCCCTATAGCGGTGCAAATGGCGGTACCGATGTGATGTATCGCGTCGATTGCGTGGCAACTAATGTAACGACTGGCATGAGAAGCCGGCTGACGGCTGTCTATGCCTGTTTGGAGAATGAAGGCTGTCAGCGAATTTAGCCTGCTGTTGTGCACTGACAGAGGTTTGCTCCCCTGAAGGAGCGGCGAAGTAGCCGGCCCTTCGAGCACCACCGGGAGGATTGCAATGAAGCGTATGGATCAAGCGACACGGGGAATGGGATTCTGGGCGGCTGCGGCTGTCGGTGTGTTGCTGTCGGGCGCTCCATCCGGCGCATTAGCCCAGAACATGGGAGACTATACCAACTATCCCCTGTTTCTCAGCCAGGCCGTACCGCCGAATATTCTGTTTCTCGTGGATATGGGAAACTATACGCTTGAGGCGGCCTATAGCGGGACCAATCATAAATATCCCATCTCGTTCAAGACCGGTACTGCGACCGCGTCAAAGTATGCGTCTAATGTAACGATCGACAGCCAGGCAGGCGACGATCTGGTGGCGGTCGATAATAGTGGCGGCACAATCAATACCTCTAATGTGACCTCGCCGGCTGATCTGTTTGATTCCACCAAGTCGTATTACGGCATGTTTGATCCCTTGCGATGCTATACGACCGATAGCAACAGTTTTAATTATGGGTCGGTGAAGGCGTCTCTGTCGGCAACCTGTGCCGGAACCTACTGGGATGGAAACTTCTTGAACTGGCTCACTCAGCGCAAGAAGGAAATGATTTATCAGGTGCTTGTGGGCGGGAAGCCGATCCCGGCCCAGGCCAATGCTGATGGAACAGCCAATAACCTCAATGGTGAGCCCAAGACAGGTGAAAACGGCAGCACTGCGAGTTGCAGCAATAATGCAAGCTCCTGCTGGCGCTATGTAAAGTTCGTGCCGAGTGCTACGCTGACAGGCCGTGTACCGACCGCTTTGTCTGTGGCCACAGTGAATCTAAACGGAGGGGGTACGGTCAATTCTGGGATCTTCTTTGGAGTTGGAGATGGGCTCCTGTATATCAATGACGATGGCACGGCGAGCCCGTTCGATACGGCCTCGGCCAATAAATATTCGTTGGAGGTAGATTTAACCACCGAGCCTAATGTGCCGGCCGCGTCGGGGGCCGCCACGAGTTGCATCGTGGGCGATCCTGAGTATATGGGGCATTTGGCCTGTTATAAAAAAGAGCGATCGCTCGGCCTCTTTCAAACCATGCGCACGGACAACATGCATGTGGGCGTCATGTTTGTGAATGCCTCCACTGGTCAGGGCGGCAGTCTCCAGTTTTCCTATGATGAGGCGTTTAATTCGTCAGATGTGACCAATATTCGCAATGAACAGGTGGAGGCCAATTCTCCTATTGCAGAAGCGCTATATGAAGGCCTGTGTCTGTTTCGCAAGAGCCAGGGGCCTTGTTATAGCAACAGCGGCTCTTGGTCGACCGGGTATAGTTCCGGGGGGATCGGGGCGGTCGGCGACCCCTATTATTTTGCCAATCTGGGGCAGACGGTCTATTGCGCCAAGTGTTTTGTGCTGATGATCAGCCCGGGTATTGGGGTGAACGATGGTAATGCGCCAGACTTGCAGTCGCCGTTCGGCAATCTCTTTAGCG
The DNA here is from genome assembly GCA_002435325.1 of Nitrospira sp. UBA6493. Taxonomy (GTDB): domain Bacteria; phylum Nitrospirota; class Nitrospiria; order Nitrospirales; family Nitrospiraceae; genus Nitrospira_D. The sequence goes on along the minus strand of DJMJ01000041.1, from coordinate 24,775 downwards.
GGACGAACATTGGCGTGGTGAGTAGTGGCGCCGCGGGTGATCGGTTGGACGACGTGGCCTATTACGGACGCACGCATGATTTGAGGGGCGATCTTTCCGGGACGCAAAACGCCGTGTTTTATGCAGTTAACGCCATGGGGGGGCCAACCGGAGCAGCGCTCTTGGCGTCTGCGGCCAAATATGGCGGATTCGAAGATCGCAACAATGACAATGCGGTCGATTTGACCGGCTCCCAGACCTGTACCTACCCCACTGGCTCGAATCTCGGGAGCGGTGCCAGTACGAGCAATGCGGAGTGGGATTTGGATAGGGACTGTGTGCCGGATACGTTTTATGATGCGTCCGAGGGGGGCGATCTTGCGGCCCAGATCAATGCCGCGATTGCCGCCATTTTGAAGAAAGCCGCCTCCGGTACTTCGATCTCGGTGCTGGCGACGGCTTCGACGGGAGAAGGGTCGCTCTATCAAGCGTTCTTTTACCCCTCGACCTTTGAGGGCGTGAATGAAATCAAGTGGACCGGATTTGTGCAAGGTCTCTTCGTCGATGGGTTCGGGAATCTGCGAGAGGATCGCAGCCCCGGTGGCCCTCCGGACGGGAAGCTCGTCTATAGCGACGACAACATTGTGGTGACAAAGAAGGATCCGGTGTCGGGCAACGTTGTGGTCGAGCGATATCACGATGTGGCTCCCATGGATGGCCTGCCTGATAGTACAACGCCTTATGAGACGGTGGGCTTGCGGGAAATGCAGGGGATCTGGGAGGCAGGGAAAAAGCTGGCGCTGCGGGATCTGGCGGCGTCTCCCCGTAACCTCATCACCTGGGTCGATCTCGACAATGACGGCGTCGTGGATGTCAACGAGCAGATGGCGTTCAGTACGGGGAATGCCGCGACACTCAAGCCCTATTTGCGGGCGAGCAGCAGCGGCACATATACGGCCACCAACATCATCAACTTCATCCATGGCACCCAGGTAACGGGCATGCGGAACCGGGAGATCACGGTCGAGGGTTCGTTGAAGGTGTGGAAGCTCGGGGATGTGGTGAACTCGAGTCCGACAATCGTCGGCACTCCGCGGGAGCGATATGACCTGTTGCATGGCGATGCGAGCTATAGCGGCTTCTACAAGCGATGGGCCAAGCGGCGACAGACGGTGTATGTAGGCGCCAACGACGGGATGCTGCACGCTTTTAACGGAGGCTATTACCACAAGGGTGATGATCCGAATACCAGCGGAGTCGAGGAGCATGGGTGGTACACGACGGGGCCGGACGATAACTCAACAGGGCCGGAGGTCGGCAAAGAGATGTGGGGATTCATCCCCTATGCGCTATTGCCGCAACTGATCTGGTACACACAAACGAATTACACGCATGTCTCGTATGTCGATTTGCAGCCGCGGATTACGGATGTGCCTATCTTTACGGAGGAAGCGGCTTGCGGCGGAGGAACGACTCCGACGGCGCTCGGCTGTATTCATCCCGGCGGGTGGGGGACGATCGCAATCGTCGGGCTGCGGTTCGGCGGAAGTTGCGGCTCATGTGCGGCCGTGTCCGGCGGCAATAACGGCGGTCCGGCATTCCATCTCGTCATGGATCTCAATAACGATGGCGATACAGCCGATGCGGGCGAGGACCGCTATGTGTACAGCGCCTATTACATTCTGGACATCACTGACCCGGACGCAACTCCGACGGTGGTCGGAGTGTATTCGTCGTCGGATCTTGGATTGACGACGAGTTTCCCGACGATCGTTCGGATGAATCCGGCTCCAGATAGCAAAACGAGCAATGTGAATGCGAAGTGGTACATGGTGGTTGGTTCCGGGATGCACGGGTATGATGGGCGCGCCGCGGGAGCGGCGAAGCTTTTTGTGGTTCAGTTGGGGGCGCCCCTCGGAACCCCGCCGACTGTGACCAAGATGCCGGTGGGTTCATGGAATTCTTTCATAGCTGATCCCGTCACCTATGACCGGGATCTCGATTATCGGGACGACGTGGTCTACGTCGGACGAACAATCGATCCGGCATCAAGTGGCATCGGGCGTTGGACCGGGAAAATGTATCGATTAACGATGGGGACCTGTAGTGCCGCCCCCTGCTCGACCTCGACCTGGGGCGTTCCTTCCGGTGCGAACCGGGTTCCCACGGAAATGCTGGACACGTTTAATCTGTTATCGGGGTGGACGTATCTCGGACCTGTTACGGCGAGTCCAACGGTTACCGTTGATGATACGGGAGAAACCTGGGTGTTTTTCGGCACGGGGCGTTTCCTGAGCGTGGCGGATAAAACGAATACGGATACACAGTTTTTGGTTGGGCTGAAAGATTCCGTTATGCGGCCTGGCGGATGTACACAGTCATCGACGGTTGATTGCTGGGTGGATAATCTTCTCGATGTCTCGAACGTGCAAATTTGTATCACGTGCGCCTCAGGGTCTAATCAAGTGAACGGGGTGGTTGGAACCACCACGTATCCGGCCCTGATCACGCTCGTGAAGTCAATGGATGGTTGGGTGACAATCCTCCCGACATCGAAAGAGCGGTCGATCGTTTCGCCAAGCGTTCTGGCGGGAGTTGTGCTGTTTCCGACCTTTATTCCGACCAACGATATTTGTGTCGCGGCCGGAGAAAGTAATCTCTATGGTCTCTACTACAAGACTGGAGGGCCGCCGCTGGAGCCGCTCTTTGGCGTGGACTCGTCAGGGAAGGCCATACGGAGTGTCGCTCTGGGTGAGGGTGTCGCCTCCAAGGTGGCGGTTCACTTAGGGGCTGGCGGTGCGTCGGGGTTCATTCAGACCAGCGACTCCAAAGTGACCAATGTTGCCTTCAACGGATTGTCCGCGAAGAGCGAATATGTCTCATGGATCAATCAGCGGGATTGATATGGCGGAAAGGCAATTCTCAAAGGGAGTCACGCGGGCACGAAGCATTATGCCTCGTGCCAGGCAAAGTCTTTTCTGGGCTGTAAGTGCGTGCGTAGTCAGTGTCGCATTCTTCACCGGGTGCCAGCGCAGTTCTCCTGATAACAGGTCGAACGTATCTTCGTCGGGAAATCATCCTCCAACTGTGCGCGCGGTGACGATCCAGCCTGTTCCACTGGTGTTGACTAGTCCTGTCACGGCACATGTCGAGGCGCAGGATATTGATCGCAATTCCCTTCGGTTTCGGTACCAGTGGAGTGTCAATGGCAAGGCGATCCCTGGCCAGGATAACGAACAGTTGCCGGCCGCGATACTGAAGCGTGGCGATCGAGTCTCAGTGCAGGTGTGGCCGCATGACGGGACGGTCGAAGGGGATTCAAAGACCAGCGAGTCTGTAATCGTGGGTAACTCGCCGCCCATGGGAGAAGCGTTGGAGATCGAGCCCCCATACGTGTTCCCTGGCGTCCGCGTGCGGGCGCGTGCGAAGCTGTCGGACATTGACGGTGATGCTATTCAGGTGGTGTATCGCTGGTTGAAAAACGGCAAGTTGATTCACGAAGGCGAGGAATCTGAATTCGAGACGGTCGGCTTTGTTCTCGGGGATACCCTGGCGGTTGAGGCGGTGCCATCTGATGGTACGAGCAAAGGCCCTGTCCTTCGATTGGGGCCGATCTCTGTCGGAAATACGCCTCCAAGGATTGTATCGAATCCGGCGACCACGATTGTGAACAATCGGTATGATTATCGTGTCCAAGCCACTGATGCCGAGTCGGATGCCATTGTCTTTTCGCTGGAAACGGCTCCTCCGGGGATGCAGATCGATGCGCAAACTGGAGTTGTAACGTGGGTGGTGGAATCACCTCAGGTGGGCGCGCACAAAGTCCGCATTGTGGCGAAAGACACTCAGGGAGGTGTTGCCTTCCAGGAATTCGAGCTCAACCTTACGACAACAGTTACGCCTGCCGAGCCGGCCGGAACTTGAGGCATCTCCGCTTGTCTCGCCTTTTCCCCCTCTGATAGAATACGCGCATCTGACGTTGCCGAGGGAGAACACCACGCATTCGTGCGTAAACTGAAACTACGAGAAGGCACGAATACTGCCGCATTGTTCGGTCATCACGACTGCCACCTCAAATTGATCGAAGGTGAGCTCGGCGTACGGCTCTCCGCGCGCGGGGAAGAGTTGACTCTTGATGGTCAACTCGACGCCACCCGCCAGGCCGAACGCATTCTCTTCGAACTCGCGAATCTCACCAACGACGGACTTGTTCTTCAGCCGGACGACGTGAAGCATGCATTGACGGCGTTGCGCCAGACACCCGACGCCTCAATTAAGGATGTGCTCGCAGGTGCGACGGCGATTGTCACCAAGAAGCGGTTTATCGGGCCGAAGTCTCCCGCGCAAAAAGCGTACATCGAAGCCATCGAGCAGCACGACATCGTGATTGCGATCGGGCCTGCGGGAACGGGCAAGACCTATCTGGCGATGGCGATGGCGGTCAGCGCGTTGATGACCAAAGCGGTGAGCCGAATTATTCTGGCCCGTCCGGCGGTTGAAGCCGGAGAAAAGCTGGGATTTCTGCCTGGCGATATGTATGCAAAGGTGAATCCCTATCTGCGGCCGCTGTACGATGCCTTGTTCGATATGATGGATATGGAGCGGGCCAATCGCCTGATCGAACGCGGCGATATCGAGATTGCGCCGCTGGCCTTCATGCGCGGGCGGACGCTGAACGATTCGTTCGTGATTCTTGACGAGGCGCAGAATGCGACAGCGGAACAGATGAAGATGTTTTTGACCCGATTGGGCTTTCACTCGAAGGTGGTGGTCACCGGCGACATTACGCAGGTGGATTTGCCGGTCGACCGTATGTCGGGCCTCATTGAGGTCAAAGAGATTTTGCGCGGCATCGACGGCATCGAGTTCATCTACTTCGACGAGAAGGACGTGGTGCGTCATCGCCTGGTACAGGACATTGTGAAGGCCTATGATCGGTATCAGTCGGCCAATGGCGGCGCCCCGAGAGCCTCTCGGGGACAGGGTTCCTTGCCATCGCTCTCATCAAACTCCCGTAAGGCGGCTCCCTCCGGATCCCCGGCGAGTGATTCCTCGGGCCAATCCCACTAAACAATGGCTGTCTATCTGCGTGTGCGTCTGAGGCGGCTGGTGGTGCGGCAGACGGCGTGGTTGCGTGTAGTCTTGCAGGTGCTGGAGGCCGTTGGCGAAGCGTCGTCAGAGCTGAGTGTTGAGTTGATCGGGGACGGGCGCATGCGTCGGCTGAACCGGGAGTATCGGAAAAAAGATCGCACGACGGATGTGCTGGCCTTTGCCATGCGGGAATCGGCCTGCCCCAATGGGGCGCTCCTTGGCGATGTCGTGATTTCGGTGCCGACGGCCCGCCGCCAGGCGAAAGAGAACGGTCGGGCGTTAGATGAGGAGCTGGCCTGGCTCTTGGTGCATGGTGTGTTGCACCTGTGCGGGTACGATCATGAACGGAGCGACCAGGAAGCCCGGCGCATGCGCCGGCGGGAACAGCAGATTTTACGGGTGCTCAGGCCGATTCCCCGGCTGGTTACGGTACCCAAATCGGATTCGCCGCCGCGGCGGCGCAGCAGAAAGACGGAGTAATCATGGGGTGGTTTCAGCGGCTCAGCGACGGACTCAGTAAAACACGCCAGGTCGTGCGGCAATCGCTCGATCGTGTGTTGGGGCGGACGCCGGACCCGGCGATGCTCGAAGAGTTGGAGGCCGCGCTCTTGAGTGCCGATCTGGGCGTGCGCGTGGTGGATCGTCTCATGACCCATGTGCAAAAGCATGCGCGCGGGGCGGATGCGGCGAGCCCTGAGGCCTTGCAGAACGTATTGAGCCGGACGGTCTATGGCCTCTTGGCTCCGGTGCAGGGGGCGTCACTGGAACAGTTGATCGCGCAGGGACCGAAGCCGTTTGTGGTCCTGGTTGTCGGGGTCAATGGAGTGGGGAAGACCACCACGATTGCGAAAATGGCGCAACGGCTGGTGCAAGGCGGCCGCCGGCCTTTGCTCGTGGCGGGCGATACCTTTCGCGCCGCGGCGATCGATCAGCTGCAAGTCTGGGCGGATCGTGTCGGGGTGGATGTCATCCGGCAACGGCATGGGGCGGACCCGGCAGCGGTGGCGTTCGATGGCATTGTGGCTGCGAAGGCGCGCGGAGCCGATGTCGTGCTGATCGATACCGCCGGCCGGTTGCATACCAAATCCAACCTCATGGATGAGTTGCGAAAAATCACCCGCGTGATCGGCCAGGAGCTGCCGGGCGCGCCGCATGAAACGTTGCTGGTGTTGGACGCCACGCTGGGGCAGAACGCCTTGGCGCAAGCGCGGCAATTCAAGGAGTCGGTTGGCGTGACCGGTCTAGTCCTCACCAAGCTCGACGGGACCGCGCGCGGGGGCATCGTCGTTGCCATTGCCGAGGAGCTGAAAATCCCGGTCCGGCTGATCGGTGTCGGCGAAGGGGTCGAGGATCTCCAGGACTTCAATCAGGAAGCCTTTATCGCCGCGTTGTTCGGACAACCTGCTCCCCGTTCATAACCGGTCATTTTCTTTGCACTTCGGCAACCTCGTGCTAAGGTTGAGGCGGACGATGGCGGGGCGTGGGCCTTGTCTCTCTGTCAGCGGTGGTGAATCCGGAGGCCAGCGGTTCGCATGATTACGATTTTGATCGTGGACGATGACCAGATGAATTGCGATCTCTTGCAGACCGTGCTGACCCGGCATGGCTATCGCGTGATGACATGCACGAGCGGGCGGGAAGGGTTGCAACTGTTCCGGAAGCACGCACCGCGTATCACGTTGCTCGATTTGCGCATGCCCGAGATGGACGGGCTCACGGTGCTCAAAGAAATTCGAGCAACCGATCCCGAGGCTCCGGTGATCATCCTGGGCGGAGGTGCTACCGAGGTGCAGGAGAATCAAGCGCGCTCGTTGCGCGTGACGGACTTTGTCCGTCGCGGGCTGTCGCTGGATATTCTTGTCGAGGCCGTGCACCGGGTTTCGCAGTTGCCGGTCAGGGCGAATCCGGCCCCGAGTTCTCCAGTCACTGCGGTGGGAGGGCAGGATGCCGGCGAATCCGTGCTGATTGTCGACGATGATCCGCTCATTCGGGATTTGCTGGTTCAATTTCTGAGTGTGCGGGGCTATCGGGCCTTCGGAGTGGCCGATGGTCATGAGGCCTTGCGCGTCGTGCAGGAGTCCGCACCCGATCTGATCATCTTGGATATGATTCTCCCAGGCCTGTCCGGGATCGAGGTCCTGCAGGCGCTCCGGGACAGCGAGTATCCGGGCGGGGTGATCATCATGACTGGGAGCCATAACGAGGAAATGCTCGAAGAAGCCTGGGCATTGGGTCCTCAAGAGATTCTGGGTAAACCGATTGCGCTGGATCGCCTTCTGACTGCCGTTCAGCTTGTGCTCGTCTGCCGCGAGTGCTAAAACCCTTCCGATGTCATTCGGACGCGCAGGGTACGCTCTCAGTACGATGCTTTTCGGGCTCTCGCTGTTCCTGCCTCCATCTTACGGCCAGGTCAGCGATCAGCTTCCGTCTGCTCCGGCCATACGCCATCATGATCTTTGGGCGGCGATCGACCCCGAACGGCATCATCTGACCGTCTTAGATCGAATGGTGCTTCAGGTCGGCGCGCGGCCGCAATTCATCGAGTTCACCTTGGCCAAATCGCTACGGATCATGGAGTTGTTTCTGGTAGAAGGGGAAGGATCCGTTCCCTTGTCGTTTACGGTCGGCCTGTCAGGAGCTGATTCCACGATTCAATCCATTCGTCTCTCGCTGCCGCAGACCGCCTCTGGGGACGTGACTGTCGAGTGGCATTACGAGGGCCTGATCCACGATCCGCCGCGCGAACCTCGCCATCTCCGGTTCGTCACGCCGAGTGAGACCGCCGGCCATATCGGGCCGGAGGGCGTGTACTTGAGCAGCGAAAGCGGATGGTATCCCGATCGGCCCGGTTCGCTGGCCTCCTATGCACTCGCGGTCGAGATGCCGCAGGGATGGACCACGGTCAGTCAGGGGCGTGGAGGGACCAAGCGGGACTGTGCGGAGCCAGCGGGCGGCGAGCCTTGCGTGATGTGGCAGATCTGGGAGTCGGGCATTTCGGAGGCGTTGACGCTGGCCGCGAACCGCTTCACCGTGAAGCAGCGCGAGTGGACGAATGGACAGGGGAAGGCCGTTCGCCTCGCGACATACCTGTTTCCGGAGGATGCGGCGCTGGCGGATGAGTATCTAGAGGCGACCGCGAAATATCTTGATGCCTATGTGCCGCTGCTGGGGCCATATCCGTTTGAGCAATTTGCCGTGGTGGAGAATTTTTTCGCGAGCGGTCTGGGCATGCCGTCGTTCACGCTCTTGGGCAGCGGCAGCATCAAGCGCCACTACACACAGCCCTATGCGTTGGGGCATGAGATCGTTCATTCCTGGATCGGCAATGCCGTGTGGAATCGTGCCGAGAGCGGCAATTGGGTTGAAGGGCTCACGACCTATCTGGCGAACTACTACTGGCATGAGCTGGCGCACGATGATCGCCAGGCGCGCGAGCAGCGGCGTTTGATGACGCAGGGGTATAGTGTCTATGTCACACCCGCCGCCGATTATTCCGTTGCGGAGTTTCAGCGGAAGAGTGACGAGAAAGACAATGCCATCGGCTATCAGAAGGCGGCGATGGTCTTTCATCAGCTGCGCAGGGAAATCGGAGACGAGGCGTTCTGGCGAGGAGTGAAGCAGATTGTCACAGAACTCTCCGGGCGGCATGCGGATTGGAAGGATCTTGAACGGGTGTTCGCGCAGGTCAGCCGGACAGACCTGCGCTGGTTTTTTGCGCAATGGGTCGAACGGCCCGGCGCGCCGCAGCTGTCCCTCATTGAGGCCTCGGCCTCGCCCGAGACGGATCAGTCGGGCGCCTACCGGCTGTATGTCGCAGTGCGACAGGAGGGCGCGCCCTTTCGCGTGACTATTCCCGTCGAGGTCACGATGCAGGGTTCGGTGCAGACCCTGTTGATGCCGCTCGTTGGGACTCGGGGAGAAGCCGAGGTGTCGGTGCCAGACGCGCCGCTATCGGTATCGTTGGACCCGCAATTCATGACGCTGCAGCAACTGAGGCGGGAGCAATTGGCGCCGGTCCTGAATCTGTATGTGACTGATCAACGGAAGGCGCTCCTGCCGTTATATTCCGACAATGCCCAGCCGTTTCAGCAACTGGTGGCGCGCATTCAGGCACAAGAAGAATCGGTTTCGCCAGGCCGCAAAACCGCGATTTTGCCGGTAGACACGGCGGCGCTGCCTCAGTCAGGATCGGTCCTGATCCTGGCGACACCGGAACATCAGGCGCAGGCGCAGGCTCTGTTGGCGGATTCTTGCGGAGATCGGGTGCAGTTGGAGCCGTCGGGGTTTCGGGTAGCGGGGGCGAAGTATGAAGGGCCGTCAATGGCCGTCGTGTTTTCCTGCCATCGCGCGGGGGTGCCCGGCTCGGTGGTGACGGTGGTGTACGCGATGCATCCCGCCGCGGCGACGAAAGTGGCCCGCTTGTTGTTTTTTTATGGATGGCACAGTGTGGTGGTTTTTACAGACGGCGCGGTGGTTCAGCGCGATGTCTGGCAGGTTCCTCAGACGATCAAGGAGGTTCGACGCAATGCACAGCAGTAACCGGGTTTGCGGTTTTATTGGAGTCATCGCAGCGCTCATGCTCTGGCCCCAGGCCGGAATGGCCGCCGAGCGAAAACCGAGTCCGGAGGCGGTGAAGGCTCCCGCCGGGGCTGAACGGCATCTGAAGAATATCAAGCAACTGACGTTCGGCCGGCAAAACGCGGAAGCCTACTTTTCGTTCTCGGGTAACAAACTGATTTTTCAGTCGACCAATAATTGGATGAAGGACACCTATGCCTCGGCGTTGACTCCGGCCGAGATTCCGCTCGGCTGTTATCAGATGTATGTAATGGATCTGGATAGTGAGCAGGTCCGGCTGGTCAGCACCGGATCGGGCGCCACCACCTGCGGCTATTTCTTTCCCGGCGACCGGCGGGTGTTGTACTCGTCCACGCACCTCAGCGGGCCGAATTGTCCGCCGAAGCCGCCGCGCGAAGGCGCCTACCGATGGGCGCTCGACAACTATGATCTGTTTGCCGTGCGCATCGACGGGCAGGAAATGCAGCGGTTGACGAACACGCCCGGCTACGATGCGGAGGCCACGGTCTCGCCAGATGGAAAAACCATCGTCTGGACGTCGGTCCGGGACGGCGACCTGGACATTTACGCAATGGACCTCGACGGGTCTCACCAGCGGCGCCTCACCGAGGATGTCGGCTATGACGGCGGGGCGTTTTTTTCGCCGGATAGCAAACGCATCGTCTATCGCGCCTCCCACCCGACCGATCCCGCCGAGATCGCGAAGTACAAGGACCTGCTGGCGCAGCGGCTGGTAGAGCCGGGCCAGCTCGAACTGTTCATCATGAATGCCGATGGCAGCGGGAAACACCAGGTGACGTCGAATGGCGCCTCGAACTTTTCCCCGTTTTTCCATCCGGACGGGAAGCGGATCGTTTTTTCCTCGAATGTCGAAACGCGTGGCGAGGGAGGCCGGCCCAGCTTTCATGTGTATCTCGTGGGCGACGATGGCGCCGGTCTGGAGCGAGTGACCTTCGAGGGGCAGTTCAACAGTTTTCCGATGTTTTCCCCGGACGGCAAACATTTCGTGTGGGTCTCCGACCGGAATGCGAAACAGCCGGGAGAATTCAACGTATTTCTGGCCGATTGGGTACCGTAAGACGGGGAGACGTGCGCGATGGGCGAGACAGGCGAGAAGTGCGAGAGGGATGGATCCGGCGAAAAATGTAAGAGGAACGGGGGCGTCGATTCCCGCGAGTCTCGTCGGTCACGCTTTTCTCGCCTCATCTCGTTCATCTGTCTCACCGCCGTGCTGGTGTGTGTGTACGGGGGGCTGCGCGAATTCGATGGCCCCGTCGCGCAGCATCTCCGCGCCATAACCACGCCAGAGGGGGGCGGCACATTGACCGTGCCCTGGATGGCCTTTGTCAGCCACGCCGGGAACTGGCTCGGCGATGGGCGGCAGTTGCTCATGGTGAGCGCGCTGCTGATGGCGGTGGGGTGGGCCTATCCCCCGTCGCGCGGGATGCGCACGGGCATTGAAACGTTGTGGGCCCATGGGATTGCGACGGTGCTGGTCCATACCGTGAAGCACTTGGTCGGTCGGCCCAGGCCCAAGTTTTCGACGTCGGGCGATTGGAATGTGGCCCCGTCGCTAGTGTCTGGATTCGATTCCTTTCCTTCCGGCCATACCACGGTCACATTTGCGCTGGCGGCGGTCTTGGCTCGGCGATTCCCTCATTACAATGTGGTGTGGTTCGGGTTGGGCACGTTTGTGGCGTTGAGCCGCGTGTTGCGCGGATCGCATTTCACGTCCGATGTATTCGGCGGGGCGGTGTTGGGTCTCGTGAGCGGCGCCCTGGCCCTGGCCCCCTGGAAGGAATGGCACACGGCCGTTGAAACGGGATTGCGGCAGGCCGCCATCGGAACAGTCTGGGTCTTTGCCCTGCTGTGGGGGCTGATTCATCCGATGGAATCAGGATGGGATATGTCGCTAGTGATGGGGTTGGGCGCCATGCTTGTAGTAGGCGGCCTCTGGGGCCGCCTGCGCAGGTGGTGGAATGGTCCGGCCGTTCTCGGGCGGCAGGCGTCTCAGGCCTGGCTGATGGCCATTGCCCTGGGGCTTTCCCTGATGACGGGCTCGCCGCTGGTGATGGCCGCGGTGGGATTCTTGTGTGTGGGATTATGGGTTAGTGGGGATCAGAAGGACGAGATGGTCGAACCTTCTCGGAGCAAGATGATCGTCAGAGACAGTGAGTTAGTCGCTGTTGTGCTACTGAGCCTGGTCGTTCTTGTCGCTGGCCGGGGCGCGATATCTTTGTGATGGGGCTACCCGAGTCTTTTCTTATTTACCCTGCCGCGCGCCACACAAATCTAGCTTCTAGTGCCCGAAGATAAGCGGCTCTTTCGTCGATGAAGGAGGAGGCGGGAGCGTGGCCGATTCCGGGATGTTCACCATCGGCTCGCTGGCGAGCAGTAGATAGCCGTAGCGCTTCAAGATCGGCTGATAGCTTTTTACATCGCCCGGCAGTTTCTCGACGAAAGATTCCGGCAGAAGGATCATCGTGCGGCCGGACTGGGACAACGCCGCACGCATTTTTTCCTCTTCGCCCTTTCCGACAAAGAGGACCTTTCGGCGGGCATAAAAAGCCATGGAGGGTCTCGTCGAGGCGTAGACAATGAGTTGCTCGCCCGGTTCGAGGTTCACCCCTGCTGCGTAAGCCAGTTCTTGCGGCGGTGAGATGAAGTAGCGATTGACTGCCGGCAGGATGAACAGCATCAAGACGAGCACGACGCCGGCGAGCGACCCGCCGGCTGCCCACAACGCCGCGCGTCGGCGTGTCTCCGAAAGCCCGAATGCGCCGACCAGTCCCATGCCGATCAGGAGAATCGTGGCGGCGATGTAAGGACCGCTGCCCATCGAAAGTTGCGTGGCCAGGGGAAATTCTTTAACCAGTTTCCCGGCGATTTTCGTGTCGTAGATCCAGGGCAGCGAAGCGAAGGCGCCGGCCAGGAGAAAGCCCAGCCACATCACCACATGAACGGCGGCTCTGGCGCCGCGGGTGGCGGGCTCGGCCATGCAGCGGGACCAGTAGAGGGCCGTGAGAATCGCGGCGGCCGGAAAGAGCGGGCCGATGTAATGGGGAAGCCTGGTCGATGACAGCGTAAAGAAGACGAACGTGCCGAAGATCCACGCGGCGGTAAACCATTCCAGTTTGTCGGTGGATGAGAGGGCTGGTGCTGAGGCAGGGGGCGCGTCTGTCTTGTGTGCCGCGCGCCAGCTTCGATAGGCGTCATACCAGGCAAAGAGGAGCCAGCCGCTCCAGGGGAAGAATCCGAGAAGGAGCACCGGGATATAGAACAAGAGCCCGAAGCTGTGCCCTTCCATCGGATTGAGAAACCGGCCGACGGTATTGGCTTGAGCCGAGGCGGCGTATTCGGCACCGTGGAGCCACCACATCGTGGCGTACCAGGGCAGGGCAATCAGAATCGTCAGCGCCGTTCCCGTCAGCGGTTTCCCATCCTGCCAGAATCGGCCCCATTGCTTCGTCAGGGAGAGGTAGAGAGCGACGGTGATGACCGGGACCAGGAATCCCACCGGCCCCTTGGCCAAGGTCCCCAGCCCCATTGCGAGGTAGCAGATCCAGAGCCAGAGCCGCCGTGCGTGCGTCGTCTCAAAGCCCAGCCAAAAGGCGAAGAGCGAGAGCGTGGTGAAAAAGATCAGCCCGCTGTCGGTCAGGGCCATGCGGTTGAGCGCGATCATTTGCAGATTGAGCGCGAGCATCAGCGCGGCGAGCAGCGCCGTGACCGGATCGCGCAGCCGTGCGAGAAAGAGATAGAGCATCAGGACCAGTCCCAGGCCGAAAAGGGCTGAAGGGAATCGCGCAGCAAAGGCGGACACGCCGAAGGTTGAATACGACGCGCTCATCAGCCAGTACACCAGCGCGGGCTTGGCATAGCGAGGCTCGTAGTTGAAGGTCGGGCTGATCCAGTCGCCCGTTTCCAGCATTTCCCGGCCAGCCTCCGCATTGCGGCCTTCGTCACGGTCAGTGAGGCCGAGGGCCCCCAGGTTCCAAAAGAACAGGACCCCGCAGAGGGCCAGCAAGAGCAGAACATGACGGGTGATGAGCGACGCCGGATAGGTGACGGGTGATGGGTGATGGGTGATCGGTGACGCGAGGGAATCGCCAGTCGCGTCTTTCCCGCCCGTCTCGCCAGTATTCTCACTCATCATCGATCCCCCTTCGCTGTGCCGGCCTGATTGGGGCGATAGATGAGCATCAGATTGCGGATGTACACCACGGAGCCGATACTTTGCCCGGCGATAAAGACCGGATCTTTCTTGTAGATGGCGTAGGCCAGCGTGATGAGGCCGCCGATGAGGCTCAGGTACCAAAAGGCCACCGGCACCTTGCTTGAGGCGCTCTGTTCGGAGGCGAGCCATTGGACGATCCAACGTCCGAAGAACAGCCCCTGGCCGAGAAATCCGATGGCGATCCAGATGGTTTCAGTGGTGGTCATAATGAGGTGGCGCGCGACGAGTGGCTAGCCGCGTATCTTATACCGCAGCACGCGCTGTTGCATCCAGCGGACGGCGATGAGGTCGTAGAGCGATTTGAAGAGCCGGTTGCCGACGCCGTATTTCGAAATGCCGTGGGCGCGGGGGTAGTGGCTCACCGGAATCTCGGTCACGGTGAATCCATGCATGAGGGCCAGGGCCGGGAAGAACCGGTGCATGCCGGTAAAGAGCTGCAGTTTGTCTGCGACGGCCCGCCGGAAGATCTTCAGCGAGCAGCCGGTGTCGTGGACGCGGTCTCCCGTGACGGCGGTCCGCACCTTGTTCGCGATGCGGGAAGAGAGCTTGCGCACCAGATTGTCGTTGCGGGTCTTCCGCCAGCCGCAGACGAGGTCGAATTGTTGGATCAACGGCAGCATCCGGTCGATATCGGCCGGATCGTTCTGGAGGTCTCCGTCGAGCGTAATGATCAAGTCGCCGGTTGAGGCTTTGAAGCCGGCATCGAAGGCGGAAGACTGGCCATAATTCCGGTCGAAATGCAGCACGCGGACCATGGGATAGTTCTGTTGCAGCTGGTCGAGCAGCTCGCTGCTGCCGTCGCTACTGCCGTCGTCCACATAGACCAGCTCGAACGGGGCCTGCCGGGACTCCTCGCGGGCCGCGAGCACCTTGATCACCCGCTCGGTCAGCGGAGTGAGGTTGTCTCGTTCATCCTTGATGGGAATGACGACGGAGGCCCATGGGCGAATCGCGTGGGTCATCGAGCGCGGCGTTTCCTGATTGGCTGCGGGAAAAGAATCACGCAGCCATTCTAGCGAATGGTCCGCGGACCGTCAAACGAGGAGGGGAGCGAATGACGAGTTATTTCCCCGCCACGATCGTGAAGCGCATCGTGCCCACCAGGCTCATCTCGTTGACTTCCTCGCCCGCGTGGATCTCCACTTTGTAGCGGCCGGGCGTCCATCGGTCCTGTGGAGGGAAGAGTTTCAGGTAGCCGCTCTCGTCCTCAAGCGCCATATACATGGCGTCCTGGCTGACGAGCGTGTCGGGAGAGAGCCCTGGCGCGTTTTCCGGGAAACAGCGGCCGAAGACCTGGAAGGCCTGATAATGCTGGTGCAGGTGGAACACAATGAAGACCGCCGGCGTTTCCGGGGGAAACTGTTCCGTCGGCCGGACGGGCACGATTTCATGCGTGCGTCGGAAGCCCATCTCTTCTTCAAAGCCCTCGGCCATCGTAATGGAGCGAAACATGCCGCCGGGCGGGGCATCGAAGTCGTAGGGCTTGGCGTCTTGTTGATTATTTTGAAAGTCGGGCACGGGGAGATTTCTTGTCAGCGGCAGATCCTCGGCCCAGGCGAGCGGGACTCCCAACAGCAAGGCGATGAGCAACCGGCACAGGGCGGTCATGAAAAGTTGGTACACCGCCCCGCGCCGCAGAGTCAAGGGTGAATGCCGGGGAACGCTATCAGCTCTCAGCCGTCAGCTTCAGAATGAGAAGGGGCATAGCGAAGGCCCCTCCCCTCTAGCTGAGTGCTGATCGCTGAAGGCTGATGGCTAACTGCTACGAGATCTCCGATTGCGGCGGTTTCCAGCCGTCTGCTACAATCCGACCCACGCAATTGGCTCACCCCTCACCCACGAGTGTACACATGCTTCAAGACGCCGACGCATTGCCGCAGCTGATCGGGGATTACAAGCCGCTGGACGAGTGGCAGGCCCACATCAATACGCTGTTCTATCGCCTCAGGGGCGACAAGCTGCGGACCTATTACCAGACCTTCGCCTCCGCCGATTACCGCCTGGCGCACGCGCTGGCGGCGGATTATTACGAACAAGTCGTCAAGCGTGATAAGGCTTCAAAAGAGAAGGCCCCTCCCCCCTCCCCCCTTACGGTCTTGGAGCTCGGTCCCGGCAACGGCAACCTTGCCGCCTGCTTCTTGAGCCACCTGAAGACGCTCGACAAAGACGGCCAGGTCTACCCCCGCGTCCGTTATGTGCTGGTGGATTGGGAGCAGTCGGTGCTCGACGGCGCCTTGGCGCATCCGGATCTCACGCCGCATCGCGACCGGGTCGAGGCCATGCTGGGGGGCGTGGAGCACATTGAGGGATTGGCGGACCACTCAGTCGATCGGATCATCTGCAACGAATTGTGGAACGATCTGCCGACCAAGCTCATGGCCAGAAGCGCGGGTGAGATCGAAGAAGAATATCTCCGTCCCAATCTCAGCGAGACGCTGCATGCCGCCATNNCTGGTGTGGGAAAAGGAGTTTCGGAAGGTCGAGTGGAAAGATGTGCCCTATCGCAAGACCATTACGGAGTTTCTCAAGACCATCGACGAGCAAGTGTTGGTGCCGGTGAACCTGGGGGCGTTTGCGACGTTGAAGGAGGCCAAGCGCCTCCTGGCGCCCGATGCGGTCGGCTTTAGCGCGTTCGACGCCGGGACGGCGGATAGGCAGGTGCTCAACGATCCGGACAAGCCCTGCTACGGCCAGTTCGGCGGACAATACAGCTTCATGATCAACTTTGCCTTGGTCGAAGCGGTGGCGAAGCATCTCGGCTTGGGCCGGATTACCATCGAGCCGCAGCGCGAGTTTGTCGGCCGGTCGTTGAATACCAACGTCATCACCCTCATGGATTTGCTGGCCACCCATCCCTCGGCGGGACCCAAAATGCAGCCCTGGGAGCAGGATCGGCTGGTGCTGAAGACGATCAAGGCGCTCAACGAGTCCTATGAAAGTCCCTACAGCCGTCCGTTGGAGTTTCCTCTGCAGAAGAACATGCCGCAGGAAGAGCGGGAAACGCTCAACGGCATGCTGCTCTCGCTCAAGCGGAACGGCGTGCCGGACACCGTGGCCTATCTGACCGAGGAAGAGCTGGCGTCGGCAGCGCGGGATCTGGAAGGGGTCGGCTACGAGCCAGATACGGTGAACATCGCCCTCACTGCCCCGCCGAGTCCTGTTGAATACCACCATTTTTTATGCAAGTAAGGCGCGCAGAACTGGCAGTCAGCCGTCAGCGATCAGCTGTTAGCCGGAGGGGAGTTGCCTCCGCCATGATTCTCTCCTCGTTCTGAGGCTGAAAGCTGACAGCTTCTTATCCCCGCAAGCTATCGTCCGCCATATTCCCAATATTTTCCCTTGACTTGCCGTTGAGTTTTCTATAGCCTTCCCCCCGATTTAGGTATCAACCACCCATCTTTAGTATGGGACGGTCGGTGAATCTAAATTTGGATAGACAGGAAAGGCGTCACGTGCAAGATCTGAAGATCTGGCGGCAATCGGCGATCCTGTTTGTCCTGCAGGTTCGCGCAGCGCATATGACGCACTTGTCCATCGCAGACCACTTATCACGCACAGTATTGAGGTATTAGAATGTTCGGCTCATTCGGCTGGATGGAACTCATGCTGATCTTGATCATCGTTTTGATCATTTTCGGCGCTGGCAAATTGCCGCAGTTGGGCGAAGGGCTCGGCAAAGCCATCAAGGGATTTAAGAAGACGGTGCATGAGGCCGACGCCATTGATGTGACACCGGGCGAGCAAGCCCCTGCCGCGCAGGCGCCGCCCACGCAGATTGCCGCGCAGGCACAATCGGTGCCGCCGCAGGCCGCGCCGGTGACGCCGAGCGAACCGGCAAAGCAGGGCTGAGAAGGAGGACGTAAGGAGTGAGAGGGAAGGAGTTGGGTGAATCGGTGGTTCGCCTTACGCCTCACGTTTCACGTTTCACGGACTTACACGATGTTTGGATTAGGCGCCGGAGAAGTTCTCATCATTCTCGTGATTGCGTTTCTGCTCTTTGGGCCGAAGCAGTTGCCGGAAGTAGGCCGGCAAGTCGGAAAAGCGGTCAAGGGATTTAAAGAGACGGCCGAAGACCTGCGGAAGTCGGTGGAGCCTGAGCTCAACATGATTCAGCAGGAAGTAAAGATGGTCGAGCAGGACTTCCAAGCCTCCATGAAAGAAGCCGAAGAAGAGATCAATGCGGCCGGCCAGAAGCCGGAGCAGGGCCAAAAGTCGATCAACGAATCGAGCTAAGTGTAAAAAACGAGATTTTACGGGCGTAAACGGCCGCATTCGTGTAGTAGTGGCATGAAGAGGCAGCAGACGAAAGGGTGTATGGAAGCCCCTTTCGACATGGCATCCAGAAAGTCGATGGATGCCATCATAGTGGAGGTAGTTGGATCGTAAGTCTACAGCCTGTCTGTGGGAGTGGAGCCACCAGGGGCTGTTATCCAATTCACAGGAGGAGCGCTATGAGATCAAGCAAGGAAGCAGTTAAATGGGTGCTGGCAGCCGCCCTTGTCGGGGCGATGCCGATGGGTCAGGCCTTGGCCGATCCGCCAGTGGCGCCGAAGGTGATCGATCATCCGACCAATGTTCCGCCGGTGCCGCGCGCGATGCCGGACCTGACGCCCTATTGGAATTTTGATCCGCCCAAGAGTCCCTTGTTCGACATCAGCAAGTTTACCATCTCCGGCGATGCGCGTGTCCGTGCCGAAACGCGCAAGAATGGCAATTTCGGACAAGATGGTCGCTTCAATGCGGATTCGTTCGTCCAGCAGTGGGCGCGGCTTGGCCTGAACTATGCCGTGTCGCAAGATGTGGATATGTTCACCCAGCTCCAATATTCCAAGAACTGGGGCGGTAATGTGAACGATGCCGGTTTCCAGACGAATGCGAATACAACAACGGCTGGTGGCGTCACTAATAACAACAGTGTCCTCGGTGTCCGCCAGGCCTTCATCATGATCCGCAACCTCGGGGTTGATGGATTGAGCCTGAAGGTGGGCCGTCAGTTGGTCGTGATGGGCAACCATCGCCTCTTCGGCCACTTCGACTGGAACAATCAGGCGTTTTCGCATGATGGTGTCACGATGCAATACAATCAGCCCACCTACGAAGTCTGGGCTGGCTGGTTGCATGCACAGAATTCTGATGCGGTGGCTTCTGGTGCCGCAGCGGGAGGGGTTGGTTCAGGGGTATCAGGCGGTGCCAATTCGGATGTGATCTTCGCGCGGTTGGCCTTCAAGCCGATGGCTGGCTTAGCTGTTGAGCCTCTCTGGGTGTGGCAAAACAACAAGACTGCGACCGGGTCAAACGCCAATATCCTTATCCCTCATGCTCCTGGGCAGAGCCGGCATACCTTGGGTGGCCGGGTCGCCTATCGGCAGGATATGTTCGATGGAACGGCGGAAGCCTACTGGCAGACCGGGCATTTTGATATGAATAACGGTCAGAACCTCAGCATCAATGCAGTCGCTTTGGCGGTGGAAGGCGGTATTACCCTGAAGGATGTGCCGACCACCCCGCGCCTGGGCTTGGAATTTAACTACGCTTCTGGCGATGGCGATGGTAGAAATTGCGCGAATGGTACTTTCACGGCTTGCCATGGCAACGCCAACACCTTCGAGAACCTCTATCCGACAAACCATATCGTCATGGGCTATGCTGACCGCATGTCCTGGCGGAACATGGTCGGATACAGTGGCAGCTTGCAGTTGAACCCGACTCAGCAGAGCCACTTCGAGACCCGCTTCTGGGTCTTCCGTAAGGCGAACAATGGTGATTGCTGGTACACCGCAGCTCAGAGCTGCGTGGGGACTGCAAACACGACTTCCAATTCGCTCTATAAGGAATTGGACCTGATCTACACCCTGTTCTTCAAGAGCAACAAGGTGGCCTGGCAGACCGGCTATGCCTATCTCTGGGCTGGTGATGGGATGGATCAGATTGTGGCCGCTTCACAGGGTGCTGGTAGGGATGCGGCAAATTCGCAGTGGGCCTATACCCAGTTGCAAGTCAACTTCTAATCGAAGCCTGACTCAAAGGGTTGTGCGCGGCTGACCGTCGCGCATCGGACCCGAGAAACATGAACCCCGCCGAGGGCGATCCCCTCGGCGGGGTTTTTCTTTGCTCTCCACCACATACCATCAGTTTGCGAGGAGGGTGCCTGGATTTGATTCGAGCGAACTTCCACTGCCGGATGGTTCAAGCCCTTCCTTGCCACTGACGACGAATGAGTAATGTGATTTTGTAGATAGGTGCGCTCAGGCCACGCCGGATCGGCGATCGGCTCAGAAGACCGAGAAGAGGTGCTGGATTATTGGTGGGTGACGTGGCTGAGGGGAATTGATTGGATGCCCACTGTCGGTGCCAGAGTTGGCACGGTGATGGCGGTGCCTCTGAGTGAGCGGAGCCACTCGCCGAGCGTAATAACCCCATCATGATCGAGGTCGGCGTCGCCGTGGAGTCCTGCGAGGAGTCCCTGTGGCTGCTTCGATGACGCCATCGATCTGGCGATCTGTATCAGCGTGGAAGTAGAGGAATTTGACGATCCGTCAAGATCGGCCACCCAATTGGGTGTCACCGGTTTCGATTTGCTGTCTTTCGACAATGTTGTTCCTGTCAAAGGCGTATCAATTACGGCGAGGGCCAGTTTCGCGCCGAGCTTCTGTACGCGGCTTTGCAGCCAGCGCAGCGAGATGAGCCTGGTGCGCGATGACGCCGGTGTGCCGTCATACGGAATGAGAAAGATCTCGCCGGTCTTGGCATCGGCCAGGGCCTGTCCGTTGAAATAGAAGAACAGGATCGAGTCCTTGTTGACCCGCTTGGGGAGCCAGGAGGTCAGGGCTTCTTCGATGTCCTCTTGGGAGGCCAGCTCGTCTTGCAGCAGCAAGGTGTGATTCTCAGGCACATTGAGCGAATGGCTGAGCAGGGACAGATTCTCCTTGCTGTCGAAGAAAAGGCCCTCCCGCCAGCCGGCCCAGGGAGTCCGGTAGAGACCCACTCCCACGACCACGGCGTAGCGATCGGCATCTTGCTGACTTGCGACGGCAGGCTGAGCAGAAGGCACAGGCGTTGGGGGGGGAGCCGGTATCGTCGCGCTTGCGGGAGCCGATGCCGGCGAGGGATTCACCGCAACCTGCTGGGCGGCTCCGGTTTGCGTCTGCGACTTTGCGATGAGCTGTCCGACATACCGGGGAAATTGTGCGGCCAGGTGTTCCGTTGCGGTCTGCAGGACTTCGTCCAACTGTTGCGTGGGGCATTGGCTGCTGCTGCCGTATTGCGGGGTCCAGACCTTGACGGCTTCGGAATAGGTAAGTGGCGCGTCGGGAAGCGGCTGCCCATTCAGGTCGTAAAACGTGGCGACAAGACGGATGTCGAGTTGCGCCATGTATCGGTCATCAGAGCCAGTACGAGTGGTGGCCGTGAAAGAGTTGTGCTTGAGGGTAATCGCCGCTCTGACGGGAAAGGTCCCCGGCAGGGGAACCTGAGGCGTGGTGGCAGAACCATCACCGATCGAGAATTGAGGGAAGCGAGCTTGCCCCATGTCTTGAAACGCGCGCAGGATGCTGTCTCCCACCTGGCCGGTCCATTGGGTGTCGGCGCAGGCCGTGTGTTCCAATTTCGCGGTGCGAACCGTTTGGTCGAAGAGCACGGTTACGGAGGCGGGGATGCGCGGTTGCGATTGCTGCGACGGAGCATCGGACAGCTGCGGGAGTTTGAAATCGCTGCAGGCGGCCGTGAGGCAGAAGATGGACCCTAAAAGGGTTGTTAGGAGCCAGGGTGAGGGCCGCATCAACATCGGGATAAGATACCCGATCGTGTGTAGGGATACAACGAGGATGTTGGCTCAGCTCAATGGCCAGGAATCGCTCCAGGAGCGGCGATCTTGACTGTAAGATGAGGAGAGGAGGATGATTCAACTTAATAAATATTGTGCTGAATCCTTCACCGGGAGGTCGGCTATGATGCGTGCTCGATTAGTCCTTGTCGCGCTGTCATGCAGTGGATTCCTTTTTGCCGGGTGCAGCCAGCAGCCGCTCCCGCGCCTCAATCACTATGTGGGGGGCTCGAGTGAGAGCGCATCTCTTGCGGTCTCCGCTCAACCGGCTCCGATAAGTGGTTCGGTCACAGCCGGATTGCTGTTGATTAACGACACCTCGGCGAAGGGCTCGGCTCCGGCCTTGTCCGATCGGGCCAAGGCGTTTCTCGCCAAGCAGGTGCGTGAGCGAGTCGAGACGGCGACACCAGTCCGCGTGGCTCAGGTGCTGGATATCAGCAACGAGTCGTTGCCTCGCGGACAAGAGGCGCTTGCCCAGATGGCTCAGAAGCAGGGCCTTACGTACTTGTTGGTCGCGCTCTTTTCCAGCGGCGAATCGGAAGTGCCGGCCTATCTCCCGATCACAGGGGATCCCGAACAGGGCGGAAATCGCCCGAATATTCCCGGCTATGAAGTCGTCAATTATGCGCTGGCAGAGCTGGCGCTGATCGATGGGGCGAGCGGGCAGGTGGTGGCCAGGTCTGATGGACGGGCCTGGGCCAGGCTCAACCGGCTGAATATGCCGATCGCCTCGAACGCCTATCCCGTCATCCATCGTTCGCTCCGTGTGGCGCCCATCTATCCGCCGGAAAGCGATGCCAAGGACATTTTGCGCAGCGTGGCCGCCGATGAAGCGTTGGAACAGGCGGCGACTCGCCTCCAGGAGGCCTGGCCGAAATCTTGATCCTGGTNNGTGGTGTTGGCTCTGATGCTGGTGACTGTGTGGACGGCCTGTTCCTCAACGAGATGGGTACATCCGACCAAGAAGGAAGAGTTCCTGACCTACGACTGGAATCAATGCGAGCGGGACTGGCTGAATAAAATGGCCGTCAATCCGGGCATCGCCGGCATGGCCGATAATCAATCGCTCCAGCGCCAGCGATTGGCCCGCTGTTTGCAGCAGAAAGGCTGGCGGCAGATCGAGGAAGAGTAGCGCCCCATCCAGGTCGGCTGTCTACACGCGCGGCTCCCTATCCGGTTTTCCAACGACTCGTCTTCTGGTTAGTTTTTCCCGTGGATTATCTCACTCGACAACTCAAAACACAGTTCGGCTTTACGGAGTTTCGACCCGGCCAGCTCGAGGTGATTCGGGCGGTGCTGGCCCGTCGCGATGCGCTGGCGGTCATGCCGACCGGCCAGGGGAAATCGCTCTGCTATCAACTGCCGGCGACGCTGTTGCCGGGATTGACGCTCGTCGTGTCTCCGCTGATCGCCTTGATGCAGGATCAGGTCGAGAGTATGAAGCAGCGGCGGATTGCCGCCGCCGCCTTTCACTCCGGTCTCTCGGAACCGGAGCGCGACCGGGTGATGCAAGCGTTGCACTTGCAACGGCTGAAGCTGCTGTATGTGGCGCCGGAACGGATGCAGCATGAGGGATTTCTCCGCATCCTGCGGTCCTGCCTCATCTCGCTGCTGGTGGTGGATGAAGCCCACTGTATTTCCCAATGGGGCCACGATTTCAGGCCCGACTATATGAAGATCGGCCGATTGCGCCGGGAACTCAATCAGCCGCCTTGCCTCGCGCTCACGGCCACGGCTACGACGCGTGTGCAGGCCGATGTGTGCGAGCGGCTGGGGTTGCGCGACCCGCTGAAGCTGGTGACGGGATTTCGCCGGACGAATCTGGCGTTGTCCGTGCGCCCCTGCCAGTCCATGCCGGATAAGCTGGGGGCGCTGCAACGGCTCGTCCGCGCCTGCGAGACGGGGACGATCCTGGTCTATTGCGCCACCCGCCGGACGGTGGAGGAAGTGGCGAGCTGGCTGGGGCAATCGCAGCCGTCGGTCGGCTATTACCATGCGGGCCTATCCGATGACGAGCGGCGGCTGGTGCATGACGATTTTCGCCGCGGGGTGCTGCGCATTCTAGTGGCGACGAACGCCTTCGGTATGGGCATCGACAAGCCGGATGTGCGCCTGGTGGTCCATTTCGATATTCCCGGCAGCGTGGAAGCCTATTACCAGGAAGCCGGGCGGGCCGGGCGAGACGGATTGCCCGCCGCCTGCGTGGTGCTCTTCCACGAACGGGATCTGTCGACGCAGGAGTATTTCATTCAGCAGGCGGGGAAAGATCCATCGAGCGCCGATCGGGCGGAGCGCATGAGGACCTTGTTGCAGGAGATGCTGGCCTATGTCTCGATTCCCACCTGCCGCCAGCTCGCGATTCTGGATTACTTCAGCGATGAAGAGGAACGGGCGCTGGGGCCCTGCGGGCTCTGTGACCGCTGCGCGGCGGACGCATTGCCGGAGCCCTCATCGCTCGCGGATGACCAAGCCTGTGCGAAGGCGATCCTCGAGACGGTCTCCTGGTGCGACGGGCGGTTCGGCGTCAGCCGCCTCGTTGAAATTCTGCGCGGGAGCCGCGCGAAGGCGATGGCTGCCTATGGCGCCGAGAGTTGCCCGACGTATGGCATTTGCCGCGATCGCTCCAAAGTGGCGATGACACGCCTCGTCAAAAATTTGATCGATTCGGGCCATCTGGCCGTCGAAGGCCAGGAGTATCCCACGCTGGATCTGACCCGTCTCGGGCAAGAGGTTTTGAAGGGTGTCGCCACATTCACTGCCCCGCAGTTTGACCTGGCGCAGCCCTCGCCACGCATCAACAAGCCGTCCGGCGAGCGGCCCAAGACCATGATTCTTCTTCGTGCCTCTCCCGGCGACGCGCAGCTCTATGAACGGTTGCGCCAGTTGCGGACGGCCCTGGCCGAGGAAGAAGGGGTGGCGCCCTTTGTCATTTTTCACGACAAGACCTTGCGCACAATCGCCAGTCACAAGCCGCTGACGACGACGGCGCTACTGGAGATTCCGGGTCTTGGCGAGGTGAAAGTCGAACGGTACGGCCGCCGGTTGCTGGAGATTGTGAAAGGGGAATAGGA
>DJMJ01000015.1 GCA_002435325.1 Nitrospira sp. UBA6493 | reverse complement strand
CAGCCGAACAAGGCGATCGTCGGAGCGAATGCCTTCGCCCACACGTCCGGCATTCATCAGGACGGGCTGCTGAAGGACAAGACGACCTATGAGATCATGCGGCCGGAATCGATCGGGCTGGTCGAAAGCAAAATGGTGATGGGCAAGTTATCAGGCCGTCACGCCTTCCGCCAGCGGTTGGAGGATTTGGGCTACAAGCTCTCCGAGGAGGAGATCAACCACGCCTTTGAACGATTCAAGAAGCTGGCCGATCAGAAGAAAGAGATCTACGAAGAGGATCTGGAAGTGATCGTGTCGGAAGAGTTGGCCAAGATGACGGAACGGATCGTGTTGAAGTCGTTCCATGTCGAAAGCGGCACGGATCGTGTGCCGACGGCCACGGTCGAACTGGAAATCGACGGCCGGCTCATCAAGGAATCCGGCTCGGGCGACGGTCCGGTGGATGCGGTCTACCGCACCATCGCGTCCATCACGAAGACAAAGAGCAAGTTGCTGATGTTTGGCGTCAACGCTATCACGGGCGGAACGGATGCTCAGGGAGAAGTCTCCGTGCGGGTGGAGGAGGATGGACGAACGGTGTCCGGCAACGGCGCGGATACCGACATCATTACGGCGGCCGCCAAGGCCTATTTAAATGCGCTGAATCGGCTGGCCTATATGGCGTCGAAGCAGGCCGACGGCGGGGGCAAGGTTCGCTTGATTTGATCGTTCCAGCCACGCTACAGTGATCGTCTTTGGCGCCGGTCTGCCGTGCTGTTGGCGGGCGGGAGCGGCGAAGGGGGGGCCTTATGTTGAAACGCAGGCTTGCCGATTGTGAAGAGTTTCTCGCCGGAGACCATACTGTGCTCCGCGAGCTGTTGCATCCGGCCAAACAATCGGTGGAGTTGGGCTATAGTGTAGCTTATGGTCGGCTTGCGCCGGGGCGGCGGTCCAAGCGGCATCGGCTGGCCTCATCCGAGGTGTACTATTTTATCGCCGGGCAAGGGCGGTTCACGATCGGTCAGGATGTCTGTTCCGTTGAAGGCGGCTCGGTTCTCTATGTGCCTCCAGGCGGAGATCAATCGTTAGAAAATACTGGAACGTATGATATCGAATTTCTCTGCCTGGTCGATCCGGCTTGGCGGGTGGAAGATGAGCAGGTGTTGGAGTAGGTGCGGAGTTCGTCTGTAAGAAGGAGCGCATGACGTGAAAGCAAAGATTGCGGTATTAGCCGGTGATGGTGTCGGGCGTGAGATTGTGCCGGAAGCTGTCAAGGTGCTGAAGGCGATCGGGGAAAAGTATCACCATTCATTTGAGTTCGTGTCGGCCGATATCGGCGGGCAGGCGATTGACAAGGTCGGAGTGCCGCTCCCTCAAGACACGTTGGCGCTGGCGAAGCAAAGCGATGCGGTGTTGCTAGGGGCGGTCGGCGGTCCCAAATGGGAGGGACTGGAGTACAGCCTCCGTCCTGAACGCGCGTTGCTCGGTATTCGCGAGGCCTTGGGGCTATATGCCAATCTGCGGCCGGCGAAGGTCTATCCCAACCTGGTTGATGCCTCGACTTTGAAGCGTGAAGTGATCGAAGGGATCGACATTCTCGTCGTGCGCGAATTGACGGGCGGGATCTACTTCGGCAAACCGAAGGGTATTGAAAAGCTGTCGAACGGCGAAGAACGGGGCGTGAACACCGAAGTCTATACGACCGAAGAAATTCGGCGCATCGGGAAGGTGGCGTTTGAGGCGGCGCGGAAGCGGCGGAAGAAAGTGACGTCGGTCGACAAGGCCAATGTGCTGGAATCGTCCGAACTCTGGCGCCGCGTGATGATCGAGGTGCAGAAGAGTTATCCGGACGTTGAATTGCACCACATTTATGTGGATAACGCGGCGATGCAGCTGGTCCGTAATCCCCGCCAGTTCGATGTGATGGTGTGCAACAACATGTTCGGCGACATTTTGAGCGATGAGGCGGCGATGTTGACGGGATCGATCGGGATGCTGCCCTCCGCCAGCATCGGCGCCAAGGTCGGGTTGTTCGAGCCGATTCATGGCAGCGCACCCGATATTGCCGGGAAAAACATCGCCAATCCGATTGCGACCATTGCGTCGGCGGGGATGATGCTGTCCTATGCCTTCCAGCTCGACAAGGAAGCGGAAGCGATTGAGCAGGCGATCGTGAAGACGCTCGACTTGGGCTATCGGACGAAAGACATTCAGAGCCCTGGATCCAGAGTTGTTGGGACGACCGAGATGGGTGAGGCGATCCTCCGTAATCTGGTGTAAGGCCGGTTAGGTCACGTATGACGACGACAATCAACTCCTGGAAAATTAGTACATGTGCGGGCATGGGGGAACCGGGATTTGCCGGTGATGGCGGGTTGGCGTTCTCTGCGCGCCTGAACGAGCCAAAGGGACTGGCCCTCGATCATGCGGGGCATCTCTTCATCGCGGATTCTGAAAATCACGTTATCCGACGCGTCGATCGGGTCACTGGCCTGATCACCACCGTCGTTGGACTTCCGTCAGACAATGCGGCAGCCAGCGCGCCGGCTCCATTGATGCAGGTGTCTGCGCAGGACGAGGTGGATCCGTTTGCCGAGGCCAGTCAGTCTACGACAGAGAAATATACGCAACAGACAGATCTGAGCGGCACTGTGCGGTATCTTGTTGGCGCGGCGGCACAGAAACGGTTTGGCGGAGACGGAGGGCTGGCGACAGGCGCGCAGCTCAATTTTCCCACAGCCGTGGCGGTGGATGCGCAGGGCCATCTCTATGTCGCAGATACGATGAATCATCGTGTACGACGGGTGGATGCGCAGACCGGGGTGATCACGACAGTGGCCGGTACCGGGCAGGCCAGATTTTCCGGTGATGGTGGCCCGGCTGATCAGGCCGCGCTCAATGAGCCGGCCGCATTGGTCGTGGATGACGCCGGGCAGCTCTACATTGCCGATCAGAGCAACAACCGTGTTCGAGTGGTGGATTTGAAGAGCGGCCTTATCAGGACGCTGGCCGGGACCGGGTCTGCGACCTACGACGGAGATGGACGGCCTGCGGCGGAAACGAGCCTTGCCGGGCCGAGCGGACTGGCGGTCTGGGCCGGAGGGTTGTATATCGCCGATACCTTCAACGGACGGATCCGTTGTGTGAATCTGGCCACAGGGCTGATGGCTACGGTTGCCGGCGATGGTGGCGACTATCGTTATCAGGCGCCGTCCGAACCGCCGTCTCCAAGCCTCTCCAGGCCTTCAGGGATCGTTTTGGATCGGGACGGACATCTTTTTCTCACCGATTCCGATAGCCATTTGATTCGCCGGTGGGATCGGGACACGCGGGTAGCGACCAGGGTCGCCGGTATCGGCGCAGCTTCATACAGCGGAGACGGGGGGGCGGCGCTGGAGGCGAGTCTCTGTTACCCCTTTGGGATTGTGGCCGATTGTGAGGGCGCATTGTTCGTGGCCGATACCTTCAATCATCGTATTCGTCTATTGTCGTTAGAGTAGGAAGAAGCTCATGCTCAAGAAAAAGTCGGCATACACGGTGGCCATTCTCGGTGCGACCGGCGCGGTTGGAAAAGAAACGCTCGAGATTTTGGAAGAACGGAAATTCCCGCTCGCGGCGCTTCGCCTGTTTGCGTCGAAGCGATCGGCAGGGGAAGTCATGATGTGCCAGGGGAAGGAATGGACGGTCGAGGAATTGTTGCCGTCGTCGTCCTTTGCCGGGGTTGATTTTGCATTGATTTCCGCGACGGATGCGATCAGCAAGGAATATGGTCCACGGTTAGGGTCTGCCGGAGTGGTGGTGATCGATGACAGCGCAGTGTTCCGGATGGATGCCGATGTGCCGTTGGTCGTCCCGGAAGTGAATGCCAACGCGTTGCGCTCGCTTCCGCGCGGAATTGTTGCGATTCCCAATTGCACGACGACGCCGCTGGTCATGGCGTTGAAGCCATTGCATGAGGCGGCGGGGGTGAAGCGCGTGGTCGTGACCACGTTTCAGTCCGTGTCCGGCACCGGGGCTGCGGCGATGGATGAATTGCTGGAGCAGACCAGAGCTTTGATGGCGTTTCGCGATGTCAAAGCGGAAGTCTATCCCTATCAGATTGCCTTCAATCTCCTGCCGCATATCGGATCGTTTTCCGAGGCCGGCGATTGTTCCGAAGAGGTCAAAATCGTCCGGGAGACAAGAAAGATTCTGGATGCGCCGAAAATGCGCGTGACGTCGACGACAGTTCGTGTGCCGGTCTTGCGCTGCCATTCCGAGGCGATCAATGTCGAACTGGAGAATCCCTTGACGGCGAACGAAGCACGGGCGGCGCTTGCGGCCATGCCGGGTGTCCTCGTGTACGATGATCCGCTGAAGAAACTTTATCCGATGCCGTTGGATGCGACGGGGAAGGACGAGGTCTACGTCGGCCGCATTCGAGAGGACGAATCGATTCCCAACGGCTTGAATCTCTGGGTCGTGTCGGACAACCTTCGCAAGGGCGCCGCCCTCAACGCGATCCAAATTGCGGAGTGTTTGGTACAGAGCTGATGGAGGACTGGAGCAGCCTCGGTAAGCTCTTGATCGCGGCAGGTGTGGGCATTGTACTGGTAGGGCTCATCCTGGTGTTCGGTGAGCGGCTGTTTGGGGTGAGTTCGTGGTTCGGGTGGATCGGCAGGCTTCCCGGCGATATTTCCATTAAACGCGAGCATTTTTCCTTCTATTTCCCTCTCGGAACCAGTCTGGTACTCAGCGTGGGCCTCAGTCTGCTATTCTACTTACTATCATGGCTATTTCGACGCTAGGTCGTCTGCAACGTGCCGTTTTGGTCGGAGGATTGGCTGGGCTGTGTGTCTTCGGTACGATGCCAGCTGCCGAGGCTGCGGAGTCGATCCGTGTCTTGTTGGCCTCTGAGGTCAATCGTCTGGAGGCCCGTGCCGATACGGTCCTCTGGGTCACGGATGCGCAGGATCGAGCGTATCCGTTCAAGTCGGCGCTACATGTCGAGGTGCGGGGGAATACGTTCTTCGTAAACGGGACGCGGGTTGCCGGAGCCCAGATCACGCTTCGCGCCGGCGATCACGACCTCAAGCTCTGGATGTCTCGCTCCACTGGCGGGACGAATGGCTCCTCCGTCCAGTCTACGGATGAGAAAGCCGCGCTTCACGTGAGCGGCCTGGTGCATCTCGTCCGGCGGGGGAAAGGTGTGTTGGTGATCAACCAGGTCGATCTCGAAGAATATGTGAAGGGCGTGGTGCCGGCGGAGGTCAATTCAACGTGGCATCCGGAAATGCTCAAGGTGCAGGCCGTCGCGGCCCGAACGTATGTGGTGTATCAGCACATGCTCAGCGCTTCACGCGACTACGATGTGGCCGCCAGCATTCAGGACCAAGTCTATCGAGGCCGGCAGGGAGTGGATGCCCGGGTGCAGGAGGCAGTGGAATCTACGAGGGGGTTGGTGGTCACGCATGATGGCGCGCCGATTTATGCGGCCTTTTCTTCGACGGCGGCCGGTATTACCGAAGACGCCATGATTGTGTGGTCGAAAGATTTGCCGTATCTCAAGGGGGTCGAGTGTCCGTTCGATGTCGAGTCTCCGTATTATCAGTGGAAGGCGTCATTCAAGCTCTCGACGCTGGAACGGAATCTCAGAAGCCAGGGGTTTTCGCTCGGCACGATTGCGACGATGACGCCGGTGAGTTTCAGCCGAGCCGGGCGTGTCGCGAAGCTTCGCATTCTGCATTCCAAAGGCGAGTTGATCGTGCGCGGGGAGGATCTTCGCAAGGCGGTAGGGTATACGGTCGTGCCCAGTACGCAATTCACCATTGAGTTGATCGGGCAAGATGTGGTGCTGGTCGGGTACGGCGCCGGGCACGCGGTCGGGTTGTGCCAGTGGGGCGCGAAGGAGTTGGCGGAGTTGGGGTATTCCTATTCAACGATTCTTCGTTATTACTATCCGGGAACGGAATTGCAGAATGTGGCGTTCACCAAAATGCCGCCGGTCCCCTCGTCTTAGATGAACCTTTCTGAATTTGATTTTCCATTCGATGCGTCTTTGATCGCGTCCGAGCCGATTCTTCCGCGGCATGAGGCGCGTCTGCTCTGTCTGAGTCGGATCTCGCGCGCCATCACTCATCGGCAGGTGGCGGATCTTCCGGCGTTGCTGGAGCCTGGCGACCTGCTGGTGGTGAATGACACCCGCGTGATGGCGGCCCGTCTTTCAGGGCGAAAACAGCCGACGGGCACTATGGTCGAGGTGCTGTTTGTCAGAGATCTTGGGGCGGCGGTGTGGGAGGTGATGATCAAGGGGCGCTTCCATATGGGGCAGCAGATTGAGTTCGGTTCTGATGCGCGAGCCACGGTGGTACAACGCGATGCGCACGGGACCAGACTCAAGGTCGAGAGTGCACGGCCGGTGGTGGAGTTGCTTCGGGCGTACGGCCATATGCCGCTTCCTCCCTATATCAAGCGGGCTTCGCAGCCGGAGGATCGGGTGTGGTATCAGACCTGTTTTGCGGACCGGGAAGGCGCCATTGCCGCTCCGACGGCAGGCCTACACTTTACTCCTGAGCTGATGGATCGATTGCGCGCACGGGGGATTGCGACCACGGCCGTTACGTTGCATGTGGGGCCCGGGACCTTTAAGCCTGTCGTTGCGGAGCAGATCGAGGATCATCAGATGGGCGAAGAATGGTTTGAGGTCGGCGCGCAGGCGATGGAGGCGATTCTGAAGACGAAACGTGCGGGCCGGCGCGTGGTGGCAGTGGGTACCACCGCTGTACGAGCGTTGGAGTCCGCCGCGTTGCAGGCCGGAGGCCTCCATCCGGCCACCGGTGACAGCCGGTTATTTATCACGCCGGGTTTCCGGTTTCAGGTGGTCGATGCGCTCATGACGAATTTTCATCTTCCGCGGACGACGCTCTTGATGCTGGTGTCAGCGTTGGCTGGTGTGGATGCCGTGCGCGGAGCCTATGCAGAGGCCGTTAAGGAACGCTATCGTTTTTACAGCTATGGCGACGCGATGTTGATTGTGTAGCGTGTAGGAGGGGAGAAATGCGGGCGCGAGGCTTACGGCAGTGCCTCACGCCTCGATCTGATTCCTAGAGCAGCTCGCGGTGAATTTTGACCGGCACTTTCACCTTCAGCGATTCTTGATAGGCCATGAGAGCACGCTGCTGTTTTTGGAACAGCATGTCTTGCAGTACGCGATCCTTGGCGGCGGTGGCTTTGGCAGGGTCGGCATCCGGTTGCCGCGTCATGAGCGTCTGCCCTTCCGCAATTTCCGATGGGGTGAGGGCAACGGCATCCCGCACGAACATGCGGGCTTTGTTCCCCAGGATTTCTTTGGCCTGCGCCGCCTCAAATACGGCGGGGGTGAGATGATTTGCGGCCAGGAGCCGTTGATAGGTCTCCGGATCAAAGGCGCCATTTTTCTGGAATTCGGGGGTCTGGACGATCATCTCACGGAGATCTCCGTCTGAGACGGTGACGCCCAAGTCTTTTGCGGCGATCAGCCAGAGGCGGTTATCGACCAGCTGGTCGATCACGAATTGCTTGATGGTTTCGTCCTTGAACTCGCCCGGAACCTTGTCTTTGTAGAACCGGTACATGTTTTCATAAGCACGCCGAAACTCTTCGCGGGTGACGGAGAGATCCCCGACAGTGGCGACGTCGTTGCCGGATTCTTCTCCGAAGCCCCACCAGCCCATCGTGATCACAAAGGCAATGGCGAGTATCCCCATGATCGATTTAAGCACCCAGGGATAATTGTGCGACGCGTCACGCATTAACTTGATCATTCGTGTCCTCTCATCGGCTGAATTTGTGCAGGGATTGTACTTGGCGCTGGGGCTGAAGGCAAGATCCGGCCTGGCTAAACCTGAGATGAGTGTGGACGGGGATGATTCTTCCAGACCGATAAGGACAGCGTGTATTCTGGAATTGTCTGCATGGCCTGGGCCGGCTGGCCAGCTGTGCGGGATGGTTTGTGGGAAAAGAAATGGAAAATGAGGTTTGTTTGTGCATGTTGTTTGACTTTGTTATACTTTGCCACTAATTAGAAGGAGAGACTGTGATTGGGGTAGGGGCAGGCGTCAAGCTCATGGAACAGGCCGTCTATCCCAAGGCCCATGTGCTCAATCGGTTTATTGCCAAGCTTATTGACCTGTTTATCGTAGTGGCAGCGGACGAGATTGCCTCACCGGTCGGGTTTCTTTCCGGGCTGGCCTACATTTTGATTGCTGATGGGTTTGCGGGAGGGCGCAGCATCGGGAAGCGGCTGGTTGGCCTGCAAACGATGCGGCTTGATTCGCGGGAGTCTGCGGGGTTTCGGGAGTCCATTATCCGGAATCTCCCTTGTGGGATGGCGCAGGTGTTGTTTGCGGTGCCTTATATTGGGTGGATCGGCTCTGTTGCCATTCTTGCCTTTGAGGGGCTGTTGATTATCGGGAATGAGCAGGGCCGGCGGTTAGGCGACGAAGTGGCCAGGACCCAAGTGTTGGATGCCGGTCAGTTGGCTGTGCCGGATTAGGCGTGAACGACGAGCGACTAGCGGGATTTCACGCTAGTCCGTGATGAAGGGAGAGACGCCGTGGGGTTCACGGGAGATATTTTCGGATGGTTCTCCAACGATCTTGCGATTGATTTGGGGACGGCTACGACACTGGTCTACGTGCACGGCAAAGGCATTGTGCTGAATGAACCGTCGGTGGTCGCGGTCGAAAAGAAAAGCGAGAAAGTCCTGGCTGTCGGCGCCGATGCGAAGAAAATGCTTGGACGCACGCCCGGGAATATTGTCGCCGTTCGGCCCATGAAAGAGGGGGTGATCGCCGACTTCGAGATGGCTGAGCAGATGCTCAAGCATTTTATCCGCAAGGCCCATAATCGCAGCGCGTTTGTGCGGCCACGGATCATCATCGGCGTGCCTTCCCGGATTACGCAGGTCGAGCAGCGGGCTGTGCGTGATTCCGCCGAGCTGGCAGGCGCGCGCGAAGTCTACTTGATCGAAGAGCCGGTGGCGGCCGCCATCGGCGCGGGGCTTCCGATCACGGAACCGTCCGGCAATATGGTGGTGGATATCGGTGGCGGCACTACCGACATCGCCGTCATTTCCCTCGGCGGAATCGTCTACAGCGAGTCCGTCAAGGTCGCCGGAGACCGAATGGACGAAGCCATCATGAATTACATTAAGAAGAAGTACAACTTACTCATCGGCGAACATATGGCGGAGCGGGTGAAGTTCGAGATCGGCTCCGCTTATCCGTTCGAGGAACGGAAGACGATGATGATCAAGGGGCGTGATCTGATTTCCGGCATTCCGCGCACGCTGGTGGTCGACGACGCCGAGATTCGCGAGGCCTTGCAGGAGCCGATCGGAACGATCGTCAATGCCATCAAGGTCGCTTTGGAAAACACTCCGCCGGAACTGGCGGGGGATATTATTGACCGCGGAATCGTGCTAACCGGTGGAGGCTCCCTGTTGAAGGGAATGGACACACGGTTCCGGGAAGAGACCAACTTGCCGATCATTACCGTGGACGATCCTCTCACCTCAGTGGTGTTGGGTGTCGGAAAGATCCTGGATGAGTTGGATCTCCTTCGCAAAGTGTCGGTCATGTCCCAATGCAGTAGCCTCCGGTAAGGTTCCATCCCTCTATGCGGATGGCCAATTTTCGTTCATCGTACGGCGCGCGGCGTCTCGCTCTCGGCGTGTTTCTGCTTGTCTTGCTGGCTTTCTTTCTGCTGCCCCATCAACTCCAAACCATGTTTCAAGGGCTTGGCGGACCAGTCGGTTGGGTTCTGAGCTGGCCTCTCCGGATGGTCGCGTCCGTGGAAGACGGGATCGGCAGTACCTGGCATCGCTATCTCGCATTGCAGGGCGTCGAGGATGAAAACCGGCGGCTCAGGAAAGAGATCGAGCAGTTAGAGGGGCAGAACAGCCAGTTGCGTGAAGCGGCCTCGGCGACGGAGCGGTTGACGGCCCTTCTGGAGTTTAAAGCGCAGGCCCTGCCGAACATGGTGGCGGCCCAAGTCATCGGGCGGAATACGGATAATTGGTATCGCACGATTATTTTGAACAAAGGCACTTCGGATGGCATCCGTCCGGATATGGGCGTCATTACGTCTGCCGGCGTGGTTGGACGGGTTGTGAAAGCGACGCTCGCGACCTCGGTCGTGCTGTTGGTGTCTGATCCGAATAATGCCATTGCCGGATTGATTCAACGGACGCGCGATGAAGGCATCGTCGAAGGGACGAAGGAGGGGCTGGCCAGGCTGAAATACATCCCGCTACTGTCCAATGTTCGAAGCGGCGATCGTGTGGTGACTTCCGGGCTGGTGGGGGGATTTCCACGCGGGTTGGCCATTGGCACAATTACCAGAATCGACAAGGAAGAGGGCGCGTTGTTTCAGTTGGCGGAAGTCCGGCCGGAGGTGGACGTCACGCGCGTTGAGGAGGTGTTGGTGATTCAGTCGCCGTATGTGGCGGAGGAAGAGCCTCTGGGAGATGGGCTTCCTGCGGTGAAGGGTAAGCCATGAGGGTAGGCGTCTACATCCTCATGATCGTGAGTCTGGTTGTTCTGCACGCAACCCTGTTGCCGTACGTGAGTGTCTGGGATGTCAAGCCGGATGTGGGATTGGTTGTCGTGTGTTTTGTCGGACTGCTGGCAGGAGAGCTAGAAGGACTGCTGGTCGGTCTGTTGCTGGGATGGGCCATGAGTTTGTTCTCCGCCGGAGATCTCGCGGTGAGCTTGGCGGTCAAGGGCGGCGCTGGGTTTCTCGCCGGGCTGGCCGGACGGCACATGGCGCAGGTGACGCCGGTCGTACTGGTGTGCGGGCTGCTTGTTGTCTCGACAGCGGGAGGCCTCGTGACCTTGTGGGCGGCCAACCTGAGCGAGCAACAAGATATCTGGTGGGCGCTCCAAACGATCATCCTGCCGCAAGCCTGTTTTGATGCCGTCATTGGGGGGATCGGGTATTGGCTGCTCTGGAGCCGGTTCCATTTGGATCGGCTGGCGATGGAGCCGGAGTTATAAGCAACGCCATGGCGAACTCAGGCCTGCATGATTCTGAACTCGGGGAGTTGCAACGGCGGCTGACGTTGTTGCGGATCGGACTGTTGCTGGTTGTGAGCCTATTGGCGTTGCGGCTCTGGCATTTGCAGATACGCGAGGGGCCCTATTATCGTGATTTGTCGGAGAATAACCGAACCAGGTCCGTGCTCCTGGAACCGGCGCGCGGGCTGATCTATGACCGTCATGGCGTGTTGCTGGCGAACAATGTGCCGAGCTTCAGTCTCTATGTCACGTTGGAAGACGTCAAAGACCGCGATGCATTGACCCAGAAGCTTGCCGAACTGCTAGGGCTCGATTCCGCCATGATTCGAAAGAAGCTGGCAGGCCGCGGTAGTAAGATGCTTCCGAGGAAAATCAAGGATCGGTTGACACTACGCGATGCGACGCTGATCGAATCGCACAGGCTGGATCTTCCTGGCGTAATGATTCAGGTTGAATCGCAGCGCAATTATCCAGGCGGGATGGCAGCCGCGCACCTGATTGGCTATGTCGGCGAAATTTCTCCTGAACAGTTAGAGAAGCCGGAATTTGCCGATCTGCATCAGGGCAGTATCGTTGGACAATATGGTGTTGAGAAGTCCTTCGATCGCCATGTGCGCGGCCAGGCAGGACAGAAAAGCGTTGAAGTTGATGCCTTGGGTCATGAAAAGCGAACGGTGTTAGTGGACAAGCCGCAGTCCGGCAACGACCTCTATCTTACGATCGATATACGGCTGCAGAAGGTGGCCGAAGATCTGCTTGGGGAGGAATCCGGCGCGATTGTCGCGCTGGATCCGACGAGCGGGGATGTTCTGGCGATGGCGAGCCGCCCAGGGTTTGATCCCAACGTGCTTTCGCGCGAACTCACGCCGAAACAGTGGGTTGAAATCGTGCAGAACGAGGGGCGGCCGTTGAATAACCGGGCTTCGCAAGGCCAGTATCCGCCTGGATCGACGTTCAAGGTGCCGATGGCGGTAGCGGCCTTGGAATCCAATACGATGTCGCCATCGAGCTCGGTCTATTGTAATGGCGGCTATCAGTTCGGCAAACGAGTGTATCGTGATTGGAAAGCCAGCGGACACGGTCAGGTCGATCTTCACAAAGCTCTTGTTCACTCCTGCGACGTCTATTTTTATACAGTTGGACAGCGGATGGGGATCGATACGATGGCGGAGTATGCCAAGGAATTCGGTCTGGGGCATGAGACCGGGATCGAGTTGCCGTCTGAACGGGTGGGGATTGTTCCATCGACGGCGTGGAAGATGAAAGCGAAGAAGGAGGCCTGGCTGCCTGGTGAAACGATCTCTGCGGCGATCGGGCAGGGGTATGTGACGGTCACGCCGCTGCAGATGGCCAGCATGATCGGGACGGTGGCGAACGATGGAGTCAGCTATCGGCCGCGTCTGGTGCAGGCGATTATGGATCGCATGACGGGCAACCTGCAAGAAATGCCGGCTGTGCCGCGCGGGAAAGTGCATGCCAAGCCGGACACGTTTCGGTTGGTGAAGGAGGCGCTGGCCGACGTGGTGACCGAGGGTACTGCGACGCGTGCCAAGTCCTCCATTGTGACCATTGCCGGGAAAACCGGGACCGCGCAAACGACGGCGCTGGCCAAAGAGAAAAAAGCTGAACAAGATATTCCGAAGAAGTTTCGTGATCATGCTTGGTTTGTGGCCTTCGCTCCGGTGGAGTCCCCGGAAATAGCGGTGGCGGTGCTGGCGGAGCATATGGGGCATGGCGGTTCGGCGGCGGCCCCGTTGGCCAAGGAAGTCATTGAAACCTACATGAAGCTGACGCGGCCAGAGCCGGCGGCGGCATCCGGATCATGAGAGTGTGGCGATACGGGATAAGTGAGCGCAGATGATTGACCGGCTGATCGATAATCGCGGACTCGACAACTTTGACTATCGCTTTCTGGCGCTCGTCGTGGCGATTTTGGGCATCGGGGTGTTGTCGATTCATAGCGTGACGCATGCCCAACAGGGCGGGATTGCTCCATACTATCTGAAACAGTTGGTCTGGATTTTTCTGGGTGGCGTGGCGTTCGTCGTCATGCTGGTCTCCGATTATCACCGCATCGCCCGGCTGGCCTACCCCGCCTATGGCGTGGTGTTGCTCATGCTGGCGTTTGTGCTATTGGAGGGGCGTACCAGCAAGGGGGCTCAGCGGTGGATTGCACTCGGGCCGTTCAGCTTCCAGCCGTCCGAGTTTGCCAAGCTCGTTCTGATTCTTGTCCTGGCGCATTATTATTCAAAAGCGCCTCGTGTAGGCTGGTTGCAGCGGGTGGTGATGCCTGGGTTGCTGATGTTGCCGGGGCTGCTGTTGATTCTGAAACAGCCTGATTTGGGCAGCGGGTTGAGTTTTGTGGCGGTCTATGCGGCGATGTTGTTGATGGTTGGAGTGCGGTCGAAGGCGCTTGGGGTGATTCTGCTTTTCTCGCTCATGCTCTTTCCCTTTGCCTGGGAAGGGGTGTGGGGGTCCTTGCATGATTATCAGCGACAGCGCATTATGGCCTTTGTGGATCAAGATTATGATCCGGGAGGAAAGGGCTATCATGCCCTGCAGTCCAGAATTGCGATCGGATCGGGTGAATTGATGGGGAAAGGGCTCTATGGGGGCACGCAAAGCCAACTGAAGTTCCTCCCCGAAGGCCATACAGACTTCGTGTTTGCCGTGTACGCGGAGGAATGGGGATTCCTCGGCGTGTTGCTGCTATTGGTGCTCTTTGTCGGGTTGATTTGGCTGTCGCTCGAAATTGCATCGAAGGCCAAAGACCAGCTGGGAGCGCTCTTGGCCGCCGGCATTACGGCGATGTTGTGTTTTTGTGTCGTGGTGAATATCGGGATGACGGCGGGCATGTTTCCGATCGTCGGGATTCCTCTTCCACTCATGAGTTACGGAGGGAGCGCCACGATTATGACGATGGCGTCGCTAGGACTCCTGCTGAACGTGAAGCGAAGACGGTTGAGCTTGTTCTATTGATCCGATTGTGAACCCACAGTGGTGTTGAGAGTTAGAGAAGAGTGTATCGAGCAATGAGATTGAGAAGTCGGTGCCGCAGACGGTGGGCGGATATGTGGGACCTGGGCCATTGGCCTGCGTCCTTCGCCCATGGTGCGGGGCCGGTTCTCGCAGACCAAAGGAGTCAGTATGGGGATTGAGATTGCGATTTCTGTCTCGCGGGAAGAGACCCGCGTGGCTGTGCTGGATGGCGGGGTCGTGACCGACTTATTCGGAGACCGGGCCAAGCACAAGGATTTTGTCGGGAACATTTATAAAGGGAAAGTTGCGAAGGTGCTGCCGGGCATGCAGGCGGCCTTTGTGGATATCGGATTGGAAAAGGCTGCGTTCATGCACGTGTCGGATCTCTCTGAAGATGCGGAGCCCAGCGATTTGCTGGTTGAGGCGGAAGAAGACGATAAAGACGCGGACATGCTGCGGCCGAAGCGCCAGAGCGCCAAGCCGATCGAGGAGTTGTTGACGGAAGGGCAGGAGTTGATGGTGCAGATCTCAAAAGGTCCGATCGGCACCAAGGGGCCGCGTGTGACCACCTATGTGTCCCTGCCGGGCCGCTATCTGGTGTTCATGCCGAATGTCGAGCATATCGGGGTCTCCCGCCGGATTGCCCGGGATGAAGAGCGTGCCCGTTTGAAGGACATCATGCGGAGGGTCCGCCGTCCCGGATGCGGGTATATTGTCCGGACGGTGAGCGAAGGGGTGAAGGAAGACGAGCTGAAGTCCGATGTCGATTTTCTGCACGTGCTCTGGCAGGACATTCTGACCAATCGCGAAAAGCTGGGC
The DNA here is from genome assembly GCA_002435325.1 of Nitrospira sp. UBA6493. Classification (GTDB taxonomy): domain Bacteria; phylum Nitrospirota; class Nitrospiria; order Nitrospirales; family Nitrospiraceae; genus Nitrospira_D. Next base: position 7,660 of record DJMJ01000015.1, on the reverse strand, counting down.
GCGCCGGCGTTATTGCACACCGACCTGAGCCTGAGCTTTCGCGTCGTGCGAGATCTTTTCGGCAAGAAAGTGGACCGGCTCTGGATCGATTCGCGTCGGGAGTATGAGGCCATCAGGGATTTTGTCCAGCGGTTTTCCCCGGAACAGACCTCGCGGATTCATTTTTACGACAAAGACGAAAGCTTATTCGATCATCTGGGTGTTGAACAGGAAATCTCGCGCGCGATGAGCCGGAAAGTCTGGCTCAAGTCGGGCGGGTATCTGGTGATCGACCATACCGAGGCCATGACCGTGATCGACGTGAATACCGGACGGTTCGTCGGCAAGCGCGATCAGGAAGAAACGATTCTCCGCAACAATCTCGAGGCAGCCAAAGAGGTGGCCTACCAGATGAAGTTGCGGGGGATCGGGGGCATCATCATCGTCGATTTCATCGACATGGAGCGGGAGAAGAATCGGGACAAAGTCTATCATGCGCTGGTCGATGCGATGGCGTCAGACAAGGCCCGCACGCGCATTTCCAGGATCTCCGACCTGGGGTTGATCGAGATCTCCCGCGAGCGGGTCCGCGAGGATCTGCTTCGGTCGTTGTCCGAGCCCTGCCATTACTGCGAAGGCCGGGGCTATACCAAGTCTCCCACGACTGTCGCCTACGAGATTTTCAGAGATATCCGCAAGATCGCCGAGTCGGGCGAGTGTCAGCGCATCGTCATCGGCGCACACCCCACGGTGGCGGATCTGTTGCAGGATGAAGAGCGGCAAGGCGTGGAAACCTTGGAGCGGGATTGCTCGGCAAAGATTATCGTGACGCCGGACGCCCAGCTTCATCTTGAACAATACGACCTCGTGGCGTTGTAAGGCCGTGCCGTCTCTCCCGTAGCCGGGTTTCGCGATGGGCGAGGCTGGCGAGAGTCGTCATGTCTTCTGGGCGGTCGCTGCTCTAATGGTCACGTCTCATGGATGCTGCGCAACTCACCGCATGGTTAGTGCTGCAAGCCGTCGAGGGTGTGGGTGATCGGACGCTCCTGAAGCTTGTGGGCGCTTTTGGTTCGCCAGAGCGGGCGCTAGTTGCGCCTCAGGAGGAATTGATCCGAGGCGGCTGCAGTGCGGAATTGGCCGCGGCGGTGCGGCGAGGGCCTGATCTGAAGATTCGCCAGCAGATCGACCGTCAGGTCAAGCTGATCGAACGGTTGCAGATCCAGGTAATGACGGTCCTGGATCCGGCTTATCCCAAGCGCCTGGCGATGATTCATGATCCACCGCCCCTGTTGTATTACACGGGATCGCTCGATGAACAGGATGGATTGGCCGTCGCGGTGGTCGGCGGGCGGCACGCGACGTCCGCCGGGCGCGCTGTGACGGAAGAGATTGCGAAGGAGCTGGCACAAGGGGGGTGGACGATTGTCAGCGGGATGGCGCGCGGCATCGATGCCGCGGCCCATCGTGGCGCGCTGGCAGGGAACGGCCGCACGATTGCGGTGCTCGGCTGCGGAGTGGACCGGACCTATCCCTCGGAGCATGACCGGCTGCGCAAGCAGATTGAGACGCACGGTGCGGTGATGGCCGAGCTCCCGGTCGGGTCGCCGCCGCAGAGCCATCATTTCCCCCGAAGAAATCGGATCATCAGCGGCTTGTCCGTGGGCGTCCTGGTCGCTGAAGCTGCGGTGAGCAGCGGGTCGCTCATTACGGCGAAGCTGGCGTTGGAGCAGGGGCGCGAGGTATTCGCGCTGCCGGGCTCTGTCAAGGAAGAGCGGTGCCGTAGATCGAACGGACTCATCAAGGAAGGCGCGATGCTGGTCGAGTGCGCGGCGGACATTCTGCAAGCGCTGCTGCCGCAGGTGGAGCCATCGTGGCGTATGCGGATGGGATCCGATGCGTTGCCGTCACCATTCCGAGAACAGTTGGCCCCGGATGAACAACGGGTGAATGAGGTGCTGTCCTACGACGCCCAGTCGGTCGATGCTGTAATCGAGCAGACGCACATGACCGCAGCGCACGTTTGGGCCACGCTGTTGTCGCTGGAGCTTCGCGGGCTTGTCAGGCAGTTCCCCGGACAACAGTACGTGCGCCGGTGATCTGTCGCATGTGTGCATTCCAGTTGCAGGATCTCAGAAATTTTGATACGGATGGGAACGGGAGTCATTTGAACATGGGGTTGTCATGGCGAAAGCGCTGATCATCGTTGAGTCGCCGACCAAGGCGAAGACGATTACCAAATATCTGGGACGCGGGTATACCGTGATGGCCTCTGTCGGCCATATCAAGGATCTTCCGACCAGTAAGCTGGGCGTCGATCTCGAACACGACTTCGAGCCGCAGTATGTCACGATCAAGGGCAAGGCAAAAGTTCTCGCCGATATCAAGAAAAAAGCCGAAGAGGTTGATACCGTGTTTCTGGCGCCAGACCCTGATCGTGAAGGGGAAGCCATCGCATGGCATCTGGAGCAGGAGTTGCTGGGCAAGTCCAAAAAGAAGAAGGGCGGGAAAATTTTTCGAGTGTTGTTCAACGAGATCACCAAAACGGCGGTCAAGCGCGCGCTGGAGTCGCCCGGTGAGATCGATATGAATCTGGTCAACGCGCAGCAAGCCCGCCGCATCTTGGATCGCATCGTCGGATATCAAGGCAGCCAATTGTTGTGGAACAAAGTCCGGCGCGGTCTTAGCATGGGGCGTGTGCAGTCCGTCGCGATGCGATTAATTTGCGAGCGCGAAGCGGAACGGGACGCCTTCAGGACCGAAGAGTACTGGTCGATCACCGCGTTGCTGGCCGGCGCCAATCCGCCACCTTTCGAAGCCAAACTTCATAGCATCAATGGCGAAGTGGCATCGATTGAAAATAGCGAGCAAGCCGCCCGTGTGGTCGAGAGTATTCGAGGGAAGGCTTTTCTCGTGGAGTCGATCGAGCGCCGGGAGAAAAAGCGGAATCCGGTCGCCCCATTCATCACCAGCCGATTGCAGCAAGAGGCTTCACGGAAGCTCCACTTCTCCCCCAAGAAAACCATGACGCTCGCGCAGCAGCTCTACGAGGGGATGGAAATCGGCGCCGAAGGGGCAACCGGTCTCATCACCTACATGAGAACCGACTCGCCCCGTATCTCCAATGAGGCGATGGCCGAAGCGCGAGAGGTGATCCAGGCGAAATTCGGGACGGGATATCTTCCTGCGACGCCCAATATCTATAAGACGCAGAAGGCGGCGCAAGAGGCGCACGAGGCGGTCCGGCCGACGTCTGCGGCGCGCGACCCCGAGTCGATCCGCCAGTATCTCGATCAGGACCAGTACAACCTCTACAAATTGATCTGGAATCGGTTCATCGCATCGCAGATGGTTCCGGCGATTTTGGACGTGACGCGGATCGATTCGACGCCGGTCGGGACAAAGGACAAGTACGGGTTCCGCTCGACCGGCACAGTTGTGAAGTTTCCCGGTCATACGATTGTCTATATGGAAGGCGTGGACAAAGAACTGCCGACGCAGAAGCCGAAAGCCGATCAGGAAGTCGAGGACGAGAACGAGCGCCAGTTGCCCGCATTGGTCGAGGGGGAATCGCTTCGATTGGTCGAGGGCGAGGGGCAAGCGGCGCCGGGCGTGCTCTCCAAACAGCATTTCACGCAGCCGCCTCCCCGGTACAACGAAGCGCTCTTGATCAAGGAATTGGAAGAGAAAGGGATTGGTCGCCCCTCCACCTACGCGGCCATCATCTCGACGATTCAAGATCGGAAGTATGTGGAAAAGACCGAAGGCCGGCTGGTACCGACCGAGACGGGGAAGACCGTCCATGACTATCTGATGAAAGGATTCCCAGAACTTATCAATATCGATTTTACGTCGCATCTCGAAGAACAGCTCGACGAAGTGGAAGAGGGGAACAAACCTTGGGTGACGGCGGTGCGGGATTTCTATACGCCGTTTACAAAGGAACTGGAGCGGGCCAAGACGATTCCTGGTCCGAAGGATACGGTTGAGCCGCCGACGAATATTCCCTGCGAGAAATGCGGCAAGATGATGGAGATCAAGTGGGGACGAAATGGCAAATTCCTTGCCTGCCCTGCGTATAAAGATGATCCACCCTGCAAGAACACGCAGAACTTCCAGAAGCTAGAAGATGGCACAATTAAGATTGTGCCGAAGATTGAACTTACCACCGATCAGAAATGCGATAAATGCGGGAGCGCGATGGTCGTCAAGACCGGGCGGTTCGGCAAGTTTATCGCCTGTTCGGCCTATCCTGAGTGTAAGACGACCAAGCCGATGGCGTTGGGTGTGAAGTGCCCGCAGCCTGATTGCGGCGGAGATCTTGTTCAGAAACGGACCAAGAAGGGGCGCTCATTCTTTGCCTGTAGCCATTATCCGAAGTGTGAGTATGCGCTCTGGGACCGTCCGATCAATAAAGCCTGTCCGACCTGCCAGGCACCGTTCCTCATTGAGAAAGTCAGCAAGCAAGCCGGCCGCAGCGTGCAATGCCGCAACGAAGAATGCGGGTATCGCGAAGCGGGATAATCACCGCAGGGCGAATATTGGAATTTCCCTCCTCGTTCTCTAAATCTCACCGAAGCTGAGAAGCGGACTCAATCCCGTCCCATCGTGGCTTCGACGATCGCGTTTCCAGCGGTTGACGGGCGTCGGGTTGCGGACGATAATAAAGTTGTTAATTGAGCAACCATGATGCACTCAATCTGCGTGCGCCCCAACTAGCGGGCCTGCCTGAACCCAGAAAGGGGGACCACCGATGAAAGCCAAAGAGGGCGTCATTAATACCCTGAACAAAGTGCTGACGGCTGATCTGACGGCCATCAATCAATACTTCGTGCATGCCAAGATGTGCGAGAACTGGGGCTATGAACGGCTGCACCATAAAGTGCGTGAGCGCAGCATCGACGAGATGAAGGACGCCGACGTGTTGATTAGCCACATTCTCTATCTCGAAGGAGTGCCGAACGTGCAGCGCATGAATGCGGTGCAGGTCGGCGAAACGGTGCCTGAACAACTGAAGCTTGATTTGAAGGCGGAGCAGGAAATGCTGGCGCTGTTGAGTGACGGGATCGTCCATTGCACCAAAGTGGCGGACTTCACGACGCGACATATGTTTGAGGACATGGCCAAAGATGTCGATGCGCATATCGATTGGATCGAAACGCAGATGGAAACGATCAAGCAGGTCGGTCTTGAGAATTACCTGGCCGAGCAGATCAAGAAAGACAGCTAGCGGGACACTGCTCTCCCGTGATGAAGGAAAGGATGCACTCTGATGAAAGCAAAAGAAGGAATCCTTGATCGGCTCGCTGAGATCCTGACAGCCGAATTGACGGCTGTGCACCAATATCTGCTGCACTCGGAGTTGTGCCGCCATTGGGGCTATGAGCGGCTGGCCGATCAATTTCAGCATTTATATACGGAAGAGGTGACCCATTCAGGCCAGTTGGTCCGGCATATTCTCTACCTGGGCGGACGGGCCGATGTGGGCAAGCTGGACAAGGTGAAAGACGGAGCCTCGGTCAAGGACTTGTTCGAGACGAATCTTGCCTTTGAAAAAGAGGATGTGGAGATGCTGCGGAAGGCGATTGCCCATGCGGCCAAGGTCGGGGATTTCACCACGCGGCACAAGCTGGAAGAGATGGTCGTGGATTCGGAAGAACACGTCGATTATTTCGAGCGGCAACTCACCACGATTGCCCAGGTCGGCCTTCAAGCCTATCTCGCCGAGCAGATCAAGAAGTCTTCGTAACAGTCTTCCATCAGAACATCGTTGGAAAGTGTGGGCGGGGGGCCTCAGGAGGAAGAGAGGGCCCCCGCCCGCGAAGTGGGAGGAGTTGTTTCCCCCCACTCCTGTGCCGGCGCGTGGAGGGCGCCGGCTGGTTGTTGTCTCATCACGTCACAAGCCGTTCGTTTCTGCTGTCTTTCCGGACTAATCCCTAAGGCTGTTGTTCAATATGCGCTGAAGGAGATCGACCAGGCCTGGATCGAACTGGGTCCCTGACGCCACGAGGAGAATCCGGAGCGCGATACGGTTTCGCCCATCCCGGCGGGCTATTAGGGGAAAGCGGATGGCGTCGAAGGCGTCGGCGATCGCCAGAATCCTGGCGCCGACGGGAATGAAGGCCCCTCGAATGCCATAGGGATAGCCGGTGCCGTCCCACCGCTCGTGATGGTAAGCGACGAGCACGGCGGCTTCCCGCAAGAAGGCGAAGGGTTCCAGCAGCTGTGCGCCGAGCCGAGAATGGTGCTGCACGGCGATGTAGGACTCGGACTCGAAGGGAGACGGTTCTGCGATCAGTTCCTGAGGCAGCATCAACAAGCCGATGTCATGGAGTAGCGCGGCCAGCTTCACGTGATGCAACTCGTCGGTTGTGAGACCGGCGGCTTCACCCAGCTTCATCGCGATGGCTGCGGCCCGCCGTCCGTGGCCGGATTGCCAGGGAAGCATCCGGTCGATTTTCTCTGCTTGCCTGGCTGACCAGGAGGCGTTCGATCTCGCGTCGCGACTCGACCGGAGGGGTGAGGTGATCGGCCTTTTGGAGCAATTCTTGTATCGTGAGAACCGCCGGACTCACTGTGGGAACGATTGTGCGACACATGCCATCCCTTTCAAAAACAAAGAGCCCGAGACCACTGTCGTGATCCCGGGCTCTGGGTGAAAAACCTCTGGCCGAACTAAGTTGTCTGGCGCTCCTGCGAGCGCCGCTAGGCCTCCTCGGGGCGTTTCCCGCCCATCAGCGGCTGTTTCAAAATCCACATTTCGTACAGCGGGATCCACATCATGATTAGAAACGTCGCCATCATCAGCGTATCGCCGGCCAGCATCGTCAAGACGAAGACGGGGGACACGTAGCTGATGAGCCAGGGCGACGCCAGATCCAGCCCGACTCCGGCGAAGGAAAGCCACGTCATCCAGATCTTCATGGCCTGGCTGGCGCTGGTCAAGTACAGCACGTGGACGAGAATCATGAACACGACCGGCATGGTAAAGAGATGAAAATGTGTCACCTCGGCCAGCTCTCGAAACGACATCGGCTCGCCGAAAGTCGCATCGGATCCCCGGTAGTGTTCCGCAATGCCTTGTGGAGACAAGCTAGTCATGCTGTGAGCCCAAAAGAATGAAAAGAGAAACCCGACCAGCATCAACAGCAGAAACTGCGTATAGAGCAGTCTGATATGGCGATCGGAGTCACGAAGTTTGAACCGCTGATTAAAATTTTTCATATATGGGGCGCTGGGTCCGCTCCGGTTAATTGCCGAAAATGGATGAAAAAATGCCCTTGTCGGTTTTGTGGGCAGCGACGGTGTCGCTGCCCAGCCCCGCCGGCTTCAGATAGAATTCATCCACAAGGACGAGCACCCGTTTCACGCCGGCGCTCATCGAGCGCACGGACATGGTCGCGCCGCTGATGTTGATGATGTCTTTGTTGATGCGAATGGGATCCGTCACCGTTTTGCCGTCGTATTGGGAGTTGAACCGTTTCTTGCCGACTTCGCTGCCCTTGGCATCGCGAAAGACCAGCAGTTCAACGTCGGTGCAGGTTCCCTTGGGGTCTACGCCGACCATGTAGGTCATGGGTTTGTACTTGCCGATCGTATTGTGGACCATCGCGTAGCCATCGATCTTGCCTCCGGATTCGCCGATATAGACCTCGAACGACTCTTCCGGAAATTTCCAGCCGAT
>DJMJ01000043.1 GCA_002435325.1 Nitrospira sp. UBA6493 | reverse complement strand
TCCGAGTCGTCGATTTGCTTTAGCGTACTTAGTAGATACGCCATAACCGGCCAAGAATTCCTCTGTAGCCATTCGGAACACTCTTTGGGCATTAGCCGCTGTCTGGATTACCGCAAGAGCCTCAGGGGAACATTCCATCAAAATAATATATTAACTGGCTGTGTCAATTAAAATAGATTCTTGGACGGATCACAATATTCATGTGCACGAACTTCAGCAGCCCCCGCTTCAGACAACCTAACCCCATGTAATGGCTTGTCAAGCAGTGGCCCCCTGGTTTCGGTCGTGATTGTGAGAAACAACGGATTGCACCGTTGGCTCAGGAGCAGCGACCCGTCGTCGTTCCGCCGCACATGGGCGAGATAATTTAGAGAAGGCGATTCTGACCGGTCAGATTCGCGGCGGTGACCCATAGCAAAATACCTCAGCACGGATTGGGAAATAGTATCGCGTCGCGATGAGATAAAGTAATGTGATGTGCAAAAGATATCTTGATACTCGTACAGCTTGAACTCTGTGGTGGGTCTCCTTTAGGTGAGATGTGGGGTTGGATAAGGGCGAGGCTTCGCCCATTAGTTTGGCGGAAGTTCTTAGCGAGAAAGATGAAACAACGGAAGGTTGGGAATGGGCAGCGTCAGAGGTCAGTGATTCATGTCGTTATCGAGGGGTCCTGCTCCCTTCATTCGTGCGTTTGAGATTTCTGAGGAGATAGGTGAGCACGTTCTTCATCCCGCTCACCATCTCAGCGTCCGTCAGACAGTTTTGCTCCCCGACCACTCCAATAGCCCCAACCATTGCCCGTTCATGTGGTTTGAGGTCCTTGAATGCCATCGGCTTACAGGCGGCTTCCTGAGCTTCTCTGATGAGCCGCTCAATGTGCATGTCGTCAGCCATACCCCCTCCTTTGCCGTGAATAAGACAACCCTGGCCGTTCTGATAACGCCCTTCCTACGACAGTCAATTTTTCAAACCGTCCAAAAATTGGTGCGCCATCCAAATTACTTCCCACGGGGGTTTGGAAATCGAAATTTTTATGGGGTGGGGAGGGGTCAGTGTCCGTACTGGTGTCCTTGCATCGCAAGACACGAGAGGACACAAAGAGATAGGAACTTTCTAACTCACTGAATAAGCGAATATTTGCAATTACTTCACATGCTTAGACAGGCACGAAAAGCTTCTCTTAATCAGCGGGCCGTAGGTTCGACCCCTACACGGCCCACCAAAATCAATCAACGCGTGAATTCTCACTCTATGTGCAACACCACGAGCTAGATTGGCTAAGGTGTTGCCAGGCCCCCATGATCGTATCCCCACTTGACGAACAAGCGCCCGTTTCGGACTCTGACTATCCTGGATAACTGAAGTCACTGCAGTTCAGTCGTAGCGGCAGGATTGCGAACGTCAGGAGAAAACGTGCGTCAGATACTCGATCGAGCCCTCGGTCGCCAGCGACCCCGCAGCCGACCAAGATGGATGATGACCGCTGAAGAAACGACCTGTTCCAGCGAAGAACCGTCTTGGAAGAGAGCCAACGTCCATATTCATGGCTCACTCTTTTCGAAATGGCTGCTTTGGACAGGAATGAAGACAGTAAGGTAGCCGAAAGTACAAGTCACCCCCCTGATTCAAGGTATTGACTTGATTACAGCGATGCTGTCGCTTACTCAATAGATTTGGGAATATTCGCACAAAGGTACGGAAAGGACCGGCATCGCGCTCAGCGCGCCAAGAGCTTTCGCCATACGAAGGAGGCCATGATGAAAATATTGATTTACGGCTTCACGTTTGTGCTTTTCGCACTCATATCACTCCCCGCCACAGCTGAGGCGTTTTCGAGACGGCCTCATAGATCGGAGGTCCAGCAGACGCATACTGAATCAACACTACATCAGGACGATAATCAAAACCTGAATTACAACGAAAATGGACCGCCTCGGTCCGTTCCAGAGCTCTCTTCACTTATCACCCTGGGCATTGGCACGGGACTCCTTATCTTACTCTCAGTGAAAAAGCGGCTCCGCATGCGCGATGCTTCCCGCAATAGAGCCGTATGACTCAGACGGGGTGTTTCCATCAAAATATCCATACAGAAGGATCCGGGCTCATATTCCACAACCTGTGTTGTTGCGCTTCCTACGTGACCTAGGATCGGCCTTCGCGGGACCTCTTCATCAGCAACCCGAAGGTTCGCCACCTAGAAGGACCACCAACTTCGCACAAACGGCGATTCAGTCGCTAGCCCCGCAACGGGGACGACCCCGTGAGAGCTTTTGCTCCCCCGATCCGATCACTCCGTTTAAAATCGATATTGGACGCCGAGGGATACGATCGAATCATTGAAATCCCTCAAGGCATTGGTCGAAGTGCGCTGGCTTCGCTGGAATGAGAGCAGCGCGATCGCCGCAGGCGCGATGTGGTACCGGACCTCCGCCGTCCCTTGGTGCGTCTGATCAAAACGTCCCACATGCGTGTCCCCCACCAACCCGCTTGTAAAAGTCTTTCTCAGATGGCCATAGGCAAAATCTAGATCGAGACGCGAGCTGACACGAACCATTGCTTCAAGCGAAACCATATGCAGATAGTACGACACATCGTCCGCAAATTGAGCCTCATGGCGACCATCCGCCAGCCCGCGCTCGTAGAGGTAGGAAAGGGTCACCGTCATCCAATTCGTGGCCCGGCAAGCGATCCTTGGGCCCACTGAAAAGAACTGCGTATCCCGCTCGGCGAACGCCTCATTATAGAGCCGGAGGCCATAGCGGCCGATCACGGCGGCCGTCATACGGTCGCTCAGACGCTGCTCGAACTCTGCGCGCCAGTGGTGGGAAGTCAGCCGCTCTTCTTGTATCAAGCGCGCACCGGTCCGGCGCTCGACGTTCGGTCCGAGAAAGAGGTTCGGGACATATCGATATCGCAACAGCAGCGAAGTGTCGGCCCCGAACCATTGCCGATCCTGGATGAGATAATCGCCATGATTGAAGATGGGATTGTTGGTATAGATCGCCCCATGCGCCTTCAACGACAGCTCATTTTTCCCAAACGAGGTAGCTGATGAGCGCACTACGTCAAGCGACGGCTCCCAAATAACATCCTCCGGTTTATCGATAGAAACAACCGTTGGCTGGGAGGGATCTTCACTGTATCGAAGCCGTCTGGCCGACGAGAATTGGAAGGCATCGGTGGTGTAACTGGTCTTCTGCTCCGCAATGGCGGACCATTCAGCCATTGCGTTAGGCGAAGGAACGAACAGGGTTAACAGGATGAGGAAGAGGGCACGGCTTGGGAGGAAAAGTCTCCGGGCCATGCGAACCACTTATGGTTGGCCGAATGATCGGACGTAGAGCAACACGTGCCAGGCTTCTTCTTCCGTGAGGACAAGCGGGACAAACGAGGCCATATCCGTTCCCGGGCTCCCGTTCTTGAGAATCCACAGGATTTCCCCGTCGGCTCTCGCTGCCTGCCAGGCTTTATCGGTGAAATTGCGCGGGAGCTTGCCCCGCAGCCCTTCTATGTCGCCAAGGCCCTTGCCATCCCTCCCGTGACAGGTCACGCAAAAGGCCTTCCCGTGAAAAATGGCTTTCCCGATCTCGATATTCTCCGCTGTCGCTTCGAACGGATTCTTCCATGACCTGGCTTCTTCGATCTGATCGATGGGCACTCGCGGTTTCAACACCGCCGCATCCGCCGCGAGAGACAACGAAGCAGGCGAGATCAGTGCCGCTCCACAGACCGCCAAACAAAGAGCCCTGGAAATTGCCAGCATCATCTTGCTCCGTCGACGAAGGAGGCGGGACCGTCGCCAGGAACACCGGCAACGGCTCCGCCCTGAAGCCCGTGATGGTGAGACGATCCCTCGACCTTACTTGTCGCTATAGCCGGGGAACTTGTGGCCGAGCGACTGCGGGAAGCTCACCGTCCCATCCGGGAACTCCTGGCCATGCTGCCACAGGTGATAGATCACGCCATCCGTCCCTGCCGCGACTTCCGCGACTTTCGCGGCCTGGTCCGGCGGCATGTCCAGAATCTGCACACGGCCCGTGGCAATTTCTACCTTGTGGTCATGGAAGTGCCGGTGCCACTGGATGGCCGGCAGTTTTCTCGAGAGGTCTTTCGCGACAAAATATTCGATCGCGACGAGTGGAGCCTTCGGGTCGGTCGACTCGAAGAGCAAACACTGGAGAATCTTGTCCGAGATGCCCTTGCAATAGTGATGGAACGGACCGCCCGGCGTGCCATCCGGCATCATATGTGGAGCCTGCACATGGATGTCGTATCCAAGGGCAGGACTGGTCGGTTCACCGCTGACTGCCTTCTGGGGCGCAACCCCGGTACACCCGATCGCCGCCACCGCGATGATAGCAAGTAGTCCTTTTCTCATCACAATAGACCTCCTGATTGAATGTTAGGAAACGGATCGAAATCGACCAACTCAATATTGCTGAAGAATGCCATACACGATTTAGAGCAACAAGGACAAAGAAAGATTGAAATATATTCTCTTTCGCGAAGAATCCCCCACAGTAACATGGGGATCACGGCCAGGTTTGCAAACGAAACGCCCGGCCCAACCGCGCCGGCTGATTGAAAATAGCTATGAAAGATAAGAGACCCGCATACTTCCGCTCAAATACAGAACGGAGCCACAAATCTAGGAAGGGAGAACCGGGGGAGTCGGTCTGGTGGGGGTAATCAGCTTCTGCGCGGACTGTGGAATATTGCCTTGTGCGTCCATCATCTCAAACATGAGACAGCACTTCAGCCGCCCGCAGACTCCTAGCAACCGGGGATCCTCCACCTGCAATCCAAGCGTTCTGGCTTGCTTCACCGTCACCGGCTTTACTTCCGTGAGGAAACTCGCACAGCACAGCACCAGACCGCACGTATCGATTCCTCCCAACCGCCGCGCCTCTTCACGGACACCGACCTGCCGCATTTCTATGCGCCCGCCGAACCGTCTGGCCAAATCCCGAACAAGATCCCTAAAATCGATACGATCGTCGGCCGTATAGACAAAGGTGAGCTGCCGCCGCTGTAATGCGCCGAACACTTCGACCAGCTTCAGGCGAAGCTTGAATTCTGAGGCTTTCGCCCGGCAATAGCTGGTCGCCTCATGCGACAAACGCTCAAGCCGTGAAATCAGCGCCGCATCTTCGGAATTGGCCTTGCGTAAGATGGGCTTCAACACACGCATCGGAGGAATGAACGGCGTGCGATAGGGCTCGGCATAGACCACCCCATACGTCACCTCACCATCCACCTCAAGCAAAACCCGGTCGCCGACATGCAGCGGCAATTCCCCCGCGTCAAGCTTTTTCACTTCCCCGCGATCACGAACCTTGACCTCAGTCAGCCTGACCGAGCGGGGATATCCCTTTGACAATTCTTCAATAATGGCTTGATCCATAGGCCGGCATAATACACGAAACCCCGCTGAAGGGGAACCCTACGCCCTTCTCCCCCGGCTCTCTCCTCATCGTTGGAAAACTCACCAAAATAGCTCATATCATATTGATATATAAGCAATGGCAAGACGGCCTCTTCGCCATGCCTTTTATGGTACTGTACTCATGGGATACGAAAGAGTATGGCCCACACGCTCTTTACAGCAGACCAACGAGACATCCGCCACCGCATTGGATGGAGTAAATTGTGATGACGCGGATACCAGCCCGGGTGTTCCTGCCGTTCGGGTACCGGATTTCGGTTCGCCAACTCACCGACGTCGAGATGGATAAGCAGGACGCCAACTCTGACGGCATTTGGGACGCCGACACCAAGACAATTTATCTTCGCAAACGGCTCCCGGTGACGCGACGCCGCTATATCCTCGCACATGAATTAGGACATGCCTGGCTCGACTGGCAACACCGGTACCTCGATGAAGGGAAAGCCCGTAACTAACGTCCAACGAGCGGATGAGGATTACTCCGACGCCAATTTCAAGATATGGCGCCATTCCTTCTCAGTCACTGGCTGAACAGAAAGCCGTGATCCTTTCTGGAGAAGAACCATCCCGTCGAGTGCCGATTCCTCCCGTAAGCGAGTGAGGGACAGGGGAGATGCAAACGTCCGGACATGCCGGATTTCGACCAAGTCCCAACGGGGATTCTGGGGATCGCTTTTGGGATCGAAGTGTTGGTTTGACCGTTCGAACTGGGTTGGATCCGGGTAGGCCGTATTGATCACTTCTGCAATTCCCACAATCGCGGGAGGAGTGGCGTTGCTGTGATAAAACAACACCTGATCGCCCTCCTGCATTGCCCGCATAAAATTCCTGGCCTGATAGTTCCGGACACCATCCCAACAAGTGCTGCGATTAGGGCCACGCGCCAGATCGTCAATCGAAAAGACCGACGGTTCCGATTTCATGAGCCAATAGCGTCGAGAGGGGGCCATGCGAGAGGTCCTTTCTTGGTCAAGTGACGCCTGACAGATATGCTGAAGCCTTACGTATCTTTTGACACGGAGCCTGTATGGAACTCACTCCATTCTTCTTCGGCCTCTATAAGCTCGTCAAGTACGGCGTGTATCCGCTGACCTGGGCCGTCGGCTTGGCCGGCCTCACTCTCATCCTCACTTGGCTTCCACCTACGCCGACGCGCCGGCGCCACACCCGCCTAGCCGCGACCATGACCTGCCTCATATTGTTTCTTGCCACAACGCCGATCATCGCCAAACCCCTCACGAGCCTGCTCGAAAGCTGGCCCGTGAATCATCCAGGCCCCTCTACTCCCCATGCGCACGCCATCGTGGTGCTGGGCGGCGGGATTTACGACAAAGGCACCCTGCGACCATCAATTGAGCTGTCACCCGAGTCACGGCAGCGCACCCTGTGCGGAGCCGAACTGTACCATCAGGGCCTTGCATCGACCCTCCTCATCACGGGCGGAGATCTGAGTCTCTTCGGTTCCGGCCCCACGGAGCCAGCCACCATGAAAGAGTGGGCCATCCGGCTTGGAGTCCCGGCGTCGGCTATCCTCACTGATGATCGCGCCAGAACCACCTATGAGAATGCCCTGGGCACCAAACGGCTGCTCGGAGAACAGACATCGATCCTGCTCGTCAGCTCAGCCGGCCATCTGTGGCGCGCCACGGCCCTCTTCGAAAAACAAGGATTTCACGTCACTCCGTACGCCTGTGGATTCCATGCCAAACACCGTGTGATGGAGGCCTGGAAGGATCTCACCTTGTTCGATTTCCTTCCCGCAAGCTGGGCCTTGCAACGCACAACGGAAGTGGCCGAAGAAGTGGCCGGCATGATCGTGTATAAGCTGATAGGTAAACTGTAAGAGGGCTCATCGTTGTGGGGCCAGCCGAAATATCCCCCCGCCGTGATCCAGCACATAGAGCTCGCCTGCTTCGTCCTGCCCGAACGAGGAAATCCGGAAACCCGTCTTGAGTAAGACACGAGGGCCAGTCCCTCCCCCGGCTTCATTCGAGGTCCTGAAGGCAAACACCTCCCCGCTGCAGAAGTCACCCGACACGTAGGCTCCCTGAAGTGCGGGGAGTGCGCGTCCACGATAGACATAGCCCCCAATGATCGAGCAGCGCCCTGACTCATGGCCATATTCCATGACAGGCAACTCCAAACCCACTGTCGGACAGGCGACCGCGGGATTGTAACAATGGGCGCCCTCCATCACCCGCCAGCCATAGTTCCCGCCCCGTGTGACGAGATCGACCTCTTCCCACTTCTTCTGACCTACATCGGCAACCCAGAGCTCCGCCGTCTTGGAATCGAAGGAAAACCGCCAGGGGTTTCGCATTCCCACGGCATAAATCTCGGGACGGCCTCCCTCCTTGGCAAATGGATTATCCGACGGGATCGCATAGGGGTCCCCATGATCGACATCGATCCGCAAGATCTTTCCCAACAGCTCATTGAGGTTTTGCGCGCGATTGCCAGGATCCCCCCACGCACCTCCGTCACCCGTCCCAATGTAGAGGTACCCGTCCGGTCCGAAGACCACCATCCCGCCATTGTGATTGGATTCAGGCTGAAGAATGACTAACAGCACGCGCTCATCGCGGGACGCTGTGTCCGGCGAGCCCCCGCGCCGATACTCCGCCACAACCGTAGCGCCATCCGGCCGTCTTGTGTAATTCACAAAAAATCGCCCGTTGCGGCGATAGTCTGGGTGAAACGCCAGCCCCAAAATCCCCCGCTCTGAGTCATCCATCAACACACGATCAGCGAGATCGAGAAAGGGAATCGACACCAACACCCCATCCTTTATCAACCGAATGCGCCCGGGCTGTTCCAAGACATAGAGCCGGTCTTGTCCTTCGCCGGCATGCGTCAAAAAAAGAGGCTTCTGAAGACCTTCCGTCACCAACGGAGTGAGCACAACCGTGGACTCATCGGATGGCGCGGCCATTGAACCGGCGCTCCCCGACCATAGGCCGTACAGCAGGACGATCGACCCCAGGCCAAGCGTATTCCACCTAGAACAGCGGCTCATCACTCTGCCTCCTTTTGCAATGGCGCACGGTCCCTTCTCTCGATGAATTCCAGCAACGCTCGGTACGTCAGCTCTCTGGTCCTGGCCTTACCACCCGCTTCAGAGCCAATATTCCCTTCCACGTACACGCGATCCGTCACATGAGATCCCGCTTCATTGCACAGCGTCCACATGTCGTGCAGAAACCCGTCAGGCAACCCCACCTGAAGGCCTTCCGACTCGATGCGGTCATCAAGCAGCGCCAGCAGATCCGACAACGCCTGGTCCGGTCGATAGGCGGCCGCCGCAAAGCCAAAGCGCTCCTCCGCCAGCGTTTCCTGCCTGGCCTGATCCACGAGATCCCGCATATATTCTTTCAACAATCCGATGACATGACCCGAGAGCATGGTTCACCTGTTCCTGCCGCATTATCAGGATTCTGTGCAAGCGGAGCAAGCCGTGGCCGTTGCGCGATGAATCGTGCGACAAGGCTGGCAGACGTTTTCCGCATCCTGCTATGATGCGCGCGGGCCAACGAGGCCAGGATGCCATGATTGAACAATACGATATTGCTCTGAACACTCCAGCCGGACGGCTCACCAGCACCGTCGAAGTCCCGACCGGGTTGGTGCCGGTTTCGGCTATTGTGCCGTTGATGCGCCGGTTGGGAGAAGAAGCCCAGGCGCTGGAGGAGCAACAGAGTATCGCCGCCGGGAACACCCTCTCCTGCAAAAAAGGCTGTGCCGCCTGTTGCCGCATGCTCGTGCCCGTCTCGGCTCCGGAAGCCTTTGCCCTCCGCGACTACGTGCAGACCTTGCCGGACGCGGAGCGCGCCCGCCTGACACAGCGATTGGCCGTCACCAGAACGGCGCTGCTGGCCCACGGGCTCTGGAACGATTTACTTGAAATGGGCGAATCGGCCAATCCGCCGGACGACGCGGCTCTGGAGCCGATCAATCGAGCCTACTACGCACTCCGGCTCCCCTGCCCGTTTCTGGAACAAGAAGTCTGCTCCATCTATGAACAACGGCCGGCCGCGTGCCGTGAACTCTTGGTCACGTCACCGGCCGAATGGTGCCAAGACCTCGTGGCGAATCCGGTCCAGCCGATCGCGGTCCCGGTGCGGATCGGACCGGCACTCGGCCTGCTCTGGGGTGAGTTAACCGACACGCCGCCACGGCTCATCCCTCTTGCCACCGCCCTGGCCTGGGCCGAGCGCCATCACGAAGAGAATCAACCCCGCTGGCAAGGCACACAGCTGCTCGACCGCGCCCTCGACAAAATCTGGCGGTTTCTGAGCCAGGCATTTCAACAAAAAGAGACGACGACAGCACAAGGAGACTCGTAATGAACAAGCCCGTAATTGCCTGTTTGGACCTGGAAGGCGTGCTCGTGCCGGAAATCTGGATCAACGTCGCACTGAAGACGGGGATCGAAGAGCTGAAAATCACCACACGCGAAATGCCGGACTACGACAAACTGATGAAGCGCCGGTTGGCCATTCTCGACGAGCACAAGCTGACTATTGCCGATATCCAAGACGTCATCGGAAAGATGGGACCGCTGGAGGGAGCGCCGGAGTTCGTCACCTGGTTGCGCGAACGCTGCCAGGTCATTATTCTTTCCGACACGTTCTATCAATTCGCCCTGCCGTTGATGCGCCAGCTGGGATATCCCACGCTATTCTGCAATCAGCTTGAAATCAACGGTAGCGGGAACATTCTCGCCCACCATATGCGGATGCCGAATCAGAAGAAACATTCCGTCGCCGCGTTCAAGGGCCTGAACTTTTTCACCATGGCCGCAGGCGACGCCTACAACGACACCGCCATGCTCGGCGAAGCCGACGCGGGCTTCTTCTTCAGACCGCCGGATCACTTGCCAAAAGAATTTCCGCAATTCCCGGTGACACAGACCTACGGTGAGCTTCAGGAGCGATTTGCCCAGGCGGGAAATCT
>DJMJ01000021.1 GCA_002435325.1 Nitrospira sp. UBA6493 | reverse complement strand
GGTAGTTTCCCTCTGAGAACCGCACCGTGACTCGCCGTCAGGCGCGTTCACCAGGCAGACTCACAACAACCAGCGCACGAGTGGGAAGATACCAATATCTCCCCTGAGAGTCAAGCACCATTTCCATGTATAATTGTTTATTATGAAAAACGATAAAAACCCACGCCAAATGCGCCGCCGGACGATTCTAAAGGCCTTGGGACTCGGCACACTCGCCGGAATGACCGGTGGCTGCGATGCCGTCGGATCGATTTTTGGGCGCATGTTTGCCATTCCGCCTCGTGAAACGACCTATTTCACGCCCAATTCAAAGTTCTACGTAGTGAACTACGCCGATTCCGCCGTCTCCGTATCGCGCGAAGTCAACATTGAGCAGTGGAAACTGCGCCTAAAAGGCGCTGTGCGCAATCCGATGGCGCTGGGCTGGCGGGACATTTTGAATCGCGACTCCTACGATCAAGTGTCCACTCTGATGTGCATCGACACCCTGCCAGGCGGCGACAGCATGGGCACCGCGACCTGGCGCGGCATTTCACTCAAAAAGCTCTTGCAAGACGCCGGCGCCGATGAAGAAAGCGCGCGCGATGTGATTTTTCGAGGCATCGATGGCTACGACGACAGCATTTCCTTCGCGCGGGCCATGCAAGACGACGTAATGCTTGCGTTTCTTATGAATGGAGAAAAACTCCCGAAGGAACACGGCTTCCCGATCCGGCTCATCGTTCCGGGACTTTATGGAATTAAGAATGTGAAATGGATCACAGAGATCGAAGTCTATCCCGGAGATCATCAAGGCTACTGGCAACGGAAAGGCTGGACTGACGATGCCACCATCAAGATATTCTCGCGCATCGACTCACCCGGCCATTATCAAGGCCTGCGCGGGCCTGAGCAGAAATTCCGCGGCATCGCCTTCGGAGGACCGAACAGCATCAGTAAGGTAGAATTGAGTTTCGATGCAGGGAAAACCTGGAGCGACTGCGAGATCGAACCGCCCATGTCACCCTATTCCTGGGTCATCTGGAACTACACATGGAAACCACCGAGGCGCGGGAAATTCCAAACCGTCGTGCGAGCAACAGACACAAAAGGACAGCTCCAGATTGCGGAAATTGTCCGGCCACAACCGGCAGGAGCAAGCGGATATCACACCATTATTTCCGAAATAACTGAGATCTAGAAAATGGTTGCGGCCGGCAGCCATCTATGCACGCCCATCGGGCAGACGAGATCTGTCAAATTTCTATCGAGACTGGCGCACTCCATCCTGATCACGCACTGACTTACCCTCTACAGCATCCGTTGAACTGTGCTCTTTACATGTGCCAGACATGGCTCCTGTTTCGGTTCGGATACTCTCGTGACGACAACGGCTGCGGGAACCTCCTCCCAATGCCGCAAATCCGGTCTCAGCGCACCTTCCAGCACTTCATGAGCCGTGCTCATCAGCGCGACCCCTCCTATCACGGACAACTCACATAGCGCCCCTTTTCCATCGCCTGCTGCATCAAGCAGGCATCCACCGACCATCACCCCGGCACCTGCCGCAAGTGGGATTAGACTATAGGTCAGCCCCAATGGAAGCCTGATCCATGTTTGAAAATTCAGCAATGGATGATAGGCCTGGCTATGGCGCATCGCGATCTTCTCGAACCAGCTTTCCGTTGACAATCGTAGTCCAGACTCTGAAGCGCAGGTTTTCAGGAAGGGTTGCTTGGGTGTGATCGAAAAATATCCGCTGGTGGAATTCGTAAAGTGAAGATCCCAATCGAGCTGGGGGAACGTGCCGATCCGATAGACCCGCCACGAGGCCCCCGCGTCATCTCCGCTATCGATACGGCTCACCCGTTCACCTGCGAACTGGCGAAGCGCCTCATCCTCCTTCTTGGTCAGGCCCGGCAAATCCCGGAGTCGCAACCAATCGACACGAGCTTCGCCGCTCTCTCCGAGCTGCTCCCAGAGGACGGCGGAGAGCAACAGATTGACCGGATCTTCGCCGTAATTGTAGATCGGCGCAAACAGTTCATGATCCAGGGTTCTCAGCTCAACCTTAGCCTCTTGCTCCTTGTGCACTCGAAGGTAGCTGGACGCCAGCAACAGGCTCAAATAGCCCCGCTCGTAGCTCTCCATCACGTACTCGATGAAGGTCCCGTCAGGGACAAACACGTTGGCGGTTTCTCTCGTAACTGAGAACGATTTGTGTTTGAATTCTGANNCTCCGCTCTAAATCGGCACAGACCGGTCCCACCTGCTTTCTTGCTTCTTGGGCATGACATCCGATCAGTATGCCGACAAGACAAACCGGGCCTACGCACGCAACCAAGAACTTTTTCATTGCGAATGGACCCGAGCCAGACATCCTCTTCCTTGAAAAACGAACGAATGGGCAGGAAGCCGTCGCACACATCCATCAAAATACAGACGACCGCTCTAGAACAACTGTCCGGCACAGCCAATGCAAGAGAACATGACGGCAAGATTCACATCAAGCCCATGCCGGCTACGCTTTCCGCGTCCCGATCTTGCTCTCCGTCCCGCTCCATAACCGTTCGATGTTTCCCCTGTGCTTCAGCACAATGAGTCCGCTGACGATGACGGAGAAAAGAACAAAAGCCACCGTGGGACGGACGAGGGCTGCAATGAGTGGAAAGAGGCCGAAGGCGGTCAGTGCGCCGCCTGAGGAATAGCGCCAGAGAGCAACCGCACCCAGCCAGGCCAGCAACAACGTTAATCCGATCACGGGGGCGACGCCAAGCACTGAGCCCAACGCAGTGGCCACGCCCTTGCCGCCCGAGAAGCCAAGAAACGGCGAAAAAAGGTGGCCGAGGAACGGCGCGAGCGCCACAAGCAAAACAGCCCATTCGTCGTGCAGTAACTGTGTCGCTGAAAAACCCATAATCCAGCCTTTGCCCATGTCACCGGCCAAGGTGAGAATTCCGGCTTTCTTCCCCGATACCCGCAATACGTTGGTAAAACCGACGTTCTTGCTCCCGACTGTGCGCGGATCTGGCAACCCCATCGCCTTCGAGACGACGATGCCGAAAGGCACCGCTCCGAGTAGATACCCGACCACAATCAGAGCACCCAGCAGCCAATTCATATCCATGGAGACATCCGATAACTAGAGGAGAGCGATCCCGACGAGATTACCGCTACCACACATCGGCCAACCCATTCTGACTCACCCATCGCGTTACGCTTTACGTTTCACAGCTCATGGCTACAAGCCTTTCGCGGCAATCTGCCGCCAAAAACTCCAAACATACTGCCCGCCAGAGATATAGCCCAACACCAGGGATAGGTAGAGTATGGCGCTGCCGGCCAAGTGAAGATTGCCTAGACCGGCAAGTCCTGTCCCTTCAAGGATCAGTAAAACAATTGCCACCACTTGCAGGGCCATCTTGTATTTACCTGTGGTCTCCGCGGCAATAATCAAGCCTTCGCCGGCGGCAATAGCCCGGATGCCGGTGACCGCCACTTCGCGCGCTATGACAAGAATCGCCACGAGCGCGCTGACCCGATCGACATTGACCAAAAGGATCAAGGCCGACAGCACCAGCAGCTTGTCTGCAATCGGATCGAGCAGCTTCCCGAGCTTCGTGACCTGTCCTGTTCGGCGGGCAATGTACCCATCCAACAAATCCGTCACTGCCGCCACCACAAACACGATGGCCGCGCTCAGCGAGCGATCCGGCGTCGGCGTGATAAAGAGGGCGGTGAACACGGGAATCAACAGAATCCGGACGAGTGTGAGCAGATTGGGAAGATTGAGCGACTCCTGTCCGATTTCCCGCCAGACTTCCAAGACGCGGTTCATGGATCGGTGGTGTCCTTTAGACAATCCCGCTCTTTAAGAGATCATGCAAATGAATGACGCCGCGGATATTGCGATCGCCTTCTGTGACGACGAGCGTGGTGATTGAAAACCGCTCCATCATTTCCACCGCCTTGGCCGCCAGCACATCGGGGCCGATCGTCTTGGGGTTCCGGGAAGCCAGCTCGTGCGCCGTGGCCTTGGCAAAATCTCCGCCTCGCTGAATGAAGCGCCGCAAGTCCCCGTCCGTGATAATGCCCGTGAGCTTGCCGGCCTGATCGACGACGGTCGTCATTCCGAGCTTCTTGGCCGTCATTTCCAGCATCGCCGTTGTCCCGGCGACAGATTCCCCGACTTGCGGAAGATTGGCGCCGCCATGCATCAGATCCTTCACCCGCACCAGCAACCGACGGCCCAGCGAACCGCCCGGATGAAACTGGGCAAAGTCTTCTTCCTGGAACCCGCGCTTCTGTAAAAGCGCGACGGCCAGCGCATCGCCCATGGCCAGCGTCACGGTCGTACTGGCCGTCGGCGCCAGCCCCATCGGGCAGGCTTCTTCCGCCACCGACACATCCAGCGCCACACGGCTATTTTTCGCCAGCGTGGAATTCATCCGGCCGGTGAGCCCGATGACCGGAATGCCCATGCGCTCGACATAGGGCAAGATTTGCAACAGTTCCGCCGTCTCACCGCTATTGGAAATCGCGATCAAGGCATCACGGCGAGCCAGCATGCCCAGGTCGCCATGCACGCCTTCGGCAGGATGGAGAAAGAATGAGGAGGTTCCGGTACTGGCGAGCGTCGCCGCGATTTTCTGCCCGATCAGGCCGGACTTGCCCATGCCGGACACGACGACCTTCCCCTTGCACCGGAAGAGTACATC
>DJMJ01000031.1 GCA_002435325.1 Nitrospira sp. UBA6493 | reverse complement strand
CCAGATGGCTCGACAGGGGAGAGGTCGGGTGCCTGTCGATAACGAAAGCAGTAGCATAGTAGCCCATTATCGGGCCAATTGCCTCAGTTCTTTGATGAGATCTAACTACCAGTAAAATCACGCCACCTTACCGAGGTGTTCGCGGCGTACTGTTATTCCTCGCATAGTAATCTTTCAGGGAAGCGGGCCTATAGTTGTTGTCCTTTTCCCACCTTACCTTCACGGAATCGTGAATCGATTGCGTCGGATCAATACTCCTGGCCGCGGCATCAGATTGTCCAGCTACTAATGCTTGAAGCCCGATAGACCTATCAATTCCTGAGGTAAGGCGATAGAGGCCGCTTTTTGAATTATGGACCATGCCTGTAGGATCAGGGCGGATTGTATGCGCAGCCATGACCTCCTGGTCGAAGAGAAGGCCTGCGTCGGAAGCCTTTTGGATCATCCACTCCAAAGTGATGTCTGAGAGTCCGCATTCGGCATAGCCGCCACCAATATCGCTATGCGCACCGCAAAACCACACCTGTTCAACTATTTGGTTGGGCTTGGGGTTATACGCCCATAGGGTAGGTTCGAATGGAGCTCTGTGTTCATCGATGGCTAATGCGTGATAGGCACGTTCTACAGTGCCGCTCAGTCCCGTATCATGAAAGAGATAATTTTGACGTGTGAGCCACCGCAGACCTCGCAGGGGAATACCGAGCGACCCGACGGTATCCCACACACCGACAAACTTCACTGGAATGGCATCGCTGCCGCCAACACAATAATCTTGCTTGAACTTGATGGACACTGGAGCATCCGGATCATGGTCGGGGTGCCGATAGAGAGCAAGAGCATCCCGATAGTTCTCGACGTGTGTGCGACTCAGTATCCCGCAGTTTCGGATCATTCCGACAATGCTCCTGGCCGTGAATGCGCCTCGGCTGAACCCAAAGACAAACAACTCATCACCGGGTTCGTAATTGGCGATAAGAAACCGGTAAGCATCGTAGATATTGTCTTCTAATCCCTCTCCAAAGGCTCCTCCCGAGACGCGGTCGAGAATATTTCCCGTCCCTACCCCTTGGTCATAAAAAATAATTTGCGGGATATTGCCGTCACGTTTTGCAATTCGAAATGCAATTTTCACAAGTTTCGTGGGGCAAGGAACTTGATTGGTTTCCTGATCCGCACTATTCCAGGTCCCATCACAGCACAGAATAAGTCTTTTCATAGAAGGTTCCCGTGTTGCCTTGCCAGTGAAGAGGCTTCAATGTGAGGCTGACATTGTCAGCCGATCATCGGACTTCGTCAAGTCGTCCCTAGGCTGTTAAACGTATGCACCGACGCCTCGCCAGAACGTTCATTCCGAAGTCTCGCCGAGCAAGCCAAACGTTCTTGCCCTAGGCTTCCGCTCATCGTTTGACTTCACCTTCCCCGCCCTCCTAGAATCCTCCATGGCTTCGTCCTTCGTCCATCTCCATCTCCACACCCAATTCAGCCTGCTTGACGGTGCGAACCAGATCGAGCCGCTCGTCCAGCAGATCAAGGCGTTCAACCAGCCGGCGGTCGCCATGACCGACCATGGCAACATGTTCGGCGCGATCGAGTTTTACCGGAAAGCCAAAGAGGCCGGGGTGAAGCCGATCATCGGCTGCGAGGCCTATATGGCCTTGGGAAGCCGCCATGCGAAGAAAGACAGCGGGCTCGCGCACAACGATTACTACCATCTGATTTTGCTCGCCAGCGATCTGACCGGCTACCAAAACCTCATTAAGCTCGTCAGTAAAGCATATCTTGAAGGATTCTACTATAAGCCTCGGATTGATAAAGAGATTCTCAAAGAGCACCACGAAGGGCTCATCGCCCTCTCCGGTTGTCTCAGCGGAGAAATCCCCTACCTAATCGGCCAGAAAGATATGGCCGGCGCGATGGCCGTGGCGGGGGAATTCCAGGAGATTTTCGGGAAAGACCGCTTCTATCTTGAAGTCCAGGCCAATGGCCTCGACCACCAGCGGATCGCCAATGCCGGCTTGATCGAGATCCATAAGAAGCTCGATATTCCGATGGCCGGGACGAACGACTGCCACTATCTCAAAAAAGAAGATTCGCACCCGCACGAGCTCATGCTCTGCCTCCAGACGGGCAAGACCTTGAGCGACCCGAACCGGATGAAATTCGACACCGATCAGCTCTATGTAAAATCGACCGAGGAAATCGCTCCGGCCTTCGCCGAATTTCCCGGCGCGGTGAACAATACCTGCCGGATCGCCGATGACTGCAAGCTGGACCTGCCGCTCAACAAGACCTATCTCCCGCAGTACAAAGTGCCGGAGGGTTACACCCGCGAATCGTACGTCGAAGAACTGGCGATTGCGGGATTGAAGGCCCGTCTTAAAGAGCGCCCCAGCCAGATCCCTTCCGCCACCTATGAGCTGCGTTTGCGTGAAGAGCTGATGGTGATCTGCTCGATGGGATTTGCCGGGTACTTCCTCATCGTGTGGGACATCATCCGGTTCGCCCGTTCGCGCGGCATTCCCGTCGGACCGGGCCGCGGCTCAGCCGCCGGCAGCCTGGTGGCCTATGCCTTGCGCATTACCGATCTCGATCCGCTGGTCTACACGCTCCTCTTCGAGCGGTTCTTGAACCCCGAGCGCGTGTCGCTCCCCGATATCGACATGGACTTCTGCATGGATCGCCGTGGTGAGGTAATCAACTACGTGGTTGAGAAGTATGGGACCGACCACGTGGCGCAAATCATCACGTTTGGAACGCTCGGCGCCAAGGCCGCCATTCGCGACGTGGGCCGGGTGCTGGAAATCCCCTATGCCGAAGCCGACAAGGTCGCCAAGCTGATTCCCAATCAGTTGAATATGACCTTGCAGCAGGCCCTTGAACAGGAACCGAAGCTCCGCGAGCTCGTCGAGACCGATACCAGAATCGCCGAACTCATGAAAGTCGCGCAATCGCTGGAAGGCCTGGCGCGCCACGCTTCGACACATGCCGCCGGCGTCGTCATTTCAGAAGGTCCTCTCACCGATCACGTCCCTCTCTACAAGGGGGCCAACGACGAAATCGTGACCCAATACTCGATGGGCGACGTCGAGAAAATCGGCCTGGTGAAGTTCGACTTCCTCGGCCTCAAAACGCTCACGATGATTCGCCGCGCCGAAGCGCTCATCAACGAAAGCCATCCGGATCAGCCACCAGTGGCCGTCGAACAACTTCCGTTCGACGACGCCAAGACCTTCGAGCTGCTTTCGTCGGGAAAAACGACCGGGATTTTCCAGCTGGAAAGCTCCGGGATGCGTGACCTGCTCACCGGCCTGAAGCCGGACCGGTTCGAAGACATCATCGCCATCATCGCGCTCTATCGCCCCGGTCCCATGGACCTGATTCCAGACTTCATCAAACGCAAGCAGGGCAAGATCCCGATCACCTACGAGACGCCGGAGCTCGAGCCGATCCTGAAGGACACCTATGGTGTCATCGTCTATCAGGAACAGGTCATGGCTATCGCCAACAAGGTGGCGGGTTTCTCGCTGGGACAAGCCGACATTCTCCGCCGGGCCATGGGCAAAAAGAAGCCGGAGGAGATGGAGAAGCTGCGCGTCAAATTCCTGGAAGGCGCCAAGACCAAGGGCATCGCGGAGAAGAAGGCCGAGAAACTCTACGAGCTGATCCAGAAGTTCGCCGGGTACGGATTCAATAAGTCGCACGCCGCGGCCTATGCCGTGGTTTGCTACCACACCGGCTACCTGAAGGCCCACTACCCGACCGAGTTCATGGCGGCCCTCATGACGACCGACATGGGCAACCAGGACAAGATCGTCGGGTACTTCACCGAATGCCGCGATCTCGGCATCAAAGTGCTCGGCCCGGACATCAATGCGAGCAAAAAGAATTTCGCCGTCGTCGAGGGCGTAATTCGCTTCGGATTGGCGGCCATCAAGAACGTCGGCGAAGGCGCGGTCGAGTCGATCATCGCCATTCGCAACGACACCGGCCCCTTCACATCGTTCTTCGAATTTTGCCGGCGTGTGGATTTGCACAAGGTCAACAAGCGCACACTCGAAGGGCTCATTAAAGCCGGCGCGTTCGACTCGACTGGCGCGAAGCGCTCGCAGCTCATGGCCGTGCTCGACCAAGCCGTCGAAGACGGAGCCGCCGCGCAGCGGGAACGGGATTTGGGGCAGACCAGCATTTTCGGCGAAGAGTTTCATGCCCAGGAAGCCGGCTCGGCCATGGCCACGCCGCCGCTGCCCAACATCGCCGAATGGGACCAGGCGCAGCGATTGAAATACGAGCGCGAGCTGACCGGGTTCTACATCACCGCCCATCCGCTCACGCGCTATGAGGCCACCATCAAGGCCCTATCCACCGCCACGACGATCAGCTTAGGGGACGTGGCCGATGGGAAAGAGGTCAAACTCTGCGGCATCATTGCCTCGGTCAAGAGCATGGTCACGAAAAAGGGCGACCGTATGGCCTATCTCACATTAGAGGACTTGCACGGCACCGTCGAGGCCATTGCGTTTCCGGATCTCTTCAGAGCCGCAGGCGATCTCATCGCGCCGGAACGCGTCATCCGACTGGTCGGGACCGTTGACCGAGGGGATAAAGGGACCAAGCTGCGCGGGATCAAGATCGAGCCGCTGGCCGACGTGCAAATGCAGTCGATCAAGCGTGTCCATATTCGGCTCACCGACCGGCCCGATGTCGGCGACCAGCTGCCGCGGCTGCGCGACATCTTCAAACGCTACCCAGGAGGCACAGCCATCTCCCTGACGTTCCAGATGAATGGCACGCTTGAAGCCGACACCCTGCCGCTCCCGAATCTGACCGTGAGCCCCAGCGAATACTTTGTGGCAGATGTTGAAGAAGTGCTAGGCAAAGGGGCCCTTTCTTTGCTATCTTAGTGTACGTAATTGGGGGTATGAGTGTCGAAGACCCCACCCATTGATCAACCAGGTAAGACAACGACTATGCGCGATTACCTTGAATTCGAAAAGCCAATCCGTGAGCTGGAAGAAAAAATCGAAAAGCTGGCGGCGGCTAATTCAGGCAAATCCTCGACCCAGGAAGAAATCCGCAAACTGCGCGGGAAAGTCGCCCAAGCCGAACATGAACTCTATGGTTCGCTGACCCCCTGGCAACGCACCCAGCTGGCCCGTCATCCCCAGCGCCCCAGCACCATCGACTATATCAACGAACTCTGCCGTGGCTTTCTGGAGTTTCATGGCGACCGGTCATTTGGCGACGACCGGGCCATTGTCGGCGGGTTCGCCAGCTTCAACGACCGGACGGTTATGATCATCGGTCATCAAAAAGGTAAGACGCTCAAGGAACGGATGCAGCGGAACTTCGGCATGCCGAACCCGGAAGGCTACCGGAAAGCTCTGCGCCTGATGCGAATGGCGGAAAAGTTCAACCGGCCGATCATCACCTTTATCGATACTCCGGGGGCCTATCCCGGCATCGGCGCCGAAGAGCGCGGGCAAGCCGAAGCCATCGCCTATAATCTGCTCGTCATGTCCCGGTTGACCGTCCCGATTCTTTCCGTGGTGATTGGGGAAGGCGGAAGCGGCGGCGCTCTGGCCTTGGGCGTATCGGACCGCGTGATGATGCTGGAGCATTCCGTCTATTCCGTGATTTCCCCGGAAGGCTGTGCCGCGATTCTCTGGGACAACCCGGCGAAGGTGCCCGATGCCGCAGCCGCGCTGAAAATCACCGCGAGCGACCTGCTCGAGCTTGGCGTAATCGACGAAATTATTTCCGAACCGCTCGGCGGCGCCCATCGCGATCCCAAAGCGATGTGCGAGCGAGTCGGCAAAGTGCTCACCAACCAACTCTTCCAGCTCACCGATCTCTCAGCCGAACAATTATTGAGTCAGCGCGATCAGAAGTATAGAAAGATCGGCGCGGTGAACGGGTTAGTCGCCCTCACGTAGCCTGCGTGGCACCATCAGTTGGATATCATCTCGCTCGGCGCCTGTAATCCCACTGCGATGAACCGCCGTTTAATGGCTGCTAACATCATGGCGCGCACGTCTGCACGGCAGGTATCCAGCTCCTCATCCTGAAGATAGCGATCGACCGTGCGGGATAATTTTCGCCACCAGGCATTGGCCGAGACTCTGGCTTGCTCCGCCCCAACCGCGTCATTGTCGAGAATTTTCCGCAGCTCCCGCTCAAAAAAACCGACGTGCGTTTCCTCGTCCTCCACGATCGCCGCCATGTCCGGACGAAGTTCGACCAGCAATTTGGCAAACTCCAATCCGAGCGCCTCGTAGCCAAAGAGCAGCACCGCCAGCGCCGGCCATTGTTGCGGCACGGTCGGCAGCACCTCGCGTCCGCGAGACTGGTGGCCCAGCATCGTTTCAAACTGCTTCAGATGATCCAGTTCATCAGCTTCGTGCTGTTTGAGGAAGGTCTGTACGTTCAGCGGCACATCACGCAGTTGAGCGGCCCGCACAGCCCAAAGGGCCATGGCCTCGGCTCGTAAGAATCGTTCAAGGATCGCCCGTTCACAACTTTTTGGCAGCATCATGCTGGTAACCTAGCATGCTTCTCTCAGCGAATTGAAGGTGAAGGCTGTCAGATTCTCGTTCCGCCTTGCAGGATATGGGGACTCTGAATAGGATGGGGCCAAGACAATACTGGAGGATCTATGGCTTCGATGAGACATCCGGTTTCAGCACTGCTTCCCGTCCTGACTTTTCTCGCTGGCTGCGCGGGGATAGGCGGCCCGCCTGACGATATCATGAAACGCGTGCCGGTGATTGAAATCGGCAAGCCGGAACCGGCGGATAAGAACTACGTGCTGCATGTGCCAGCCGGCAAAGCGATACCGATTCACGTGTCTGTAAAAGGTCCGTTAGTTCTGCAGCCTGGTGAAACCAATCTGCAGATCCAACTAACCCAGGGACTCTACATCTATAAGGATTGGTCGAGCCTCGACGGCATGAACTGGACCCATCAGGCCTTCGCCGGACGGGTCTCACTGGGACTTGCCCCGAAGGGCGGAATTGTCGATATCTTCGTCGACCGGCCCAACTAGCGCGACTTTAGCCATTCCACCGCGCCCGCGCCAGCTACGCGG
Organism: Nitrospira sp. UBA6493; assembly: GCA_002435325.1. Taxonomy (GTDB): domain Bacteria; phylum Nitrospirota; class Nitrospiria; order Nitrospirales; family Nitrospiraceae; genus Nitrospira_D. The sequence goes on along the minus strand of DJMJ01000031.1, from coordinate 108,755 downwards.
CCGCTCGCGAAACAGGCGGTCAAGAGATAGCCGCCGGTCGGGGCTTCCCAATCCAGCATCTCGCCGGCGCAAAACACGCCCGGCACATCCCGCAGCATCAGCCGCGCATCCAGCACTTCAAACGCCACGCCGCCGGCCGTGCTGATCGCCTCATCCAGCGGCCTGGGCGCCAGGAGCGTAATCGGCAGCGATTTGATCGCGGCGGCCAGCTTGGCCGGATCGGTAAAATCTTCTTTCGATACCACTTCGCGCAGCAATCCCGCCTTCACGCCTGATATGCCGACCCGGCGGTCCAGGTGCGTCGCCATCGTCCGTTTGCCGCGCGGGCGCGAGAGCTCGTTCGTCAAACGGGACAGGTCGCGATCGGGCGCCAGATCGAGCCGCATGGTCGCGGTCTCCTTGGCGAGAATCTCATCACGCAGGAGGGACGACATCGCATAGATCACCCCACCCTCCACCCCCGTGGTCGTCACGACGAATTCGCCCTGCTGCCAACACTCCCCGCCGGTCGGCGTGAGAATCTTCAAAGCCACCGACTTCACCGGCTGTCCGGCAAACTTGCTTTTGAAATGCTCGGTCCAGGCCACATCGAATCCGCAATTCGCGGGACGCAACGGCGTCACCACCGCGCCGCGCTGCCGGAGCAGCGGAACCCACCCGCCATCGGAACCCAGCGCCGGCCAGCTTCCACCACCGAGCGCGAGCACCACCGCATCGGCCTGCACCGTTCTGACTCCTTGCGGTGTGGTAAAGGTGAGTCCCCCGTCTTCCGTCCAGCCTGACCAGCGATGCCGGATGTGAAAGTTCACACCAGCCTGGCGCAAGCGGCGCAACCAGGCTCTCAGCAACGGGGCCGCCTTCATATCTTTCGGGAACACACGGCCGGAGGTACCAACAAACGTTTCAATGCCGAACTCCCCCACCCAGGCACGCAGCGCCTCCGGGCCGAATGCCGCCAGCAGCGGGGCGATCTGCGCTCGTCTGGCCCCATACCGGGCGAGAAACGGTTCGATCGGCTCCGAATGGGTGAGATTCAGCCCGCCTTTGCCGGCGAGCAGAAACTTGCGGCCCACGGAGGGCATCGCGTCGTAGAGGTCCACCTGCGCTCCGCCGGCGCGCGCGGCCTCCGCGGCCATGAGCCCGGCCGGACCGCCACCGATGATTGCAATGGTCATGGGAAAATCCACTTCACAAACTTACAGGCCGATCGTCTCGATGGCGTGCAGCTCGTCTGGTGAGAGGGTGAACTGATCGCACGCGAGATCCTCTGTCATGTGCTGGGGATTGCTGGTGCCGGTGAGCGGCAACATGCCAATCTGCATCGCGAACCGAAAGACAATCTGCGCGAGTCCGGTTCCATGTATCACGGCCATGGCGCGCACCGCCGGATCGACGAAGACCTCCCGGTTGGCCGTCAGGAGGGAGAAGCCTTGATAAATAATATTCTCAGCCTTGCAAATCTCTCGCACGGCTTTATCCCACCCAAAAGCAGCATAGCAGCGGTTCTGTACCACCATCGGTTTATGCCTGACCTTGGCGCAAAGCAACGACAACTGTTCGGCGGAGACATTGCTAATGCCGATCATCTTGGTCTTGCCGGAATCGTAGAGCGCTTCGATGGCAGCCCAGACTTCCCAATCAGCATTTCCTAACCCACGCCTGGAATAGGGACCGTGCAGCACATAAGAGTCGAGATAGTCCGTGTGCAGATGGGCCAACGAGCTCTGAAAGGATTGATTCACCTGCGTGGTCAGGTCGGCCTTGGCATCGTAGGGAGTCCGATGATCCTGCCCATCGACCGACGTAAACTTGGTCTGCAGAAACAGCGTGTCCCGAGCGAATCCCTGCTTCGCCAGTTCCAGCAGCGCATCGCCGACCAGCGCTTCCTGGTAATGAATCAATTGATTTGCGGTATCGATCGCCCGAAATCCGGAGGCAACCGCCAATTGCACCAGCTGCGTCGTGGCTTCTTTCTTCCAAGCAGTGCCATACATGAATGCCGGAACTGTGATGCCGTTGTAGGCTGTCATCGCCATCTCTTCGACTCCAATCGCACTGATTCAATGAGAATGCCTGAAGGAGGGCCTTCTGTGGAGAGCCCGGTTCGCATATACTGAATACCTGTCAGTATACTGAACCTCCACTCAATCCGAAAGCTCGGGTTTCCGGCTCGCCGAGGCAGAACCAGCTCGAATGACATCCGGAAGAGTGGAAATCAGAGGCCAGAGAATGTCATCATCAAATCTTTCAACAATCCATCGTGGCATAGGTCCCCTGTACCAGAGTAACAAGGAGCGCTCATGCTGAAACCCCTGCTCGAAGTTCCTGCCGACGATCATGCGCGCACCTATCACCAGCTGGGCTATCTGGTGGTCTATGATGCCGTCCTCAACAGTGAATATGCGTTCCTCGTGTACAAAGAAATCGATCGAGATTCCAAGGCCTGGCGCATGAAAATCAAATCAACCCACACAGAAGGGGCCACCTTCGAACCGGCGGCGGTTGAGGCGAAGGCCCGGGAAGCCGGCGCAAAAGGCAAGCCTTATGTCAGATGGGGCTTTTTCTGTGAGCCGACCATGTCGGACCCGCGCCAGATCGAATATCGGCTGTATCAGGAGCAGGAAAAGCCGACGGCAATTGAGTTATTCGTGCGGCTGCGCACCTACGAACACCAGGCCGATACCCCGCAGTCGCTTCGTTTCCCCTGGCCTAACGAGCAACAGGCTGCATCGTGAGTCGGCGCCGGCCATGAACGCCGATACTCCTCATCACAATGCCGAGCTGGCATTGAGCCGCCGCTATCTCACGGCCAACCCCTGGGTGATGCAGGCCATCACGGGATTCTTATCGGCTTATTTCATGGAGCATCCGGGGTTTCGCGTTGAGCGGCACTTCGATGAACCTGCATCGGGCATGCACGTCTGGGTCTGCGAGATTCCTGCCGGACTGAAAGTTCCCCGCCTCCTCAAGCGCCTTCAGGCCGATATTCCCACCTGCCGAATTCTGCCGCCGGACGAGGCGCAATCGCCTCCGTGCCGGTACGTGATCGACATCCAAGGGGAATAGCCACGCCCTCACAGACGTGTCGGAATCATGAGGGAACCCGAAGCGGGGAATAGACGAAGAGGGAACGGGGGAACCTAGCCGCGCGGTCTGAGCCACTCCAGGAACCGCTCACAGGTTGCCTCCAGCGGCCGATCGGCCATCACGGCAATCCCCGCCAGCGCCAACACACTCATCAGCAGACTCGTTTCTTCAAAATCCGTCATGGCATTCCCTCCCGATGCCGCTCACCCTATCCTATCGATGGGGCGCTGCGGTAGTCCTCAAAAGAGGGGCCTGAGAGGGATCGCAAACAGCCGGGCGATCACGAACCGACAACAACGACGTGCTCGCACAACCGGGCAAGCGCGCCATTGTCTGATCGACCCGACCGGCATGCCGGTCTTCTGCTCAGTCGCGGAAAATCCGGACCGGAACTTTTTGGCCTTTGATTCTGGTGCGTCCCAACGTCTGAATGATGCCTTGCGCCATCGCCTCCGGCACATCGACGAGTGAAAACCGGCTCTCAATTTCGATGCCGCCGATCATGCTCGCACTCAGCTTGGCTTCGTTGGCAATGGCCCCGACGAGATCGCCCGGTCGAATCCCCGCTTCACGGCCGGCGCCGATATAGATCCGGGCCATGCCCGGGGCCCGACCTCCGCTCCGAACGGGCCTGCCCATCGACGGCCGCTCGCTTGGTCTCGAAGGCCCGCCAAGATAGCGGTCGTCCGGACGTCCCATCGGGCGCTGCGAGGGCCGATACGCAGGTTCCTGCGCGCGGACCGGAACGGCGGGAATTTCAGCTTCGTCCCGTTCACCGGCCTGCCCTTGATGCGCCAGTTTCATCGCCGCCGCGGCGACATCGATGACTTCAAAATCCTGCGCCAGGGTTGTGACCACGGTACGGAAATGCTCCAAATCGCCGGCGGTCAGCACCTCGCGAATCGACGACAGGGTCCGCTCCACGCGCTTGGCGCGGAGATCGGAAACCGACGGCACCGGGGCCACGAGGACTCTCGCCTTCGTGAGCTGTTCGATGTTGCGCAAAAAGCGGTGCTCGCGCGGGTCGATGATCGTAATGGCCGCACCTTCACGTCCCGCCCGGCCAGTCCGGCCGATGCGATGGACATAGACCTCGGCGGATGACGGCAAATCATAGTTGATGACGTGCGACACGCTGGGAATATCCAAGCCGCGCGCCGCCACATCGGTGGCGATCAGCAGTTCGGTCTGCCCGCTTCGAAACGATTGCATGACGCGGTCGCGTTGCGGCTGGCTCATGCCACCGTGAATGGCTTCCGCGCGATGGCCGCGGCTATTCAGCATGACCGTCACTTCATCCACTTCCACGCGAGTGCGGCAAAAGACCAGGGCCGATTTGGGGCCGGCCATGTCCAAGACTCTGGCCAGCGCCGCCGCCCGATAGGGGCGCGAGACGACATAGGCCGTTTGTTGAACCTTGGGCACGGCGCCCGCCTTGACCGGCTCCTTGGCAATCGTAATCTCGACCGGATTCTTGAGATGACGATGGGCGATCGACTTGATGCGCGGCGGCATCGTGGCGGAGAACAAGGCCGTCTGTTTCGTCTCCGGTGTCTGCTCCAGGATCGCATCGAGATCGTCGGCGAAGCCCATGTCGAGCATTTCGTCCGCCTCGTCCAAGACGACCATTTGAATGTGCTTCAGCTGGAGTGTATTGCGCCGCAGATGATCCAGCGCCCGTCCCGGCGTCGCCACGACCACGTCCACGCCGCGCTTCAGCGCATACAACTGCGGGCCGATCGCCGCGCCGCCGTAGATCGCCAACACCGACGTCCGGAGCTCTTTGCCGTAGCGCTGCAACGCCTCACCCACCTGGATAGCCAACTCGCGCGTCGGCACCAGAATGAGGGCGCCCGGCCGTTGCTTGGGGCCATGGGCCAGCCGCTGCAACAAGGGCAAGGCAAACGATGCCGTCTTCCCTGTGCCTGTTGCGGCTTGTCCCAGCAGATCCTTTCCGGCCAGCAGCGGTGGAATCGATTCACGTTGAATAGGCGTGGGTTCTTCGTAACCCAGCGCATCCAGTGTCGCAAGCAGCGACGCTTCCAGACCGAGTGCGGCAAAGCCGGGGGAAAAGCCATGGACGGCCGTGGCGGTGGACGGGTCGATCGTGTCGTGTTTCATAGAGCCTGTCGTATCCTTTTCTGACATTACTGCGCCATCTGTTTCGGCCAGAGCGATTCCAGCTCAGGAAACTTGGCGCGATAGTCCGCATGACTGGCGCGGATCACTTTCATCGCTTCGTCGCGACCGTACAGGCTCGTAATCTCCACTTTGTGCGAAACCGATCCCGGAGCCTGCTTGTAGGTGAGAAAATAATGCTGCAACCGATCGATCAGCGCGATCGGACAATCCTTGATATCCCGAATATTGCCGTAGGCCGCGTCGTCTTTCATCACGGCGATGATCTTATCGTCGGCTTCTCCCCCGTCGGCCATGCTGAACCCGCCGATGGGTATCGCCNNACTTTTTCGCCGCAAAACGTTTGCGGGATAAGGCCGTAATAGACCGGGCAAAAATTGGAAAAGCGCTGCGGGCGATCCACTTTGAGGAATCCGCTGTCTTTATCCACTTCGTACTTCACCGTGTCGGTGGGCACGATTTCAATGTAGCTCGTGACGACATCCGGCGCCTTCTCACCGATCGAAACCCCATGCCAGGGATGCGCCTTGAACATCAAACTCATCAATCGCTGAATCGGATCCATTCCCGAACGCCCCATTCTTTCCTCCTCTAATCCAGTACGCTACGACACTGACCATTAACCGCCGGATATAACTCAAGACTCATGCGATACACCCGTCCGTTGCCCGTGCACGGAAACGGCATACCGATAGATCGAGCCGAGCCTGCGTGCCACTGCATCGACCGACAGGATTCGGCGACCGACCGCTGTTGTAAGGAACGACAAGAAACGGACAGGGATATGTCGAACGGCTATGCCCCTTCGGGCTCCTGAATGGGCCCGGCCCATTCGCCTTTCGCCAATGTGACTTCTTGATATCCGCCGTCAGGCCACTGAAACTGGCCCAACGTATCCACTTGGACGATGAACGGATCCGCTTCGTGGGCTAACCCTCTATACCAGTACCACCCAGCCGCCGCCGGCTTGTCCGTGGTCCACCGATAGCCCGTCATCTCCGCAATCCTCTCGTGCTTGCCGTGGCAGTCTGCTAGAGTCTGCCTCTCATGAATCCCTACACTATCACGTCTCGGCTCCCAATAGAAGATGTGCTGCCAACTCTCTGCGCCTCCTTGTCCCGCACCCCCAATGCCGTTCTGACGGCGCCTCCCGGTGCCGGGAAAACGACGGGCGTGCCGCCGGCACTGCTATCAGCCCCCTGGCTGGGCGGAAACAAGCTGCTGCTGCTCGAACCCAGGCGGCTGGCCGCCCGCGCGGCGGCTCATCGGATGGCAACGGCCAGAAATGAACAAGTCGGCGCCACCGTGGGCTATCGCATGCGTCTCGACACCAAGATCGGACCGGCGACCCGCATCGAGGTCGTGACCGAAGGCATCCTGACCCGCCTTCTCCAACAGGACCCGTCGCTGAGCGCCTATGGCGCGGTGCTCTTCGACGAATTTCACGAGCGCAGCCTCCAGGCGGACACCGGGCTCGCCCTCTGCCTGGAATCGCAGCGCCTGTTCCGCCCCGATCTGCGCCTGCTCGTCATGTCCGCCACCCTCGATGTGGAGGCCATCGCCATGCTGCTCGGCCAGGCGCCGGTGATCGCCTGTGAAGGCCGCATGTTTCCCGTTGAAACCAAGTATCTCGATCAGCCGCTGGCCGGGCATCTCGATAAGGCGGTGACACAGATGATCCGCCGGTCGCTGGCGCAGGACAGCGGCAGCCTGCTCGTCTTTCTTCCCGGCATGGCGGAGATTCGCCGCGTCGAACGGACATTACTCGAGGCCAACCTCGGCCCGACAATTCTTGTGGCCCCCCTCCATGGCGATCTGCCGCAAGCCGCGCAGGATCTCGCCATCGCACCGGCTCCCGCCGGCACACGCAAAGTCGTGCTGGCCACCTCGATTGCGGAAACCAGCTTGACCATCGACGGCGTGCGCGTCGTGATCGACGCCGGGCTCTTGCGCGTGCCCCGTTTCGACCCGCGTACCGGATTGACCAGGCTCGACACCATTCGCGTCACCCAAGATTCCGCCGACCAGCGCAGGGGCCGGGCCGGCCGCTTGGAGCCGGGGGTCTGCTACCGTCTCTGGACCGCAGCTGAACAGGCGGCCCTGACTCCGCGCCGCCCGCCGGAAATGCTGGACGCCGATCTGGCGCCGCTCATGCTCGACCTGGCCCTCTGGGGCACCGCCAACCCCTCGGAATTGTCCTGGCTCACGCCGCCACCATCAGGAACCGTCGCGCAGGCGAAGGACTTACTCACACGCCTTGGCGCGCTCGATGCGACAGGCGCCATCACCGCCCATGGCCGCAAGATGGCTGACCTGCCCATCCACCCACGATTGGCGCACATGCTGCTCCAATCCATCCCGCTGCAACTGACATCGCTGGCCTGCGACCTGGCGGCGCTGCTCAGCGAGCGGGATGTGCTGCGCGGGCCGCCCGGCTGGAGGAACGCCGATCTGAGGCTGCGGCTCGACCTCCTCTACGGCTCACAGGACCATGCCGGAGCCGCGACCGTTGATCGCGGCTCGATTCAGCGCATCCGGCGCACCGCGGGCCTCTGGCGGCACCATCTCGCCCGCTTGTCCGGAACACAGCCGATCAAGCAACCGCGCGACCACGACGCGGCTGGCATCCTACTCGCCCTCGCCTACCCCGATCGCATCGCCCAGCGGCAGCCCGGCATGGATCGGCGCTATCGAATGGCCAACGGGCGAGGGGCCGTGTTTCCAAATCCCGACCCCCTGGCGGCGGAAGCGTATCTCGTCGTCGCCGAGCTGGACGGCGCCTCCCAGTGGGCGCGCATCGATCTGGCCGCGCCGGTGACACTGACCGACTTCGAGCAGCTCTATCAGCATGAGATGCGCACCTCGGACGCCGTGGTGTGGGACGAGAAGACCCAAGCCGTTCGCGCCTCGCGGCAGCGGCAGCTCTGGAGCCTGGTGCTGGCCGAACAATCCCTGTCGAAGCCGGAACCGTCGCTGATCGTGACGGCGCTCTTGCAGGGCCTCTCAGAGAAGGGGCTCGATCAATTAAGCTGGACACCGGAGCTGCAACAATGGCGGGCGCGCGTCCAATTCCTTCGGCGCATGACCGGGCCGGATTCTCCCTGGCCGGACCTCTCCAACGAACATCTGCTCCAGACTCTCGACACCTGGCTGGGCCCCTACCTAGACGGCTTCACCACCCTCGAGCGAGTCAAGCGGCTGGATCTCACGACCCCCTTGCATGCCTTGCTGACCTGGGAACAACAGCGTCAACTGGAGCGCCTGGCCCCCGCACAGATCACTGTGCCGAGCGGTTCGCACGTCCGTCTGGACTACGAATCGTCCGATCTGCCGGTGCTGGCCGTGCGGCTGCAGGAAATGTTCGGGTGTACCGATACCCCGCGCGTATTGGATGGCAAGGTACCGGTGATGCTGCATCTTCTGTCGCCGGCCAGGCGGCCGGTGCAGGTGACAAAAGATCTCGCAAGTTTTTGGAAGTCCGCCTATGTCGAGGTCAAAAAAGAGCTGCGTGGCCGATACCCGAAGCACCATTGGCCCGACGATCCCCTCACCGCTCCTCCCACGGCAAAAGCCAAACGGCGGCCTTCGTAACTCCCCTTCGTTCGTAGGATAGAGACCATTTGCATTTCTCCATTATGGTGAGAGCCTATGCGCACCCTTGCCGCTTACATCATCGGATTCTGTTTGATCGGCTCAACGCCGTTGGCTTGGGCTGATGCCGGAACCGTTCTTCCTTCTCCCACCTACGATATTCCCTTCGACGACTATGATGAAGCTGCGACACAGGCCGAGATGGCCGCGCAGGTAACCGCCTTTCTGGAGACGATGCAGCGGCATCATGGAGAGAGTGAAGCGGCGCTACGCAAGGTACTGCCGGGTGAACTGGAAAGCGATGAACACGGCAAGCTGATCTTCCTCCGCAATCTTGCCGACCACGGAGTCCTCGAAGGCTATGAGTTCAGAGATGGTGCACTGGTCCGGGGCGAGTACCGTTGTCTACAGCAACCGATCAACGGACTCAACGAATTCATCGGCTATTACGGAGCAGTCAACGCCGCGCTCAGGAAAGAATTGGGAGCGCCCCTGCAAGATGAGACGTTGTGGGCCAACGACCTCTACCAATCCCTGCCGGACTACTGGGGCGTGGCGGTACTGATCGGCCATTTGCGCTATGCCGCACGGTGGGAAACGCCGAACGGAATCATTTCACTAGAGCTCTCCGGCAATCGGCACAGCCGCCTCGTGATCGAGTATCAAAGCGTCGAATTTCTTTCGAACCGGCAACATACCTAGCGAATGGTCAGGCCTCGAACTCAGGCCGTTTTTCGACGCCTGACCAGCTTCACCACGCCTGATTAGTAGCCGCGTCCGGAGCTGCCGCCTCGCCCCATGCGATCCAGCGGAAGCGCGTCGTAACGCGTCTTCAGATCAGGATGCTCACCGAGAAATTTTTTGACCGCGGCGTCATCGGCAAACACATCCTTACTGCGCGCCCGATAGTCTTCGATGGTCAGTCCATGCTTCGAGAGGAGCGCGCTCAGCTTCGCGTTGATGTCCGCGCCCATTTCCTTCATCTGCTCGGGCGTTGGCCGCTGGCCCTCCTTGAATCGCTCGCCGCCCTGGAAATAGTTCGTCATCATCTCGCCGATCTCGATGCGGGATTTCACGAACTTTTCCACTTCAGCCGGTTCGGCGGCCAAGCCGGCCCCGGCACAGAGGACCACGCCCAATGACAAACCAATGATGTAACGCGCCAGATTCATAGTGATGACTCCCAGATAGAGAATGGATAAACGATTCGCCTGCCTGAACGGGTTCATCATAACATTCCGGCTGAACAAAATGAGAAGAGACGATTTCAGTCTGCTAGTCGCAGGCGCCATCGAGCAGTGGATCGCAGACCAGAGCTCCAATTGTGGTCGGGCGCATATAGGCCGAAGAGGGATCCTGGTAACCGGGCCATCCTTTCAGCGGCGGACCGCCAGGCATGCCCGGCAACCCCTGCCCAGCCGACCGCAATGATCCCGGACGGGATGAACTCGAAACAGAGGCCACTCCCTGGACCGTGCTGACAGAGGGTGTGTTTCCCGTCGACGACGGGGCGATCAGCGAAGACGTCTCGACGCCTGCCTGTAAGCTTTGGGTGGAAGGATTTTGAGGATTCGCCGGTGTGGGAGAGACTTGGGCGATACAGGGAGGAACGATGGCAACACTCACGTAAAACAGGAAACCTGCCAGCCAGGACCTGGAATAGTACGTCACAAAGGCTTGTTGAAAGGCGGACATCATTGCCACACAATCAAGTAACGTCCCATCGATACTGACGCCATACACCCTAACAGGATTCTCGTGGGAAGTGTAGCCACCAGGCACATGGCTCCCGTCACTCGGACGACAATCAGCCACCTTTCAGAACCATGCGGCTTTCTGTCCGCACATATTGCCGACAGTTTCCACCATCGACCCACCGGGTGGTGATCGTCAATCCACCGTGCAGCCGCCGCAAAGTCCATCGATCAACCTCGGTCCCCCCCCTTCAACTGCACAACCCTCCCTTTCAAGTGCCGCCAACCGTCGCTCCTGCTCAACCGCCCGCTCAGCAGTTTCCACAGAAAGCCCGTTAATCCGACAAGCCTGAAGAATGAAAGATGCCTGTGAGCTTCTTCCAACCTCACGGTACAGGGAGCTTCACACTGATGATACCCCCCAGCTCTCCTTCCTTGGCTCCTTCCCGTGGATAGCCGGTTATGTCCCGCTCGCCTTTGGGACTGCCGTGACAACTCATGCACGCTTTTCCATAGAACAACGGAAAGACCACGTGCACGGTCTTGCCCTCATCCACCACGTCGCTCAAGCTGTGATCGCCGTCACGAGGAAAGGACGGATCTCCCATTTTTTGCATCGCGGCGATCTCAAGCGCATCCGGTTTGTTCTTCGGATTACGCAGAAGATGCTCGGGCGCCGTCTGCTTCAGATAGACACCGGACCAGGCTTGGAATCGGGACCCCGTTTCAGTGCCGAATGTGGCTGGAATCAAGCCTTTGTACTTCACCCCTTTCAAATTGATCACGATCTGATACGAGGCCACCGTTTTCTTGCTTTCCTCCAAGAGTCGGGCGAGTAACGGCTTCGCCATGTCCGGTATGGCTGCCGTGGGGAGATTCGCCAGATCCTGTCCTGTTCGTGTCTTAAACAGGGCCATGGTCTGCTGTGCGAACACCTCGGGAGTGAAACCCTTGTTGCCTTTCTCGGGATCGTTGATCAGATCCTGATTTTGCCCGATGACCACACGGCCGGAATCCAGCAGCACCGCGAGCAGGCGACCCGACTCGCGTACCTCAGCCTCCTTCTCCGTCACGGCCCACGAGAACGGAGCACACAGGCTGGCCACGCACACGATCAAGGCGATGAAAGCCGTCCTGTAAGTAAGATACGGAAAAGATTTCCTTATGCAGAGATCAAGGCCTGTCGCCCCCGTCTTGACGTATCGCATGGCACCTCCGTACTGACTCTGGTTCTCTACAAAGGACCCAATCATTCTTTCTGCTTCCGCCTATACGCGCATGCCGACAGCCACGCTCAAGGCTATGCCGGTCGCCAGGTTGTGTCAACGGCTCAGAAAATTAATGGAGGTATCTATCGAAGAAGTGGCACAGAACTGACGTATCGAATAGGTGGAACGAAGAGAAACAGAATTGCCTACTCAGAGAGCATGCCAATTAAACATCCGCTGCTCTTATGTGGGGCGTCGGACTTACCAACTTGCGGTGTACCGTTCGGCCGCCTAACCACAACTGTCACGATTGGCGACCCCGCGTACCGTTTAAGCGGCCTCTCCAAGGTTGGGCCCTGCCTATTGGCATCGGATTTCAGTACGCGTCCCTTGGACGTTACACCGGACTAGTAAGAGCGGCACCCCGGCCACCTTGGGGCGGTTCAGCATAAGAGCAGCAGCCACTCCATTATTTATCGGGATCTACACTTCCTATATTGGGGAACTAGTTACGATTCTCCAAGAATCAAGACGGACGTTCTGGCAAAGCATCTCATCCCCCGCCTTCCTTACGCATCGCCTGCGTCCTTGCACTGACGGTTCATGATTCGAGCGCCCCTCCGACAGCCAGCAGTTCCATCTCCATGCTCGTGACAATGTCCCGACCGTTGGTGACCTCCAGAATCCTCAGATAAACCTGTTGGCCGCTACGTGACCATTTGGAATTCAGCGGCAACCCCCGAAACGCTGCTTCGGCCGCCTTGCGTTCGTCATTCGTGAGTAGAGCGACAGTAGGCACGGTGCTCTCCTCCCTGTTCTTATGAAGAATGTTATCCGCTTATTTATTAAGAGCCAGGATCTGCATGAAGGATTCAGTCCGAGCGTCATTCATGCGGAGGGAAGGAGTCGAAACCCCGGCGGCTCATCGTTTTTTGAGGGCAGGAACTTTTGCGATACGATAGAGGGCTAATCCCACCATTGCTACGATTGCGAGACCTGGCCAGCCGCCGAAAGGAGGTATGTCAAAGAGAGAAAATGGATCGGCACTCAAACCTGGCCACAGCACGGTCAGCGCAATCGGGATCGCCAGCATGATGCCCATCAAGGCTTCGCCGGTAATTAATCCGGCTGAAAAAAGAAGCCCCCGCCGTGACAGGTCATCGCTTTTCACCGCCGCTCTCTCGGCGAGGGCCGAGATCACGCCCCCCGCACAAATGGCGGCTGATAGTTTCAGCGGCAAGTAAATACCAAGGGCCACCGCGAGGACGGGAAGCCGCAAGTCACTACCGCGTGCTTCCTGCCGTCGATCCATCAGAATCACAAGGATGCCGATTGCCGCGCCAAGCCCGACGAGGTGCCATGGCAACCCGGCGCCGAAAACACTGCGCGTGAGACTGGCCATCAGCGTGGCCTGCGGTGCGCTCAAGGGATGCGGGTGACTGACCGTCGGGGTACCGATCCCGTACTTGGCTTGGAGCAACGAGAGAACCGGCACAAGAACCACGGCCCCGGTCAGCACACCGACGACCTGCATCACCTGCTGTTTCCAAGGCGTCGCCCCGACCAGGTGACCGGTTTTCAAATCTTGCAGATTGTCTCCGCCCATGGCCGCGGCACAACAGACGACCGCCCCGATCACTAAGGCCGCCGCCGGTCCCGCCGGATGTCCGGCTCCCATGAACAGCACGAGCAGCAGCGAGGCCATCATAATCGTGGCAATGGTCACGCCCGACACCGGATTGCTGGAGCTCCCGACCAACCCGGCCATATACGCCGCAACCGAGGAGAAGAGAAAAGCCGCGAGCGTCATGATGACCGTCATGAGGAGACCGATCAGAGGACTCTTCACGACCGACGTATAGATCCAGGCCATCGGAATCAGCGACAGTGCGAATGGGATGATGATCCAGAACAACGACGCATCCTGTTCCGTCCTGGCTGTAACCGGCCCGCCTCGAGTGGTCCTCGCCGCATGGTAACTTGCTCGCAGCGTCTGAAGACTCTTCCACACCGGCTCGCGCAATTTCGTCAGCGTCCAGAGTCCCCCTGTGAGCATAGCGCCGATGCCGACGTAGCGGATCTGCTCGCTCCAAATCGTCATCGCCGACGCCAATCCCGTCAGATTCGGCGGCAGTCGATTCAGAAGCCCATAGGCCGGCATCAAGATCATCCACCCGAGGACGCCGCCGAGAAAGACGACCACCGCCGTGTTCAGTCCGATGATGAAACCCACGGCGAGCAACGCGGGCGACAGATTAATTCCTGCATAGAGCACGGTACGCCCGACCTGCGTGGCTCCTTCGAGTGATTCGGCCCACAAACGCAAGCCGCTCTCGCCAAACTTCACCGCCCCGCCAAGGAGGGCGGCTGACAACAGCGTTCCAAGATCGCCGGTCGATTCGGCCCCGCCGGTCTCACGGCGATCGGTATCCGCAACCTTCAAGACTTCCGCGGTCGCTACGCCTTCAGGAAAGCGCAGGCGAGCGGTGACGATGAGCGCACGCCGCAACGGGATGGTAAAGATCACGCCGAGGAGCCCGCCGACCGTCGCAATCAAGACCGTCTGCCAGTAATTAAAAACGGACCAATAGCCGACCAGCAGCAGTGCGGGAATCGTGAAGATGACACCGGCGGCCAGCGCCTCGCCCGATGACGCCGCCGTTTGAACGATGTTGTTCTCCAGTATGTTGGACCGGCGGAACAGGCGAAGAATGGCCATGGAGGCGACTGCGGCAGGGATGGATGCGGAGACGGTCATTCCGGCAAACAAGCCAAGGTAGGCGTTGGCGGCGGCCAGGACCGCCGCCAGGATTACCGACAGCACGACCGATTTGAGAGTGATTTCAGGGAGCGTGACGCTGGCCGGGACGACAGGCTGATCGTCCTTCATGAGCAATGCCGAATAGAGGAGACAACGAACATGGATGAAGGCCCGCGCCGTAAAATTCTGCCTGCCAATCGAAGAGGTGCCTCATCTTAACCCAGCGTATGAAAAATGCAATCGGGCAGGTGGAAGGAACGGGACAGGTTTTACACCAGAACAAAAGGGACCCCCTCGATATGTTCTGGCCTTCCGACTTTCCGGTGGACTTCGTATCGTCCAAACCACGACAATCAAATCGAGCCACAACCGATACTGCGATGCGGTCCGGTTGGGTACATTTATCTTCGCCTGAGTTCAGAGACTCGTCCCGCCATTATTTATAATAAGGAGAATCAGAATGAAACCCAAGCTTAGCGTCACACTGTCGCTCCTTGCTCTCGTTATGGCCCCCACGCTCGCCCTCGCGCAAGTCAATTTCACCAAGCACAGCTACTACATCTGGATGGGTGACAGCGTTGCCGCCGGTGAAGGCGCGATGCCCGTCACGAACGGCTACGTGTATCGGCTGTACGACGATAGCGCGTTCGGCAAGAAACAGGAGATGGACTTCTCCAACATGGCGATCCGTGGCGCCAGAAGCTGGGATCTGCGCGATCACCAGGCGCCGCAGGTGCTCTGTGCCGAGCCTGAGCAGCGGCCGACCGTGGTTACCATCACCGCCGGGGCCAACGACTTTTTCAGGAATGATCCGGATGTGGTCAGAAGTGCGCAACGCGTAGCCCAGGCCGTCGACTTGCTGCTCAATAACGACGGCGTCCTGAGTCCGAATCTTGGGGCCACACCCGTTTTCGACCCCGTCACCAATCAGCGATGCCGCGCACTACAGAACGTCACGATTCTGGTTTCGAACTACTACAACATCCCGCACCCCGTGCCCGCGGTGTTCCAGTTACTTGATGCGGCGGTACAGGGATTCAACCAGGCGCTCAGTTCCTGGCTGCAGGCAGTTGTGGTGCCGACAGGGTCCAGAATCGCCGTCGTCGATCTGTACACACCATCCTTGGGGCGGCAGGGACTGGTGACGATCCAGCGGAGACTTGGGTATAACGAGCCGTTTGACTTCGATATCCATCCGACCAACCTGGGACACACTTTCATCGCCAGCGAATTGAAGAAAGTCTGGAATAGCCTGCCATAGTGCTTCCGGCCGTCCGGCGTGCTGGTCATGCAACTCGCCGGATGGCCCAAAACTAGGTTCAGGAATTGTTTCTGATAAGGCTGACGTGAAGAAGGTGGTGCCCGAGGCCGGGATCGAACCGGCACGGGCCTTTTGGGCCCGAGGGATTTTAAGTCCCTTGCGTCTGCCAATTCCGCCACTCGGGCACAGCCGCGAGGGGACTCTAACATCGAGGTCCGAGGGGGTCAAGCAGGACGAATCGTCGGGTGACGTGAGGCGTCCAATCAGAAAACCGGCGTCGCACTTTTCTGCTTGCCGCAACAACAGGGTATCGCCGGCGATATCGAGCACGGAAAGACAACTCACCACAACGCACGCGGCCTGTGCCGGGTGGCAACAGGCCGCAAGCGGGTACTCTACACAAACAATCATTTTTGTAACGAGGCTACGTTATGCGGCCTCGATCCTCGGCTGTGCATCGTGGCGCTGCACCAGCTGTTTGCTGCGATTCATGACTTCCTGCATGCCCGATTGCACGCTGCGGCTCCAGCGAGTGGCCTGCAGTTGCGCCTTCTTCGCGGCCCGACCGATATCCCGGCGGGTTTCCGCTCCGGACTGTGGCGCAAAGAGCAACCCCAACCCGGCTCCAATCAGCGCTCCGCCAGCGATCATCGCGGCCACTTTCGCTGCCTGCTTTCCTTGTTCCGACATCGCATGCCTCCTGGTTGTTGGTGAAGATGCTGAAGGGGTTCTTCTATCTCGCCCGTCTACTACCTACTCATCAGCAGATCCCGTGCCAGCGCGAAAACGGCCCGATTCGCCTCAAAATAGACGGTCCGCGCCTCTGAGAATTAAGGCCGGCTCATGAACGGTGCACTTTCCGCGACAACCGGCAACACAGTCGTTTCAGAAATCTCACAGTTGCCAGGTAGCATCCCGGCAAAGTGGCATCCAGCACTGCTTTCTTTGAGCTTTCTAGGACCGAGCTGCTCTACCCCTTACTTGCAATGGGTGGGTGGTCTTCCCTATGATCCGGGAACGATCTTTCTCGGAGACTTCATGGGTTCATTCGCCGCCATTCCCTATCCCCATATCAATCCCGTCTTTCTCGAACTTGGGCCGCTCCAGTTTCGCTGGTACGGATTGATGTATCTCATCGGCCTAACGGCGGCCTATTTCCTCATTAAGCGCACGGTGGCGACCAAGCAGCTTCCGCTCGGGCCGGATCAGATTTACGACATGGTGGTGTTCGCCGCCTTCGGGGTGTTTCTGGGCGGACGCCTCGGCTATACGCTGTTCTACAATTTTCCCTATTACTCGCAGCATCCGGAGAAGATTCTGGCCGTCTGGGAGGGCGGCATGTCGTTCCATGGCGGGCTCATCGGCACTATCGTCGCGCTCATTTGGTTCAGCAAGCGCCGGGGAATTCCCGTCTATACGGTTGCCGATCTGGCCGCCGCGGTGACGCCCATCGGGTTGGGCTGCGGAAGGCTGGGAAACTTCATTAACGGAGAACTCTATGGCCGTGCCACGGATGTCGAGTGGTGCATGGTGTTTCCCACCGGCGGGCCTGCTTGCCGGCATCCTTCGCAGCTCTATGAGGCTTCATTAGAGGGTGCGCTGCTCTTCACTGTGTTGTGGTTCGTCGGACGGCGATCCACGCCTCCGGGCACGCTCTGCTGGACCTTCATCACCGGCTATGGGATCTGCCGGATGTTTGTGGAACTATTCCGCGAACCGGACCTGCACTTGGGATTTGTGCTGGGGCCGTTTTCGATGGGCCAGCTCCTCTCGGCGCCGATGGTGATGCTGGGCATCTTCATGCTCTTCTGGGGTTACCACAAGCGCGCCCTCGACCAATCCCGCTCGATTTCCTCTCCTCAATAAGGCATCTCGTCATCGTCCAGCCCCACGTGATGCCCCAGCTCGTGCACGAGCGTATCGCACACTTCCTGCACGATCTCCTCTTCCGTCTCGCACAGCCGGAGAATCGGCCCCCGATAGAGTGCGATTCGCGCTGGGTGCTCTCCACCGGATCCGAAAAATGACTCGTCGCCGATCGGCAGGCCCTGATACAGGCCGAGCAATTCTTCCTCCGGGTCGATCTCCATGTCATCCAGAACCTGCCGCGGCGGCTCTTCTTCGACCACCACGGCGATCGTGTCGAGCAGCATGGCATATTCCGCGGGCAGATCAGCGATAGCCTGTTGCACCAGACGAGCAAAAGCCTCTCCTGAGGGATGGCGATGACGTGTAGACATGGTGCTTAAAATCCGGTGTCCGTTAGAGATCGATGCCGACTCCCGCGCGTAGAAACAGCAGCCGACACGACACCGATGGAACGCCGAGACTCTGCGCCACGGCGGTCTTATACAGCATGGCTTGCGTACGGTACCGCTCGGCCTGTTCCGGCGCGTCCTCGGCATTCACCGCATCGGTTTTATAGTCGGCAATCCAGAGCCGGCCGTCAAGACGATAGAGGACGTCGATCACCCCCTCCAACACCTGCCCATCTCCCCAGGGCATGACAAACGGGACTTCCCGGCCAAGGATCGTGGCCCGGCGCAGCATCGCGTAGAGGTCGGACGCGCCGAACGCCGTGAGGAGTTCGCGCAAGGAGGCCTGGACTGTGTGCGCCAGGCTCTCCTCTTCCGGCGTCATGATCCCCTGAATGGTCGGTGCAATCCGGTCGAGTAATCCGGCAGGGTCCGCGGCAAAATCCCACTGTTCGAGAATACGGTGCGCGCCGATTCCGACGAGCCGCCCCGCTTCAGGCTCCTGGCCGCCCGCGGTTGACCGGGACACAAGCGGGATACGCCGCTCGCCCATAGTCGTGGGGGTCAGATGAGTTGGCGTGGCACGGGCCTGAGCCCAGCGGTCCTGCCGCTCGCGCCAGAGCGCTGCGATGGCGACAGGATCGATCGGCACGGTGCCTGACACGCTTGCCAGCGGCCGGCGAGGCCACTTGTGATCCGGCGCCTCGATCACCCGACGCGGGATCATGCTCTTGCCGACCTGTAAGAAATCCGGTGTCTGAGTGCCAACCGTACTATCACTAATGGTCTGCAGAAGCCCCAAGACCGTTTCTCCAACCGACCGGGCCGTGATGCCTCCGGAGAGCAGCAGCACTTCCTTCGCCCTGGTCATGCCGACATACAACACGCGCCGCCGTTCCGCCTCTTCCCGCATCTTCAGCTTTTCTTGCACCAGCACGGAGCCGAAGGTCTGCTGCTCGCCCAGCGAGAGGCCATAGGTGCCGCTCGACCAATCATAGGTGACGGGAGGCGCCAACCGTTCGCGCCCACTGCCCTGATGGAGGCCCGGCAAGATGACGACGGGAAACTCCAGCCCCTTGGCCTTGTGAATCGTCAAGACTTGGACGGCATCGGACGATTCTTCCGACAGAGGGCTTTCCGCCTCGTCCGGCTGGTCGTCGAGCCGGCTCACCATCACATCCACAAATCCGCTCAAGGTGAGGTGGGGCCGGTCTGACAGGGAGGTTGCCGTCTGCTTGACCTTCAAGAGGTTCGCCACCGCCTGTTCGCCATGCAGCGAGGCGCCGGCAATTTCGAGCAGCGGGAGCCGGTTGAAGATAAGCTGCACCGCCTCACCGAGGGGCAGCGCCCCTACCGCGCGATGCAGCCAGGCCAAATGGCCATAGAGCCGCCTGACTGCACCAGCGCAGGCATGGCTCCAGCTCGCCAGCCGGCTGTCTTGCAGATAGTTGAAACAGTCGGCCTGTCGCAAATCGTAGAGATCGCGGTCGCTCAGGCCGCCCAGCGGGGAACGCAGCAGACCGGCCAGCGCCACGCCGTCATGCGGATGGTCGAGCACCCGGAGGAGATTGACGAGGTCGATGACTTCCTGGCGCCGATAAAAGTGTTTCTCCCCTTCAATGACATAGGGAATCCCATACCGCCGCAGCGCATCGAGATAGGTATCGGCTTGCGTGAGTTTGCGGAAGAGCAAGGCGATCTGGCCGGCCCTGAGGTTCGGACGGCTGCCCAACTCCTCTTTGATCCAGCGGGCGAGCCCTTCGCTTTCGGCCCTGGTGGCTCGCGCGGAATCAAACGCCTCTTCCTCTTCACTCGGGGCCGTCACATGGAGCCGCACTCCGGCATCCAAGAAAGACGGCCGCCGCTGGGGACGAACCTCGAGTCTGACATTGGCCGGCTGAATCAGCGGCCTCCGTTCAAACAGGCGGTCGAACACATCATTTACCGGCTCGAGCACGGCGGGATCGCTGCGAAAATTGGTGGTGAGAGTCTGGACCATCCCGCCCGTGGCCTCAATTTTCTGGAGCACGCGATCGAAGGCTTCGATGTCGGCCCGGCGAAAGGCGTAGATGGATTGTTTGGGATCTCCGACGATAAACAACTTGCCCGGTTCGAGGGCCATTTCGTGCCAGTCACGGGCATGAGTCCCCTCCCGCTCAGAAACGGCCAGGATGATTTCGTACTGAATGGGATCGGTGTCCTGGAACTCATCGACGAGGACGGCGCGATAGTCCCCCTTGATCCGTTCCCGCACCGCCGGATGGTCACGGAGCAGGCTGCGCGCGTTGGCCAGCAGCCCATCGAACGAGACCCATCCCTGCTTGGCGAAAGACGCACGAATCTCGCGGATCAGTGGAGATAGCAACTCCAAGAGATACTTGAAGAATTGATGGTTCACCAGCAGCAGTTGTGTAGCAGTTTTAATAAGGGTCGCCGCTTCGGAGAACTCCGGCTTCTCCCACCCGGCCACGGCATTGCCAAGGTCTTTGGTTAGCCAGTCGCGTTCCTCCGGTGGCAATGACTGGATCGCGGCAGGCCCCTCTCGAGCCACGAGATCCAGCAGGGTCACCGTGGCGGCCAGCATCTGCTCGATCTTCCGCCGTTTGGGCCGGTCGTGCTCATCGAGCAGCGCTTGCGCCCGCTCGCGGCATTGCCCGATCCATTGCTTCACCAGCGGGCTTATCTGTGAGGTCTCGACCTGCTGCCGAAGCTGATCCAGCTCGACCATTTCGCTGCACAAGGCCCTCGTCAGGCTTCGCAAGCTCTCGATCGTGGTGGCCTCCAGCAGCCCACGCCAGCTCTCATGATGGCCGCCCTGACGGCTCAACTCGCGATCGAGCCAGACCTCCCAGGCGGCGGTGAAATGCTCGTCAAACCGCGATCCATCGTCTTCCTGAAAGGCCGGATCGACACCGCTCTCCAACGGATGCAGCCGCAGTAAATGGGCCGCAAAGCTGTGCAGCGTGCCGATCTGGGCCTTTTCCAGATCGCGCAAGGCGGCAGCGGCTCGGGAGGCGACCTCGTCCGTTGACAGGCCGTAGTGCTGGCGCAGGTCCTCCATCGACACGGCCCCGCCGTCAGAGGCGGGAGGAGCCTCGGGATGCGCCAATACTGCAAGCCGTTCCCGTAAGCGGACCTTCATCTCCGTCGCCGCCTTGTTCGTGAAGGTCAAGGCCACGATTTGCCTGATGGCGACCGGCCTGGGCTCCTTGATCAGCGCATGCACCAATCGGTTGACGAGCAGCGTCGTCTTGCCGGTCCCAGCCCCCGCTACGACCACCACGTTCCGGTCAAATGTCGTTTCCGCCGCCTCACGAGCCGGCCTATCAGGAATCAGTTCCACGTGACTCCTCTTTGATCCGTTGCGCGCGCAGGGCTTTGAGCGCTTTGGGTTCGTCCGATCGGTACGATCGCCACCAGGTCGGCTGATGTTCCCGCCGGCAGACGACGCGAAACTCGCAGGTGTCGCAATAGCTGTCCGGTTCAATGAAGTAACGCCCCTGATGAATGCCGTTCACCAGGAGGCTGATGGTCTGATGGATCAGACTGCCGATCTCCGACGACCAGGTGGCGGCCTCGAAGGTGGAGCGCCCAATAAGCGCGGGCCAGTGAGGCGCCAGGAAAAAGAACTGGACCTGGCTGGGCTGAGCCTGATCCGGAATGTTCAGCCGGGCATAGAGCGGCGGTTGCAGCCGATACCCACGCACGGCGGACTGCACCAGATTCCGGTCTTCCGGTTTCATGGCAGACCCCGTCTTGAATTTATAATCGATGATCCGGATAGCCCCGGTGATCCGATGCCGGTCGATACGATCGACGCGCCCATGAATTTTGAGGGAGGCCTGCTCCCCGCTCATCACATCGTCCAGCGTGCCGTCCGCATCCACTTCAAACGCGATTGGACTATAGGGCTCCTGGGCTTGGGCGGCTTGGTCCGCCTCCACGGCGTCGGTGATGAGTTCGACAATCTGCTCCTTCGCCAGCTCCCACAGCAGGTAGTGGCCGGTCCGCTGCCGCGCTTCGCAGTCCTTCGCCGCCTCTTCGACGGCTGAATGGATGCACCATTCGACCGTGTCGTCCGTCACCGGCTCCGCCGGCCATCCGGTGGGAAGCAGTTGCTCATAGCACCGGCGCAAGGCGGCATGACACAGCGTGCCGAGCAAGGCCGCATCCGGTTCCTGCGAGAGCGTCAGGCGAATCGGCTCCAACCGCAGCACATCGGCCGAAAAATACTGGAAGGGACAGCGGGCATACCGCTCCAACGGCGTCGGGGCCAGTCCGCGCCGCACGACCCGCGCCCAATGGGCTGCGAGCGGACCGGTGATGCCGTCGAAATTATTGAGCGCTGGAGTCTCGTCTTCGATCCGGGCCTGGGCCTCTGCCGCATGAACAAATGCCTCCGCATCGGAACCCATGGCGCGGAGCAGGCTCGCGGGGTCCTGTCCGTCGATGGCTATCCACTGCGCAAGCTCTGAAGGAGCGAGGAAGTGTCGTATGGCCGCCCGCTGCGTCACCCGGTCGGTCAGTCTGCGAGGGATGACATCGACTGCCCGTTCGTCCCGCCCAGACCGGCTGGTTGCCTCTGTCAGATAGGGCGAGGGGGCCAGCATCCGCCCTGCCTCATCGGCCCGTTGGTAGGAGAGGTACAGACGCTGGCTCGCCGACCGGCACAGCAGGGCAAAGAGCAGCGCCTCTTCTTCATAGCCGCCCAGCTTTTCATCGATCTTGAATCCGAGCGTCGCCTCAAGGACCCGCCGGTGCCGGTCGCGGAGAAACGCATCTTCCCGGATATAGCGCGGAAACACTTTTTCATTCAGCCCCAGTACGAATAGCGCTTTGAAGGGCAGGCCGCGCGCCGCCATGACATCCAGAATCATGACGCCCTGATGCGCCGTGGTTTCCAACGGAATCTGGGTCCGCTCCATGGCATGGGTCACGAGTTCGACAAACTCGGCCCAGGTCAATTCCTCCCCGATCACATCCAGCTCCGTGAGCCGTTCCCAGGTATGATCGATGGCCTCCCAGACTGTCGCCAGCCGTGCTGCCCCTTCGTCCGGCTCAGCCCTGTCTGGAGCATCGGGGCGACGAAGGCGTTGCTGCACGAATGGCCGAAAGGCCTCGACCAACTGCCCAACCGTTCCCCGTTGCGGAAGCGCCTGGCATTCCGCCAGGAGTTGAGATAGGACCTGCCAGAAGAGGGCGATGACTTCCGGTGCGATCCCCAGAGCATCGACGGCGCGATCGCCCTCTTCGCCGCTCTCCAATGCCATGATCGAACGAACAGCCTCCTCCACCCTGGTCCATTCTTCCACGCCTCGCGTGATCTGCAGGGCTTGTGCGATGAGCTTCCATTGCTCCGGGCGATAGGATGCGTTGGCTTCATCGATGAGCGATGTGGCATAGAGCGGAGAGGTCACCACATCGAGCATTGTTGTGCGGTAGAAGTCGGTCATCGGCAAAGCCGCCAACTGGAGCAGCACCTTGCAGAGCGGTTCCTGGATCAACGGGCGTCCGGCGTTGGTGGTCAACGGGACTCGATGCCGGTCGAACACCGGCTGAACCTGCGTGCGATAGGGATCGAGCGTGCGGGCGACGACGCCGATCTCCTCGAATCGATAACCGTTGGTCTCCACGAGATCCAGAATCGCGCGGCAGACCGAGCCCAATTCCTCCTCCACGCCGATGACGCTCTGGACGGATACCGTGAGAGGCCCGGGCGTGGCCGTCTTCGGAGGGGGCGGCAGTATCATAATCGCATCCGGCTGGGGCACCCGTGGATGAATGTAGCGGTCGAAAAAGCGCTGCGCGAATCCCGACGGACTCCCCTCCTCACGCGGAAAAAACAACGTCGTGGGAACCGCCTTGCTCACCGCTTCGAACAGCGACAACTGCACCTGCGTCAAATCGTAAAACCCGTAGTAGAACGTGTGGCGCAAGGACATCAGAAACGGCGAGGTGGCGACATGTGGAATCAGCGATTCCGCCAGATCGTCCGGCGTGCCGACCGCCAGGGTTGTGCCGACTTCCCGTATCGCTGCGTGCAATGAGAAGAGGGCCTGGAGCCATTCCTTGTCTTCTTCATCGAAATAGCCCTCGCGGAGGCCGTGCAGCGCGCCGGCTGGATCCACCCCGGCATCCTTCAGGTCGCGGACGGTCGACCAGAGAGCGCCCCAGGTGCCGGAGGAATGTCCGATGTGGCGGAGCGGAGCCAGACTGGACAGCCGGCTTTGGACGATGTGGCGAACCAGTTGCTCGAAAAACAGATCGTCTACCACCCGCAGCGGCTCCGCCTGTGTGTTTGCGCGAGCCTCGCCGGCCAGGCGCAGCGCAAGCTGGTGAAAGGTCAGGAAATGGATATTGATGAGCGAGAGCCGGTGTTCGACCGCCAGCACATGCCTTAGCCGGTCGAGCAAAGGCTTCGAGGGCACGAGGACGGCGAGCGGCGCGAAGGGATCATCGCGCTTGGCAAGACGGACCCGGTCAATGAAGGCGGATTCAAGATGAGGATGGAAGGGACCGGTGACGACGCGAAGCATCTAATTCGAGCTTCGTGAGACGTGAAACGTGAAACGCATGGACGGCATCCACTGGCGCATGGGTTGTGAGGTGCGCATCACGAGGGCCACAGAACCGGTAACGAGTCTAGCCCGTTTCCGGCCCGAGGAGCTCTCCGTTGCAATCGACGCAGGCCCAGTCGCCATCGATAAATTTCATCGGATCGCCGCAGATCGGACAGTCCGGCGGCGGACCTTTATCTATGAACGGCAGTTCCGGCAATTCAAAATCGTCATCGTCAGCCATAAAATCATCCACTCCTCTATCGGTCTTCTGCGGAGTCCCGCAGACATTGGAAACAGCCTGCAAACTATTCGCGCGGCTTCATTTTGAGCAATAGTGCCTTCTCCGCGCTCTCCCGGCTCGGTACGCCGACAAACGTCAGCCGTCCGTCGATAATCGTGGCAGGGACAGCCCGAACCGAATGCCGATCGGCAAGACTCCGCCCATCCTCTGTCGTAATATCCACTTCGCGATAGGAAAAGCTGTACTTCACGCGAAGCTGTTTCCAAAGGCTCTTGGCCGACGGGCAGGCTCCGCAACTGGGCGAGACGAGCAACAGGATACTTGGCATCGGAGCTCCACCAGATTCAGGTTAAGACCAATATGACCGTTGAGGAAATACCGGCCGCTTCCCGCATGGAACGCCGATACCTCAAGCGTCATCGATAGGCGGATCTTAGCACCCGCTGAAAAGACGGCGCAAGAAGCGCTGGACCTCCCTCTCTGCATCACGCACAGGGCGCCGGCGTTGACTTCCCGCAGGAGAAGGCGCAGCATAGAATATCACATTCAGACAAAGAGGCACCGCGTGATCTCCTGCTAGGCTCGGCCGATTTACTCCCATCCCTCCGATCATCAGACACTCACGCCCTCCTGGCGAGCCGAGCGACGCCACGAGGGCGTTGTTGTGTCACTACCAACCCTGTTTCCGTCCCCTCACCCTCATCACAAAGGAGCCTCTCATGAAACGAGTGGCAATGGTATCAGCCGGCCTCTTGGGCAGCCTTCCGACTCTTGCGCTCGCCGCGGAACACAACGCGAGCTATCGTGGCATCGGTATGTTGTACTTCTTCATCATCGCCGTCATCCTGATTTACGGAGTCTACGACTACTTCGGGAAGACCGCGACGTATGTCGCTTCGCCGATCATTCTGGCCTGGTGTTACTGGATGCTTCCGCCGAGCTAGACCACGAACGTCTGTTGGTTGCATCGGGACGGACGCGTTCCGGTGCAGCCTGCGGCACTCTGGCAAGGCTACCGCTTGCCGTCGTATCCGCGGTCCCGCCAGCGCTCCAAGAGTTGAATCCGCTTCTGCAATTGATCCACCGTCGCCTGATCGACCCGGCTTCCCGTGCGCGCAATCAATTCTGCATTCAACCGCCTGTGATCGATGCCGCTCATCCGCGCCACCGTTCCGACCAGCAGCCGGTGTGAATCGCGCAACTCGCGCTTCTGATCGTGCAGCGATACCGGCGGCTCGGCTGGCGCAATTCCGACCTCCTCGTTCTTGGGCTCATCTTCTCCGATCAAGGTATCCATTCGCGCGACGGCGGTCAGCGGAACATATTCGTTGGTGGAAACGGTGACCCGGCCAAAGAGATCGCGCTGGCCGGCTGGCATGAGATCTTCCAGGACATGATCGCGCTCGGCTTTGATCTGCCTGGCATAATGGACCAGGATCGGATCCTTGGGGAGATAGAGCCAGGCCCGTTGCGGCTTCGGAAAGCCCTCCTGCATCCGGACAAACCGGCCCACGACCTGCCGGAAATACATCTCGGTGAGCACGTTCGTGCCGTAAACCCCGACCCGCAACCGGGGAATGTCCACGCCTTCGCTGACCATATTCACCGCCACTAGCCACTGCTGTTTCTTATGATCGGAAAAGGCTTCGATCACGCGGGAGGCGGCTGGATCATCCGACACCGCCACCACCGCTTTGGTCCCGGTGATCCGGCCCACCAGTTCCGACACCCAGCGCGCGTGGTCTTGATCCATCGCGACAATCAATCCGCCCGCATCCGGCTGTTCTTCTTTCCGCAGGCGCGTCAGTTGAGCATGGGCATCCGTAATGACCGGGCCCAGCCAGCTTTCCTGGAGTAACGCGGTTTTCAGCCGTTCCCGCTGCCGGTCGAAAGTCAATCCGTCTTGAAAGGTCGCGGTATGTTCGCGGCCATCCGATAGCCAGGTCAGCTCCCCTTCATAGCTGGGAAAGACGATGGGCCGGCAGACGCTGTCGCGAATGGCTTCGGTATAACCGTAGGCAAAATCGGCCTGGCTCTCGTTCTGTTCGTAGCGGATGAACGGAATGGGATTATTGTCCGATCGGAAGGGGGTGCCGGAGAGAATCAAGCGGAACACGGCTTGGTCGAACGCCGTGCGCAGCGCCTTTCCCCACAACTTGCCGTCCCCTGCGTGGTGCAGCTCATCCAAAATCACCAGGGTCTTTTTGCTGCGGCAGGCACGCTGAAAGAGGTCTGGCGACAGACACACCTGTTGATAGGTGACAACCGCGCCGTGAAAATCGGCCGCTTCGCAAGACTGATCGTTGGTCAACGCCGGATCGAGCTGCAGCCCGATTTTGCTGGCGGCCTCGGACCATTGCATGCGCAGATGATTAGTCGGACAGACGACTAACAGGCGGACGGCCCTGCGTGTCGCGAGCAAGTCATGGGCGGTGCGCAGTGCGAAGCGAGTTTTCCCGGCCGCCGGGGTCGCCATGGCGAGAAAATCCGGTCTGGTATGCGTTTGAACCGCCGACCAGGCACGGTGCTGCCAGTCACGAAGCGGCGCGGACCAAACAGGCAATGGTTTCATAACAAGAAAACCCGTTCCCCCCGTCTAACTTCGACGGATCGGCAGATGTCACGCACCTGTGATGGAGTGACGGCGTGGAGAGGGACCGGCGCGAAAGCGCTAGTCCAGCCAATCCTTTTCCTTCAACTTCCGTGGCAGATATTTTTTGGTCAGATACTGAAAGTCTTTGTTCGCCAGCGCATCCAGCTCATATTTCAGTCCGCTCCCCAGCATGCGCTTGATCTCCGCCTGCCAAGCAGGCTTCTGAAACCACTGATAGTTCATCAGTTCTTTGGCGCGCGCGATGTCTTTCTCGTTCAGCTTGATGCCGACGTTCCGCGGCAGCTCATACCGTTCCGGATCGGCGCTCGACAGGCCGATGAACTTGGCTTTGGGAATCGCCATGCGCTGGCTTTCAAAGGCCAGATTGATCGATCCCTGCTTGATGACGGAATAAATGTAGTAGCCCCATGGGTCGTTATCGACCAGCACATAGACCGGCAGCCGATGTTCTTCATGCAGCCGGCGTGCGAGCCGGCGCACCCCGCGGGGCGGCTGGCCGTTGCCGGTCAGCAGCACGCAGTTGTAGCGCCGCCAGAATTTATCTTCGGACAGCCGGTTCCACTGGGTGCCCTTTTCGACCAGCAGCACGAAGTCGGCGGTGCAGCGGCGGATCTCAAGATATTCCGGCTCCACAATGGACGGGACCGAATAGCCGCCCTTCCCGAGCTTGGCGCAATCGACCCGGTCCCCGTCGTCGCCGAACACGACCGGTCCCACGATGCTCCCGCTGTTCTCCGCGCGGACATGCAGCTCTTCGCGCAACGCCGCCAGCGAGACTTCCAGATCCTCGATGACAGGATCGGATTCGTCCTGCGTGTCGAACGTGTTTTCGTGCGAATCGGCGATGGTGTGTTTCGTACGGTAGTAAATTTCTCGAAGCGACGTGGTGAGATCCGCGCGCTGCAATTCTGAGAGCGCATCGGCCACCAGCATGGTCTGCATGAATTTCTTGGCCATGCCGACGTTGAAAAACGACCGCGCTTGTTTTTTGCAGCCCATCTCGATGAGGCCCTTGCGTTCATTGAAGGACACGTTCGAGAGGGCGCGGATGGGAATCGCGATCGTCGGATCTTTGGCCCGCTCCGCCGCCGTAATCACCACGTCGGCCAGGCCGATCAGTTTCTTTTCAACCGCCGTCGTCATCTTCTTCTGTTTGGTCGCCATGGCAGTCTACTTCTTTCCCCTTGGAGCCGGACTCTTTTCTGATTTGGCACTCTTGCGCGAGACTGGTTTGTTCTTTGCCTTCTTCTCAGGCTTGGCCGGTTCCTTCTTCTGCTTCTTCCCCTGGTTCGTCGCGGCCATTTGTTCCTTATCAGACAGATCGTTCACCGCGGCCCCTGCTGCCTTCGGCGCGTCCGCTTCCACCTGTTGTGCAATTTCGACGGCTCCTTCGATGCCTTCCGCCGTCACAATGATCGAATCCGGCAGCCCCTCCGGTCCGCCGCCGGTTTTGCCCAGCGCCTCGTCGGTTTTGAGTCCGCCGGTGCGCGAGGTGGCGATTTTCTGCAACTGCGCCTTCAGCTTTTCTTTGGGCAGCTTTCCGCCCTTCAGCCGATTGCAGGCTTCGACGACTTCTTCGATATACAATTCGAAGATGTTGCGCCGGCGGAATTCACTCGCGGCCCGTTCCCGGCGACGGAGAAAGAGCCCGAGCCGGCGGCCGCATTCGCGCAAGGCGAGCGTGATCTCTTTTTGAATTTCGTCGTAGTCGGCAATGGCCTCTTTGGACTCGCTCGTGAAGGGCACCCATACGGAGGCCATGTGCACGAAAATCACCATCGGTCCGCCCGGCAACGCGCCGCGCGATTGCGAAATGCCGTAGTGTTTCCAAGTGGTCCCCAGGACGGCTTTGAAGGTCGAGCAGGACGACTGTTGATAGAGCAACGGGACCCGGTTCGCGTACCGGATGACGCGCGCCAGTTCTGAGTGCTCATCCTCCCCTTCGCCTTCTGCCTTCGGTCCGGCCGGTTGTTTCGGCTTGGTTTGATCTTCCGGCCGATGACCGTAAGCCAACCCGGCTTCGATGATGAAGGGATAGCCGCGATACACGGCCGGTGGACGGCTGACGGCAGTATAGAATTCGCCTTTGATCTGCTTGTAGAGACCGGAGAGAATCGCTTTCTCGCCGATGGGTGAAATGCAGTTCGTCGGCGGGGCCATGATTTTCGTATTTTGCAGAGTTTGGTAGAGCGTCTCCGCCACAGGCCCTTTCAGGTCGCGCGGCTTCATGTTCGGCGAGACTTTGGCGGCCTTGCAGATCTCGTCTGCCAGCTGCGGCGATATCCGGCAGAAATCGCTGGAGAGGAAGCCGGAGACCGAATGGCCCTTCGTATCCTGCAGCATCTTGAGCATCATCCCGAACTCGATGCCGTAGGGGTGTGGCTTGATCTCGCGCGGCGACGGCGGCAATTCATGATACGTGCGCGGATACTCCTTCGTCTCGCCTTCCGGGGTCCGGTAGATGAGCCGCACATGGGGATTGGCAATGGAGGTCTGCTCCAGCCATTCATCCACCGAGGCCCGCCCCTTCTGATATTTGCCTTCGACTTCCAGCGTGACCTGGGTGCCTTGCGGCTGGTCCCAGGCAATCTGCTTATTTTCATGAACGAGCGGCTCGTTCTTTTTCGTATCGATCTGAACTTCGAAGTAATGCGCGGCGGCCTTCGGCCCCGTGCGGGAAATGATTTGCACCGGCTTCCCAGTTGTGAGCTGGCCATACATCCCTGCGGCGGAAATGCCGATGCCTTGCTGGCCGCGGCTCATCCGCATGCGGTGAAACTTCGAGCCATACAGGAGCTTGGCAAAGATGCGCGGGATATGCTGGCGGACAATGCCGGGACCATTGTCCGTCACCGTGATGCGAAAGCGGGTCGCCTGACTCGCCGGCAATGTAGTGCCGCCGGTCGGGACGACTTCGAGCTGCACTGTTACGTCCGGAAGAATGCCGGCTTCTTCACTCGCGTCCAGCGCGTTATCGACGGCTTCCTTGACGCAGGTTAGCAACGCCTTGCGAGGATTGTCGAATCCCAGCAGATGCCGATTCTTCGTGAAGAATTCGGAAACGGAAATTTCCCGTTGCCGTGCGCCCATCTCAACGGCCGTGACCAACTGCGTCAATGCCGCAGCAGGCTTTTTTTCAGCGACTGATTCTACAGCGGACCGGGAAGACGATGGAACAGACGAGTCTTTCTTGGCCATTCACCCTCTCTCAAATGAAACGCGGTCAGTCTTGGTATCACAAATCGAATGGCGATTCCAGCCTGAGGAACGAATGACAATACGCACCTCAGCAAGATTCTCGGACACAATCCACCTGAAAATCAAAGCAACAGATTCATCTAATGGCGATCTCGCCTCTGCCGATCAACCTCAAATTCCTCTCCTCTCTTTTGTACTGTGTCTAAAAGAGAGCCGCAAATTGTTGCCACTTAGGCCGGAAGTTTTCAATTCGGAGCGTGGCTCTATGATCGCCCACATGCGAGGCGCCCTAAATTCTTATGCCAATGCCTAGATACTGATGGCACTGCTCTTGAAAGACATTGGTATCAACAAGGCACAATTCCGAACAGTCGTCTGAAGTACAGCCCAAAGCTTCGAAAATATCCCTGCACAATATTAAGACATCATGAGCGATCCCATCATCCAAGAGCACGACAGCCCGGAAGCCACAAGGGTTGCATCGCCTTTCTTGGCAAAGCGGCATCCTCCAACCATGGCGGCCAGTCTGGTTGGAGTTATTTCCCTTGTCATCATCACCTTTATTGGCTGGGGAGCCTGCACCCTTGAACGGCGTTTGGTCACGGCTACGGGACATAGCCTGGTTCAGGCGGCAACCGACTCCGCCAACAAATTGGAACTGATGATCGCCGATTCCACCTTGCGTGAAGAAGGCACGATCAATCTCAAGGCCATAGGATTACCGTCTGCCAATTTAACGGAAATCTCCGAGCGTGGGTTCATAGAGGAACAACACCTGCGCCGTGATGCGCCGGTCATTACGGCCTATGCCCATGTCACGGTGCGCCAGGCCCAGCCTCCTCTGCGGTGGGGGATCTTAATCCGGGTGGACCGGGACAGCATCCTCACACGGGTGCGGACCTTTCTTCAAACGCTCATGATCATCACGGTCCTCATCATCGTACCGCTCTGCCTCCTGCTGATATGGCTGGTAAAGCGAGTGCATTATGAATGGGGCCTCGCCGAACATGAGTCTCTACGGGCCAGCAAGGCGGAAGCTGCCTTGAGCAGCAGAGCAGAAGCGCTCCATGCCGTCGTTATCGCGGCAAACGACTTCGCGGCTGCAACCGAACTCGACGGATTGATACAGCACATGCTGCACCATGCCAAAACCATCACGGGTTCCCGGTATGCCATCCTCGGCATGCTCGATGACAGAGTGAGAACATTCACCCGCGTCCATGCCATTGGCTGTGAGGAACGGATAGGTCAAGCCATCAGCCGAGTGCCACTCAGTGGCGGCCTGCTCCATTGCCTCACGGCGAGAAACGGTGTGCTGCGGATCGCCGACTTGGCTAGAGAGATCGGGGAAGTGGACATCGAGGGCATTCCGCATTCTCTGGGATCATTCCTCGGGCTTTCGCTCCGTTGCCACGGACGGATTTGCGCGCAACTCTATCTAATGGACAAAGTTTCGGAAAAGGGAAACAGAACAGCCTTCACCGATCTGGACGAACATGTGCTTCTTGCGCTCGCGGCTCAGTTTGGCGTATCGGTCGAAAACTTGCAGCTCCTGCTCGAGGCTAAAGCTCAGGCGCAGCAGGATTCTCTCACCGGCCTCTTAAACCACTCCGCGTCACTTGAAGCCTTGAGCCGCGAACTCTCAAGAGCGGCTCGTGAGCATGAACCGCTTGCTATCATTATGGCGGATATCGATCATTTTAAGCGCGTCAACGATACCTACGGCCATGTGATCGGCGATTGCGTGATCCGTGAAACAGCCAGACGCATTCAGGAAACCGCGCGCCGCTATGATCTCGTTGGCCGTATCGGCGGAGAAGAATTTCTCGTAATTCTCCCGGGATGCGGGGAGGTCGCGGCCGCCGAGATTGCCGAACGAATCCGTTACGCCATTGCCGGCGACTCGTTCGACACCCAAACCGGTCCACTCTCCATCACGCTGAGTCTTGGCGTCGCGACTTGTTCAAAAGAGAATCCAGCATTCTCACAGCTACTCTGGCAACTGGCGGATCAAGCACTGTATCGAGTCAAGAAAAACGGGCGGAATGGAATTGAGTTTGCTGCGCCACCCCGCCACATACACTACGATCCTGCAGCCTAATACACTTGAGATCGCCACAAGACGCCGCTCGCAGGTTTGGTTGAGTCCCTCGTACGGACATACGATGATCCGTCATTCAACAGTGATAGTGAATCCACGATTTCCCAGGATGCTTTTAATCGCATTTTTCTCTGCAGAAGAAAATCCAAGACCCTTTGCTGCACTGAGCAACGCATTCGCCGCTTGATTGAAAGAGGTGTCAGGCGTCAGCAGAAAATGATGCTGGAGGATCACTGTGTCAGCCTTGGTCGCCCCGATCGCACCGCGAATTTGCCAGAGCGCCGCCGACCATATTTCTCCGTCGTCGTGAACCTCGCCGACAATTGCCTCTGGGTAATGTTTCGTACCGTCCAACCGGCGGAGGCACGGCGGTATCGTCGATGTATACGACGTGGCATCCCATTCTGCGAGACAGGCATCTTGAAACCCGCCGCTGAGTTGCGCCCCGAGCGTGCCGGCCAGATAATCCCCAAACCCTTCCCCGATCGAATCAGCCTCCAATGAAGTGCCGTACCCGGGCACTTGGTTATCGAGGATAGAATGTCCATATTCATGCCAAATAACATCGGCATCTTCGGCATCGTCTACCCCGCCAATTCCGTAGGTAATGTTCTTCGTAGACGACTGGTAGAAGGAGTTATCTTTGTTGTAGCGGTCCACGCTAAAAATCTGTTGCCGATTATTCACGGTTGAAAAGCCGAGAGACTGAATGTACCGCTGGGCGTAATCCAAAAAGTAATAGCCCATCGTCTCACTGAATCCATTACTGCTTCGATCGAACACAAACGTCTGGCTCGCCGATGACACCCGTCGCTTCGAGGCTTTGCTGGAGGCATAGGTGCCATCGAGTAAGCCCGTGCCTTCAAGTCCCTGAAGATCCACAGAACTGTAGGCCGTCGAAGGCACGGCTGAAGCCCCATCCTTGTTGTCACGTAAACCATTATTCTGGGTCGCGACAATGGCGTTCACCCTAAAGACCTGCCCCCTTCCCGTTACATACCGATTCAAGTCCTTCGCCGGGGCTAATACCTTCCCCGTGTGCGCATGCACAAACACCTGCCACGTCGGCCCTGGTGTGTGTACGATAATCTCCCAGGCTAGCGTCGGAGTGCCTGTCTCTGCATAAATAACCAGCTTTGTTGAAGGGCCTGGTAAATCCGCCGCCTCTTCGTCCACTAACCCGGGAGGCATCTGTCCACGAGCCGCCTCCACGGCCTGCTCCGCCATCACAGAAGGAGCAACTGAACCCAGCTTCACGCTCGGCACGGCGGTGTTCATCAGCCCGACAACACGGCCTTGGCGGTCAAAATGAACTTTCAACTCACCACCGTACACCGGCACCCCATCAACCGCCTGTGCAAAGGCGTATATCTGACCCATTGGAGTATCTCTGCTGCTGACTAGTGTGAAACCGGGGAGCGACGGCTCAAGCTTTAGTAGAGCCGCGTGCGTGGAGAGGAACTGGCGAGCCGACAATTCGGACATCACCAGCGGATTTGACAGTGTGCCATAGACGGCTTTGGGAGTGCCCCAGAGGTGACTCCACGTGACAGATACTCGGCCCGAGGCTTTACCGGCAAACGCAGCCCAGAGAGGAAGCAAGTCTGGATCTGGCTCGCCCTGTGGCTGCGATGCCATAGGTGCGCCATTGCGTTTGAGATGCCCATCACCAAGAGAAGCTGCCAGAACGAATCCCGTGCTGACGACACTCCATGCGACCGCCACGGACAAGATCAGCTTGAATGGGTAGCGGGTGGACAAGCGCATACGGTATGCCTCTCTGAGTAGGATTAATGCGGATTGGTCGCAAAGCTTAGCAGCGGAGATTGGGGACGTCAATGAGAGGATTTACTAGGGGCGCAACATCCTGACTGAAGATTAGGGTGGGAGGAGCACGCACCTACCGAGGATCAGTAGGTACGGCGGAGATCTCGGGAGAACATTAGGCTTCCCAGTACAAGCTGGTCCTGCACACCGTCCTCACACTCAACCCCCTTATGGACCAATATTCCCTCGGGGCGTTAACTCCCCCCACGCGCTCACGATACCCCCCGCAATATCACGAGTCAAGACTGCTCAACCTTTTGAGTCCGGATCAAAATTTCTCATTTGCATATGGCATCCGTGTTATCAGACGAATCAGATATTTGCCGACGTTCGACCAACTTTTTTCTATGCACCAGCGCGGATTCTCTCATCCAATCATCATGCACTTCCTATCTCACTGAATATGTAGAGATCTCGACAGCCGCGTCATTTGCTCCTCAGATTCTGTGGATAATTCTGTGCATGAATAGAATCTTAGCGATGAAACTGCAGAAATGACCAGCAGTACAAGCTGATTGCTTAAAAATTAGGCATTGTGCCAGATCTTTCTCACCCACTACATTTTGCGGCTTGACGATTCTTTTTTGATCTTCCCCACAATCCGTGGTACCAACCAAATGGCTGACTATGACGCGCTCTTGAAATGAACAATATTTTATGGGGTGGAAAGAATTTACCTGTACTTATGCACAGAGTAACCCAAATGCTGTGGACACAGCACACAACTTTAGCCGAAAAACAAGAGGGTTCTAGCACATTCGCAGAAATGCATTTTACGGAGGGAAAGCCACTGATAATGAGGTCGATAATGCGCTGATTCCGGCTATTTCTTCCGGTACACGTTGAGTCCGACTTTTTCTTCCCGAGTGGGAATCGTGACGTTTCCTTCTGTTGACGCAATAATAATAGTTTTGCCTGATGCCGATGGCCCAAACTCTTTAGATAAATCCACCTTAATTGTGAGCGTTGTGCCCTCAACCGTCATCTCAACGTTTTTCATACCCCCTCCTCTTTCCTCTCTCAAGTTTCACAGAGCCCTTGGTGCATTATACACTTCCTACTGAATCAAATATGCCATCAGTCTGGCACATTGTTGAGAGGACCGCGGTATCGCCGCTATTCGACCGTCCGACCATGGAGAAAGAGAGACTGTTCGAGTGCGCGGAAATACTTCTGATAAGGCGCAGGATCTTCGACGGCGCGCAGGTAGAATTGCGCACTGGCCCGCACCACAAGTTGTGATTCATTTCGTTTACGGACTGTAACGGTGAGTCGGACGAGATCGTCACGATGGTAGAAGGGCCCCCACGAATGAACATTCCTCGTCAGGATCATCAAGGTGTCCGGGCGATAGAGGAGATAGGAAGGGTCTAGGAACGTGGGGCGCTCGAGATCGACATATTTCTTGGCGGACACGATCCCCAGATCTTGATCCAGTACTTCGACCATGAACCCGAGATCCTGCATTGTGGCGACAACGGCTTCGAGGACCGCCACGCGGTTAGTCGTGTCGAACACCCGGCTCTGTGCCGAGCGAAGTTTAACCTGACTCTCTTCCGAGAGCCAGATCTGCTCCCGTGAGTCCCACTGATTTTCATGCCGTGCTTCATAGGGCGTAAGACACCCTGGGAGCAGAAGGCTTATCCCCACTCCGATCAGCAACATCAGGCTCCTGGTGCCTCGTCGCCCCCCCGGAATATGTTTCTCGGGCAATCGGTTGCGCATCACGGGGATCAATCCTTCGTCACGAAGATCGAGCGTTCGAGCGTGGCAAAAAAATTCTGATAGACCTTAGGATCTTCGATGGGCTTGTTGTTATAGATCGCATTGGCCCGAATCATCATGCGGTCGTCAGGCTGGGGACGCACGGTGACGGTGACACCCAGCACGTCATAATAGTTCGGTTCGGCAAAGCGGGCGGCGGTGACCAGGCCGAGCGCCTCGTTGGCCCGCTCGATGATGAATCCCAGGTCTTGCAACGCCGCGATGACAGCCCGCATCGCGACCTGACGATCCTTCATGTCAAAGGTGCGGGTTTGCACGCTCCGGATTTTCATCTGGGCTTCGGTGGGAGCGAGTAATTCCTGATCAGCCTGCGGCGGAATGCACCCGTACACCATCGCGGACATGGCTCCTACAATCACCCCCCATGCGACTCGTCGTTTCATTATAACCTCTTGTTCAGAGCTTGAAGCCTTCCAGAAACACTGCCTTCGAGAGCTTGGCGAAGAATTGCTGATAGAGAATTGGATCGCGGAGCATTTCCATCTTTTGCTCGCCCGGCGGAATGTACTGGCGATCGGCCTGGCCGTCCCCTTTCCAGACAACCCTGTAGAAGATGATTCGCACCTCCTGGCGTGTGGCATCCGGATTGATCGGCCGCGCGACAAGGGTTGCCGAAATTTTCTGGTGGAGGTCCACCGGCATGAGATATTTACCCAGGGACAGCACGAACGCAAAAAACCGACCGATGTACTGGCCGTACTCTCTTGCACTCCGTTCCTTGGCAGCCCGCAGGAATCCCACCTCCTTCTGGCTTTCCTCCACTTGGAATCCAAGATCCTGAAGGACCGCGGCCGAGGCGGAGAGCAATTCCCGCACGTCGGCAGTTTCGTACATCCGGGTTTGCATGGCCCGGTTGATGGCGCTCTCGGAGGTGAGTTGGAACAGCTCAGCCGGCTCGCTGTGGGCCATGCAACCGGATAAGAGAGCAAGTCCCAGCAGAGGGATACTCATCCCCATTACCCGTCTATGTACAAACGAGTCTGGGAGTCTAGAATTGGGTGTAGTTGTAGGCAAAGTCACGCACCTTCTTCTCTTCGTCATACTTAATGATGATCGTCAGAGTGCGCTGCCGCTGCGAACTGGAACTGTCGCGAGAACTTGCCCCGAGGATGATGATGCCCGCAAAAGATGAACTGCTCGTGTCCACGCGATCGGTGGATACTTTGTCGTAGATCCAAACCTCACGGCGCTTCTCATCCGTGGTGACAATATTGGGGCTGCCGAGCAATTCCGCCACCTGAGAAGCTGCCATACCGACTTTAATTTCTCCCTGAACCTTGCCGACGGTGAGCCGGTCTTCTTGAATGGTCGCGGTTCCCCCACCGCATCCCGCAATGGAAACGGACAAACATAACCCCAGTACGATCCATGTTCGTTTCATTCGATAGCCTCCCTTTGGGTCTGCCTGCTGGCAAGATAGGGGTCTCTTGCCTCCTTTCATTTACACAACAGAATACTCTGTTTCCCAGTGCAATTCACCTTCCTCATCATCGAAAAAGATGGGCGGCGGATCGAGAACTGAGTATGCTAGAAAAAGAGGAACTTGAAAGGATGGCGCCAATGACCGAATCGATGTCGAATACGGATGTGCAGGCGGCATGGGAGAAGTTGGTGCAGGAAGTGCGCACTGGAGTGCTCCTCACCATGCGAAATGGCCACCCATTTGGTTCACATGTGCCCTACGTGCTGGGCGAGGATTGGACGCGCGCTTATCTCCACCTCAGCCAGCTGGCCCTTCACACACAACATCTGCTCCTGAACCCTCATGTCTCACTGTTTATCTCGGAACCGGACCGGCCTGAAAAGAATCCGCTCGCCCTCCGCCGGATGAACCTCCAAGGCGACGCCGCCGAGCTAGCGCCCGAGACCCCGGCCTATGCCGCCATAAAAGACCGCTACCTGGCCCGTTTCCCGACGTCTGCCATGATGTTCGGCTTCAGTGATTTTTCACTCTGGGAATTGCGGCTACAGGAAGCTCACCTGGTACTGGGATTTGGACAGGCCTATCAATCGACAAGCGATTCCCCTGCCACGTGGACACACCAGAAACCTGAGCGAAAAAAGTAAGCTGATGTCATCGGTTTGAGTATCAGGCCGGTACGGTTCTGCCTGCTGCAATAGAATCGCCCCTCTGCTCGGAAGATTCTATTTTTGATCGGGGATTGTCGCATCCTTAACCTCAGCGACGCTCTCCGGTTCCCATGCGTAGGCGGGGCTCAGAATCGGCTGATACGTGGGCAACGGAACCGGAAACGTGGCAACTTCAACCACGCCGGCGACGGTTCTGGCAAAGAACATCCCAATCCCGTCGAACGGCCCGCGTAAGAGGCCCGTGACCCACCCCTCAGTCTGTCCCACTTCATAGACTTGTCGGGGAAGCTCCATCCAGCCGGTCGAGAGATTGACGACTCCGCGAATGAATTTCTGAGAGATTTGCGTCTTCAGATTCACCGACTCCTCTGCCTGAACCGGCAAGACGCCGACGCTTGCAGTTGCGAGTGCCAGCCCTAATATATACCTCGCGATCGTTGATCGGCTCATGATTCTGTAACGCCTCTCATTCTCTTGCAAGTCGAGACCGCTTTGGTTATGGTACCGCTCGATGAATCGTACGCGTGCTCGCCAGATTGCTCTTGCCTGTGCGAGTGGGTTCCTGCTCCCGTTCTGTTTTCCAAAGTTTGACCTGGGGTTGCTTGCCTGGGTTGCCATGATTCCCCTCCATCTTGCCCTGGATTCTGCGACACGTAGACGCGCCTTTTGGATAGGATGCCTCAGCGGGACCATTGGATTCACCGGCATCATGGCCTGGGTCGTCACAGCCATGACCACCTATGGCAAGGTCCCTCTCCCTATCAGTTATGCCATTCTCCTCCTGCTCGCAGCTTATCTCGGCCTGTATGTCGGAATCTACTGCTGGAGCGTCGTATGGTTGCGCGAATTTATACCACGATACGGCATTTTTTTCGCGCCCTGTGTCTGGGTCGCTCTCGAACTCCTGAGAACCTATTTTTTGTCAGGATTGCCCTGGTGCCTGCTGGGCTATTCGCAATACCGGGAGTTGGAATTGATCCAGGTCGCCGATCATCTGGGGGTCTATGGGATCTCCTTTTTGATCATCCTGGTCAATCTCGCGCTGGCCGAGCTTATTTTATGGCTCATGCCCTTCTTCCGCGGATTCCACCCCCAAAAGCTGCCTTGGGAATTGACGACCGTCACCGCATTACTCATGGTTTTGACCTGGATGTACGGGGCATCGCTATTAAACGGGCAGGGGCTTTCGCTTTCCAAAAATTCGATCACAGCTGGTTTAGTCCAACCCAATATCGATCAGGCCGTAAAGTGGGATGTGGCTTATCGCGACGAAACCATGCAGCGCTATGATCGATTGACGGACCGATTCGGAACCGAGGCCGATCTCATTATTTGGCCCGAGGCGGCAACCCCATTTATTTTCGAGCGGGAGCCCGGTTATCAACTGCAATTGATGACCTGGGCTGATCGAGCAAAGGCTCCGTTGCTGTTCGGGAGCCCCGCGCTCCGCTTTTATTCGGATCGCCGCCCCTATCTGCTCAATAGCGCCTATCTCCTGTCAGCGGATGGAACGATCCTAGGCCGCTACGACAAGCAACACCTGGTGCCCTTCGGTGAATATATTCCCCTGAAATCATCTGTACTCTTTTTCCTCGACAAACTGGTGGAAGGGATCGGCGATTTCGAAGCGGGCCCCGGCGGCACCGTCATGACACTGACACCCAAGACCCGGCCTGCTGCCACGGGACAATCGGGTGAGATTCGCCCGGTGAAGTTCGGCGTGGCCATCTGCTACGAAGTGATTTTCCCCGATCTCGTTCGCCAATTCGCTGCCAACGGAGCGGAGTTTCTCGTGACGATCACCAATGACGGATGGTTCGGCAACTCGTCGGCGCCGGCACAACATTTTGCGATGGTGGTCTTCCGCTCGGTCGAAAATCACCTGGCGTTCGCGCGTGCCGCCAATACCGGCATCTCCGGTGCCATCGATCCCTTCGGCCGGATCATCCAGTCCACGCCGCTCTTTAAGGAAGAGGCGGTGCAGGTCACCCTTCCCACGTGGCAGCCCCGCACATTTTACAGCCGCTACGGGGATGTGTTTGCTTACGGCTGTGTGGTAATCTGCGCGCTGCTGTGTCTGGCCCATCTGTTCCGCCCTAAGGAACCGGAGCCCGGCACCACCGCCATTACACCGGCGTAATCAGAAAGGACGAGGGGATGTTGGACGAGGTTCGGAGTCGCGTGCGTACGGTCGGCGAACAGGTGTCTGAACTACGGGGGCATCTTTGACCTCGCTCGCATGACCTCCGATCTTGAAGAACTTGAAGCCAAGATGGCGGAACCGACGTTCTGGAACGATACCCGCACGGCCACGGCCGTGAGCAGGAAGAAAGTAACCCTCGAGCGAGAACTCACCCAATGGCGAGAGATCGATGCGAAGAGCAGCGATCTGAGGGCTCTGCTTGAGCTGGCCGAAGAAACCCATGACGAATCGCTCGAGCAAGAACTGACAGCGGAGCTGCAACAGTTCGAGCCGAAGCTGGCCGCACTCCACGTCGAAATGCTCCTCTCCGGAGAGCTGGATCCCAACAACGCGATTATCGCGATCCATCCCGGTGCCGGCGGCACCGAGTCCCAGGACTGGGCGCAGATGCTCCTCCGTATGTATGTGCGCTGGGCAGAGACTAAGAAATTCAAAGTCGAGACATTGGATTTGCTCCATGGCGATGAAGCAGGCATCAAGAGCGTGACCATTTCCATTATCGGCCCCTATGCCTACGGCTATCTGAAGGCCGAGGCCGGCGTGCACCGACTGGTACGGATCTCTCCATTTGATGCCAACAAACGGCGGCATACCTCGTTCGCCTCGGTCTTCGTCTATCCCGAACTGAATGAAGACATCGATGTCGTCATCGACGAGAAAGATTTGCGGATCGATACCTTCCGCGCCGGCGGCGCCGGCGGCCAGAACGTCAACAAGGTGGAAACGGCGATCCGAATTACGCACCTTCCCACCAACATCGTCGTGCAATGTCAGAATGAACGGTCACAGCTCCAAAATCGCAACGGCGCGATGAAGATTCTCAAGGCGCGGCTCTATGAAGTGGAGCAGAAGAAAAAGGAAGCGGAGTTCAATGCCATCGTCGGCGAGAAAAAGGACATCGCCTGGGGCAGCCAGATCCGCTCGTACGTGTTTCAGCCCTATCAGATGGTGAAAGATCACCGGACCGGGCATGAAACCAGTCAAGTGAGCGCCGTGATGGACGGCGATCTGGACGGGTTTATCGAGGCATACCTGAAAAGGAAATTCACGAAGGGAAGCGATCAGCTATCCGCTGTCAGCGAGCCGGATGATCTCTAAATCATAGGCCGCTGAAGACAGATGACTGATGGCTCAAGGCTATTCATCATGGATGAACTGAACGAACAACGACAACAGCGTATCAGGAAGGCTGAACAACTGCGCACCACCGGCGTAGCACCCTACGGCACCAGGTTCGAAGTGAAGGATCGGGCCGGACAGCTCATCAAACTGCACGGTGAAAAGACCAAAGAAGTGCTGGAGCAGGAAAAGGTCGGTTGCACCTTTGCCGGCCGTGTCGTGGCATTGCGCCGGTTCGGCAAAGCCGGCTTTGCGGTCTTGCAAGATGGGTCGGATCGATTGCAAGTCTATCTCAAGAAGGATCTGCTGAGTGAACAGGCCTACATGATCACCGAACAGCTCGACCTCGGCGACTGGATCGGGGTGACCGGTACGCTCTTCCGCACCAAGACCAACGAATTTACCGTCGAGGTTCGTGAACTCACCTTTCTCAGCAAGGCCCTGCGCCCGCTCCCGGAAAAATGGCACGGCCTCACGGACGTCGAAACCCGGTATCGCCAGCGCTATGTCGACTTGATCGCCAATCCCGATGTGCACAGCATTTTCGCGACGAGAAGCCGGATCATTGCCGGCATCCGGGCCTTCTTGATCGAACGCGGATTCCTCGAAGTCGAAACCCCAATGATGCATCCAATCCCAGGGGGCGCAACGGCCAAACCTTTCGTGACCCATCACAATGCCCTGGGCGTCGATCTCTATCTCCGCATCGCGCCGGAACTGTATCTCAAGCGGCTGATTGTCGGTGGATTTCCCCGCGTGTTCGAAATCAACCGGAATTTCAGGAACGAAGGCATCTCGACGATCCACAACCCCGAATTCACGATGCTGGAGTTCTACGTATCCTATGCCGACTATCACGACTTGATCATTCTGACCGAGGAATTGGTGGCTACCCTGGCGCAGCAGATGCTCGGAAAGACCGTCATCGAATACCAGGGCAAAGAGATCACGCTCACACCTCCATGGCGGCGCTGGTCCTATCACCAATCGATTCTGGAAGTGAACAAGTTGGATCCCTCCGTCCTGCAAGACCGTGACAAGGCCGCTGCGGCAGCGAAGGCCATCGGAATTCAGATTGATCCGAAGGCGACACTCTTTAACATTGTGAATGAGATCTTTGAAGAAACGGTCGAGCCGAATCTGATCCAGCCGACATTCATCACGGATTACCCAATCGAGATCTCTCCCCTCGCGCGGCGGAAGGATTCCAACCCGTCACTCACCGACCGGTTCGAGCTCTATATCGCCGGTCGCGAGATCGCCAACGCCTTCTCAGAGTTAAACGACCCGCTTGATCAACGTGAACGGTTCGAAGGGCAAGCGGCGCAACGCGAGGCTGGCGATGAAGAAGCGCATTTGGTCGATGAAGACTTCCTGCGGGCCCTAGAATTCGGGATGCCTCCAACAGCCGGCGAAGGGATCGGCATCGATCGCTTGATCATGCTCTTTACCGACCAGGCCTCCATCCGCGACGTTGTCCTCTTCCCCCAACTCAGACCGGAGAAATAGCCGACGATGGCGATACCCTACGAAATCTTTGTCGGCCTGCGGTACCTGCGCGCCAAGCGGCGCAATCGAACGATCTCGCTCAATACCTTCGTCTCCATTGCCGGCATCACGCTGGGTGTTGCGGCTTTGATCGGCACGGTCGGCATCATGACCGGCTTCAAGGAAGACATTCAGGCCAAAATTCTAGGGACGACCGCTCACATTATCGTGCAGGACCGGATCAAGGACGGCATGGCCGACTACAATCTGACGACCGAGCGGATTCAGGAAGTGCCGGAAGTGGTCGCGGCGACTCCCTTCGTCTTAAAACAGGTTCTCCTGACCACGCCA
The DNA here is from genome assembly GCA_002435325.1 of Nitrospira sp. UBA6493. GTDB lineage: Bacteria > Nitrospirota > Nitrospiria > Nitrospirales > Nitrospiraceae > Nitrospira_D. Next base: position 65,181 of record DJMJ01000031.1, on the reverse strand, counting down.
AACGGCGTGCAAGGCATCGTGATCCGCGGGATCGATCCGCAACGCGAAGGCAAGGTGACGGAACTCGCCAAGAATCTGGGCACCGGTGAGCTCTCCGACCTCAGCAAGCCGGTGAAAGTACGGCAGCCGCCCGCCGACGATCCGACCGGCCCTGCGGTCGAAACAGAGAAACCGGGGATCATCCTTGGCAAGGAATTGGCCATGCGGCTGGGCGTCTTCGTAGGCGATACAGTCAACGTTGTCTCTCCCGTCGGCCCGATCAGCGCCATGGGCATGGTGCCGAAAATCCGCACATTCGCGGTGGTAGGCCTTTTCCACTCCGGCATGTACGAATACGATTCCTCCCTCGCCTACATCGATCTGGCCGAAGCTCAGAAGTTTTTCAATATGGGCGCGACGGTCAGCGGCATCGAGGTTAAAGTGACCGACGTGTTCCGCGCCAGCGAGATTGCTCATAATATCGAGGGCTCGCTCGGCTTCGCATATGGCGCCCGCGATTGGATGCAGATGAACCGGAATCTCTTTTCGGCGCTCAAGTTGGAAAAGACGATGATGTTCCTGCTGCTCGTCCTCATTACCATCGTGGCATCGTTCAATATCGTCAGCACCCTGACGATGATCGTGACGGAGAAGCAGAAGGAGATCGCGATTCTAAAAGCCATGGGTGCGACCAGAAAAAGCATCCGGCGCATCTTCATGTTGAACGGCTTGATCATCGGATGCTCAGGTACAGCAATCGGCATTCCCTTGGGCTATGCCTTCCTCTGGCTCATCCAAACCTTCTGGACCTTCGATCCGACGGTCTATTACATTTCCAAAATCCCGGTCCATGTGCAGGCTCTCGATGTGCTACTTGTGGCCGGATCCGCCATTCTTATCAGCTTCGCAGCCACCGTCTATCCCTCACTCCAAGCGGCCAAGCTTGAACCGGTCGCGGCGCTACGGTACGAATGAACGATACCCCTACGATATCAGCCGGCTCGAACGCTTCTCCTGCGATGATTCGCATTGCGGATCTTCACAAGACCTTTGTGATGGGCCAGCGGGAACTGACCGTTCTGAAAGGCATCAGTCTGGAGATCCCTCGCGGTCAAATGGTGGCGGTCGTCGGCGCCTCAGGAGCCGGCAAGAGCACCATGCTTCATATCATGGGAATGCTCGACAGGCCGACGAAGGGGACCGTCTACTTTAACGGTCAGGATTTGTTTCAATTGTCCGAAGCGCAGCAGGCCGAGTTCCGCAACCGCCGCATCGGCTTTGTCTTTCAGTTTCATCATCTTCTGCCGGAGTTCACGGCGCTGGAAAACGCCTGCATGCCGGCCCTCATCCAACGGCGCTCGCTTGAGGAAGTGGAGCAGGAATCCACGACGCTCTTGCAGGAAGTGGGATTAGGTCAACGTTTGCATCACAAACCGGGTGAACTGTCCGGGGGTGAGCAACAACGGGTCGCCGTCGCTCGCGCGCTCTTGCAGAAGCCAGACCTTGTGCTCGCTGACGAACCGACCGGCAATCTCGACACCCATACCGGGGATGCCCTCTTCAGCCTTCTGCGGGACTTAAACCGGTCACGCGGGACGACCTTCGTCATCGTCACCCACAACGACAAACTCTCCGCCCAATCAGACCGCATTATTCACATGCAGGATGGAATGATCGTCTAAGTCTTGACGGATCGGAATCAGATCCCTAGACTGCCAATGAGTCCGGAACCTGCTCGACAGACAGCGTCGTTCATACACCTTCATATTCTGATCACCATGGTATAATGATTTCTATGAAACGTATTACAAGCTTGAGCTGTACAGCGACAATCATACTACTTCTTTCCCTGTCCGGGTGCGCGGGCGGACTATTGGATTCGTGGGAAGGCCCCGGTGCGAAGGTCTTTCGTCCGCAATCGATTGCGGCCCTCCCCCCAATGGCCAGCCAATACGATAATGCCCGTGAAGACATCCAGGAAGTTCTGGCTGTGTCGTTGGTAAAAGCGGGCAGGATCGAGCGCGTCGTACACGCAGAGCAAATCACGGATATTTTTCAGAGCTCCAAAGAAGCGTTTGACACACTGGTGTTCTATTTCTCCCGTTTAGAGATGACCGGGCAATCTGATCGAGACGCTGCCATCAAGCTTGGGAAGGCTTTGAATGTTGAGGCTTTTCTCGTCGTCCGCATCAATGCCTGGGAATATGCCGGAACGGTCGGTGAAAATGTCGGACGGGTTGGCTTGACGTTGCGGCTGGTCGATGCCACAACCGGCGCAACCATTTGGAAGGCGCGGCATGAAAAAGCCGAGCGCTACATATTTAATCGTCCAAACTTGAAAGATGTTGCGGCAGAACTCACGGATGAGATGGTGAAGTACATGCCCCCCACGGCCATCGGCTCGAGACGGTAGCACCCACTTCCCCTTGTTGACTTATTCGCCCGAAACGCCTCTACCGGCACGAATGCTCGACCAATCGTGGTGTCTGGCAGGTATCGATCCGGAGCTGGTGCTCCTATTTCATCGCGGCCTTCAGCGAACCAACAAACTGTCCGACCTTTTCAGGCATATCGGGAACCTGTTGATGGGCGGCAATCTGTTTGACGATCGCGCTGCCGACGATGACCCCGTCGGCCATCTTGGACACTCTGGCAGCATCCTCCGGGGTTGAGACGCCAAATCCCACGGCCACCGGCGTCTTCGTCACTTTCTTGATCTTGGCGACATTCTGGCCGACTTCAGCCATATTCTGAATCTGGGCTCCGGTGATGCCGGTCAATGACACATAATAGAGAAACCCTTGCGATTCCTTTGCCACATAGGTGCGCCGATCAGCCGTGCTGGTCGGCGCAAGAAGAAACACCAGGCGCAACCCGGCTTTCGCAGCGGGGCCTTTCAAAGGGCCCGCTTCATCAGGCGGCATGTCCGGAACAATCAAGCCGTCAACGCCAGCCCCTGCGGCCGCCTCACAGAATGTCTCCAGCCCCATCGCATGTATCGAATTGTAATAGACCATGAGGACGATCGGCACCTGCGTTTTGATCCGCAAGGATTTGACCAAGGGCAGAATCTTTCTCAGCGTGGTTCCGCTTCGTAATGCCCGTTCAGCCGCAAGCTGAATAACCGGTCCATCGGCAATCGGGTCAGAAAACGGCACGCCCAATTCGATGATGTCTGCGCCGGCCTTTTCGATCTCCAACACTAATGGTTCGGTGTCGGCCAGGGTAGGATCACCCGCCATCAAATACGCGATGAGGGCTTTCTCCCCTGTCTGTTCAAGTCGCTGGAAGGTCGATTCAATTCGCCCGGTCATAAGGTCACTCCACGCATTCTCGCCACTTGCTGGACATCCTTGTCTCCGCGGCCCGACAAATTGGCGATGATGATATTCGATTTTTTCAGGGTCGGCGCCAGCTTCACCACATGAGCGATGGCATGGGCGCTTTCGAGGGCCGGCACGATTCCCTCTTCCGTCGCCAGCAGGTCAAACGCCGCCAAGGCTTCATCATCCGTCGCGTAGGTATACTGCACCCGCTTCATGTCGTGATAGAGCGCATGCTCAGGCCCGACGGCGGCATAATCCAGCCCGGCTGAGACGGAATGGGTTAAATTGATCTGCCCGTCTTCATCCTGCAACAGGTAGGTCATCGTGCCCTGAAGCACACCCGGCTTTCCACCGGAAAATCGGGCCGCGTGCTTTCCGCTTTCAATGCCGGTCCCTCCTGCTTCCACCCCGACCATTTTGACTTTCTTGTCTTTCAGGAAGGCGTGAAAGAGCCCGATCGAATTGCTCCCGCCACCCACACAGGCCACGAGATAGTCCGGCAGCTTCCCTTCGGCCGCCATGATCTGTTTTCTGGCCTCGCGTCCGATGATGGCCTGAAAATCACGGATCATCATCGGATAGGGGTGTGCGCCTAAAACCGAACCCAGGATGTAGTGCGTGGTGCGGACATTCGTCGTCCAATCGCGCATGGCTTCGCTGATAGCATCCTTCAAAGTGCGGCTCCCGGCATCCACTCCGGTAACCTTTGCCCCGAGAAGACGCATGCGAAATACATTCAGCGCCTGCCGCTGGATGTCTTCGGTACCCATGTAAATTTCACATTGCAGCCCGAACATGGCTGCGGCCGTCGCGGTCGCGACGCCATGCTGTCCCGCGCCAGTTTCAGCGATAATGCGGGGTTTCTTCATACGCATCGCCAACAGCACCTGACCGATGGCATTGTTGATCTTGTGTGCGCCGGTGTGGCAGAGGTCTTCCCGCTTCAAATAGATTTTGGCTCCGCCCAGCTTCTTCCCGAGCCGCTCGGCTTTATACAGCGACGTGGGCCGCCCGACATACTGTTTCAGGTAATAGGCAAGCTCCGCCTGAAAGCGCCGGTCCTTCTTGGCCGTGGCATACTCACGCTCCAATTCAAGCAGCGCAGGCATAAGTGTTTCAGGAACGTAGCGGCCTCCATAAGGCCCGAACCGTCCATGGCTGTCTGGCACTGTGGTCATGGTGAGACTCAATCCTTTCCGAAAAATATGCGCCGAGTATAGACGGGACAATCAGACGGACACAAGCTTTGCGGCTTGGATAAACGCGCGCACTTTTGCGTGATCCTTTTTTCCGGGACTCGCTTCCACTCCGCTGCTGACATCGACGCCGTAAGGGCGCACAGACCGGATCGCCTCCGCGACATTGTCCGGAGTCAGCCCGCCGGCCAACAACACTGGCGACGATCGGGCGACCTCCGCCGCAAGGCTCCAGTCCACCGTTTGTCCCGTTCCCCCATAGGCCTGATCGGAAAAGGCATCGATGACAAAGCCTCGAATATTCGCCCGCCCATGGAATTCCGCGATTGCCAAAAACGTTCCGCGATCCTTGAGCCGGATCGCTTTCATCGCGGGGCGCCCAAGATCCTGGCAATACGAGGCCGGCTCATCCCCGTGCAACTGCGCGAGCCCGAACCCGCAGCGATCTATGAGATCCCGAACGACCTTCGCCTCTTCGTTCACAAAGACACCGACCGGCACGACGAAGGGCGGAAGCATGGCAATAATCCGTTTGGCTGTCGCCGCATCGACATACCGCGGACTCTTCCGATACATGATGAAGCCCACCGCGTCGGCCCCTGCCTCGACCGCCACCAGGGCGTCTTCCTCATTCGTGATCCCGCAAATCTTTACCGCAATCCTCATTCGTTCACAATTGGCTAGGCCGGTTGCTTGGCGGCATTCAAAGTCCCGAGAAGATCGCGCATCTTATCGGCGGTCTTCTCCGCCTTAATCAGGGATTCTCCGACCAGCATGGCATGGACGCCGGCCTCCACGAGCCGGACGACATCCTCTCGCTTATGAATCCCGCTTTCGCTCACGATGATCTTATCCGATGGAATCCGTTTGGCCAGCCGGAAGGTCACGCCAAGATCGGTGGAAAACGTCTTTAAGTCGCGATTGTTGATACCGATCATCCTGGCAGCTGGAACCCATTCCAGCACTTTATCGAGTTCCCGCTCATGATGGGTTTCAAACAGCACGTCCATCTTTAATTCGGTAGCAAGCGCATGGAAATCAATCAGCTGGCGTTTCTCCAATGCCGCGACGATCAATAGTACTGCATCGGCGCCATGGGCGCGGGCTTCATAAAACTGGATGTCGCCCACCATGAATTCCTTGTTAAGCGCGGGCATCGGAATGGCCTTCTTGATCTCGGCGAGATACTTCAGGTCCCCTTGAAAGAATTCCTTATCGGTCAAGACTGATAAGGCCGACGCGCCATGCTCATGATAGGTTCGGGCAATGCCGAGATAATTGAATTTATCGGCGAACTCAGGCCTGAGCAGACCCAGGCTCGGCGAGGCCTTTTTTACTTCCGCGATCAAGGCGGGACTTTGAGCCGTCCTGGTCGCATCGAGAGTGACCGCGAAGCCCAGCGGCGACGACAAGTCACGAATGACGGCTTTCAGGTCTGCCAGATAGCTGCGGCTCTGTTTGTGCCGTAACTCAGCCTTTTTATGTTCAAGAATCCGGTCGAGAATCATCCTGCCGCCTTCTGTGTGAATGCCACCAGCCGCTCAAGCTTCTCCGAGGCCGCTCCCGAATCGAGCGACTGCTGCGCGACCTCCACGCCATCCTTCAACGTCTTGGCCTTCTGTCCTGCCACGATGGCGGCAGCCGCATTGAGCACGACGATATCGCGTTTAGGCCCCTTTTGGCCCTGCAAAATCTCCCGCGCAATGCGGGCATTGTCTTCCGGCCCGCCGCCAACGAGCTCTCGCTTGGGAACCCGCGGCAACGCAAACTCTTCAGGCGCCACAAAGTAATTTGACACCACACCGCCTTTGCCTTCCGAAACCTTCGTCCGGTCGCAGAGCGTCAATTCGTCGAGCCCGTCCATGCCATGCAGCACAAAGCAATGTTGGGATCCCAACTGCAACAGCACCTTCGCCAGCACCTCGGTCAACTTTGCGTCATATACACCCAGGACTTGATGCGTCGCGCCGGCCGGATTGGTCAGCGGGCCCAGTACGTTCAGGAGCGTGCGAATCCCCATTTCCTGCCTCGGCCCCGCACAATGCTTCATGGCGCCATGGAATAGCGGCGCGAAGAGAAATCCAATCCCAACCTCGTTCACGCAATCCGCCACTCGATCCGGCGACAGGTTAATATTCACCCCGAGCGCGCTTAGAACATCCGCACTTCCCGATTTGGAGGAGATGGACCGGTTGCCGTGCTTGGCCACGGTAATTCCCGCTCCTGCCACAACAAAGGCGGCCGTTGTCGAAATATTGAACGTATGCGCGCCATCTCCACCCGTACCGCACGTATCGACGACAATAGAACTGCCAACGCGGATTTTTGTCGCGCGAGCCCGCATCGCGCGGGCCGAGCCGGCGATCTCATCGACGGTTTCTCCCTTCTGCCGGAGACCCATCAGATAGGCCGCGATCTGAGCGGACGTCGCTGCGCCGTCCATAATCTCCGCCATGACCTCTTCCGCTTCTTTTTCGGAAAGGTCTGTGCGATCCGCCAATTTTGCCAGGGCGTCTTTGATCATGTGAGCCGTACAATCCGCGGAGGCTAGAGTTTCAAGAAATTTCTCAGGAGTTCTTTGCCGGCATGCGTCAAAATCGATTCCGGATGGAATTGAACTCCCTCGACCCCGAGCGTCCGATGGCGCATGCCCATGATTTCGCCTTCGGCCGTCCTGGCAGACACTTCGAGACAATCGGGGAGATTGAGCGGGTTCACCAACAGAGAATGGTAGCGTGTCGCCTCAAACGGATTCGGCAGACCTTGATAGATCGTTTTCCCGTCGTGCGAGATCATGGACGTCTTGCCGTGCATCAATCGCTGCGCGCGAATCACTTCGCCGCCAAACGCCACGGCCAGCGATTGATGGCCGAGACAGACCCCGAGCATCGGCACCCGACCGGCAAACTGCCGGATAGTCTCCACGGAAATGCCCGCTTCCTTGGGCGTGCAGGGGCCGGGGGAAATCACGATCCGGCTCGGATGCAGGTCCTCGATTTCCTGCAGCGAAATCTTGTCGTTCCGGAACACACGCACATCTTCGCCCAATTCGCCAAAATACTGGACGAGGTTGTAGGTGAAGGAGTCGTAATTGTCGATCATCAGCAGCATGACTCTAGTCCAGTCCCCGCTCGGCAAGTTCGATGGCCTTCATCATCGCCCGCGCCTTATTGCAGGTTTCTTCATACTCGTGCTCGGGATTCGAATCCGCGACGATCCCCGCTCCGGCCTGAATGAACGCGCGACGCTTGGCCACGACGACGGTCCGAATGTTGATACACATATCCATATTCCCTGAAAAACTGAGATAACCCACCGCGCCGGCATAGGGGCCGCGCCTGGTCGGCTCCAATTCCTCAATGATCTCCATCGCCCTGATTTTCGGAGCCCCCGAGACCGTGCCGGCCGGGAAACAGGCCCGCAGGACATCGTAGACTGACTTGGACGGAGACAGCCGGCCGGTGACGTTGGACACGATATGCATCACATGCGAATAGCGCTCGACATTCATGAGCGACTCGACCTTTACCGTTCCGCTTTCGGCCACACGCCCCACATCGTTCCGGCCCAGGTCCACGAGCATGATATGTTCCGCCCGCTCTTTGGTATCCGCCAGCAGCCGGCGCTCCAGCTGCTCATCTTCTTCAGCCGTCGCCCCCCGCCGCCTCGTGCCGGCAATCGGACGAACCGAGACAAGGCCGTCCTCGCAACGCACCAGAATTTCAGGCGACGAACCGACCAGTTCCACGCCTGCAATCCGCAGGTAGTACATGTACGGGGACGGGTTCACGACCCGCAGCGCGCGATAGAGCTGAAACGGCGGCGCATGCAGACTGGTTTCCCAGCGTTGCGACAAGACACACTGAAAAATATCCCCGGCCTTGATGTATTCCTGCGTCCGGCTGACCATCTTTTCAAAGTCGGCCTTGCTCATATTCGGCGTAAACGTAATCGGCGTGCGCCGCCGCTTCGGGGCCTTTTGCCGTAACGGTTTCCGCAACCGGGCAATCATTCGCTCGATCCGCGTTGTCGCATCGCGATAGGCCTGACGAATGCCACGCTCCGACACGGACTTCACGTGGGCGTTCGCCACGACTTTGATTTTCTGGGCGACGTTGTCAAAGATCAGAAGCGTATCAGTCAGGACAAAGGCGAACTCGGGAAGGTTCAGACTATCCTTCCGACGAAAGGTCAGGTCCTCGAACGTCTTGACCATATCATAGCCCAGATAGCCCACCGCGCCGCCGACAAAGCGCGGCAGCCCCGGAACCGTGACGGGCCGATAGGTCTCCATGAACTCCCGCAACCGGTCGAGCGGGGCGCCTTGGCAGGCGATACGACGGCTTCTCTTGCCATTCTTGATGACCAGATCGCCGCGATCTTCCATCATTACGATCGGTGAACCGCTGCCGAGAAACGAATAGCGGGCCCACTTCTCGCCCCCCTGTACGCTTTCCAGCAAATAGGCGGAAGGACCGTGGTCGATTTTCGCGAAGGCGGAGACCGGCGTCTCGTGATCGGCCAGAATTTCCCGGTATAACGGAATGAGGTTGCCCTCTTTCGCGTAACTCCGGAACTCATCCACACTGAGTGAGTAGGTCGGCGTTGCCATGGGAGATTGGTGCGTTACTCGTTTCCAACGATCAATTTCTGCCCGACTTCAATAATGTCATCCGGCAGCTTGTTCCACTTCTTGAGCTTGTCGACCTCGACGCCATACCGGCGGCTAATACGGAAAAGCGTTTCACCCGGTTTCACCACATGCACCATCGCGCCGGTCGCCGTTGCAGCCTTTGCAGAGGGCTTTGGCGTCTCTGCCAGATCGGGCAGGCCGGAAACATCCTTCGTCAAATCCTGCAGGCTATGGTCTGCCTCGCGGGGAACGGAGGCCATCCCATCCGCCTTCTTCGCCTTGCCCGACGACGAAGACATTTTCCGCATGTCTTCCATCGCCTTGCGCTCCAACATGGCCGCTTCGCGAACAGCATCCGTTTCTTCCTGCAATCGCCCCATCTGCTCTCGTGCAGACTGGACTTGCGCGGACAATTCGCGGTTGCGTGCTTCAAATTCCGCCAACTCTTTCTTGGTCCGTTTTACCTCGCTATCAAGTTCGGCGGTCCGTTTTTCTTCCTGCGCCAGCAGCCGTTGAAAGTTCAAGCTCCTGGTTTTCTCGGCGTTATACTTTTCCTCCAGCACGACACACCCGTTCAAGAGCAGCGTGGTACAGACCACTGCCAATCCCATGGCCACCATTCTGGGTCTCTGATCGTCCACTCGCAAACCCTCCCTGTTCATCGTGTGCCTCCTTTGCTGTCTCCGGCATCGGCCGGATGGACGGCGTTTACTCGGTACCCACAATGCACATAGCCCCATTGCAGCGACAAAGGTCCATTAGAATACGGTCCAACGTCGTGAAAGTCAAAGCGAATTGGCCCCCATCAGGGGTTTGACCCTCCCCTATCGCTATGTTACCGTCCCAACCATAACGAACTGCCTCACGGAGAATTGTGCGCCTATGATGTCCGCATCGCCCCCCAGAACAATGGTCGTCCGGGGAATCACCCTGCATCTGGCTCAACCGATGCCCTCTCTGCAAGAATGGATCGGGAGCCGGGAGCCGTTGCAGCAGCTGCTGGCCTGCTGGCTGATGGTGGATCCCCGTGATCTGCCGCTCTCGCCCCGCATTACCGGCCCCCCCGGGATCGGCAAGACAACCTTGGCCATGGCCGGCGCCAAGGAGCGCAAACAGGATCTGTATGTCTTTCAATGCACCGCCGACACCAGGCCGGAAGATCTGCTGATTACACCGGTCCTCGCGGAATCCGGCACGATTGCCTACCATGCATCGCCGCTCGTGACAGCCGTGCTGACGGGCAGCATCTGCGTCCTCGACGAAGGCAACCGGATGAACGAAAAAAGCTGGGCCTCGCTGGCTCCGCTCCTGGATCACCGGCGCAGTGTGGAGTCGATCATCGCCGGCATTCTGATTCAGGCTCATGAACACTTTCGCTGCTGCGTCACAATGAACGAAGACGCCTCGACCTATGAAGTGCCGGACTATATTCTCTCCCGGCTCCAACCCACGCTGGGCCTGGGCTTTCCTTCGCGGGAAGAGGAGCTGGCAATCCTGCGCTACCACCTGCCATTCGCCGCAAACGAAGTCTTGACCCTCGCCGTCAGCTTCCTCCAGGACGCCCACCAGCTCAATCTCGAGTACTCGATCCGGGACGGGCTGCACCTGATTCAATATGCGATCAAGCGGCTGGCGCAGAATCCCGCCCACCCGGCCGCCATTGACCGGCTCTGGCAGGAAGCCCTCGTCAAAGTGCTGGGGCCGGAATCGCTCAACCTGGAAGACCAGTCGCGGCGAAGAACCCGCGCCCTGGGCGAGCACTCGCTTCCCAAAGGCCTGGGCGACTTCTTTTTTGAAGAAGACGACCCTCTACACCCGGGACGTTGAATGGCTCGCTTCACACCGGATGACGCGCGCGTGCTCGGCCTCTCGCCCAAGATCGACCTGCTGCCGGTGCTGCATGGCAGCGGCGACATCGCCCGGGAAGTGCGCGAAACGCTGATCGGCAAGCACTACGATTGCTTGGCGGTGCCGCTCCCGCCCTCGTTCGAGGATTCCGTCGAACAAGCCGTGGCCCATCTCCCCCAGATCAGCCTAGTCGTTCTGCCTGAGCCCGCCCAAAATGAACATACGACCGTCAATTTCGTTCCCGTCGATCCCTGCCAGGCTGTGATCATGGGCATTCGCGTGGCGATGGGCGAAGGCATTCCTCGCGCCTATATCGATCGAGAGGTCGTCCAGTTTGAAGCGACTCCCTTTATTGGACCGGATCCCTATGCCCTCAAATCCGTGTCGCTCCCCGCGCTGGCGGCGGCCACCGTCCCTTCTCTGGCCACTCCTCTCCCAGGATCGCAACAGGCTCAACGCATTGCCTGGATGGCCTTTCGCCTGCATGAGCTGGAACTCGACCATGCATCGATTCTCTGCCTCTGCCACTTTGCCGATTGGCCCTGGCTGCGAGCCTCCTATCAGGCCCGTGCTCTCTACGAGGCACCTGAATCGCTGCGCGAACGGCCTGCCCGCTGCGCGGTGAACCGGGATTCCCTCTACTTTGTGCTCGGCGAACTGCCCTTTCTGACGGAGCTCTATGAGCGCCGGAGAGCCGAAGTCCGATCCGATTGGAATCTGGCGATCGACGGCGTGAAAGAACTGCTCATCGAAACGCGGACGCGTTGGATTGAGCGGCATCGTGCCGAAGGCGCGTCGATTCCGGATTGGGTCACCCCGCAAATTCTCCAAGCGCTCCTCCAGTATGTGCGGAACATAACCTTGCTGGAGCGGCGGCTCACTCCGTCGCTCTATTCACTGGTGATGGCGGCCAAACAAACGGCCGGAGACGATTTTGCCGTCATGCTGCTGAAGACGGCCAAAGACTATGGCTATCAAGGCGAGCAAGACTGGTCTCGGCTTGAATCGGTCACGGTGGGCATCGACCAGATGGAGCTGCCTGGCGGGACATTGGCTCAGGCCAAGAATCGGCTGCAAGGAGCGCCGCTAGCCTGGCGCTCACTCTCCTTGCGGCCGAAGCCGGACCGGCGAACCAGCCGCGAATGGTCCTATCTCTGGAATCCGCAGCGCCAATGTTCCTGGCCTCCGGAAGACCAGAAAATCGAGAGCTTCAATACCCATGTCCGCGAACAGGCACGCGCCCTTATCGGCGCCGATTTGGCCAAGACAGAAAAATTTTCGACATCCATGAAAGACGGAATCGATCTTCGGGAAAGCCTGCGCCGGTGGCTCGGAGGGCGGCACCCGGCAGGCGGAGCCATCGGGACCAACGCCGCCGCCCTGCCGCGCATGGATCTCTATGTGCGGGAAATTCCCCCGGCCCGTGGTAATGTGGAAGTGGTCATCTTCCTCTTCGACACCCCCGCTGATCCTCAGACTTACTCCTGGCAAGCCACCTGGTTTGCCGAGCATCAGGAAGAATCGACCCTGTGTTTTTACGCCACGCCTTTCGCGGATGACATGGTCGGCCCCGGCATCGGCCAATCGCGATACGGAGGCGCACTGTTTCTCTTTCCACCGCGCCCGATACCGGACATCTGGAGCGATCCCCATCTGGCCTTCGCGACCACGCTGGAGGAGCGGCTCATCGCGGCCGGCGCGGCCCATACGCGCGAGCCTCATATCGCCATCGTCTCGCCGATTCCGCCGCGCGCGCGCTGGAGATGGATCGCCCGACAATATGGGCGCAGGCTCGTCACCCTGCCGCTTTCCAGATTTTCAAGTCAGACGCTCGACCGGCTTCGCCGCTTTCATGTACTCAATGGTCACGAGATCCGAAGCTATGCCGCACGATTTATTCGATAATCTGCCTGCAGATCCGCCGCCATCGGGCGGCACCAGTTCTTCTGCCATGAAACGCATCGACTGGCTGAGGCAGGAAATCCGCCGCCATGACTATCTGTACTACGTCAAAGATCGTCCGGAAATTTCCGACGGCGAATATGACCGCTTGTTCCGTGAACTCAGCGAATTGGAATCCGCCCATCCGGACCTGGTAACCGTCGATTCTCCGACCCAGCGGGTCGGGGCGCCACCGCTCGATGAACTGGGCAAGGTCCGGCATGAGCGGCCGATGCTGAGCCTAGACTCCATCGTCGATCTGGCCGACGTCCTGGCCTTCGACCAACGGATGAAGCGGGAGCTGGAAATCCAGCAAATAGAGTATACCGTCGAACCGAAGTTCGACGGTCTTTCCGTCGAGCTGGTCTATGAACAAGGCCGGTTGGTCCGCGGCTCGACGAGGGGCGACGGAACCATTGGCGAGGATGTAACGGTGAACCTCAGGACGATCCGCTCCCTTCCTCTGCATCTGCGCCTGGTTTCATCTCCCCCCGCCCACTTGGCCGTGCGCGGCGAAGTCTACATGAAGCTCGACGATTTCCACGCACTGAACCGGACGATCACGGAACGAGGCGATGAGGCCTTTGCCAATCCACGCAACGCGGCAGCCGGGTCGCTGCGGCAGCTCGACTCGCACATCACCGCGACTCGCCCGTTGGTGATTACTTGTTATGAGGCCATGGCGATATCCGATGAACCGCCCGACTCACACTGGGATGAGCTCGAAGCCTTAGCCGATTGGGGACTTCCCATTCCCAGCCATCGACGCCGTTGCCAGACTATCGAGGAGGTCATCGCCTTCCATCGTGAAACGGAGCAGCTGCGCGACGACCTCCCCTACGAAATCGACGGCCTGGTGGTGAAAGTGAACCGCCGGGACTGGCAAGAACAGCTGGGCTTCAAATCCCGCAGCCCCCGATGGGCGATCGCCTTCAAATTTGCTCCGCGCAAGGAAATCACGGTGGTGCAGGATATCGTCGTCTCAGTCGGACGCACCGGGACTCTCACACCGGTGGCGCTCTTGCGACCGGTCGAGGTCGGTGGCGTCACGATCAGCCGGGCGACGCTGCACAATGCCGATGAGGTCGCGCGAAAAGACATCCGTGTCGGTGATACGGTCAAGGTGGAACGGGCCGGCGATGTCATCCCGGCCATCGCGGAACGGATCCCCGTTCCCGGTGAATCCCGTTCCGATCCGTTTACAATGCCGGATCATTGCCCGGTATGCGGATCGGCCGTGGGACGAGAAGGAGCCTATTACTATTGCACCGGCCAAGCCGGATGCGTCGCGCAATTGAAAGGCGCAATCGAACATTTCGCATCCAAACAGGCGCTTAATATCGAGGGGCTCGGGAAAAAGACCGTGGCCCAGCTCGTGGACCAGGGGCTGGTCAACAATTTGGCCGATCTCTATCGCCTGACCAGGAATCAACTTCTGCCGCTCGAAGGCTTTGCGGAGAAATCGACCACGCTGTTGTTGGATGCCATTCAACAGAGCAAAAACGTGTCGCTCGATCGTTTCTTAATGGGGCTGGGCATCAGGCAGGTCGGCCAGCATATCGCCAAAATTCTTGCCAAAGAATTCGGCACCCTCGATGCGATCATGTATGCCGACGAGGCGCGGCTCCAGGCCGTCAAAGAAATCGGACCGGAAATTTCAGCCAGCCTGGTCTCGTACTTTCGAGAAGACTCGAATCGCCGCGTCATCGACCAGCTCCGGTCGCTTGGCCTAGTCATCGAAGAACGGCCGGTGAGCTATTCCACAGGGCCTCTTCCGTTGGCAGGAAAGACGTTCGTCTTTACGGGAGGACTCGATGGCTACAGCCGCGATGACGCCAAGCGCCTGGTTGAAACGCAAGGCGGAGCCGTCACATCCAGCGTGAGTAAACACACCTCCTATGTGGTCGTAGGCCACGATCCGGGATCGAAACTCGATCAGGCGAAAAAGCTTGGCGTAACAGTCCTATCGGAGCAGGAATTTACCGACTTGATCAACCGATAAGCTAGATTGGATCAGCTGACAGGATTGAGTGCGGGCGGTTCGACAGAAACCGGGATTTTCTCTTCCTTATAGATATTCACACTGCGAATCGAGCGCGGGTCGGCCTCATGCACGACCAGGCGGCAGTGGCCGATGTGCAATTCTTCACCGGCTTTGGGAATGCGGCCCAGCTCGTCTTGAATGAGCCCGCCGATAGTCAAAGCCTCATCGCCCAAATCGACCTTGAAGAAATCGTTGACCTTCCGCACCTCGGTCCTGCCATGAACGAGAATTTGATTCTTGCCGATACGCTTGATGAGCTCCTCGGTAATGTCAGTCTCATCGACGATTTCACCGACCACTTCCTCAAGGAGATCCTCCAGCGTCACCAATCCCATGACCCCGCCGAACTCATTCACGACGATGCCCATATGCCGCTTTTCCTGCTGAAACTGCTTCATCAAATCATCGGCCGTCTTGCCGGCCGGGATAAATAGCGCCGGATTGGCGATATCTTTGAGTTTGACATCCATCCGCCCCTTGGCCAACTCCGTGAGGGCCTTTGTCTTATAGAGAATCCCGGTAATATTGTCGAGTGTCCCGTCATAAACCGGAATGCGTGAGTACTTCGAATTATAGAGGAGCTCCTGCGCTTCCTTGAGCTGTAAATTGCCATCCAGGGAGAACACATAGATGCGCGGCGTCATAGCATCCCCGGCGGTAATATCTTTCAGCTGGAACACATTCTTGATCATTTTCACTTCTTCGGATTCAAGTTCACCGGCTCTCCGCCCTTCATCAAGCATGATCTTGAGCTCCTCCTCCGTCACAAGCGGAAGAGTCAGCCCCTTGCCACCGGTCAGCTTATGAATGAGGGGGACCATCAAGAACAAAATCGGCTTGAGCATGAGCTGAACGCCATAGACGGGATACGCCATGTTCAGCGTGACAGGAACGGCAAACTTGGCAGCCAAGGTCTTGGGAATCACGTCAACCGACACCAGGAGAACAAAGGTCAGGACGCCCACCATTACAGCGATGGCTTCGTCGAAAAATGTCTTTCCTCCGTAGGCATTGAGCGTAATAAAGGTGGCAAACATGGGAATGGCGGTCCCCACCAGCCGGTCTCCAACCAGAATGGTGGACAAGAGCTTCTGGGGATCGCTCCTGAGGGACAGCGCCATCGTTGCCCGTTTATCGCCATTCTTGGCCAATGCCCGGAGACGGGTTTCATTAACAGAAAAAAATCCGATCTCAGCCGTTGAAATAACAGCAGATAATCCGATCAATCCCAAAAGGATGAGGATATCCATAACGGCCTTTGATTAGAAACGGCGAGCCACAATGGCTCGCCCAGATAGATAAGGAGTCTGGCCTGGCCTGATGCCGCCCATCATCCTCGTGAGGAGACGATCAAAAGCGATAGACCATGTAGAGGGAATGGATCTCATTGAGGACAAGATGTATCACAGGAGCCGGATCAGGGCAAGCTATTCGCAAAAAGAGGCATTAAAATCAATCTGTTCTATACATGCCACTCACTGCAGCCTAGTACGCGGATGACCTGATGGGCGATAGGGATCCCAGTCTGCGTCATCCGTCGTCACGCATAATAAACGACTCCACATTATAATGAGAATCCAGGTAGGCCGACGCCGCCTGGGCCTGGGATTCGGTCACAAATTGCCCGACCTGCACCCGATAGCGCCGGCCCTCCGGCAAATCGACTTGGGTAATTCGCCCTCCTGGATACTGGGATTTGAGACGGTCGAATAGACCCCGCGCATTCTGCAGGTCGGCAAATGCCCCGACTTGAATCCGCAATACCCCCATCCCTTCAGTACGTTCAACGTAATTTACCACCCGTAGTTCGATCTGATCGGTCCCGTTTCCGATCATCCCAATCGCCTGCGCCCCGGCTAAAGACAGATCCAGCACTCTACCTTTTGCGAAAGGACCCCGATCGTTAATACGAACTGTCACTTGCCGGTTGGACGTTAAAGACCGCACAACCGCGACAGATCCCAAGGGCAGCGTCCGGTGAGCGGCCGTCAGCTTGTGCATGTCATAGCGTTCGCCGTTGGCCGTCTTGTTTCCGTCGAATCCAGGCCCGTACCAGGAGGCAGTTCCCCGCTCGACATATCCGATGGGATACCCTGGAAACCGTTCGACCGGAGGCGCTTGGGTTCGACAAGAGGGAAGGAGCGAACAGAGCACAAGAAGGGCCAGAAACCGAATATCGACGTGCCGTTGAATGGGCTGGATGGCCCTCATCGTTTAAAACTCGTCGAGTGACTCATCGCGCAAGACCGCCAACGCCTTGGCCGTGTTGGAGACCGTCAAGACGACGATCGCGCGTTTCCCCTCCCGTGAGGGCGTGCAATAGCCACACTTGATGTTGATACGGTTTTTTGTCAGCAAGTCTGCCACATCCATCAAGGCACCCGGTTTATTTTCGAGACTAAGAATCAAGGCGGTCTCTTCGCCAAACCGGATCTTTGCTCCCTTGAGGGCCGCCTTGGCCGCATCGACATCTGCTACCAGCAACCGGAGCTTCCCTGTTCCTGTGACCTCGGGAGCCGAGAAGGCTTTGATATTGACTCCTGCTTCACCCAGGACAGATGCGACTCGAGCGATGACACCGGGTTTGCTGTGACTGCTAATAACCAATTGGGTCGTTGTCGGCATAGGTTTTACTCCACGATGAGCATGTGTTTCCGAAGAAACCCCACCAGATCCCGTGATGGCACATCAGGTACGATCAGTCTTCCCGCTCTTCCCCCTGCTGCTTCTTCAACGGAGACCAGGTATTGCCGCGATGCGTACTGCAGAGACAGGGGCCAAGTCTCCCAATATTCTGATAACTGCCCGCTGAATAGAATGACCAGCGAACTCTGATGGTAGCGTCTCTCCAAGACCACCGCCGCGCCTGACGGCAAATACGCAAGGACTTCCAACTATTCATCGCTCCCTTGCTCCTCTTGTTCCTCGAACGAGCACGATCGTAGACGACCAGAACCCTTTCATCCCGACGCGGGGCGACAGCATACCCTGCAAACCGTGGCCTCCGCTTATTGAACCTGAACGACTCCGTTCACAAAACCATATTCGTAGATGCTGCTGAATCGAAGGTCCAGCGAAGCGGCCATCTTCTCGGCCAGCGCGCGGGTTCCGCGAGGGATCAGCAGATAGTGCGGAATACCGGGCGTCGCCACACGCTGCCATTTCCGGTATGTATCCGGATCTGACAGCGACTCATCCGTTTCGATTTCAGCCGACCACAAAATATCCTTGCCTTGCGGACTGAAATCCCAGCCAAGAATATCTGATTCTTGCGGTAGATCGGTCCATGGTTGGGGATCCAGCCCGGTCTTGATCGTCACACGGCACTGAAAGGCCTTCGCCCACCGCTGCGCCACCTCACTCACGACTTGATCGTGCAGAGTTTCAATCCGGCTTTCTCGAAGAATCGTACTCATACGAACCTCCTATAGCCCCCTCGCTCTTCTGAGGAGTTTATAGTCCGTGACTTCCAATGGGGTGCCTTCCTCTGACATACACTCCATCGTTATAGGTCTACGCCTCCCTCTTGCCAGTCGAGGAAGGCCACGTCATTTATACCTCGGTCCAACAGCCGAATCGCCTTCTATTATGAACACCCGTTGGTTGCACCGCAACTGACACATTTGAGGCAGGTGCCGTTTCTGACCATCGTAAACTGCTTGCACTCCGGGCACGGATCACCCTCATAACCCTTCACCTTGGCGCTCTGTACTTCGGTCAGGGTCAAGGTCTCGCGCAGAATCTCGACTTTTCTGGCCATGCTATGCGCAGGACCATGCCCATTACCGTGGCCATTGCCATTCGACCCGTTCCGGCGAATCGGCAGATGTTCGATGCTCACCGAGGATTTTGCCAGGGCTTCGAGATCGGCTTCTTCGTTCACACACTCGGGATCCTGCTCATCCTTTTTCATCGAATCCATGCGCAGGTCATCATCTTTCACCTGAGCCAAGTCATATCGGTCCAGATAGGTCACAGCCAATTCACGGAAGATGTAGTCGATGATCGACGTGGACATCTTGATCCGATCGTTCAACTTGACCGGTCCGTTGGGCTCGAATCTGGTGAAGACGAACGCTTCTACGAATTCTTCCAAGGGCACGCCGTGCTGCAAGCCCAATGAAATAGCAATGGCAAAACAGTTCATCAAGCTTCGGAAGGCCGCCCCTTCCTTATGCATGTCCAGGAAAATTTCACCGACCGTCCCGTCCTCATATTCCCCGGTCCGCAGATAGAGCTTATGCCCGCCGACAATCGCCTTTTGCGTGTAGCCGTTCCGCCGTCCCGGCAAGGGCCGCCGCTTGGCGAGGTATCTCACCAGCACACGCTCGGTGATTCTTTCCGCCGCGGCCGTCACCGTATCCGCCGACACTTCGGCGGTTTTTTCTCCGTCGCTCGATGAACTGAGCGGCTGGCTCAGCTTCGACCCGTCCCGGTACAGCGCTACGGCCTTAACCATGCTCTTCCAAGACAAGAGATAGGCCGACTTGACGTCTTCAAGCGTTGCCTCGGCCGGCATGTTGATGGTCTTGCTGATCGCGCCGCTGATGAACGGCTGAGCCGCCGCCATCATCCGGATATGGGCATCGACGGCAATGTAGCGTTGTCCGATGCGACCGCACCGGTTGGCGCAATCAAACACCGGCAAGTGCTCCGCTTTCAAATGCGGCGCGCCTTCGACCGTCATGGTTCCGCAACAGTAATCGTTCGCGGCGGCGATTTCCTCTTGGGTAAATCCCAAGACCTTCAGCATATTGAAATTAGGCTCGGCCAGCTGAGCCTCCGTCAGATGCAACTTCTCCAGACAGAAAGCTTCGCCAAGCGCAAATTTATTGAAGACGAATTGAATTTCAAAGGCCTGTGCCAGCCCACTCTCCACCCGTTCGAGCGCCGCGTCGTCAAACCCTTTTTGCCGCAGCACCTCGTGATTGATAAAGGGCGCGCCCTTGAGCGTCTGGGCGCCGACACAATAGCGCACCACATCCTGAATCTGCTGCTCGGAATAGCCCAGCGTCGTCAACGCCGAGGGGATACTTTGATTGATGATTTTGAAGTATCCGCCGCCGGCCAGCTTCTTGAACTTCACCAGCGCAAAATCCGGCTCGATGCCGGTCGTATCGCAATCCATCACCAGGCCGATCGTGCCGGTTGGCGCAATCACCGTCACCTGGGCGTTCCGATAGCCATAAGCGCTGCCGAGCTCCAAGGCGCGATCCCAGGCCCGGCGCGCGGCAATGAGAAGATCCGGCGGGCAATGTTCCGGCTGAATGGCCATGGGCACGATGGTCAGCCCTTCATACTCATCGGGAGCCACGTTGTACGCCGCGCGGCGATGGTTGCGAATGACCCGCAGCATCTGGTCGCGATTCTTGGCATAACCGGGGAACGGCTTCAGTTCCGCCGCCATTTCAGCCGAGGCGCCATAGGACTCGCCCGTCATAATCGCCGTGATCGCGCTGCAAATCGCCAAGGCCTTCGGCGAATCGTACGGAATCCCCTGCCGCATCAGCACCGTGCCAAGATTGGCATAGCCCAATCCCAGGGTGCGGAACTGATAGCTTTTCTCCGCGATGGATTGGCTGGGAAACGACGCCATCAGCACGCTGATCTCCAGCACGATCGTCCAGAGCCGGACGGCATGGCGGAAATCGTCCATGGCAAACTGGCCGTCGGGGGTATAGAAATGCACCAGATTCAGCGACGCCAGATTGCACGCCGTATCGTCCAAGAACATGTATTCCGAACAGGGATTCGACGCATTGATCCGACCGTCTTCCGGACAGGTATGCCATTCATTGATGGTCGTATCGTATTGAGTCCCGGGATCTGCGCAGATCCAGGCCGCCCAGGCAATCCGATCCCATAGGTCGCGCGCCTTCACCGTCTTGCACACCTTGCCGTCGTTGCGCCGCGTCAGATGCCAGTCCGCATCGTTCTCCAGGGCGCGGAAGAACTCGTTCGGGATACGCACGCTGTTGTTGGAATTCTGCCCCGAAACCGTCTGATACGCCTTGCCGTCCCAGTTCGTATCGTACTCGTGGAATACGAAATGTGTGAACCCTTGCTGCGCATACGAATACATGCGCTGCACATAGGCCTCAGGCACCATGTCGCGGCGGGCCGCCGCCAGGGCGTCGCGCAACACAGGGTTCTTCTTGGGATCGATCTCCACCTTCGCCTGGCCATCGCCTGAGACGACATGACAGGCCTTCAGGACGGCATTCAGGCGCTGCGCGCAAATCTTGGAGCCCGTCACCATGGCCGCGACTTTTTGCTCTTCGACGACTTTCCACTCGATAAATTCTTCGATGTCAGGATGGTCGAGATCTAAACAAACCATCTTGGCAGCGCGCCGCGTCGTCCCGCCGGACTTGATCGCCCCTGCCGCCCGGTCGCCGATTTTCAAAAACGACATCAGACCGGAAGAACGCCCGCCCCCGGACAGCTTCTCGCCGTCACCGCGCAACCGGGAGAAGTTGGTCCCGGTCCCGGATCCATACTTGAACAAGCGGGCTTCGCGAACCCATAGATCCATGATGCCGTTATCGTTCACCAGATCGTCTTCGACCGACTGGATGAAACAGGCATGCGGCTGGGGATGCTCGAAGGCATTCGTCGCCTTCACGACTTTGCAGCTCTCGGGATCGACGTAATAATGCCCTTGCGCCGGACCGGACAGTCCGTAGGCATAGTGCAACCCAGTATTGAACCACTGCGGAGAATTCGGCGCGGCCATTTGCCGGGCCAACATGCAGGCCACTTCGTCGTGAAAGGCCTCGCTGTCTTCCGCCGTCTTGAAATAGCCGTAGGCCTTCCCCCAATGGGTCCAGCACCCGGCCAATCGCTCAAACACCTGGCGCGCATCGCGCTCCCCGCCGAGCACCGGCTTGCCGGCCGCATCGATGAGGGGCTGTCCCGCCTGATCCAATTGAGGGATCCCGGCCTTCCGGAAATACTTCTGGGCCAGGATATCAATGGCCAACTGGGACCACTGCTCCGGCACATCGATATTGTCCAGCTTGAAGACCGTGGAGCCGTCGGGATTCCTGATCTCCGACGACCGCTTCACGAACGTGAGACCCTCGTAGGGACCCTGACCACGACGGGTAAATCTCCGCTCAATTCTCACAATCCCCCTCCTTTGAAAGAGGCTCGATGCGCCAAGAAACATGACAACATATATAGGCTCACAATTTGGGTCATTAGGAACGTGCCAAAGTGATGAATATCTTCAAGGAACGACTACATATAGCTATTGGTATTTTTTGTCAACACAAAATGTTGTGGGTTGGCTGGGGAATCAGAGGAAAACCTGGGGATAACTGAAGAACCAATATGGAGGCTTAATTTACGGCGCTTTTATCAAAGTTATCCACAGGCTGAACAGAGAGAAAAACCGAATCGCACACACTAGAAGGCCAATCGGCCTATTTTGATCGTGGCTTCCTCAACTCCTTGGAGGGGAATGAACCGTCCGGCGACACCCAGCACGACCACTTTTGTGTCCATCACGGTCGTTTCATAGCGGCTGGCCAGACCGAAATTCTGGCGTCTAGTATGGGGCAACACGACATCCTGAAGAATCTTCTTGCTCTGGCTGGCAAACACCTGGCGAATAAACTGCTGTTCTCTGGTGGACGTGGTGGTATTCATTCGGCTCATAGCCTTATTTAACTCGCCCTCCACAAATTGGAGATAGTCTGTCATTGAGGGATTGGAGAGCGCCAGCCCCACAGATCCGGCAAGTATCGCAACGATCATCACTAAGCGTTGGAGACTCATTGGACGATGCCCCCTTGGAAGTAACCGGCTGTCGGTATTTCACCGCAGCCTCTGCGTGGTTTGACAAACAGAAACCAGCTCATTAGCCTAGCGCCGCACAAGACAGTCTCGTTACGCTCACCACCTACCAGCTCATACGGAGGATGCCATGTTCGTCTGGAGCAAACGCCTCGTCGCCGGGTTATTGGGAGGATTCGTATTGCTGCTGGTCCTTTTCCTCTTGGAAGGATCACCGGAAAACAGCAGCGGTCTCAAAATCCACACTACCAGATGGATGGCGCTCAACTATGCCGGCCTCATCATCTGGGTCTTTGTCTGGATGATCGACCAGGCTCGGGTCCGGGGAAAGAATGTCTGGCTCTGGCTACTCCCCTTTCTCTTCGCCCCGCTTCCAACCCTCATGCTGTTCGTCCTGTTCCTCCAACGCCGCCTGTCGTAACAGATGCCGCTGGTTACGCAGGCGCTGTAGCGGAGCAGGATTGACCAGCGCTAATCCGCTCCCGCATCCGCCAGACGGCCCAGAGGCCTGGCAGCGCCACCACGAAGGTCAAGAAGAAGAACTGCGCCCAGCCCACCCACGCAACGAGATCCGCCGAGGGACGTCCGGCAAATACCCGGCCGAGCGCCTCCACCGACGAAAGCAGCGCAAACTGCGTCGCCGTGTAGCGCGGATCGCAGAGCGACATCACCAGCGCCACAAACGCCGCCGTCCCCATGCCGCCGGTGACATTTTCGACCACGATCGCCATGACCAGCAGCGCCGAACTCTTCCCCGCCCAAGCCAATAAAACGAACCCGAGATTCGAAATAGCCTGTAATGCCCCAAACGTCAGCAGCGATTGCACCAATCCGGCCCGCGCCATCAAGAGCCCGCCGCCGAGCGCACCCAGGAGCGTCGCCAGAATTCCCAGCCCCTTCACAAAGCCCACCTCGCCGGACGAAAAACCCAGCTCGCCGATTAAGAACGCCGTCTGCAGCGAGGACGCAAAGGCATCTCCCAGTTTATAGAGGATGATTACCCCGAGAAATCCCAGCGCGTGCGGACGCGCGAAAAACTCTTTAAGCGGCGCGCCAACTGCCTCTGCCATGGTGTGAGGCGCCGTGGCAATCCGCCCCGGCTCGGGGCTCATGAAGATGATGCCGGTGCCGGCCAGCATCATCGCGGCCAACAGCAGATAGGTCACCGGCCACCCGACCACGTCGGCCACCATAAGAGCCCCTGCGCCGGCCACGAGCAGCGCGATCCGATAGCCGTTCACCCAAACCGCTGCGCCAAAACCACGTTCCTGCGGCTCGAGCGCATCCGTCCGGTAGGCATCGAAGACGATATCGAGCGAGGCAGACAGAAACGCCACCAGCAGCGCAAAGGCCGCCAGCAACTCCGGCTGATGCCGTGGACTGGTGGAGGCCATCAGCACCAAACCCAGCGCCACACAGAGCTGCGTCACCAGCATCCACCCGCGCCGACGCCCCAGCCAGGGCGGGACGAGCCGGTCGATCACGGGAGCCCAGAGAAACTTGAGCGTATACGGCAGGCCGACGAGTGTGAAAATGCCGATCGTCTTGAGATCCACCCCTTCCACCGTCAGCCAGGCCTGCAACGTGCCGGCCGTGAGCGCAAGCGGAAGGCCCGAGAGAAACCCGAGCGGAAACATCACCGCCAAACGGCGGTTCAAGAACGCTTTTGGAAACAGAGCGAACAGATTCATAGACACGAGTGTGTATCAACGATGAATAAATGGATCGCCCCGTAGAATAGCACCGAACACGAGAACTGTCGCAGGAGAATCTTGAATCACGCGAAATCACTGCTGACATGATGCGTCAGAGGAAGATCGATCGAATCCCGATGAGGGAGGAACTAGCAGGATTGCCCGTTAAAAAGACAAGGTTTATAGCGCAGGATATCGAAGTCCACATTCTCCTGGTAGATCCGCTCGTTGCCATTGACCCCATCTTGTTCGGGATCGTTCCACATAGTGTGGTTCCACCAATAGAAAATCGGCTGCTCGTCGGTCTGATAGATGGGATTGCCATATTGGCTCCGCGAATAATCCTGAACAAGCCTGCCGGTCACGTAATCCACCTGGCCGTTGCCCTTGAGGGAATAGAGCATGAGGAATAACCGCGCTTCGTGGTCGTAGAGTTCGTCGAGACGCGTAGTCAGTTCTGGTTCAACCGGCAGGATCTCGCGAGACGCCGTGTGCCCAGGGCGCATCAGCAATGTGGCAACCAGCACCATCAATATCCAGGTGGAACGTGTGATCATCCTGGCACCTCCCGCAAGGCCACTCACTCTATCGAGCCAAATCATACACTGTCAATCCAATCGTCAGACTCAATCTCCTGCACTGTCCTCCCTTGCCCGCTGCGCGAACGCTCCCCTATAATGCCGCGGGATGATCACGAACACCGCACAACCACGCGCCTCGCTGCACACACTCGGCTGCCGGCTGAACCAGGCGGAAACCTCGATCCTCGGGGAACGGCTGCGACGGGACGGCTATCAACTCGTAGAATTTGGCCAGCCGACCGATTTGCTGGTGCTGAATACCTGCTCCGTCACTGAAGACGCCGAGCGCACGTCGCGCTATCTGATTCGAAAGACATTGAAACATTCGCCCCATGCCTTTATCGCCGTGACCGGCTGCTATGCGCAGACCGGACCGGAGGGGCTGAAGAAGCAGGCGGGCATCGACTTGATCGTCGGCAACCAATACAAGCTGGACCTGCCCAGCTATCTCCCGCCGAGCGATCAACTCCAGAAACGGGCGACACCCGAGGTGCATCGGACCAAAACGATTGCGCGCGACGATTTTGAACTCGACCTGTACGCGCAACCAGACTCCACCCGGGCTCCGCTCAAGATTCAGGACGGCTGTAGCACGATGTGCAGCTTCTGCATTATTCCCTCCGCCCGTGGACAGGAACGCAGCCGCATGTTGGCCGATGTGCTTCGCGAGGCCAAGCAACTCGCAGATCAGGGGTACCGGGAAGTCGTGTTGACCGGCGTGAATATCGGACAGTACCGGCAGAACGGAGCCGATCTTTGTACCGTGATCCGGAAGCTGGAACAGATTGCCGGGCTCGAGCGCATCCGCATCTCCTCGATTGAACCGACCACGGTCACGGATGAACTGCTCGATCTCATGGCCTCATCCCAGAAGCTCTGTCCCTATCTTCATATTCCTCTTCAGAGTGGAGACGACGGCATCCTGTCGGCGATGAACCGGTCCTATTCGGCAGGCGAGTATCGAGGTCTCATCGAGCGTGCCCTGCGCAAGGTGCCCAATCTTGGACTCGGCACGGACATCATGGTGGGCTTCCCCGGCGAAGATGACGAGGCCTTCGACAAGACGCTTCAGCTGGCAACCGATCTGCCCTTCGCCTATTTTCACGTCTTCCCCTATTCGCCCAGACCGGGAACGGCGGCCATCAAGCTTCCTCATCCGGTAGATCCGGCATTGGTCAAGCGACGCACGGCTATCCTGACGGCTCGCTCACAGGCCAAACGGCTGGCCTTTCACGACCGGCATATTGGCACCACGGTCCCGGTCTTGTTTGAATCCGGACTCCAGGAAGGCTATGGTGTTGGAACCACGGCAAACTTTTTGAAAGTCGCGGTGGCGTCAAATCGTGACATGGCGAATCAGGTCCACCAGGTGACGATCTCCGCCGCCAGCGAACGCTGGGTCATCGGCCATTTCAGGAACAACCATCCCAGCGCCGTACCATTGCCGATCTTATGACACACAAAACAACGCCCCATTTAGTCCATATCGAGACCTTCGGCTGTCAGATGAACGAATCGGACAGCGAGTTGGTCCGTTCGCTGCTCAAACAAGACGGATTCGCCTTTACCGACGATCGCGAGCGAGCGGATGTCATGCTGATGAACACCTGCGCGATCCGTGAGAATGCGCATAACAAAGTCTATGGCCATCTCGGAGAGTTGCACGCGATCAAGAAGGAACGGCCGCTTGTCGTCGGCGTACTCGGCTGCATGGCGCAAAGCCTGAAAGACGAGCTGACCAAGAAAGTGCCGTTGATCGATGTGCTGGCCGGCCCCGATGCCTATCGGCAGCTACCCATGCTGATCTCCAACGCCCTCCAGGCCCAGGAACAGGGGTTCTCCAAGAAGGCCTTCGCGCTCGACCTGTCGGAATATGAAACTTACGACGGGGTCATGCCGGATCGCGAGGGCGGAACCAATGCCTGGATCACCGTCATGCGCGGCTGCGACAACTTCTGCAGCTTCTGCGTCGTTCCTTACACCAGAGGGCGTGAACGGTCGCGCGACCCGCAGAGCATTCTGGCCGAAGCGCAGCAAGCGGCGGCTCTGGGCTACAAGCAAATCACCTTGTTGGGACAAAACGTGAACTCGTACCGGTCTGACGACTGGGACTTTGCCAAGCTCATCCTGGCGGTCGCCGATACGCCCGGCATTGAACGGGTCCGGTTTACCTCGCCCCATCCCAAGGATTTTCCCCGTCCGCTCCTGGAGGCCATCGCCACTCATCCGAAGATTTGCAAACACATTCACCTGCCGCTGCAATCCGGCAGCGATCGTATCCTGGATCTCATGGGCCGGCTCTATACGACAGACGACTATCGCAAGCTCGTCGACCAGATCAGGCAGCTCATCCCCGATATTGTGCTGACGACCGATATCATCTGCGGGTTCTGTTCGGAAACGGACGAGGAGTTCAACCAGACCTATCAGCTGGTCGAACAGGTCCGCTTCCATTCCGCCTTTGTATTCGCCTATTCCGAGCGGAAAAATACGATCGCCGCAAGGAAATATCCCGACGACATCTCTAACGAGGTCAAGAGCTTGCGCGTGCAGCGCTTGGTCGATCTCCAGCGGGAGATCGGCGCGGCCCTGAACCGGGACTACATCGGCCAGAGAGTCCCGATCCTGGTCGAGCGCGATGCCACCCGGTCGCCGGACCAATGGATGGGAAAAACCGACGGCAACATTGCCGTCATCTGGAATAAGGGAACCGAGCCGCTTCAGCCCGGTATGTTCACCACTAGATTGATCACCGACGCCACAACTGCCGCCCTATTTGCGGAGTAGCCTTGGCCGCCCTTCAGCTCTCCCAATAGCCCCTCTGGGTTAATTTTTCCCATCACAGAAGGACATTCCTGCACAGCCAAGCCTTCATAACGAACATTTTTTGACGCCTCTTCGTCAAACTTTCCACGCACTCCTCACTAAAACAATTCTTGCGATTAAAGAAAAAGAATCACCAGTGATGGCACCATTCTTTCAGTCTCATCTGCCAAACAAAAGAACAGTTCATCTAAGCCATTGAATCAACTAGTAAACTCTTTTGTATTTTCACCCCTCCTCCATCACCGGTCAAAACGCTTGTTGCTTCATCTCTTCGACTCTTGTGTATTTCTCCAGCTATTTTCACCAGATGCCTCAAAGGCATAACCCTTGCTAATTGAACTGACTACTTATGAAGGACTCATTACCCAACCACTCACACCAATCGGATTCGCACATGACACTCGAAAGCATGATTTCGGCAGGGGTGTTCGGATGGCTCGCCATGGGCATGGTGCTCATGGGCCTGGGCATCTGGTAACTCCGCCAGACAATTCATCCGGCCGCCTCAGCGGCCATGACAACCTGCTTCCGTGCGGAAAGGAATTCTCCCGTGTCTGTCAGAATCTCCACCCGCATCAGTGTCCCTTCGATTCTGCTCCTGTCATGCACCGTTCTGACGGCAGGCTGCTCACACTTCTCCAGCAATCAGCCTATTCAGCAAACTGCAAAAGGATCCATCTATCTCGAAGACATATCGGACTGGTCATTTGATGCCGATCATCCGACCATGATCGATCGCCAGACCATGATGAAGGTCATCATAGGACTTTTGGCCGAAACGGCCACGACGACATCGACGAAAATGCCCGCGAGTGGCAGCAAGCCGATGAGAGTTTTCAGCGATGAGGACGCCGAGTTTCTTGCTCCCCTGCTAGCCCAAGGATTATCGCGAGCGAAACCGGAGCAAATTGTCGGTTTCCGTGTGTCCCCATCGGCAGGGTCAGGCGCTGAACCCACCGCGGGCACCCTCTATGTGCACCACGGGGCCATGCATGTCACCATCACTTCGTCGAATGGCCTTTCCAAAGCCATAGGATTTTCACCTTCTCCCGCCGCCAGAATCGAAGCGGCCAACCCCGCTGTGGCTCATGGCGTTCAGGGAGTGCAATCCCTCGTGATCAACTACCCGATCTTGGCAAAAACCGCCGGTCCATCCGTCGCTTCTGCTGCGACATCGGATCAGCCGGCCGGCCCAGACACGATTGCACTGGCATCAGACGATACTGCGACCACACAGACGGAGGAACTTCGCAGGGCAAAAGAGACCGCCGCCCTCAAAGACTCAGAAATCAGTATGCTGCGGAAAGAAAATACCTGGATGAAAGCCAAATTGAGAGAGAGGACGGCTCAGGTCAATGCCCCTAAAGGCAGTGCTGTCAAATCCAAACCCGCTCCAAAATCGAGCAGCAAGAAAAAGGCTGAGCTGCATCCAACCCGATAGCCTTCCACGCCTTACAGCATCTCGAGCAATTCCGGCTGAAGCAGCACCACATCGCTGGACAACGGCTGCCGGAAGTTCATCCGGCAATAACAGGCATAGGTCACATACGTATCCTGGAGGCAGTACCGGGCCAGCTCCATCCCTTGCCCCTGCTCCCACATCGCCGCCACCTGCGAACCGCTCCCGGATTTCGTCTCCACGTTGAGCGCTCTGGCCAGCACATCCAGCTTGACCCACCCGCGGGTATCCCAATTACTCCAGATCGCCATCGTATCGTACACCGGCTCTGTCCGGAACTTGGCCAGATTGATATCAAGGCTGGGCTTGACCTGGTTGATGATCGAGCGTTTCTTGATGAAGGGCAGGTCGAACCCTAGTCCGTTGTGGGTGATAAAGAGTCCGGGCCGGTCTTGCGCCAAGCGAGCCCAGAACTGGCGCAACAGCTCCCGCTCATTCGGCCCATACCAGGCCACCGCGCTTCGCGCTTCCATTTGATCGGAAAATTCGAGCAGCCCGATACAGACAATCCGGCTGAAGGTCCCATCAAAGGCCGACTTGGCATACAGCTCATCGTCAGCATGGCGCTGTTCCTCCGCGGCTCCGGCGGCAAAGAGATCGACATCTCCTGTTGGTTCGCCCGACGGAGGCTCTTTTCCCAATAGTCTCGCCCACTCTTCTCTTGGAGCCTGAACCGTTTCGATATCGAGCACCACCTTCATGACAAACTCCTTCCTGCGTCCCGCCGCAAGGCCTCGAGGATCACCTCGTCCGCCGGGGGAAATTGGAATTGCGCCAATTCGTCCGGCAACACCCACCGGAGTTCCGTGCCGTCCATCGGCTGGGCTTCTCCCGTTTCAATCGCGCAATGGAAGAAATGCAGCTCGACGGTTTTCTCAGGGTACGTATGCCGGACAACCCGGTATGGACGAGGGCCGGCGATCCGGACATTCAATTCCTCAAACAGCTCGCGATGTAAACAGGCTTCCAACGTTTCACCCGGTTCACGTTTTCCACCGGGGAATTCCCAGAATCCGCCAAGATGCGCGTCGGGTTTCCGGCGGGCGATCAAATACCGGCCATCACGATAAATCAGTCCTGCCGCGACTTGGATCACCATCATCGATTGCCTACGAACGGGAGCGGGACTGCGGATCGAACGGATAGGTCCGGCAGAAGGACTTCATCGGGCACAACAAGCAATAGGGATCTCTCGCCGTACAGACCATCGCGCCGAAATCCATAATCGCCTGGTTAAAGTCGTACCCCTTTCCGCGCGGGATCAGGGCTTCCGAGAGTTCCCAAAGCTGTGCTTTCTGAGTCTTGGGATCGCCCTCGGCGACAAACACGCGGTGGAGCACGCGAATGACATTGGTATCGAGAATCGGCGCATCCTCGTTGAACGCAAACGACCGGATGGCACCGGCGGTATACCTCCCGATCCCCTTAAACGAGAGCAGCTCCTCGGCATCATTGGGCAGTTGCCCGCCATAGCGCTCGACCGTTTCACGGGCAATGCTGTGCAACCGCTCCGGACGGATGTTGTAGCCCAAGGGATACCAGGTTTTTTTCACGTCGGCGACCGGGGCGTCGGCCAAATGCTCGAAACTCGGATAGCGATCCAAAAACTCGTGATACTTGGGAATCACGCGATCCACCTGCGTCTGCTGCAACATCACTTCCGACACCAGAATGTGGTACGGGTCCGCGGTCTTCCGCCAGGGGAGATCTCGGCCATGCTCGCCGTACCACTTGAGCAACCGTTGTTGAAACCGGCGTTTCAGAGCAGGAGAGAGCGCAGGAAATTTGGAAACGGCCTTCTTCTTTCGAGGTGAGGGCTTCGCTGATTTGGCTCGCATACGCTTCATGGTGACTGAATGTTGCGGCATTGTAGGAGGCCTGTTGCCGCAAAATCAAACGGCTTGATCCGTTTTCGTCAACAGGTACCGGTGTCGTGCGTTCACTTCAGGTAGAAAGCGGGCCTACTCAAAACAACATTCCCGTGGTAGCGTATAAGTAAGCCCACCAAGGAGGGTTCATATGAAGCGTCAACCGACCGTCATGGCACTTCCCGAGACAGTACATTCCTGGCAACTCCTGGCGCTCGCCGGAATAATCGGATTGCTTCTACTCCTTTGGACGATCTCAGCGCAGGCAGCAGACCAGGCGGTTCCCTGGAAATGTTCAGGCTATACCGGAGATGCGCAAACTCGATGCTTAAATACGTTCATCGAGCTTCAACGTGAAGAAATCGCAAAAATTAAAAGACAACTTCAATTTCAGGAAGGTGCGGTCGAACAACTCAAACAGCAAGCGAAGACCGCGGATCTCACCCGCCAACCGGCCGCTCCGCCAGTCATCATCCCGGCGAGCCCTTACATCTATTCCTACGTCTATCCACCGGCCGTGGGATTAGGCCTCTACCTCGGACGCCCGTGGATTTATGGAGGCTCTTACTATTACCGCCCTTACTGGGGGCCCCATATTCACAGCCATTGGAGACGTCACCGATAAGAGGGCACCTGTCCTCACTTACGGTTCGTTCCTCGCCCCGGCGGCAAAGAGCCGATACAAGAGAATGCCCGAAACCACCGCGATACCCAGTCCCGCGACCACCCTCATTTCAAAACTGATCGGGCTTATGAGAGCATGATAGAGCTGCGGCAGCGCGACAGGACAGACCACTGCCAGTCCTAGCGCCAACATCTGCCCCCCAAGATAGATCGGTTCTCCAGGCTTTCGCTTCATTGCTCGCCCCTTTTATTACACCGGCGTTCCTACCATTCGGCCCCTAAGCGATCCACGACAATCTGATGGACCACCGAATAGGGACCGAGCGTCGCAAGAAACACCGCTGTTTCGGCAATATCGAACGGACTGATTTTTTCGCTCCGCAGAATCTCATCCGGCGAGGCATCCACCAAATCCTCTGCGACGCCAGCCGGGCAAATCGCGCTCACTTTAATGCGATGCGCCTTCCCTTCCTCCGCGAGCGATCTGGTCAGCGCCATTATGCCATGCTTCGACGCGCTATAGGCGCCAGTCCCGGCCCAGGCCTGCACTCCGGCTACGCTCGACATGTTAAGAATCAGGCCGCCCCCTTGCGCTTTCATCTGCCGAAACCCGGCCCGGCAACAGAAGAAGGTTCCGCGAAGATTGACGTTGAGCACCTCATCAAATGCTGCGGTCGTCGTTTCCGCAATTCTCCGCCCGCCAAAGATCCCCGCATTATTCACCAAAATATCGAGCCGTCCATAGGCGGTCACCGCCCGCTGAATCAGAGCCTCCACCTGCAGCTCATCCGTCACATCGGTCTGAACGGCGAGGGCCTCACCGCCACGCGCACGTATCTGTTGAACCGTCTCCTCGCAGAGCGCCAGCCGCCTGGCCGCGACTACGACGCTCGCCCCTTCCTCCCCGAATCGCAGCGCGATGGCCTTCCCGATGCCGCTACTGCTCCCGGTGACAACCGCCACTTTTTGAAATAACCGTTTCATGTAATGCGCCTTTTCAGCCCACTAAACTCCCCATGCAAAAATCGGTCGTTTGATTGACTTCACTTCCCCTCCCGCATAGCCTGAACAGAGAATACAGAAGGTCAAGGCGGGCAGACGATGTCTCATGCACGCCCATCCCTTGCACAGGAGTTATCATATGGTGACAAGAAAATTTCCGCGGTTTTTAACACGGCTATCCAGCGTCTTGGTTCAGCGGGATAAACTACGCTACAGCGCTGCCCTCTGCGATGTTTCGATCAAAGGCTGCCGCGTAGAGAGCCCGATCAAGCCTTATACCGGCATGCAACTGGAAATATCTTTCCAGCTTCCCGGTGAGGCAACACCGATCACAATTACCAATGCCACCGTGCGCTGGACCGGCTCCCATGGCATCGGCATAGAGTTTCTCAAGATCGACCCGGCTCAGGAAACACGGCTCAAATCTTTAATTTCTCAGATTACCACCCATAACACCGCCGCCTGACCGACTCTCCATACCCTCTTCTCATTTCACTCCAGTTGCATTTTCAGGGAGCCCCTCCGTATGCTCTCTGCCTATGGAGCTGTCTCAATTAACCGGCCAACAGTTAAAAGAGCTCGTGCAGGGTCTCGTCGATGACCGGATTCGCGAGCTGATCGGCGATCCCGACCTTGGCCTCTCCCTCGGCGACGCCTTGCGAGCCAGACTCAAAGAGTCGCTCCAAAGCCAGGAACGGCTCTCGGGAGAAGACGTGGCGGGCCAACTCGGGCTCCGCTGGTAACACACGATGGCCTGGTACCGTATCGCCTTTCGTCCATCCGTTGTCCAAGACCTCACCCCTATCGATCAGCCGATGGCGCAACGGCTCTTCGACAAGACCAAGTGGATCGCCTCCAACGTCGAGAACCTCAGGCATGAGCCGCTTTCACCGGATTTGCCGGGCCTCTCCAAGTATGCCGTCGGAGACTGGCGGATCTTCTATTCGATCGATCGGGAAGATTCGCTAGTCGAGATTCACGCCATCATCCGGCGTTCAGCCCTCCGCTGATCCGGCGCCTTGGCCCATCCCGCTACTCCGGCATCCGGTCGGCCACATTCCCGAGCTGCAGCAAGAACCGGCCCTCATCGGCGTCCCTCACATAGCGGCGCAAGGTCTCGGCCACCACGGGAAACGCCATCTCCTCCCAGGGAATCGAGTGGCAGGGAAAGAGCCGCACTTCGAGGCTCTCCGATCCGGCCCCGAACTCCGGCGCCACCATCTTCCCGCGAAACACCATGTAGACTTGCCCGATATGCGGCATACTGAGCACCGCGTAGAGAGAAAGAATCTCCACGTCCGCCAGCGCTTCTTCTTTCGTTTCTCGCGCAGCCGCTTCCTCCGTGCTTTCCCCGATCTCCATGAATCCGGCGGGAAAGGTCCAGAACCCCAGGCGCGGCTCGATCGCGCGCCGGCACAAGAGAATGTCGTCTCCCCATTCCGGAATACAGCCTGCGACAATTTTTGGATTATGGTAATGAATAGCCAGACACTGCTCGCACACATAGCGCAGCACATTGTCGCCGGGAGGAATCTTTTGGCTGACAGGCGCGCCGCAGGCGCTGCAGAACTTCATCGAACGCGTACCTCGTGAAACCTGAAGCGTATGTCGTCGAAGATCAGGAGACCGGATCTCCGGCGAGATATGATTCCACACAACGATTGGTGAGAAAAATGGATAGCACAAACCAGCGCTGCTTTGCACCCTGCCCGCGCGGACTCGAACGGCTGCTGCAACAGGAACTGGCCGCCATCGGCGCCACCGACCTGCGCCCGACCGAAGGCGGCGTGGGATTTTCCGGCGATCTAAAAACCATCTACCGGGCCAATCTCGAAAGCCGCCTAGCGAGCCGCATTCTGCTGGAAGTCGCGCACGTTCCCTATCGCCACGAACAAGACATCTACGCCGCGGCTTGCGCCATTCCCTGGCCGCAATGGTTCCAGCCCTCGCGCACCATCAAAGTCAAAACCAGCGCACAGCACTGTCCGCTCAAAAGCATCGACTTCGTCACCCTGCGGATCAAGGATGCCATCTGCGACACCTTCACCAAGTTGAAGGGCACCCGCCCCAGCGTGAACTCCAGCCGTCCGGACATTCGCATCGACGCCTTTCTCGATGCCACCCATCTCACGCTCTATCTCGGCACCACCGGGGACTCCCTCTTCAAACGCGGCTTCCGCCAATCGACCGTCGAGGCGCCCTTGCGCGAAAATCTCGCCGCCGGCATCGTGCAGCTGACCGGCTGGAACGGAACCACGCCTCTGCTCGACCCCTTGTGCGGCGGAGGAACGATTCCGCTTGAAGCCGCCATGATGGCCAGAAAAATGGCTCCCGGTCTCGGCCGGCACTTCGCGTTTGAACTGTTTTCGAATTTCGATACGGCCCTCTGGAAAACCGTCCAAGCCCAGGCACAAGCCAAACAATTGCCGGCGAGCCCTGTTCCCATTTACGCATCCGATCGGGACGCCCGCGCCGTCCAGACCGCAACGGAGCAATTCACCCGTGCCGGAGTCGCCGGGGACATCACGCTCACACACATCGACCTGTTCGACCTCACCCCGCCGCAAGAGCCCGGCATCATCGTCATGAATCCCCCGTATGGCGTCCGCCTCGGGACTCAAGCCGATCTGGACGTCTTCTATCCCAAGCTCGGCTCCTGGCTTAAAACCCGCTGTGTCGGGTGGCGCGTCTATCTGTTTACCGGGGACCTCCGCGCGCCAAAACTCATCGGCCTGGCTCCCTCGAAACGTACTCCGCTTTTCAACGGATCCATCGAATGCCGCCTCTATGAATTCCTCATCGTCCAGGGCGGCGCCAGAAGGCGCCTCCTGCCGCCGACGCAAATCGGACCCGATAGCCATCGGTAGTACGACGAAACGTCACCCGCGCCCCCACACTCTCTGACTCAGCTTACTTAGCCCCACCGCCTGAAGATCACCGGGATTGCCGCCCCTGGCGCGCGTCCAACGAGTGAGCGGGTTGGTATGGCAAGCAGTGGAGGATGGCTGTACGCCTTGACCTCGTGAAAATGGAGAAACGGGGCGGAGCGGCACTTTTTCAGTGGGAGAGAAGGAACGGAGAGCGACAACAGGAGGCTACCCGATGGCTCGGGCAACCTCTCGGTGGATTTCTCGAACAAGATCTTCGCTCGGCTGGCAGAATTGGGACCATGCCGCCACGCAGGTCTCGACAGACTTCAAGGCCTCCTCGCACAACTGCTTGGCCTCATGCATCTGTTCACTGACAAAATGGGAATACGTCACGCCACTCACCTCATTTCTTGGGTTTCTCCTCCTGACGCCCTCCCCAGGGGTGGAGAACCCTGGAGAAGACAGTCAAACACAGGAGCACGCTATGGAAGTCAGCCTATGCCGATGATGTGTCCGTCTGATTACGAAGATATTACAAGACGGTAAATTATCTCGGCGGCAAGGCGTGCGTTCCCCGCATCAGCATGTCCAAATAGGCGTGGTCGTTCTCACATAGCCCTGGAGGAGATCCCGGCGAGAGATGATGCCATCGAGCCTGCCTTCCGCGTCCACCACGGCCACCCGGATGAGGTGTTTGCGCTGCAAGAACCGAATGATCTCCATGGCAGGCGCCTCCTGAGCAACAGAGATCGCTCCCTTCGTCATGAGCTCCCCCGCCGTCACCTTGGACAAATCTTTGCCTTCCGGGATTGCCTTCAGCAAATCGAACTCACTCACAATGCCCAGGACTTTGCCGGACATTCTCGCCTTGCTTCGCGGGAACCGTTGAGACCGGCTTTTCAAGAAGATTTGTGTTGGATTCGTTGTACTGTTAGAGTAATCGGAGAAAGACGTTCCTCGATCCCCAGCCACTTCAGCGCGACGTGCGCGCACGGTAAGTCTACTTGCACGGCCTCCGCATCAACAGGTGATGACGGTGTGGACGGACAGTCCAGGGGAATTTTTCCAAATCATCGTGATGTCCTAAACAGACGTCATTTACACAGGAGGAAGTATTTTGAAGCGAGTATTCATTTTCTGTATCGCAATCATGCTGTTTGCCATTTACGCTCTGGATGCGAGAGCGGGAAATCCCGATATTGAGTTCACGGTCAAGATCAATAAGGATGGCTTCCATGATTCAACGGGACGGCCCATTGCATCGCCCTTCCATGTGAAAAAGGGCCAATCCGTGCGCCTGACCTTTCACTTTGACGAGAAAACCGCTGAAGTCTTGCGCGACATGATGCGTAGCGCGCAGGAACAACAAGGATTCGTGCATGCCTTTGCTCTGCATAGCGGCAAGGAGATCGTGGCGGAAACTCAGGAACTCAGCTTCAAGCACAGACAGACCACCCTTGATTTCATCGCCGGGGACAAGGGGGCCACGAGCTACAAGATTTATTGCACGATGATGTGTTTTGGCATGGAACACTTGACCAATCTCACGATTGAGGTCGGGTGACGGATCGTTTCCGCCTCACAATCAGGGCCATCATCTCACTACCGGTTCGTTGTCCTTAGCTCATCGTCGATTTTCCACTCGCCCCCTTGATCGTAGCTGCGATCGAGGGGGCCTGTCTCGCGGGACACATCTCAGTGCCTCAGGAGTCCTCTCCCCTGGCAGTGGAAGTCTCGGTGGCGCACAGGATTAGGAGCGACCACTTTGGCCTGGAGTGTCTTCGATACAGCCTGCCCCATTTTAGATCTTCACCAACCGCCTAAAGTTAAAACACTCTCATCTCCGCGATCCATAAGGCCTCCGTCTCCCTTCCCCTTGACTTGCCGCCGCATCGACCTATCTGAGAAAGGACACACACTGACTGTGTCCCAACTCATGGACGAGACGAAGGGAAGGATCGATATGAACAACGATACGACTGTGCTGACCCTGCCGATATTGCCCATCAAGCGGACCGTGTTGTTCCCCGGTGTCATGATGCCCCTGACCATCGGCCGGGAACGGTCTGTGGCGGCCGTCAACGCGGCGATGAAAACCGAAGAGAAGATGATCCTGGTCGTTGCGCAACGCGATCCGCAAACCGACGAACCGGGCCTCGCCGATCTGTACACCATCGGCACCAAAGCCATTATCAGGCAGGTGGCCCAATCCCCGGAGGGCACCATCCACGCCATGGTTCAAGGACTGGACCGCGTCGTGCTGATCGAAGCGGAACAGACGACTCCCTATATCACCGCCCGCGTACGCGCACTGGAGCGGCCTTCGGAGAGCAGCACCGAAATACAGGCCTTGCATCGGGCGATTCAAGAACTCGTCACGGACCTGCCCCGCTTGATTCAAGCGCCGGGCATGCAGGAAGCCAGCGTCGCCCTCAGCAACGAAGAAGACCCGGTTGCCCTCGCGTACCGGATTGCCTCGCTCGTCAACTTGACCGTTGCCGAAGAGCAGAAACTCCTGGAGACCTCCTCGACCACCGAATTGCTGCGCGGCCTCTATGCGGCCCTGTCGCGGGAAATTCAAATCCTCCAGGTGCGCGACAAAATTACCAGCGAAGCCCAGGCCAAGATCGGCAAGAACCAGCGCGAATACATTCTGCGCGAACAGCTCAAGGCCATTCAGCAAGAACTGGGCGAGAGCGACGGGGAAGAGCACGACGTCGCCCATCTGAAGAAACAGATCCAGGAGGCCGACCTCCCCGACCATGTCCGGAAAGAAGCCGAACGGGAAGTCGCGCGCCTCGGGAAAGTGCCGCCTTCATCGCCGGATCACCAGGTGCTCAGGACCTATCTGGAACTTGTCCTCGAACTGCCCTGGAAGAAAGCCTCCGAGGATCATCTGGATCTCGCCAAGGTACGGCAGGTGCTCGAAGAAGATCACTACGGCATCAAGGAAGTGAAAGAACGCATCGTCGAACACCTGGCGGTCTTGAAGCTCAATCCGACGGCCAAGGCGCCGATCCTCTGCCTCGTCGGCCCTCCGGGCGTCGGCAAGACGAGCCTGGGACAGTCCGTCGCCCGAGCGATGGGCCGGACCTTCGAGCGGATCAGTCTCGGGGGCGTGCACGATGAAGCGGAATTGCGCGGCCATCGGCGCACCTATGTCGGCGCCCTGCCGGGCCACATCATCCAGGCCGTCCGGCGGGCCGGCGTCAACAATCCGGTCTTGATGCTCGATGAAGTGGACAAGATGGGCCGCGACTTCCGTGGAGACCCGGCGGCCGCGCTGCTGGAGATCCTCGATCCGGCGCAGAACCATACGTTCCGCGACCACTATCTGGATCTGCCGTTCGATTTGTCGAAGGCATTTTTCATCACGACGGCGAACACGCTGGACACGATCAGCCAGCCCTTGCTGGACCGGATGGAAGTCATCCGTCTCCAAGGGTACAGCGAACGCGAAAAGGCGGAAATCGCCCGCCGCTACCTCTGGCCGAGACGGCTGAAGGAAGCGGGCTTGAATGCCGAACAGGCGCTCTTGTCCGACGAGGTGTTGAATCTCGTCATCGGACGCTACACCCGGGAAGCCGGAGTGCGGCAGCTGGAGCAGATGCTCGGCCGGTTGACGAGAAAAGTGGCCTTGACCTTCGCCGACCTGCCGGAAGGAGCGGAGCGGCGACCGGTCGAGATTCGCGCCGACCTGCTCGGCGAATGGCTCGGCTCGGAACGGTTCATGCCGGAAGAGGCCAGAAAGAATCTGCCGCCCGGTGTGGCGACCGGATTAGCCTGGACTCCGGCGGGAGGCGACGTCCTCTATATCGAAACGACGCTGTTGCCCGGCAGTCATGAACTGACGCTGACGGGACAGTTAGGCGACGTGATGCAGGAGTCCGCCCGCGCGGCGCGGAGCTACCTCTGGTCGCATGCCGAAAGCATGGGACTCGATATCTCCAAGTTCAAACGGAACGGCGTCCACATCCACGTGCCGTCGGGAGCGATTCCAAAAGACGGGCCGTCAGCCGGCATCACCATGGCCACAGCCTTGGCCTCCAGCTACGAGGGGAAAGCCGTCCGGAGCGATACGGCCATGACGGGGGAAATCAGCTTGAGCGGATTGGTCTTGCCGGTGGGCGGGATCAAGGAAAAAGTCCTGGCGGCCCATCGCGCCGGGATCAAGCGGATCATTCTGCCGAAGGCCAACGAGAAGGACCTGAAAGATGTGCCGCAAGAAGTGCGGGATGAACTCAAATTCATCCTGGTCGAACGGATCGAAGAA
The DNA here is from genome assembly GCA_002435325.1 of Nitrospira sp. UBA6493. Taxonomy (GTDB): domain Bacteria; phylum Nitrospirota; class Nitrospiria; order Nitrospirales; family Nitrospiraceae; genus Nitrospira_D. The sequence goes on along the minus strand of DJMJ01000031.1, from coordinate 25,217 downwards.
GTCCTGCCGGCCGCCTTCAATCAGGAGGTGCCAGCATCGACAGGCACTGAGCGGGACGAACCGCTCGCGACCTCGACCGCCTCGTAACCGAAAGAGGCCCCGGCTCAACACCGGGGCCTCCCCCATCATTGCACAGACGGACTCACTTCCTGAGAACGCATTTCTCGTATAAATCCTTCAGCTTGCTCGTCGGATCGTATCGCGCTTTGAGTGCGCGGTAGGCTGGTTCGTTGTACAACTCCCAGAAGTCGTCGCGCGAATAGTACGCATCCGAATAGAGGGACTTCTTTCCGTGCAGCTCCCGCACGGTGGCTTCGACTCTCTTGTTGAAATACCCCTCTTCATGATCGGTCTTGACGGCGTCCCAGAATCCGAAGTTGACGTACAACATGCCGGGAGTCATCGGGTACAAGGCATAGGAGGCAGACGGATCGTAGGCCGCGACCGGACAGATCCACACCGGCGTGATCCCGATCTCCCGATTGAAAAACGCGGCAAACGCCGGCGCCTGCTCCAGCGGAATTTCCACGTCTTGTATCACAAGCTCCTGCCGGCCGGTCAGCGCTCCGGCGATCCGCTGGGCGATGGGCGAGCGATTGAAGCGGTTGCGCACCTGCCAATAGAAGGTGGAGCAGAGACGCTTCCGGCCCCACAGCCACCGGACGAGCGGATGCTGGACGAAGAAATGTTTCGAGCACCAGAACCAATCGGTGTCCCATCGCCACAGGTAATCGTGCGCGGTCAGGTAATCCACCGTCTTCTGCTGGATCGATCGATAATAGATGTGCCGGTAGGTGTAATCTCTCACCCATTCCGCCTCATCGACCCATTCCCCGGTCGTGATATAGAGCTCCCGCCCGCTGAACATCGTGCCGTCTACGAAATCCACCCGTCCGTCCCGGCAGATACGCCCCAGGGCCTGGAAATAGGTCTCCGGATCAGAATACCGCTCGTGCCGGAGCCGGACATATTTTTTGACGGGAATGAGCGCGATGGTCACGGTGAGCGCATAGCCCAGCGTGCCGTAGGAATTGGCAAACCCGAAGAACAGATCTTGGTGCTCGTTATCTTTGGTGGCAGAAACGACCCTGCCGTCAGGCAGCAGAATATCAATGGCCAGGACCGTTTCATGGACGAAGCCGTACTTGAATGAGGACGATTCAATGCCGATTCCCGCCAGCGCCCCGCCGATGGTAATCGACTTCAGTTGGGGCACCACACAGGGCATCAGCCCGAAGGGCAGCGTTTCGCGGACCAGCTCCTCGTAGGTCGTCATCCCTTCGACTTCGGCAGTCCGCGCCTGCTCGTCCACGCGGATCACATGGTTGAAATCGCGGACGTCCAGCTTCTGCCTCGGCTCCTGCACCCGCTGACGGAAGAGATTGGAGGTGGGTTTGTCGAGCGCCAGCGATCCGGTTTGGCTGGACGCGCGCAGGGCCTCGACCAAGGCCGCTCGCTTGCGGGCATGGGCTTCAGGCGAGATCATGGCCATCAGCGCACCGCCTCGTAGCCGCCCAACAAGCCGTGCTTCGACATGACAATCTGCCAGAGATGGATGGTTCTGGCGCGGAAGGCCCCGGCGAGAGACAGGAGATAGTACCGCCACATCCGGAAGAAGCGCTCGTCGAAAATCTTCTCCCATTCCGCCTGATGCCGGTCGACGTTCTCCTGCCACGCCAGGAGCGTGCGGTCATAGTCGACCCCGAAATTATGCCAGTCCTCCATCACAAAGAGCCCGTCCATCGCCTCGCCCAGTTGCGCGACCGACGGCAGCATGCCGCCCGGAAAGATGTAGCGATCGAACCAGGGATCGCCGGTGGTCACCGAGGCATTGTTCCCGATGCTGTGGAGCAGAAACAGTCCGTGCGGCTTGAGCCGCCGATGGGCCACGTCCATGAGCGTGCGGTAATTCTTGTACCCGACATGTTCGCAGATGCCGATGGCCGCGACCTTGTCGAACTCTCCGGTGGCGTCGCGATAATCCTCGAGCTTGATTTCGACTGGCAGTCCGGCGCACCAGCGGCGCGCGTAGGCCACCTGCTGCTCGGAAATATTGTGGGCCACCACCGAACAGCCGTAGTTGGCGGCGGCAAAATGCGCGAACCCGCCCCACCCGCACCCCAGCTCCAACACACGGTCGCCTCGCTTGAGTTGCAGTTTCCGGCAGATCAAATCCAGCTTCTGCGCCTGCGCCTCCGCCAGACTCTTCGCGCTCTTCCAATAGGCGCAGGTATATTGCATGTGCGGACCAAGCATCTGCGCGTAAAAGTCGTTGTTCAGATCATAGTGGCGTTGCGCCACAAGTTTTGAGCGGCTCGGCGTCTGCATATTGAACAGGCGCGCTTTGAACCCGTTCAGCATCAGCCGCGTATCGCGGACGGCCTTATCGAGTTCGACCGAATGAATCCGGAAAAAGAAGTCGTCCAGCTGAGTGGCATCCCACCAGCCGTCCATGTAGGACTCGCCGAGTCCGAGCGATCCCTCAGTCAGGATCCGATCGTAGAATTGATCGTTGTGGACCTGGATATCGCCCGATTGAGAGCCGTTAATGTGCACACGGGCTCGCTCGAGCAATTCCTGAACGGTGTGCTGTGAATGCATCTCGACGCTCTCCTTTCCCCCGCCTGGCGGCAGAGTCTTTGCGCAGGCAAACCGGAGTGACGTACTTCAACGCGGGGCTATTCTACGGGATCGCACAGCGTCTGAGAAGGAGAAAACTGAGGGGGCAGACCGGGCAAAAAGGGGCAGATGAACCGATGGCTCTTCCTGATTGAACAGATCGAAGCCGTCCAGCCGGAAGAAGAGAATACCCGCTCGCTCGGAGAAGATCGGCGACGATCAGTCCGGTTGGGGCTTCTGATACCGGATCGAATAGTGCCCGCATTTGGAGCAGGCGACCGAATACGATGGGAGAGATGGGTCGTAAAGCTTGTGAATGTAGCCCAGCGGCACCGTCGAGTCAGGATGGCCTTGATTGCGCTGAGAATCGAGCTCTCTCGCACAGGCGGCATTGGCGCAGATCACAACTTGTGGAACGATAGAAGAATTTGTAGACATGAGCGCACCATAGCACGGTCGGTTAAGCCAAGTCCAAGGGCAATAGCGCTCGAGACTCGCACTTGACAGGTATCTCAATACGAGATACCTTTACATGTGCATATTATCACGCGAAAACGCCTCGACGACTTCGCGCAAACCCATCCGGACGCGCGAGTATCGCTGCAGCACTGGTTCACGATTGTGCGTAAAACCGACTATGCGTCCTTCGCCGACCTGCGAAAAACATTTCCTTCGGCTGATCAGGTAGATCAGTTTACGGTTTTCAACATTGGAGGGAACAAGTTTCGGCTGATCGCAGCCATTCATTATAATAGAAAAAAGCTGTACATCCGGCACATCCTGACGCACGCAGAATATGACCGGAACACGTGGAGGACTTGATCCATGCTTGCCAAATACATTCAGGATGCCCATACCGACTACCGCCGCATTCGACAGCGGATTCCACTCGGTCCGCTACGGACTGAAGCCGACTATAACCGCGCCGTGGCCGTCCTCGATGAAATCCTGGACGAAATCGGCCAGCAAGAAACCCACCCCCTGGCCGACCTCGCCGAGATCCTGGGCCTCTTTATCGAAGCGTATGAGGACGCCCACATCCCCTTCTCCGACTCATCCGCCGCCGAAATCCTCCGCACCTTGATGGAAGAGCATGCACTCAAGCAATCGGACTTGTCAGAGATCGGCAGCCAGGGCGTCGTCTCAGAAATCCTCTCCGGCAAGCGAAACCTGAACGTCCGCCAAATCACCCAATTGGCCGCCCGCTTCGGTGTCTCGCCCGCGCTCTTCATGCCTGTTCCGAAGAAACCCACCAAACGCCCTTCGTCCCGAACACGCGTAGCAAGCCGGCGGTAACTCATTCTGTTGATTCGAGTCCTCGCCGAAACCGGTCATCAGGCTGAACTCCGGGTGAAAAAGGCAGCAGCTTAATCCGACCCAAGCACCAATATTCTTGAGCGAAAAGCGCTCCCAAGTGATGCCAGACCAGCACCAACCCTGATTCTCCCATCTTGTTCGGTGTTGATTTATCTTCTCTATAGGGGTAGGAGATTAGCCATCCAATCTACTAGCCAGAGCAGGACTTAATGACAGAACCAACGATCACCTGCCCGAACTGCAAAACCGAAATCAAGCTGACTGAATCCCTTGCGGCCCCGCTGATTGAATCCACTCGCCGCGACTTCGAAAAGCGGCTCGCGCTCAAAGATTCAGACATCGCAAAAAAAAGAAGCTGATTTGCGCGAGCGAGAAGAAGCCGTCTCGAAGGCCAAGCAGGCCATTGGCCGTTCTCCGACAGGAAGGAGTCGCCCTTAAAGCCGAACTCTCGACCTTGCGTTCCCAACTTGCAAATCTCCAGAGAAAGGTGACTCAACTCCTCGCTAAAGTCGAAGAAGCCAACCTACCAGCAGATATAAGCGAGGAACGGATTCACGGATTGATTGCAGACGAGTCGCATGTGCAAGCTGAAATGCTCACACTGCGGGACTCAGCTTCAAACCTTGAAATAGCGATCGATGCAGCAACGACTGCCGCCGCCTTGACTCGTCTTCGAGAAAGTATCAGCTTTAAAGAAGCGGCACTTGCAGCAGCCGAACACCGACACGATCAGCATATTCCATGGCTAAAATACTTCGAGGAACTCGTTCATCTCGTTTCGTCCCAGCAACACAAAACAATTTCTAACTTCACTCGAGAGTATGGTCCACGTGCATCAGTGATTCAGCGTCGACTTCGTTCCGTCTACGGCTTCGACGACATTGAAATACACAGCCGCAAATCCACTATTAGCGTCCGGGTCAAACGCCATGGAGAGGAGCTACGCCCTATCGACTACTTTAGCCAATCCCAACAACAAACACTTTTACTAGGCCTGTTTCTGACCGCCTGCATATCACAAACTTGGTCAGCCTTTTCTCCCGTATTCCTGGACGACCCTGTCACTCATTTCGACAACTTGAATACCTACGCTTTCCTTGACCTGATTATCGGCTTGATTGAGACAGGGGATCGTCAATTCATCATTTCCACCTGTGATGAAAAGCTATTCCAGCTGGCGCGTCAGAAGTTCCTCCACCTGGGCGAACGCGCACAATTCTACCGCTTTGAGGCAATCGGCTCAGATGGGCCAATAATTTCAAAAATTCACTCCTAACTCAGGCCACACGTAATGATAGAAGGGGCTAGCAGTTCAGCAGGCGGCTTCTTTCTTCGCGCACACGTGCTAATTGTTCATTTTTTCATTACCCATGAGCAAAAGCTTTCGACTGTAAATAGTATTAGGTCTCTCAATCCAACATCACCAGGTATGATGTCGTCCTGGAAAGAATATACCGGGCCCTAGATAGCTTATGACCAACGCTTACAATCTCCACCGCTTCCTCACCGCCCAAGCGCCCACCTACGACACCGTCCTCGCTGAACTCCGAGCCGGAAGAAAAGCCAGTCACTGGATCTGGTTCATCTTTCCTCAGATCACAGGTCTTGGTCGCAGTGGCATGGCGCAGCAGTTTGCCATTGGCTCACTCGACGAGGCCAAGGCCTATCTGCAACACCCTGTCTTAGGCACCAGGCTCCGAGAATGTACGCAGCTTGTTCTCGATGTGGATGGTCGCAGCGCCGAAGAGATCTTCGGGTATCCCGACCATCTGAAATTCCGCTCCTGCATGACCCTGTTTCTGACCGCTGCCACCGACAATGCACTCTTCAAAAACGCCCTGCTCAAGTACTTCGACGGCAAGCCCGACCAACTGACGCTCGACCTCCTGGCACAGCAATAGTGCTTGTCCACCTTTCCCAGTGCGGCAGCTGAGGATCACCCAACCACAACCTTCACGAGTAGTCCGTCCCGGCTGCCCTCCTTGATCGTGGGCCAAAGAACGTTATCTATATAGTGGGCGGAGGTTGGTGAGAGGAACATTCAATGATATCGAGGTCGGGTGTAGGGGCGGTGAGCAGGCCCACCGACGGGTGGGAAGTCTAAAACCCCTCCAAGATCTCAACAATTGACACACATCTCTCCATACCTGCTTCCGCTCCGTTTTTTTATCATCCCCCCACATAGAATCCCCCCAACCGCTGGTAGTGGCGTTTTTGAGACCTATAGGAAGCAGCATTGATTTGCCGTCCATGGTGATTACCTAAGAATCGAGAGGAGGTGTTGATCGCTAAGTGAAGGTCAGCAGCCTTCGGTAGTGTTTGACTCGCCCTTATGCTGTTAACGTGCACAAGGGCACCGCCTCTGTTTCAGTGGCGGGTTTGGGTTCGAGGTACGCGCCTGTGTCGCTCGGTGCCAGTAGGCACGACCGTTGATGCGAGTCCGATGACCACGACGCGGGGTAACATCGCCTCATGCGACTGAAGGGTTACCGAACCTGATCTCGGCTAGTCGACAGACCCGGTAGTCCACATAAGGGCGGGCCGTTTTTTTATTGTCGATCCCTCATCCCGCTCGAACGTCTTTCCCCCTCGCAACGCGCTTTCTTGACGAGAGCCAATTTATGATTATCAATAACTAGGGCCTGTGAGCGCAGCTCGAAGACTCCACTGCCCATCTCTTCGAGCGAAGGGTTGTTTCCAACGTCGCTCACACCCCCTGTTTTTATGAGTATCACGGGCTCGGGAATTTTTCTGACTCACCGTTTTTACGATGACTAATGGTCCAGTGATCGGCCTGCGCGAACAATACCCCTAAGGGGCTCGAGATAAACGCGAACGATGAGGGAGGCGCGGGGTCGTAGAGCCTTATCTTCCTTCCTTCACCAAGTGCGGCAGAGATGATCCCTCCCCCTGCGACATGCACGGTCTGTCCTCCCTCTCTTCTTAAGGGGCTGGGACTCAAGGCGAGCGTTGCCGGAGGAGCGGGGCCCCTTCGAGGCTCTGCGAAGAAGGAAGGCGGAAACTGACCGAGTCCGCGAGGGAATTTCCGAAGGCTTCCGCTTCGCGGAGCCCGAATGGGTCGCTCCGGGAGGCGCGCGAGCCGTTGAGTCCCAGCCCCGCCTCCCCCTTCCTTGACAGCCCTTCCGGCGGCTCGTATGCTCAAAATGGCTTGTGACGGTTCACTCTGATTCGGATGTGCCGGATGGACACCTTGATGGTTTTCCCGAACAGTCCTCCCCGTCTGCGGTTCCTGTCCCTGCTCATCGCGCTTGGCGCGATGCTCGCCGCCTTGCTAACTGCCCCGCTTTCTGTGCGCGCCGAATCGTCCGTGGTGCTCGCGACCTATGACGGTGTAATCAACCCGGTCTCCGCCGAATATCTGCACGATGCGCTGATCTCCGCGCAGGAGACCCACGCGCAGGCGTTAATCATCCGCCTCAATACGCCCGGCGGCCTCGACCAGTCGATGCGGCTCATTATCAAGGATCTGACCGGCGCCTCTGTGCCCGTGATCGTCTATGTGGCGCCCTCCAGCGGACGGGCCGCCTCAGCTGGGGTCTTCATCACGATGGCCGCTCATGTGGCGGCGATGGCGCCCGGCACCAACATTGGGGCCGCCCATCCTGTGTCCGTGGGCGGTGGCGAGATGGATGCGACGATGAAGGAGAAGGTGGAAAACGATTCCGTGGCCTATCTCAAGTCGATCGCCGAGCAGCGGGGCCGGAACGCCGCCTGGGCGGAAGAGGCAGTCCGGAAGAGTGTGTCGGTGACGGAGCGGGAGGCCGTGAAGCTGAAGGTCGTCGATCTGATTGCCGAAGACATCCCGGCGCTGCTCAAGCAACTGGAGGGCCGCACGATCCCCCTCTCCGCCGGACCGACGGTGCTGCACACGGCGGATGCCACGGTGCGCGAGTTCCCGATGGGGCTTCGCCTCGAACTGCTCAAGACGCTCAGCGATCCCAACATCGCGTACCTGCTCATGACCATCGGCACGATCGGCATCATCGCCGAGCTCTATAATCCCGGCGCGATTCTGCCGGGCGTCGTCGGGGCCATCAGCCTGATCCTGGCCTTTTACTCCTTCCAATCGCTGCCGGTGAACTATGCGGGCGTGCTCTTGTTCCTGCTCGGGATCGTCTTCTTTATTCTGGAAGCCAGCGTGACCAGTTACGGCTTGCTGGGCATCGGCGGGGTCGTGTCGATGCTCCTCGGATCGGTGATGCTGATCAAGACCGATGCGGAGTTCCTGCAGATTTCCTGGTCGGTCATCCTGCCGGTGGTCCTCCTTGTGGGGGCCTTCTCCCTCTTGATCGTCGGCATGGGCCTGCGGGCAATGGGGCGGCGGCCGGTGACCGGCCGGGAGGAAATGGTCGGGCTGGTGGGCGTTGTGAAGACGGCGCTGACGCCGCACGGCCAATTGGCCGTACACGGCGAACTTTGGGAAGCCACCAGCGATCAGCCGCTCCAGGCTGGCGACGAAGCCGAAGTGGTGCGCATGGATGGTTTACGGTTGCATGTGAAACCCCTCTCCACACAGAAAGAGGCCTGAGATGCTGTTCAGTCCATTTGCCGTCGTGATTCTCTTCCTGATCCTGATTCTGATGGGGTTCAACGTCCTGCGGGAATACGAACGCGCCGTCATTTTTCGCTGGGGCCGGCTGGCGCGCGGGCTTGTCGGAGGCAACGGGCCCGGCGTGGTGATCATCCTGCCGTTCATCGACAAACTGGTCCGGGTCAGTTTGCGCACGGTGACGATGGATGTGCCGCCTCAGGACGTGATCACCAAGGACAACGTCAGCGTCAAGGTGAACGCCGTCATTTACTTCCGGGTGGTGGACCAGGAGCGCGCCATCATTCAAGTGGAAGATTATCTCTACGCCACCTCCATGATGTCGCAAACGACGCTCCGCAGCGTGCTGGGGCAGAGCCAGCTCGACGACCTGCTGTCGAAACGGGAGCAGATCAACGCCGATCTCCAGCGGATCATCGATCAGCAGACGGAGCCCTGGGGCATCAAGGTCACCGCCGTGGAGGTGAAGAACGTGGACCTGCCGCAGGAGATGCAGCGGGCCATCGCCCGCCAGGCGGAAGCGGAGCGCGAACGGCGCGCGAAGGTCATCCATGCAGAAGGAGAATTCGAGGCGTCGCGCCGCCTGGCCGATGCCGCCGATGTGATCAGCCGCAACCCGGCCGCCTTGCAGCTCCGGTACTTGCAAACGCTGGTGGAAATCGCGGCGGAGAAAAACTCGACGACGATCTTCCCGATCCCCATCGACACCATCGCTCCGTTCCTGAAGGTGTTTGAAAAGAAACCGGAGCCGTAGCTCCTCTGTCAGGGTAGCCATTTATCAGTCACCCTCTCACATGGATGATGTTCCCCCGCGCCTTGCCCTTCCGTACGGGCCTATGTAAGGATTGGACCGGTCGTTCGACTCCTGAATAGATGCGACGCCCATCCAGCTCAAGGAGATTCCCTATGCCTCCAAAAATTGATATCGGCCCTATCGTGAAGGTTACGAAGACGGACGAGGAATGGAAGAAGCAGCTCTCGCCGCTGGCCTATCGGGTGCTGCGGCATGAAGATACGGAGCATGCCTTTACCAGTCCTCTGCATGAGAATCACGTGGCAGGGATTTATCTCTGCGCCGGATGCGATCTGCCGCTCTTCTCCTCCGAGCACAAATTCGACAGCGGCACGGGCTGGCCGAGCTTCTGGCAGCCGATCGATCCGAAGGTGATCGAGACGCGCACCGATTCCAAATTTTTCATGACCCGCGTCGAAGTCCACTGCGCCCGTTGCGGCGGCCATCAGGGCCATGTGTTCGACGACGGTCCCAAACCGACCGGCCTCCGCTATTGCATCAACGGCGTCTCGCTCACGTTCGTCGCCGGCTGATCTCCGCAGGACTGTTTCGACGCAGTACAGCCTATTTGTCATACCACCTGAATGAGTGATGGCACAGTCCTCCGGATCGCTGTACAATCGACCTGAGTTTATCCCGGAGTCTTGGCCCCTATGATTCGATCGCTGTTATCCTATTCGCTTCCGTTCTTCTGTCTAACACTCTTGGCCTGTAGCGAGGAGTCGCATCTGCTCGCGACCAAGACCGATCCCTGTTCGTTGATTACCCCGGCCGAAGCGGAACGGGCTCTGGGCGAGCGGGTCCAGGAAGGGACTCTTTCTGAGCCGAACACCTGCGTCTTCACAGCCACCCGCAACCATTCGAATGCCGTCACGGTGCAAGTCGATGAAGCCGCGGGGAAAGACCGCCGCGCCTGGTTTAATAAGGAACGGCTCAGGCGGGACAGCGATCTCATTCCCGGCTTGGCCGACGGCGCCGTGCGGGTCTATTCGCCCCCTTCCTTGGCCCGGCTGACCTTCATCCGTGGACAGGCGACGGTCACGGTGCTGGTTGCCTCCATGAAACACAACAAGCTTCCGGACGCGGTCACAGAGCTCGGCAAGACCGCCGCGTCACGCTACGGCGTTTCGACGCTCGTGGCGGCGAATCCGCCCGCACCGTCGGCTGCTCCACCGCCTTCGCCTTCAGACAATGCCTCTATGCCGCCTGCTGCTGCGCCGCGCACGAGCCAAGTGGCGCTGACGCAATCGTTCCCCGCGGCATCGGGCACTTCGACGGGACCGACCAAATCCGGCCCGATCGGCCAGGACAGTCTGACCGGCACCTGGCATGCGCACTCGATGCAGAACGCCATCAACCATGAGCTGCTGCTGGTCATTCAGCCGAATCGCACCTGGACGATCTCCACGATGATGCAATTCGATGGGGTTGTGAACGCCGACGCCGGCCGCTGGTCGCTCGAACGGTCGAATACCTTCAAAGGCCTCGCCTGGAAGGGCACCTATCTCACGAGCACCCAGCAATCCTTCTCCAGCACCGGCAGTCTCCATGCGACCTGGACCAGGCTGCCGCCAGACCAGCTTCCCGCGCAGATTCCCGCCGAGCTCTGGGAGCTGCGACACGAGGCCACGAGTGTGCCCGTGTTTCAGTTGAAGACGGTCGATCCCGCTCTCGTGGGCCGATGGGAGGGAACCGGGATCTATGCCGGAGGCCCCGCGTCGTTCGTCTGGTCGATTAAGCCCTCGGCAGCGGCGGATCTCGTGATCATCGAAACCATGCAGGGAACGGTCAGAACAAAAGCCGGGACCACCCGGCTGCAACCGGCACAGAAGCGGCAGCGCACAGTCGATATCGTGGCCTTCCATGAGGGCGGATTTACCACGAGCGACGGGAAGACCAGTGTCCGCTGGACAAAGGTCCTCTCCCCGCCAGCGCCTTCCCCGCAACTCTAAATCTGTCAGAACGATTGATCTCGTACCTATCGGACGGAAGGACTTGTCATGACGCAGTCGCCTGACGCCATCGGATTTGTCGGTGTGGGACGCATGGGCGCCAATATGGCGCGACGCCTCCACAACCTCGGGTTCACCTTGTCATCCGTCTATGATCGCGAGGGTTCTGTAGCCGCCGCGCTCGCGGACGAACTCTCCTGCCAGGTCGCGGCGCATCCGGCAGCCGTGGCCGAAGCCTCGACGATCATCTTCACGGTGGTGACCGACGATGCCGCCATGCGGCAGATCTATGCCCTTGACGATCCCGCCAGCCTACTCTCTCACGCCAAGGGCCGGCTCTTCATCAACTGCGCGACGCTCTCCCCTGCGATTCATCGTGAGATCGAGCAGCGCGTGGAAGAACGCGGCGGCGCCTCGTTGGAAGCCTGCATGGCCAGCAGCATCCCGCAAGCACGGCAGGGCACGCTCTATCTCATGTGCGGAGGGAAACCCGAGGTCTTTGCGCGGGCCAGGCCCGTCCTCGATGCCATGAGCAAGACGGTGCGCTACATCGGTCCGGCTGGAACCGCGGCGCAAGTGAAGGCCCTCGTCAACATGGTGATGAACTGCAACACCGCCGCCCTGGCCGAAGGACTCGGACTTGGGGCCGCGCTCGGCTTAGATCTGACAATGCTGCGCGACGTCTTCAGTCAAACCGGAGCGGCCTCGCGTGTGTTGGAGACCGACGGAGAGGATATGCAGCTGCGCGCGCACGATTGCTTTTTCTCCGCCGCCCACGCCGCGAAAGATTCCGGCATTGCGTTGGCCTTGGGCCAATCAGCCGGCCTGCATCTCCCTCTGGCCGAGGCGACGCTCCGGCAATATCAACGGTTGGTCGAGAGCGGAAAAGGCGAGCTGGACAAATCGGCGATTGCCGAACTGACGTTTCGAGACCGCCTCGCAGGATGATCGGCCGGGTCCCGCGCCGGAACATGCAGGCTCATGAGCCGGAAGAGCTCGCCCTGAGCACTTCACGGATCTTCGCCGCCAGCCCCGATGGCCCATAGGGTTTGCTGATCAGCCATCCGCCCATGATGCCTTCGAAATTGGCCGGCGACACCACTCCGGAAATGAATAACACCGGCAAGCCCGGCCGTTGCGCGCGAAGCTGCTGCGCCAGCTGCGGTCCTGACAGCTTCGGCATGGCAATGTCCGTCAGGAGCAAGGCGATGCGATCCCGATGCTCCGCGAAGAGGCGCAGGGCCTGCTCCCCGCTTTCCGCGCAGAGGACGGGAAATCCCTGTTGCGCGAGCATCTCCCCGGTGACGTAACAGACCGCCGGTTCATCATCGACGACCAGGATGATGCCCTCTGTCTGTTTCGTCCCTCCTGTTTGATCCGCTGTCTTCATCATGTCTGTTTATGACGCGCGTGGCGCAGACCGGACACCCTCCCCGGGAAACTTACTGCATGAGCTGTCCAATCTGACTCGCCAGCCACAGCACCAGTACCATCGCACCGATCACCGCGCTGAGGCAGACAAGCAACACGCCGCCCACCATCAGCCAATCGCTCGCAGTCGACCGGGACGGCGACGGCCTGGCACATTCCGCCAGGAGCCGCGCGTTGAGTCGATTGCTCTGAAACCAGATCGAGAACGCATCCCCCGCGACGGGAATCATGCCCACAATCCCGTTGATCGTCAGATTGATCCCCATGCGCAGCAACACGATCTTCGGCACCTGCAGCCGGGCCGCGATGAGCAGAATGACCGATCCGATCGCGCTGGCAAACGCATCTCCTATCCCGGGGACCATCCCGAAAAGCGGGTCCAGTCCGATACGAATCTTCGTTCCTGGTATCGCGATGGCCGAATCAAGCACCTTGGCTAACAACTCAGCGGCCGACCGCAAGGCCTGCCGTTCAGGATCCGCGTCGCTCATGCCGGCATCAATCGAGTCTTCTTCGAGCACACGATGGTCAAAAGAAGTTGGACGTGTCATGGGAGGTACCCTACCATGTTCCGCTTGCAGGATCAGCCCGCCAATGACGGGTCGTCATTCTGCTCTACTCGACCGCGCCCTACTGAGCATGAACCGATCACAGGAGTTATAGAACGCGTTGGATCAGACTTGCCCGACGAATCGCACCACTTCCGCTGCCGGGACAAACCCGACCAGTTGCGCTCCCTCAGCCCCCACGAGCAAGGGCACGCCGGACTGCCCGGTCTGCCGCCACTCCTCATCCCATCGCTCAACCGTCTCAAGAATACCCGCTGGAACGGCCAGCACATCCTCTTCGGTCACACCCGCACAATTCCTGAGCAAGACTGGGTCCGAGAGATCGCTGCCGTCTCTCCAAAAGGCGATGGAGAGCGCCCGCACCAGCGCGTCTCCCGCCCGCCGATCGCGCGCGAGCACGGAAGCCGCCGTAAGAATCGCAGCCCTCGTGTTAGGCTTGCCGCGCGGCACTGCAATGGCTAACGCCGGCGCGAGCCGTCCGACCATCGAGACTTCCTGGCGAAGCTTGGCATCACGCGCGCCCGTCCATTTTGCCATCGGCGCAGGCAAATAGGGGGCATGTTGAACGCCCCGCCACTCCACACGTCCGGCCAGGCCCAGCTCCCACAGCTGCTCATGCATCGCATAGCAGAAGGGGCAGTTGAAATCGCTGTAGAGCACGACCCGCTGGGTCCGTTCATCGGGCATCGCCACCTTCCCTCTGGTTCAATTCCCGTACCACCTACCCTAATGGAAAATGGTATAGGAGGTCCATTCGCTTATTCCAATCGTCACGATTGCCGGAATCTATAGTTGTGTCACGGCAACAACCTGGCGGGAGTTAGGGCGTCGGACCTTCGAGAAAACGGTCCAACATGGCTCGCAGCAGTAAGAGCGTTAGCGGCTTGGTCATCACGTCATCCATGCCGGCCTTCCGGCACCGGTCAATCGCGTCCTGCGAGACATGCCCGGTCAGCGCAATGATCGGCACGCGGGTACCGGTATCCTGTTCCCGCTGCCGAATCACACGCGCGGCCTCGTAGCCGTCCATGTCCGGCATGTCGCAATCCAGCAACACCGCGTCGTACGAGGCGCAGGCCAGCATCTCGACGGCCTCACGCCCGTTTTGGACCACCTCGACCTGATACCCGAGTTTCTGCAGAAATTTGCTGGCCACGACTTGGTTGATCCCATTATCGTCGGCGACAAGGATTCTTGGCACCCCATTCCGCCGAACCCCGCCTTCGGCAGGCCCGCGCCCCGGCCGTTCGAGCGGCAACGATAGTACTGTCGTATAGGAAAAGGTGGTGCCCTGACCGAACCGGCTTTGCACGGTAATGTCGCCTTCCATCAGCTCCACCAGCTGGCGGCAAATCATGAGTCCGAGGCCTGTGCCGCCAAAGCGGCGCGCCGTCGAGGTATCTGCCTGCGAGTAGGCCTGAAATAATCGCTCCTGCTGTTCCTCCGTCATGCCGATACCGGTGTCCGTCACGCTCCATCGCAACAGAATACTGCCGGCGAGATCCGCGAGGGATTCCTGCTTCTCCACGGAGACCTCCACGCGGCCGGTCTCGGTAAATTTGATGGCATTGCCCACGAGATTAAAAAGCAGCTGACGAAGCCGGACGGGATCGCCACGCAACTCCTTGGGAACGTTGGGCGCAACCCTGACCTCCAGCAACAGGCCTTTCTGCTTCGCCAGCTCCGCAACCAGCGTGACGACATCCTCGATCAGCGACCGCAAATCCAAGTCCGCCGTCTCCAGCGTCAGCTTGCCCGCTTCAACCTTCGAGAAATCGAGAATGTCATTCACCAGCCCCAGCAAGGCCTGAGCCGATCGTTCCATCGTCTGGATCAATTGCCGCTGGGACTCGGTCAAGGAGGTGTCTTGCAACAATTGCGTGCAGCCCAACACCCCGTTCATCGGCGTGCGCAATTCGTGACTCATTGTGGCCAGAAAGATCCCCTTGGCTCGCGCCGATTCCTCCGCCGCCTCCTTCGCCTGCCGCAAAGCGACGTCCGCTGTGATATCGAGTCCATAGGCGCGCACTTGCTCCAATTCTCCCAGCGGAAAGAAGGACCAGGCAATGACCCTGCCGGCCACCGCATGCTCAACCCGAGCAGCCGGTTCGCGCGTCCTCAAACAGTCACGAAGAATAGCAGACAGATTGACTGGCAATACCGCCTCAACCCCGGTTTGGAGCGCCCCGCATTGCGTGATGAGATCGACCATGGCCGCATTTGCATACCGCATCGAGCCATCGGCCTCGAACTCGACAATCGGGTTCGGCGCGTCCTCGGCCAGGTGTGCCACCCGCTGCACATCGCGCTGGGCCTCGATCGCGGAGGTGAGATCGCGGCAGACAATCACCGCGCCGATTCGTTCACCCCGCTGCAGGCGCGGCCAGAAGGAACTCGACAATTCATAGTGGAGGTTCCCGCGCTTCCACAGATGCGACACCAGCATCAAGACTTCGCCCGTCTGCACCACCTGCTCCACCGGACAAATGGACGATGCGTCACCCGTTGGCAACAGACAGCCCATCAGATCATGAAACGATACCCCCAATACCTGGCGCACCCTGCCAACCAGTTGTTGCGCCATGGGATTGAGGGCCAGAATGCAACCCTCGCGATCGGTGAGAAACACGCTTTCGCCCGAAGACTCCAGAAGGAGCTGTGCATCCTCACTGGTGGGTCTCTACGTCACCTCGCCGCCCTCCTGGGGGTCGTGTTGCGACGGAAAGGGAAGACTCATGCCGCGACACGCCGCAAGATCGATTCGATATCGACATGCTCCCGCCTGGGGTCGCGGACATCCTGAATGGCTCGCCCGCCTTCCCGCTCCTGTGATAAGTCCACCTCGACCGGCGGCACGCACGAACGCCCCTTGGCATCACGGAACAGATAGACTGTCGGCAAATGGGCCTTTCCCGGCGTAATGGCGCCCACCACGCCCCATTCACCCGTATTCAAAACCACCACGCTATAGAGCGGATACACGCCGAGCGTCCTGATTAAATACGATACGCTCTCCTGCAGGTACTCCTGGCGCTGATAGCGCTGGTACAGCTGCGTCATCGCCTGGCTCGCCGACATCGGCGGCAACCCGGACTGGCCGTTTAAGAGCTCGTCGTACTGGTCCGCAACTCCCACAATCCGGTGCGGCACCTCTCGCCCGGCCGGCAAGACAGGGGGTGCCCCTGATGCCTCGATCACGTCGTGATGGCTTCTGAGCATGGACAGGATCACCTCGTCGGTGATCCCGCTCTTTTCAAGGATCACAACTCCCTGAGTCGGATGACTGTCATACAAGGCCGCTTGCGCTGCCGTCATCGTCTTGGTCCGTTTGATCAGATTCCGGGGAAGCCGGATCAGGCCGATATCGTGCAGCAACCCGCCCACTCCGATCTGCCGCAAGGCCTCACGCGGATAGCTCAGGGCCTGTCCCAAAATAATCGAGAGCATGGAGACCGTCACCCCGTGCTCATATAGCGTCGGATCGGACTCTTGCAGGCTGATCACGGCATAGCAGGCCGCTTGACGCTCCAGAATCACGCCGATCATATCTTCGACCAGCTGGCAGGCCTCCGTATACGATACCAGTCCGGTGGACCTCGTTCCCTCGAAGAGCCGGTTCAATCGCCCCATCCATTCGGTGCGCCTCTGTTTGGCCAGGGCCAGGCTTTCTGCCAGCACCACCGGTCCTTCTATTGGAGAAGGGCTCGCTCCCTGAGAAGATGTTGTGTGAGAATCCGGGGCCTCGCTGGGCAATGCCGGCCGAAGATCGACTGACGGCTCGGCCGCCAGCCCCTGTTCGGCATCGATCGTCACCTCTGCCACACCGGCTCGACGCAAACTCTCGATATCGGCGCTGTCGCGGACTCTAAAGTGATGACGGAGAAACGGCGTGAGGAGCCAGGAGCGATCGATTCCGATCACATACATCCCGACCTTTAGCTCATGCAGCGGGATCCGCCGTTGTGCCATGCGCGAGTTTCGTTCCATTAAAAACCAAATGTATTCCCTTACCTTATCGGCGAGAACGGCCTAACCTTAACTTCCAGTACAGGCCGGACCGACCGGTTTGTATACCTGCTTGCCAGTTACGAGTGGTTCCTTTTCGTTACATCGAATCTTCCAGCCACTTTTCTCCGCGAGTACGGAGCGGAAAATCAGACCCGGATCACCATCATGGGTCTTTCCTCAGACTCTCAGCCGATTGTCTCCGGTTCGGCTCTCTCAGTGGCTGTTGCGTGCCAATAGGTGTCCGCAGTTTCTGCTATACTGATGACTGTCGGGAGTGGATTGGATTTGTAAGATACTTCCCGGCGCGTGACAAAGGCAAACTGCCCGAGAGGGCAGGACGCAAAGCCAAGGGACCTAACCAGGAACGGACGATGTTCCAGGGTCAGCCTAGCCGCCACAACCGTATCCGCATCGCAGACGACTGGCGCGCCAGCTCACTCCTGGATCTTCTCCCTCTTCCCCTGCGTCACGCACATTCACCGTGTGGTTCGATGGGAGGTGCCGTATGATGTCCGCTATAGATACCGCGCTGTCTGGAATGGCCGCCTTTACGAAAAAAATCGAGGTGACGGCGCATAACGTCGCCAACGTCAATACAGACGGCTTCCATAAGTCTCGCACCGAGTTCGTTGAGCTGAAAACCGGCGGCGTGCTGCCGGTCGTGCAAAAAGACGACTCGGCCGGTCCAGCCGTCCTTAAAGACACCGGCTATGGGGCGGCTCAAGTCGAATTATCGAATGTCGATCTTGGAGAAGAAGCGGTCAGCCAGATCATCGCGCAACGCGGCTTTGAAGCGAATCTCAGCACGTTGAAGACCGCTGACGACATGCTTGGCAGCATTTTAGACATCAAGAAGTAGCCGGATCGACAGCCTGGCAGAAGTCCTCTTGCCTTGAAGAGGCCCACATAGCAATCCCGTTCGCCTCTATGCTATGTGGACACCATGAATCAGCCGCATGTCCTGCTCCTGACGCCACCGCTCACTCAACTGAATACCCCCTATCCCGCTACGGCTTACCTCACAGGGTTCCTGCGATCGCAGGCGATCCCCTGCGATCAAGCCGATCTCGGCATTGACATGGTGCTCAGACTCTTCAGCCGGGAGGGCCTGACGGCCGTCTTCGATGCCATTCGGCACCGGCACGGCGATCTCCCCGGCGAAGCCCAACAGATGCTGGCCCTTGATCAGGCCTACCTGCACGCCATCGACCCGGTGATTGAGTTCTTGCAGGGACGGAATCCTTCGCTCGCGCCCCTCCTGGCGCGCCCGGGAGTCTTGCCGCAAGGACCCCGCTTTGCCGGCCGAACTGGAAAGACGTCGCACTCGCGCGGCCTGTCCGAACTCGATCGCGCGAAGCAATTCTCCACGTTCTTTCTCGAAGACCTGGCCGATCTCATCCAGGCCACCGTCTCTCCGCAATTCGGCTTGAGCCGTTATGCGGAGCACATCGCCCGCTCGGCCTCCTCCTTCGACACGATTCTCACGGCACTGGCCGCCGCCCCGACCTTGACCGACCAGTACATGCTTGACGCACTCTGGCACCACCTCGACCGCGTCAGACCATCCCTGATCGGTCTCACCGTCCCCTTTCCCGGCAACCTGTACGGGGCGTTTCGTGTGGCGCAGGCCATCAAGGCACAACAGCCCGAGCTGACCGTTGTCCTTGGAGGCGGCTATGCCAATACGGAGCTCCGGCAGATCAGCGATCCCCGCGTGTTCGACTATGTGGACTACATCACACTCGACGATGGCGAGCGCCCGCTGCTCTCATTAGTGGAACATCTGGCAGGAACAAGACCGCGCACACAACTCTGCCGGACCTTCTATCGAGAGAAGGGACAGGTGGTCTTCTCGAATAATCCATCCGGTCACGATTTTCGCATGGGAGAAGTGGGCTGCCCAACCTACAGCGGGCTGGCCCTGGACCGCTATCTCACGATTCTGGACAGCGTCAATCCCATGCATCGCCTCTGGTCGGAAGGCCATTGGAACAAACTCACCGTCGCGCACGGCTGCTACTGGAAGCAATGCACATTTTGTGACGTCGGGCTGAACTACATCAGCCGCTACGAAATGACGCCGACCGAACGGCTCATCCAGCAGATCGAGCACCTGATCGCCGAAACAGGCTG
The DNA here is from genome assembly GCA_002435325.1 of Nitrospira sp. UBA6493. Taxonomy (GTDB): domain Bacteria; phylum Nitrospirota; class Nitrospiria; order Nitrospirales; family Nitrospiraceae; genus Nitrospira_D. Next base: position 5,825 of record DJMJ01000031.1, on the reverse strand, counting down.
CCGCGGGTTTCACTTTGTCGATGAAGCCGCGCCTCCCGCGGCGTTGAAAGCGCTCGCCTTGGCACTCCTTGAACAGGGACTGACGATTGCCTGGTGGGGCAATATCCGGTTTGAAGAGGCCTTTACGCCGGATTTATGCCGCCTGCTCGCCGCATCCGGTTGCATTGCCGTGACAGCAGGGCTTGAAGCGGCCTCGGACCGCCTGCTGGAGAAGATCAAAAAAGGGATTACCGTCGATCAGACCGCCCTGGTCGCCGCCGCCTTCAAAGACGCCGGCATTCTCATTCACGCCTACCTGATGTATGGCTGTCCCTCTGAGACAGTCCAGGAAACCGTGGACTCATTGGAGCGCGTCCGGCAATTGGTATCAGCGAATCTTATTCAATCCGCTTTTTGGCATCGCTTCACCGCCACCGCCCACAGTCCGATCGGACTCGATCCCGCGGCTCACGGGTTGCGCATTCTCGGACCGGCCTTTCAGGGCTTTGCCGAAAACGACCTCCAGCACCGGGACCGACGAGGCTCCACACCGGAATGGCTTGGCGAAGGACTCCGGCGGTCGATGCTCAATTATCTCGAAGGGCGAGGGCTCACGCTTGATGTCCGTGAATGGTTCGAACATCCCGCACCCAAACCCTGTGTATCTCCGACCTGGATCAGACGCCTGCTCAAAAATCGCATGGTGAATGATCAGCCCCAGGCAGAGCGGCGGTTTGTATGGCTCGGCGGAGCGCCGGTCTGCCAACCGGCCGGGAAAAGAGCCGGGCTCATTTTTCCGGGGCATACCAGCGATTATACGGTCACTCTGCCAAACCAAGAGGCCGAGTGGTTGTATCATCTCATACAACGCTCAACCCCTCGCACTCCCCCAACGCCGTCGTATCCCCTGATCAAAGAAATAGGTATGACATTTCCGGGAACCGCAAAAGAGTTTGAGTGCTTTATCAAGAGTTCACACTGGAAAAAAGTTCGCGCTGCCGGGCTTCTGCTCGTCTAAGACTCACGCCATTCAATCTGCCCAATAACCTCACCCGCCCACAAATAACACGGGCGGGAAAGGCTGATGCCCCTCCCGCCCGTAGAACCATTTGACTGAAGAAACTACTTGTTCGGCTGCGGGGTCAAGCGAAGATAGGGCTTCACGATCTTAAAGCCTTTAGGGAACAGCGTCTTGGCTTCGGCATCGTTCACAGCCGGAGTGATGATGCAATCATCGCCATCTTTCCAATTGGCCGGCGTGGCAACCTTGAATTTTGAGGTCAACTGGAGAGAGTCTATAACTCTCAGCAATTCGTCGAAGTTGCGGCCACATGATGCTGGATAGGTCAAAGTTAACTTGATCTTTTTATCTGGACCGATAATAAAGACAGACCGAACCGTCATATTGTCCAGCGCATTGGGATGAATCATGTCGTAGAGAGTGGCGACCTTCTTATCGGGATCGGCGATGATCGGATAGTTCATCGTCGTATTCTGGGTCTCATTGATGTCGTTGATCCAGCCTTTATGGGAATCCAGCGGATCGACGCTGATGGCAATGACTTTGACTCCCCGCTTCTTGAACTCCGGGGTAATCTTCGCCACCGTCCCAAGCTCGGTCGTACAGACCGGCGTATAGTCCTTCGGGTGCGAGAAGAGAATTCCCCATCCGCCGCCCAGCCACTCGTGAAAATTAATCGTGCCTTCTGTCGTTTCCGCCGTAAAATTCGGCGCCTCGTCTCCCAAACGCAATGCCATACTACCCTCCTTTCAAGATGATAATCGGGGAGCCCATCCCCTCTCTCATTGCATGAATATTTTGTACCTTACTGACTTCTCACTCTGATGCGCAAGCCCTCCCCGCCCTCTATCCTGCCCAATCTGCCCTCTCAGCAAAAGCCGCCCTCCCCTTGCCAACAATAGTCCATCACGATAGGACTCCGTTGTTCACAGAACATTCCCGGCATCACCTAGTGGAAATGAACGAGCGATGCCTATTGAATACCCACGCAGCTCCAAAGTCTTGCTCGGCGGCATGGCTCATCTCGGCCGGCTTTTCGATAAAATTCGGATGCGCCAGAAGGGGCTTATTCAGGACTATACCTATCTCACCGTTGGCTTTGACAAAAATCTTCTCGATCTTCTCCAGCTGGATGGATCTACCCTGGAAGCGCGTGTGAGCCAGGGAGGCACGGATCAGTAACTCCTGGAATGGGTAGAATCGACCGCCAGACCGCTCTCGGATCAAGAAATCATTCAATGGAACGAACGGATTATGACTGACCAGCCACAGGACGAAGGCAGGTTCTAATCCAACGGCGGCCATTCGTGATGGCTGGCGGGCCAACTCCCCTTCAGTATTTACCCGTTTTGTCCGATAGAGCCTTGAGCCCACAGGCCTTAAGGGATCTTATGGACAACGTCAAACTCACAGCGCCGGGACTCCGCATCTCAAATGATCCAATGTATCAGCTGCTGCGGGAAGGCTGTATCAAAGAGTTTAATGCCAAGAAAGCCGCCGGCGATACCTGCGATCTGCATAGCTGCGATCTGCGAGGGCTCGACCTTCGAGGCCTGGACGCGACCGGCCTCGATTTTAGTGACTCCTACTTCAGGCAATCCGACCTGCGGGGGATCGATTTTAGCCAGTCGAACCTGCGAGGGGCGTCAATCAATGCCTACAAGATTTCCGGGGTTCTCTTTCCGGCTGAACTCTCTCTATCAGAAATCGAACTCTCCCTGCTCCAAGGCACTCGCATGCGTTACTCGAAATAATTTCCTCAGAATTCGTCTGGCTCAGACGTTACAACACTCCCGGGATCCACACACCTAGCGTGCGGTAATATTGAGAGCCGTCGGCACCGTTGTGCCAGCGCCTTCTTTCAGCGCGGCTTCAACGAGAAATATCCTGGCTTCGCCGATCTCCCCACTCTGTATTAGCCATTCTCTGATCCGTTCTGCCCGTTCCTGCGCCAGGAGGCGCAAGGCCCGTTCTTCAACAACCATAGTGTCGAGCAGCCGTGATTTCATCTCTGAGACGGACAGCGCCGGCTTATCAGACGCGCCAGCCGACGGAAACTGCCGCGCGAACCATGCAGCGATCAGAGACGCTTCATCTTCTGCCGACAGCATAGGCGCTGGTTTTGCTCCCCGGTCAGCCCCCCCAGCCTCCTGTAATTTGATCTGGCGTAATTTCTCTCCCAATTGCTTCTCGGCTAAGACTCGTCGATCCACTTGCCGATCAGCCGTGCCGGTAATGTCGAGCGACAGCCCTGGCCGCTCCGTCAGTACAGTAACCAACGAAGCGAGCTTTTTGGTCTCGGCCTCCTCCCACTCGCTACGCCCCGCCGGAAATTCAATCGAGCTGAGTTCATCGCCGCTCCCGCCGATAAGAGCGCCGACTAGCGACAAGGGCGACGTGGCCGCTTTCCCGAGCAAATTGAGCAGCGTATTCAACAGCACTCGACCGTATTTGAAATCCGGATCGTCCAAGTTCCCGCGCACCGGTAAATCGACATCGATCTGTCCCTTGCGATCCTTAAGAAGCGCAACTGCCAGCGGGACCGGCAGCGACGTAGCATCAGGGCTGTCGGTCTTATCGCCAAAGGTCAGTTGATCGATCAGAACCTTGTTTTCCCCGACCAATTCCTTCTTGGCAATCTTATAAGCCAGATCGAGAAACAATTTGCCCTTTGTGATTGGATAACCGGCATATTTCCCCGCATAAGGGGACGCTGCAAGAAGATCGACATTCTCAAATTTGACGGTGAGGTCAGTATAGGCATCTTCGCTCAACGGATTAATCTGACCCTGAATTTTGAGTGGTGCCACCCGATCCACCTTCCCCGACAGGGCTACATCGGCTTTCGCCAGTTCGCGGGACGACAACCCCTTAATGCTTCCGCTCAATTCGCTGATCCCCACCTTTACAGCCGGCTGAAGCGAGAGATCCTGAAATACCGCGGACGCTTTGATCAGTTTGACGAGATCGATAGTGGCCGTCACCGGCTTGGCCGGCTTTTCAGAAGCTTTCTTTGCAGGCAGAGAGCCGGGCTCGACGGAAGGCTGCCTGGCGATCTGCGCCAAGTTTAACGTGCCATCCGATTGCACGATTAATGAAACGGCAGGCTCTTGCAGGACAACTTCACCGATCTTCACCGACGTCGGCTCGACGTCAAAGGCCAGCCGATTCAATCCCACATGCCTCCAGGACAGCAGTTCGCTGAATTCCTTTCGATCTGTGATTGATACCCGATCCACAGCAAGATTGCCCTGAAACGTCAGGAACGGACTGCGGCCATGCTCTTGCGCAACATGTAGCCTGCCGCCGAGCGCCACAACTCCATCTCGAACATCGATGTCGACGAACGGATCGAGGTAGGGTTGAAACGGCCGGATCCCCATGTCCTTCACGCTAAGGTCAAGGTCGGCCACGAAAGGATCGGCGGCCAGGGATCCCTTGACGCCAACCTGGCCCGATTGATTCAGCTTGAAGGCTACATCCACGCCAACAGCCTGCCGCAATGGGAATTTAAAGCCCTTCACAGTCAGGTCAAGCCCATCGATCTCCAAATGGCTCGGTCGCTCCAGCGTCCGGTCCTCGAAGACAGCCCGGTAATTATTCAGGACTACCTCTTTGACTTCCACCGACCATGGATGCTCCGGCCCAGCCGGTGCAGCCACAGCCGACTTCTCTTTTCCGGCTACCTCTTTCGATTCTTCCACTGGGACAAATAGCTGCTGATAGTTCAGCGCTCCTCCTGGATTGATCCAGGCCTCGAAGCGCGCACCGGCGGAATGCACGCGCGCCGCCGTAACCTCTTTCTTCTGTACATCCATATCCAGGCCATCGATTGCAAACGACGGAATCGAGATCACCGGGGCATCAGAGCCTTTCTCACCGATCGCGAGATAGATTACCGACAGCGTTCCATCACTGATAACGATATTCGGGGTCTCGCCCTTTAGATCGATATGATACCGGCCCCCGATCGACAGCCGCCCTTAGCGCACGTCAAACCCGATTCGATCCTGTATATATTGAGACCCCTTCTTCAAATGAACGCCGTCAAGGCTTAGCTTGCCATCGGACTCCACCGGCTCTAGCGACACCCGCCCTTCCCATGCCAGTGATTCGCCTTTTCCAATTTCGGCTGTGAAGGCATAGGCATTTTCACCTCCTCGCACAGTCGTAAAGTTTTTAAGCGAGACCTGAATCGGCACAATCGTCAGCTCGAATGGTTTAGGTTTGGACTCGTCTCGAAACTCGACAATCCCGCGCTCGATCGTCAGCAGGCCAATTTCCAGGGGAACGGCATCCTTCTCGCCGCTCGATTCCTTTTCATCTCGTTTCGCCTCCAACTCTTGCTGTGGCGGAGGCAGGAGCCCAAGAAGGTTCATCGTGCCGTCAGCGGAAATCTTCATTGAAACGAATGGCATAACCAAGCGAATCTCCTCGAAGCCATAGGCCCCCAGGAGAAGCGTCTTGGCCTGGACATTCACATAAAACTGCTCAAATCCGAGAAGCGCCGTTTGGTTCGGCTCGCGAATCTCCAGCCCGTCAATGGACAGTGACAAGGTAAAAGGGTTGAATGCGGCGTCTTTTACCACCACCTGGTGGTGAATCTTCTCCGCCACGGCGGGAAACACATATTGGGTAAGGATATAGGGGACGGCAAAAAATCCGATGAGGCTGTAAAGAACGAGCGCGCCCGCAAAACTGGCAAGAATCCGTGAATGCCGCATGTTCCCCATGCTCAATTCGTCAGGTGGTGCGCCCGGCTGGAATCGAACCAGCGACCCTCAGCTTAGAAGGCTGATGCTCTATCCGACTGAGCTACGGGCGC
>DJMJ01000032.1 GCA_002435325.1 Nitrospira sp. UBA6493 | reverse complement strand
CAGAGAGACTTAGACCGAATCGCCAAGGGGTCGAGACCAGGCGGAAGACGGAGGCGATCTATCCAGGCCTGGCGACTGCGGCCACACAGTTGAAGGCCGGGCATGAGGATATCGTCAAGGTCTTGGGGGAGCACAAGATCACGCTGGCCCGGCTGAACGAGCTGACGAAGACGGACAGGGATTGGCATCGCATACCAAGCTCATGTTGAAGAACTAGCAGGATGCTGAAAAAGTCCGCCAGCGGCGTTCTCGCGTCACTCAGAGGCTCAACGTACCAGACCGTACGCCTCGCCTCTTCGTTTGCTGCGGCCTTGCTGGATGGCCTTTTTGAGCATCCTGTGCGGTATGTCCGTATGGTTCTCCATCCCAGGTAATGGTGGTGTGCTGAGAACGAGTCTTTTTTTTCGCAATTTTTTAGGAGGAGTGAGACGATGGCGACGATCAATGAGGCGCTCTGGAAATTACGCGACATGTATCGGGCTGAGCCGAATCCGGAACGGCGGCAGCAGCTGCAAGATCAATATGACCGGGCTCTGGTGGCGGTGCTGGAGATGGCCGATAAAGATATCGGCGAAAATACGGAAGCGTTTACCAAGGCGGTCGAAGGATTGGATAAGTCCATCGACTCGCTGCGGCAGGCCAAGCGCGAGATCGGGGACGTGGCCAAGGCGATCAAGAATGTGGCGAAGGCCGTCGATGTCGTCGTGAAGGTGGCGGCAAAAGTCGTGGGGGCCTAACGGGGCGTGCCGATCAGCGCCAGTTTGTCTGCGCGGGGCAGTGCTTTGATGGCCGCTTCGCGCTTCAGCGCGGCGCTTTTGCTGCCATGCGTTTCGGTATAGCGTAGCCGCACCGGCCTGCGGGGTTGTGTATATTTTGCGCCGGTGCCCTTGCCGTGCTCGTCCAATCTCCGCTTCAGATCGTTCGTGATGCCGGTGTAGAGGCTCCGGTCTTTGCATTCCAGGATGTAGACGATCCAGTCCTTGCGGGCGGTGTCATTCGTCGGGGCGTGCGGTCTTGCTGGCTTATCGGCGGAAGGCATCTTTGCCCTTGAGCACATCGGCCAATAACTGGTCGGCCGCTTTCGCGGTACGGCGGCGCCGGTACCAACGCCAGGCAAATGGGAACAGCGCGCCGCCGATGAGAAGAACCACTCCCAGCCATTCCAAGTCGCTCATGAGAGCACTCTAGCGAAGCTTCGGGGTGTGTCACAAGGTCTTCTCGTCGGGGAGGTCGCGCCGGAGCCGGGTCAGTCCGGTTTTTCGGATAACTCAATCGGGACATCCGCTTCCAGCGCGAACCGCCCCCGGCCTCGGGGGACGAGCCGGACATCCGGGCATTTCTGTTCCATCCGTTTGCGTAAGAGAATCACCCGGCTTTCCAGGTTGTCCTTGATTTCCGGCAGCCCGAGCCAGGCATCCATCCGGAGTTCCCGGTTGGTAAACTCGGACCGTCCCTCGTCGCGATGTTGCGTCAGCAGCCGCCACAGGATGCGGCCCGGTACGTTACGAACCAGGTAATCTCCGTCGACGAAGACGCAGTCGTCGGCGTGAGAAAAGCGGAAGGTTCTTCCGCGCACGGATGTGCCGCCGGTGCGCGGCAGCCCTGACGGGGCCGGCACGGCCTGGTGAGACTCCTCCGTCTCACGGCCTAGTTGTTCGATACACGCGGCCAAATGTCCGGCAATGATCGTCAGCATGGTGTCCTCACGAGGCATGAAGGCGAGAGGATCGGTACTTTCGACGGCGAGGACTCCGATCACTCGCCCTTGAGTCATTAGCGGCACGGCAATCTGGCTGGCGGCTCCGGGAAGACCGGGGAACTGGATTTCCCGGCACAATGATTCCGCTCCGGCCACGGCTTTCGCCCGGACGCGCGCGGCGCGGGCATATCGGAGGCTGTGATCGATCGCCGATAAGCGGAGGGCGCGCCGCGCCCGCGCGACCATGCCGATCAGACCTTCTCCAAACCCGACTTCCGACCCCACGCCGTGCTCGGGATAGCCACGGCTCGCGATCGTGAACAGTTTTTCGTTGCGTTCATCCGCCAGTAGAATGATGGCATGGCGAAAGCCCAGCCGTTCGTCGAGCACCTGGAGGGTGGTCTCCAGAAGGTCTCCCAGCAGCTCGGACCGGCTTAGCCGTTCGGTCAGGAGCCGCAGTAACACGAGGTCGTGGTCGACGAAGAGTCGCGAGGATCGCTCCTCCGGAGGAGGGGCCGGAAGCCGGGTAAAGCCCTCTACCCGTTCAAGGGTCAGGATCTCGTACACGTCAGCCGCGCGCAGGCGAAAGACATCGGTCATGCCGGAATACGAGGCGATGGCTTGCAGCTGCAGTGACATCGAGTCGAAGAGGGGGCCGGAGGATTCGGCATGGTTGAACCGCAGCCGCAACCGGTACGCTTGCAGGGTGCGCGGGGCGAGCATCATGGCGCAGGCCAGCGGGTTTTCCCGGACGTTCCGGTGCGTTTTGTTGAAGAACTGATGCGAGATCGCGATGTGGCGCGCATCGACCTACGAGATCTGGCTGATGAAGGTGATATTGGGGGTGCCGTCCGGCGCGCAGGTGCTTAAGGCGGCGGGGATCATCCCTTGCAGGCAGGGCCAGAGGTCTTCAATGCGGAGTGGGTCGGTTTCCATGGTCAGATTCGTTCGCCGGTCCCAGGGCCCGGCGTCTGTTCAAAGACATCGGTTACGTCGATGTCCACAGCCAGATCAGGCTCGGTCATCCAGGCTTGGCCGGTCTCAGCCGGGACGCCGATGGCGACGATCTCTCCCACGAACTCGCGGTGCCACCGGCTGCTGCGTTCTCGGTCGTGCTGATCGGCGGGCCGGATGCTGCGCACGCGCCCCTTCAGCTGGCAGGCCACATGATCGGTCGGTCTCGTGCAGCTGATGGCGACCTGGCCATTCGCCCGCAAATTTCGGAGCGTGTGCGGGGAAGTGGCTTCGGTCAGAAAAATCGTGACGGTGCGGCCGTCCGGTTCGACGTGAACACCCCAGGCGCGCGTGCATTCGGGCATGAGGGCCGCATCGCGCGTGCCCACCACGACGGACACGCCGGTCTGCAGCAGACCGACCAGGGCTGGAGGAATCATGACAAGTGACCGACTCAACCGGGTTAAGAAAGTATTAGGGCCACGATAGCATATTCTTAGGAATCGCTGCTCGTCCTCTCGTGGTAGGCTGTGCGGGTTTCCGGTGAGGGCAGGTCTTCGCCGGAAGCAGCTCAAAACTCTAAGAAGGTTCGTATGTTCGTATCACGGAAGGAGGATCCCATGTTGCGGAGGGGGGGGCAATCGATGACGATGTCGGGGATGCTGATGATTGCGTCTGTCTTGCCGTGGGGGGGCGCCGGCGCGGAGGAGGGACCCTCATTCGACGGCGCCCCGGCCGTCTTTGTGGCGCATGATTACGGGTTCACCGGGCCGGACAGCATTCCCGCCGGGATGACGACGATGCAGGTCAGGAACGAGGGTAAGGAGCCTCACCATGTGCAGGTCGTGCAGCTGAGCGAGAGCAAGACGACGGAGGATTTCCAGTCCGCGATGAAGGCGCAGCCGTCGCATCTGCCGCAGTGGGCGAAGTTGGTCGGGGGACTGAACGCGGTGTTGCCCGGGAGCGAGGCCACGGCCATGATGCAGCTTACGGCGGGTCATTATCTGTTGCTCTGCCTGATTCCGGATCAGAACGGTGTGCCGCACGTCGCGTTGGGGATGGCGCGGCCGTTGACGGTCGTGTCGTCTCCGAGAGCCGTTGCTGCTCAACCGGCCGCCGATCTGACCATCACGACGAGTGATTTTGCGTTTGCGTTGTCTCAGCCGATGACCGCCGGAATGCACACCGTCCACGTGATGAATGCGGGGGAACAACCGCACGAAGTCGTCGTCGTCAAGCTCGACTCGGGCAAGACGGCGAAGGATTTCGGCATGGCCTTCGAGCCGGGCGCCTCCGGTCCGCCGCCGGGGAGGCCGATGGGCGGGTTGGTCGGGTTGGAGCACGGGGGCAGCGGATTTTTTACCGGGCGTTTTGAAGCGGGCCGGTATGGACTCATTTGTTTCTTTCCGGACAGCAAGACCGGCGCGCTCCACTTTATGAAGGGCATGACGCTGAACTTTACGGTGCGATAACCGGTCGCGCGGGAGGCTATCGATGGAAGAGGGGCTGCTTCGCTTGTGCCACATTGTCAGCGGTGTGCTGTGGGCTGGCACGGCCATGTTTCTAGGCTGGTTCCTTGTGCCGGCGGTGCAGGAGGCGGGACCGTCAGGCGGGACGGTGATGGGCGGCCTCATGCGGCGTGGTTTGTCGACGGGCCTCACCGTCGTCAGCGGCCTCTGTATTCTGACAGGGGCGCGTCTCTATGCGCTCGTCTTCGCGACGACCGGGCTCGCGACTCCGGCCGGACTCGTGCTTCTGACGGGCGGGCTTCTCGCGCTGGCCGCGCTTCTGTTGGGCTTTCTGGTGAACCGGCCGACGGTTGCGCGGCTGGCCAAATTGGGCGGCGCGATTCGAGCCGGCGGCAGTCCGCCGACGGCGGAGCAAACGGCTACTCTAGCCACTCTTCACCGGAGACTGGCCGGGGCGGCTCGGTGGTCTGCAGTCTTGTTGGGTGGCGCGACCCTCTTGATGGCTGCCGGGAGACTGGCTGCTGTGGTGTGAGCGTCCCTCGGGACGCTGTCGCTCTTATTCCCGTTTCTATGTTCCCCGCCGTGTCGGCGCACCGGCATGAGTTCAGGCAGGCTCCGGTTCGGGAGCCTGGCGGTAGGAGTTGGACGACCTCCGGCCATCGGCGCGTCGGAGACTCGTGGATGAGTGCGTGTGGGCGGTCAGCCGTAGGGATCTTCTTTGAACCGGATTTCAATCTGCTCAACCTCCGCGCGCCGCAGGCATCCGGTGGGACTCTACAAAAGACAACTCTCGTTGCATAGCAGTGGCAGTCTCGTGATAATGCGTCAGGGATTCTTTTTTCACCACAAGAGGTTGTGAATGTCTTCTGTGTCGCTGGCGCTGATCATTTTCGGTGTGTGCTATCTCGTCATCATGACCGAGCGGATCCATAAGACGATTGTGGCGCTGTTCGGGGCAGCGGTGATGATCGGGTTGGGCGTGATCTCCCAAGACGAGGCCTTCTATTCCCATGAGTACGGGGTGGACTATAACGTCGTGTTCTTGCTGATCGGGATGATGGTCATCGTGAACATCGTCCGGGAGACCGGTCTGTTCGAGGTCATGGCCATTTGGGCTGCGCAGCGGGCCGACGCCAAACCGTTTCGTCTCCTGGTGTTGCTGGCGCTGATGACGGCCGGCCTCTCGGCGATGCTCGATAATGTGACCACGGTGCTGCTGATGGCGCCCGTGACGTTGTCGATTGCCAAGCGGTTGGAGCTCAATCCGATTGTCTTCCTGGTGACCGAGGCGCTGGCGTCGAATATCGGCGGGACGGCGACGCTGGTCGGCGATCCGCCGAATATCATGATCGCCAGCAAGGCCGAGCTGGGCTATCTGGACTTTCTGGTGGTGTTGGGGCCTGTGGTGGTGGTGATCATGGCCGTGTTCTTGTCCGTGATCTGGATTCTTTTTGGGCGAAAAATGACCGTTTCGACGCATCTCCAAACGGCGGTGCGCGCCTTGAATTCACGCGATGCAGTGACCGACCGGCCGTTTTTATATCGCTGCCTCTGGTTGTTGGGGATCGTCAACGTCGGGTTCTGTCTCCATTCGCTTATCCATCTCGAGCCGGCCACCATCGCGCTCCTCGGGGCCAGCATGTTTATGTTGATCGGTCATGCGCGACGGAAGCCGGAGGACGTCGAAGAGCTGTCCTATCTCACCGATGTCGAGTGGAAGACCATCTTTTTCTTCATCGGACTGTTTATTCTCGTGGGCGGATTGGTGAAGGTCGGCGTGATTCGCTATCTGGCCGATCAATTGGTGGCGGTGACGCGGGGGAATCTGGCGGGATCGACGATGGCCGTACTCTGGGGCTCGGCCCTGCTCTCGGCCGCGGTTGATAATATTCCCTATGTTGCGGCGATGAATCCGTTGATTGTGGATCTGGCCCGGTCGCTGCACCCCGATGTGGCGGATTATGCCACGTTGATGCATCAGCCGGATATCCTTCCGCTATGGTGGGCGTTGGCATTGGGGGCATGCCTTGGGGGAAACGGCACGATTATCGGGGCCAGCGCGAATGTCGTGATTGTCGATATCGCACGCAAAGCGGGCTATCAGATCTCGTTCTGGCAATTTTTTAAATTCGGCTTTCCCGTCATGATCGGGTCGATCCTGATCAGCTCGCTGTATCTCTGGCTGCTCTTTCTCCGGCTGACCTAGACCCTATGTGGGATCTGCACTCTTCGAGAGGGGGACCGGAGGCCCTTCATGCGAAGGGTATCTTTCAATGAGGGGCACTGAGGGGGGTGAAGTTGTTCAGTCGATCAAAGACATGCAGAAACGTCTGGGTGACCGTTGTGTTGGCGAGTGCGTGGCTCGGCGGCTGCGCGGGGATTGATTCTCGTGGTGACCTGCCGACCGTGGCCTCGGTCGATCTCAGCCGGTATGCCGGGACCTGGTATGAGATTGCACGGCTGCCGATGTGGTTTCAACGGCACTGCATTGATTCCAAGGCGATCTACAGGCTTCGTCCCGATGGCACCGTCGGTGTGCACAATGAATGTGTGACCGATGCGGGTGAGCGGGATCAGATTGAGGGCGTGGCGACGGTGGTGGATGCGAGGACGAACGCCAAGCTGAACGTCCAGTTCGACAATTGGTTTGCGCGGCTCTTTGGCTCATCTCGCGAGGGGAACTATTGGATTCTCGATCTCGATGCCGAGTATCGCACGGCGCTGGTGGGGACGCCGGACCGCCGGTATCTCTGGATCCTTTCGCGGACGCCGCAGCTGGAGGAGCCGGTCTACAGACGGCTGGTCGAGCTGAGCCGCGGCTTCGGCTATCGCACAGACGGCCTCGTCCGCGACCGGCGGCCCTGATCAGCGGCGGTCGAATTCCTGTTCCAAAAGGCCGTAGAGCTCGACGTCGACGTATCGGCCGAAACGCAGGTAATGTTCCCTCAGCCTGCCCTCGTAGACCATGCCGACTTTTTTGAGCACCTGTCCGGAGGCCGGATTGTTCAGGAAATGCGGGGCGTAGATCCGGTGCAGCTGCAACTGTTGAAACCCATGGACCAGCACAGCTCTGACTGCTTCCGTACAGTAGCCGTGGTTCCAATAGGGCTGGCCGAGCCAATAGCTCATCCGGGCTTGTTGATGAGCGGCGGCGATGTCCAGCCCGATGAACCCGATCACACGGCCTTCCTCGCGCAGGACGATGGCAAAGGTGACGAGCGTGCCGGCTTCCTCGTCGCGCTGCAGGCTTGCGATCCATCGCTCGGCTTCGCCATCGGGATAGGGGTGAGGAATGACGAGCGTGCCTTTGGCCACGTCGTAGTCGCCGGCCAGCCGCTGCACGTCCGGGGCATCGCTCATCCGAAAGGGCCGGAGCGAGAGCCGATCCGTGCTGAGCGTGGGAAGTGCCGCCATGCGAACGATGAAACCACAGCATGGGCCTGTTTGACAATCACTTCATGTGGATGGAAGAAGTTGCGAGATTGATTGACCCTGTCGTTCCATCTCGATAGGCTTCAGCTCACGCATCATGCTTCGAACGTGCAACCTTTTATGAGGCAGGGGCTCATGATTTTGGTCACCGGCGGTGCGGGCTATATCGGATCGCATACCTGCGTGGAACTCTTGAACGCGGGCCATGCGGTCACCGTATTCGACAACTTCTGCAACAGCCATCCCGAAGCGCTGGCGCGAGTGGAGCGCATCACCGGGAAATCGCTGCGGCTGGTCCGGGGCGATATTCGTGATCGTGCCGCATTGGTGGCGGCCTTGCGCGAGAGCGGGGCCCGGGCGGTGATCCATTTTGCCGGCCTCAAGGCGGTGGGAGAATCAGTCGAACAGCCGCTGGCCTACTACGACAACAATGTGACCGGCACCCTGCGGCTGCTGGAGGCGATGGGCGACTGCGGGGTGAAGACGCTGATATTCAGTTCGTCCGCTACCGTGTACGGCGATCCGCAGCGGGTGCCGCTCACCGAGGACCATCCGCTTTCCGCAACCAATCCATACGGGCGCTCGAAGCTGATGATCGAGGAGATGCTGCGCGATCTGCACCGGAGCGATCCTTCCTGGCGGCTCGGCATTCTGCGCTACTTCAATCCGGTGGGGGCTCATGCCAGCGGGTTGATCGGGGAGGATCCGCAGGGTATCCCGAACAATCTGCTGCCCTTCGTCACCCAGGTGGCGGTGGGGCGGCGCGAGTTTCTCAACGTGTGGGGCAATGATTACGCGACGCAAGACGGGACCGGGGTGCGGGACTACATTCATGTGGTGGACCTGGCGCTCGGCCATCTCAAGGCGCTCGACGCGCTGGCGCGTTGCAAAGGGGCGGACACGTTGCTGACGGTGAATCTCGGCACGGGCACCGGCTACAGCGTGCTGGACATTGTGAAGGCGTTTGAAACGGCCAGCGGGCGCTCGGTGCCGTATAAGATCGCCGCCCGGCGACCCGGCGACATTGCCGCCTGCTACGCGGATCCGAAGAAGGCCTTCGACCTGCTGGGCTGGCGTGCCGAGCGAGGCCTGGCCTCCATGTGCGCCGACGCCTGGCGCTGGCAGAGTTCGAATCCCGGCGGGTACAAGTAAGATCAGCCCGCCGCCGGTCGTGATCCGGTCATGCCCCGTACCTCCCGCTATGGTCTCACTGTTACGGTATTCTGATTGGCTGGTGTCACAGATCGATCCGCTGGTATGACGGCGCCGCCAGGTCTTGCAGACGCAGATCCCACTCAATGAGGAACATCGTGGAGCGCGCCGCGCTCATGGAGAGCAGCCGCCGGCCGTTTTTCGCCACGACGCTTTCGGCCTTGGTGAAATCCAACGTGATATCCGGCCCGGTCCGGTTGCATACGAGCAAGGGAAGGCCGGTGTCTTTGGTGCAGCGCTCCCATTCGCCGTTCGGGCCGTGAAATCCCGGCGCCCACGCAGCTGCCGAGACCAGTAGGCCGGCCCCCTGCCGTCGGAGATTCTCGGCGATTCCCGGCGAATAGGCATCGGCGCAAATGAGGAGGCCCACGCGTTCCAGCGGCGGCGCTGCGACGGGGATCGCCTCCAGGCCCGGCGTCGACCAGGCTTCCGAACCAACCCGCAGGGCGTTGATTTTCCGATGGGCTCCGGTAATGGTCCCGTCCGGCGTGATGACGAATAGGGAATTGTGCAGCTGTTTCGTCTGGCGGTCGCGCTCCGGATGGGATAGGAAGAGCGTGACGCGCCATTGCGCCGCCAGCCGGCACATGTGCGTCATCCAGGGATCCGGCTGGGGTTCGATCCACTCGACTCCGATTTGATCGGCAAAGGTATAGCCGCAGACCGCGAGTTCCGGCGTGAGGATCCAGGTGGCACCGGCTTCCGCGGCCGTCGAGACGGCGGCTTCGATGAGCCGGCGGTTATGGGCAATCCGGCCGGGAAGCGGCGCCAGGTGCAGAAAGGCGATACGGAGAGACGTTCGGGACATCATGGTCTCGATTGCTATGCGGGGAAACCTGCCGAGCGGCATCATACAGGGTCTTCCCCGGCAGTGCGAGTGATCGGGCGCATAAGCCTTCTCCTTCCGGCTAAGGCTGCTCGTCTGGCGCAGTCACCCTCTTGGTGTGGTATATTGCCCACCCACTATGAATACCGACGCGACACTTCACGGTGAACTTGCCGCTGCGACCGCGCAACGGCGGACCTTTGCCATTATCAGCCATCCGGATGCGGGGAAAACCACGCTGACGGAAAAACTGCTGCTCTATTCCGGCATGATTCGCACGGCGGGCATGGTCCGGGGACGCAAGGGCGGCAAGGTTGCCGCCTCGGATTGGATGGGCATGGAACAGGAGCGCGGGATTTCGATCACCGCCTCGGCCATGCAATTCAACTATAAGAATGCCGTCATCAACCTGCTCGATACCCCGGGACACCAGGACTTTTCCGAAGACACCTATCGCACGCTGACGGCGGCGGACAGCGCCATCATGGTGATCGACGCGGCCAAAGGCGTGGAGACGCAGACCCGCAAGCTGTTCGCGGTCTGCCGTCTGCGCCGCATTCCCGTGCTGACGTTGATCAATAAAATGGACCTGCCGGGGCGGCCGCCGCTGGACCTCATGACCGAAGTCGAGCAGGCTTTGAGCATCCATGCGAGCGCGATCAATTGGCCGATCGGATCCGGCAGCGAGTTCGCCGGGATTGTGAACCGCAGCGACAACCGGGTGCAGCTGTTCAGCCGCACGGCGCCGGGCGGGGCGACGAAGGTGAATGTGGATACTCTGATGTTCGACGAGCTGGCACGGAGCGGGCGTGTGTCCGATGAGGTGATGGCGCAGGTGCAGCACGATCTGGAGTTGATCGAGATCGCGGGCAACCCGTTCTCGCGCGAGCAGTTCCTGCAGGGCGACGTGACGCCGGTATTTTTTGCCTCCGCCCTCACGAATTTCGGCATCGAGAGTTTTCTGGACGCCTTTGTGGATCTGGCGCCCTCGCCTGGCGCCCGGTTGGCCGATCGCCCGGATGGCACGGAAGTGTCGGTGGATCCGATCGACACGCCGTTCAGCGCCTATGTCTTCAAGCTGCAGGCGAATATGAACCCGAAGCATCGCGACAGCACGGCATTCCTGCGGGTCTGCTCAGGCCGGTTCGAGCGCGACATGGTGGTGAAGCACCACCGCTTGAACCGCGAGGTGCGGCTCTCGCGCCCCCATAGCATGGTGGCGCAAACCCGAAGCACGGTGGAAGAAGCCTATCCCGGCGATATCATCGGCATCATCAATCCCGGTCTCTTCGCAATCGGCGACACGATTTCCGTGGGAGGCGGGTTCAACTTCAAGCCCCTGCCGCAATTTCAGCCGGAGATTTTCGCACGCATCCGTCCCAGCGACGTGGGCAAGCGGAAGTCGTTCGACAAGGGGATGGAGCAGATGGCGCAGGAGGGAACGGTCCAGATTCTCCGGAGCCTCAACGATCTGGAGTCCTTGGTGGCGGCGGTCGGGCGGCTGCAGTTCGAAGTCTTGCAATACCGGCTGCGCGAAGAATATCGAGTTGAGACGGTGCTGGATGTCCTGTCCTACTCCTGCAGCGCCTGGCTGGAAGGCGACGTGACCACGTTCAAGCTGCCCTCCAATTCCATGATCGTGAAAGATCACCGCGGCCGCATCGTCGTGCTGTTCGCCGATCAGGTGATGAAGAACATCGCCCGCGACCGCAATCCCGACCATATCTTGAAAGATATGGGCTAGCCGGCGCGCGGCGCGTCAAGCGTATCGCCCTGTAGATATGTCGAGCGCACATCCAGCACATTTCGCAAGATGGAGCCGATGGCCGGCGGTCATCCTGATGCTGACGGCTGGCTTGGCTTCGGCCTCCTTCGTCTGGGCCAATCCGGCGCAGGATCGGCTGGTTGCCATGTCCGAGGTGGATCGTAGCGAGGCGCTCGCCGTTCTCGTGGAAAGCAGCGGCCAGCCCTGCCGGACAGTGGCGCGGACGTTTTTCCAGGGCGAGGACGGGAAGGGCAATGCCTTCTGGAATGTCGAATGTGCCCGCGGCCACTCGTATGTGGTGCAGATCAAGAACGATGCGTCCGGGTCCACGCGCGTGCTGACCTGCCGCCGGCTGGAGGCGGCTTCCGGAGGTCGTTGTTTTACGAAGTTGGAATAGTCTGAAGACTGGTTGCACAGCCAACGGTTTCTCGTTGCTGCGCGGATTGCTTGCATCCACATAAGGCTTTGGGATGAGTCAGCCGGAATATGTCTTTACCTCTGCCGGGGATCTACGTGAAATTGAGCGGCTCCGGTCGATCGAACGGGAGTGTGATCCGGCGAGCCGCAGACGGTTGGGGGCAACCGGGCTGACGGGCCGGGTGGCGCTGCCTCGAAGTGGGGCCTGGTGCCGGCTCGGTGATGCGCTGGATGGCCGACAGGGTCGGCCCATCCGGGCAGGTCTGCGCGGTCGATCTCTCGACGAAGTTTCTTTCCGCTCAACTTCCGCCTCACGTCGAAATCCGCCAGGCTGATATCCGAACGGTGCCGTTGTCCGCGGACTCGTTCGATCTCGTCCACGCGCGCTATGTGCTCATCCACTTGCCGGATTACGAGGTGGCGCTCTCGGCGATGCTGGCGGCGCTCAAGCCGGGCGGCTGGCTTGTGCTGGAGGAGCCGGACTTTTCCGCTTCTCGCGGTATCGCCGGTGATGCCGCGCAATTGGCGTCGGTCCGGAAAATCAATCAGGCGATCCAATTTATGTACGAGACCCGGGGAATGGACTATGCTTTGGGGCTGAAGCTGCTGCCGCTGCTCCAAGCGCGGGGGCTGCATGATCTTGCGATGGAGTTCGATGCGCCATGGTCTTCCGGCGGGTCCGGCATGGCAAGGGTGATGGCAATGTCTGCCGAGCAGCTTCGCGACAAGTATCTGGCGACCGGACTGGTAACGGAATCGGATGTGGAGGGCTATTGTCGCTTTGCGCAGGATCCGCAGAGCCAGGCGGTTTATTATGCGACGGTGGCGGTCATGGGACGCAAGAGGTCCGAGTGAGTCTGTGGTGATGGAGATCCCCGTTCTGGTACTGCCGGGCTTCGGCAATTCCGGGCCAGGACATTGGCAAACCCTCTGGGAGGCTCGCCATCCTGCGTGGCGGAGGGTCGAGTTCGGCCAGTGGGATGCGCCGGTCTGCGAAGAATGGGCCCGCGTGTTGGACGAAGCGGTCCTGGATAGTCCGGTGCCTCCGCTGCTGGTGCCGCATAGCCTGGCCTGTCTGCTCGTGGCCCATTGGGCTGGTCAGTCCACCGCCGCGATTCGCGGCGCATTTCTGGTCGCGATTCCCGAACCGGGCAACCCCAGTTTCCCGCCCACGGCCAGGGGCTTCACGCCAGTGCCGATGCAGCTTCTCCGGTTTCCCTCTCTCGTGGTCACGAGTGCGAACGATCCGTTTGGATCATCGGTCTTCGCCCGGTGCTGTGCGACGGCCTGGGGCAGCCGGTTGGTGGATATCGGCGAAGCCGGGCACATCAATGTCGATAGCGGTTTCGGCGAATGGCCTGAGGGCTACGCGTTGTTTCAGTCGCTCGCGGGGTAACCGATGTCCATGCAGATTGTTCAGGCCAGGCCTGAGGATGCAGAAGTCGTCGCGACGCTGGTGGGGGAATTGCTCCATGAGATTATGGCCGCGCTCAATGAACAAGCCTTTGGATTTCACCACGAGGATACGGTGATTCGCGCCCGCTCGTGGCTGAAAGACGGTCTGTATACGGTGTTGCTCGCGCGCGAAGAAGCGGGAGCGGAGCCGGTCGGCTTTCTGGCGCTGTATCAGAGCTATGCGCTCTATACCGAAGGGGTGTATGGCACGATTCCGGAGTTCTATGTGCGGCCGCCACATCGCTCGAAGGGAGTGGGTGCGGCGTTGCTGGAACAGGCGCGACGGCTTGGGCGGGCGCGAAACTGGCGGAGGCTGGAGGTGACGACTCCGCCGCTCCCGACATTTGACCGGACGCTGGCGTTCTATCAGCGCGAAGGGTTCAGCATTTCTGGCGGTCGCAAGTTGAAGCTGGAGCTGTCATGAAGCCGGTGGTGCAACTCGACCGGACCGGCTGCGGCGTCGCCAGCGTGGCCAAGCTGGCGGGCGTGACCTACTCACATGCCAGGCTGGTCGCGAATCGGCTGGGTATTAACGTCGATGACAGCCGTCTTTGGTCCGATACGCAGCAGGTGCGGGCATTACTGAAGCATTACCGCCTCCGCGCGACAAGGCAGGAAGCGCCGTTTGATTCCTGGCAGGGTTTGCCTGATGTGGCACTCCTTGCCATGAAGTGGCATCGTGCGAAGGGCCCTCCGTGCTGGCATTGGGTCGTGTTCTGGCGCAGCCCTCAAGGGCCGGTGGTGCTCGATTCCAAACGCGCACTCCGCCGGCATGTGCGTACAGACTTTGGACGCATGAAACCCAAGTGGTGGATCGGTGTCGAAGGCGCGGTTCACAGTCGGAGCCGGTGACCGGGCTCTGAGGAGAAGGGGGTGACGGGATGACCGAGAGGCAACGGTGCAGTTGGGCCGGCGACAAGCCGCACATGATTCGCTATCACGACAGGGAATGGGGCAAGCCGGTTCATCGTGACCGGAAGCATTTCGAGATGCTGGTGCTCGAAGGCGCGCAGGCGGGGCTGACGTGGGACACCGTCCTGCGGAAGCGGGCAGGCTATCGAAAAGCGTTCGCCGGGTTTGATCCGAACAAGGTGGCGAAGTTCACGGCCAGGACGAAAGCGGCGCTGCTGAAGAGTCCCGATATCATTCGCAACCGGCTCAAGATTGACTCGGCGGTCGGCAACGCGCAGGCTTTCCTGTCGGTGCAGAAGGAATTCGGCTCGTTCGATGCCTATGTCTGGTCGTTCGTCGGCGGGGAGCCGATCGTCAATCGCTGGAAACGGATGAAGGAGATTCCTTCCACGAGCCCGGTGAGCGACACATTGTCCAAGGACCTCAAAAAGCGCGGGTTCCGCTTCGTCGGCAGCACGATCATTTACGCCTACTTGCAGGCGTGCGGGCTCGTGAACAATCACACGATGGATTGTTTCACCAGAGGCGCCGGCCGTCCGTAAGCGAGAGAGCGTGGTCAGGCTATCGGGACGCGCTCGATTTCATCAGGCTGTCGGCTTGCGGCGGGGAGAACCCTTGGTAGCCGCGGTGCCGTTCCGCGAGTTCCAGCACGGAGAAAGGCTGGCCATCGACCATTTCAGGCGATGAAAAAATCTGACGGAGCTGTCTGCCTCGACTCCCCACAATGCTTCCGGCAAACACCACGCCTTCTTTTTTCAAGCGCTCAACCGCCTTCTCGATGTCTTCGACGCGCACGGCGATGTGGTGAAGGACCCGGTCGCCAAACTTCTTGACCCAGCCGGGAATGATGCTGGTCTTGCCGCGTTCGTCCGGATAGGCCTGATCGACGAAGAGGGCGGGGTACCCCGTCTTCCGATAGACCTTGGCATACCAATCCTCGTACTCCAGGGTCTCCTCGTAGGCATATCCCAATGCGACGAACGGCGCAGCGCCGTGATCGATGTCAAACGTCCGGACTGTCACGTGATCGATGACCGGTGCGAGTCCGACGCCGGCTTGGTCCAGCAGTTCTTTCAATACGGTTGCCGCCTTGTTGTGCGCGACATAATCCGCCACCATCTTCTCCATGAGCTCATCGAGTTGCCGATTGTGATCTGTCATGGCCGTTCCTCCTGTCGAGCTACGATCCGAACGTGATGCCTTGTGCCAGAGGGAGATCCGTGCCCCAGTTGACGGTGTTGGTTTGGCGGCGCATGTAGGCTTTCCAGGCATCCGAGCCGGCTTCCCGCCCGCCGCCCGTATCTTTTTCGCCGCCGAACGCTCCGCCGATTTCCGCGCCGGACGTGCCGATGTTGATGTTGGCAATGCCGCAATCGCTGCCCGATGCGGACAGGAACTGTTCGCTGTGCCGCAGATCGTTGGTGAAGAGGGCGGAAGAAAGACCTTGCGGGACGCCGTTCTGGAGGCGGATCGCCTCGTCGAGCGATTGAAACGGCATCACGTAGAGAATGGGCGCAAAGGTTTCTTGCTGAACGATAGGCCAGTGAGGTTCCGCTCTGACGATTGTCGGTTCGACGAAGTAGCCGGGACGATTCAGCACGTGTCCGCCGGAGAGGATCTGCCCGCCCTCTTTCTTGACCTCCTCGATCGCGGCACAATAGGCCTCCACTGCGGCCCGATCGATGAGCGGTCCCATGAGCACGTCCGGCTCCAACGGATTGCCGATGCGAACCTGGCTATAGGCCTTGACCAGTTTGCCGAGGAATTCGTCATACCTCGCGGCGTGGACAAAGAGCCGCCGCGTGGTGGTGCAGCGCTGGCCGGCGGTGCCTATGGCACCGAAGAGGAGGGCGCGCAGCGCCAGGTTGAGGTCGGCTGTCTCATCAACGATGACTGCGTTATTGCCGCCGAGTTCGAGGAGTGTGCGCCCCAGCCGACGGCCGACGGTCGAGGCGACACGCCGTCCCACCGCCACCGATCCGGTGAATGAGATGAGCGGCAGCCGCTTATCCTGCACCATGGCTTCGGCGAGACTGGTCTGTTCGGTGATGCAGAGCGAAAAAATCCCTGCACAGCTCTGTTGCTCCATCACGCGGTTGCAGATGCGTTGCACGGCAATGGCGCAGAGCGGCGCCTTGGAGGAGGGCTTCCAGATGACCGTGTCGCCGGCGATCGCGGCCAGGAACGCATTCCAGGCCCAGACCGCCACGGGAAAATTAAACGCGGTGATCAGGCCGACCGGCCCCAAGGGGTGCCACTGTTCGCTCATGCGGTGGGCCGGCCGCTCGGAGGGCATCGTCGCGCCATAGAGCATCCGGGCCTGCCCGACGGCGAAGTCGGCCATGTCGATCATTTCCTGGACTTCGCCATCCCCCTCGGCTTTGACCTTGCCGACTTCGAGGGAGACCAACGTCCCCAGTTGGTCCTTGTACTGTCGCAGCGCCAGGCCGATCAGCCGGATCAGTTCTCCGCGTTTCGGTGCCGGAACCAGGCGCCAGCTCGCATAGGCCGCGAGCGACTCGTTGACGGTGCGGTCGTACCCGTCGGCGGAACAAGGCTGGATTCCGGCGATGGGCTCCCCGGTGGCCGGATTGATTGACTGCAACAAGGGGGCTGTGCTGTCGGCGGACCACTGTGCTGTGCCGGAGTGGCTGCCCGGATTGACGGCTTCGATGCCAAGATCTTTGAGTGCCGCTTCGATCGAGCTCATGGGCATCAATCTCCCTAGTCGTTGAGCGATGGCGGTCTCGGACTTATCGGAAACAGGCGCCAAAGCCGTTGGCTAAAAAATCTTTCAACGGCACCGATTCCTGCGTGATGAATCCGTGGTGCCGTGCCGGGTTCTTTAAGACGAGATCCATAACGCAGCAAATGCTGGAGGCGGTGGTGACCTGGATCGCCGACCAGAGTTTCCCCTTGATACATTGGGGGTAAATCTTCTTGACGTAATTTTCTTCGAAAAACCCGCCGTCCTTGGTGCCGGTCACGGAGGCGTAAATCAACACCACATCCTGCAGGGTTTGCGGAATGGCATGTTCGAGCACGCGTTTAAGCGTCTCGCGATCCTCGTTCAGTTTCAGATCTTTCATCAGGAGATGAATTTTTTCGCAGTGGCCGGGATAGCGGAGGGTTTTGTAGTTCATCGTCTGGACCTTGCCCGCATAGCTGTCCGCTAACGTGCCCAGTCCTCCCGAGGTGTTGAAGGCTTCGTACAGCAGCCCGTCCAGCTCGATCGTTTCATAGCCTTCCAGCGGTTGCAGCGGAACTTTCTCGCCCTTTTCAATCCCGTAACAGAGATTGCCGTATTCGTTGATGAGCCCGTCGGTGGACCAGGTGAGGGAATACTTCAGCGCGTTGCTGGGGTGGACCGGCAAGGCGCCCACCCGCATTTTTACCGTGTCCAGAGTCTCGAAATGGGTCATCAGGTCGTGCGCGACGATGCTGATAAAGCCGGGCGCCAATCCGCATTGGGGCATGAAAGCCTGTTTGGCGCCGGCACTCAGGATACGGATCTGACTGGTGACTTCGATGTCCTCGGTGAGATCGAAATAGTGCGTACCATGGGTCAGCGCGAGTCCCGCGACGGCCGGGTTGCAGAAATAGGGCAGGCTGGACACGATGGCATCCACTGGATTGGTCGACAGGAATGTGCTGACCGCATCGGGGTGCCGCACGTCGAGGAGGGCGGGGGTGACATGCTGGAGGTCGAGCTCATCGACGAGACGCAGAGGCGCGTCAAGGTGTACATCGCCTAAATGGATCTCGTAGCCGCCCTCTTGGGAGAGGAGGCAGGCAACCAACGAACCGATTTTTCCCGCTCCAAGGACAAGGACTCGATGCATGTGAGACCTCGCGTAGTATCAGTATACTCCTCTCGCCAGGTCCGAGCACGCGGGCAGGCTATCGACCGACAGCCCGGCAGGCTCACTCTTCAGTATGGACGCCGTCGAAGCCGTCGAGCGCGATGCCCAGCGTCGCGAGCAGTTCCTTGAGTTCCGGGGTGCTGTCGGCGCGCGCTTCTTTCAGCACCGAGCGATGGAGCGCCCGCAATGGCTCCAGGACTCGCCGATCGGTCGTTTTGCCCAAGGCGCGGGCTAACACGATCTGGGTCCGGACCGGTTCGTTCGGGAGGGCGGTCAGCAGCGTCGGGACAATCTCGCTATTCGGGTGCAGGGGCGCGAGGCGCCCCAACCCGGCTGCCGCCGCTTGATGCTGCTCTGCTGTGCCTGACTTAAAGATGCTGAGCAGGGCGGGAATACCATCTTCATGGCCGATCGTCCCCAATGCGGTGGCGGCGGCCTTGGCGACGGCGGGGTCGGGATCCTGTAGTGCACCCGTCAGACGCGGAATTGCGTCGATGGCAAGCATATTGCCCAGTAATCCGATCACCAATTGCTTCTGCGGCGCAGTAGTGCCCGCCGCGTCCAGCGCGGTGATCAGACGTGACGATTGTCCCCACTCGGCGGCGAGGAGGAAGGGGAACGGGTCTGCCTGAATTCGCTCAATGAGCTGCATGATGGCGTAGGTTCCGGCATCGGCTTGGCCAGCCTGACGTGCGGCTTCCTGCGGGTTGACGAACTCTGTGCGGACTTCGTGACGCCAGTCGGCCCAGCGGGCCCCAAAGCGATAGGAGATTTGGCAGGCGGGTCCTTTCCACAAGCGCACGGCGGCATCCACCATGTCGGCATCACCGCCGGAACGTCCTGTGCCTTCCCAGGTTTTCAATTCCTCACATTTGATCTTCACCACAGCCTCATGCGGCTGTGCCGGATCGGCGACCGTCCGGTAGCCGAGTTGTGCCAGCCGCGCGGTGGCGGCCTTCGTGAGCGCGTTGGTATCGATGGGCCCATGGCTGGTGAGGGCGAGGGTGTCCAGATGAATGCGGTCGGCCTTGGCTTGCTGGGTTTTTTCTTCCGGGGTGAGGAGTTCTTTCCTCGCGTAGCCGCTGTCTGGCGTGAGCCAGGTGAGCAGGGTACCGATGGCGATGATGCCCAACATCCGAGGATGACTCGTGCCGTTGATGGGATTGTGTGTCATGGTCATGGCGTGCCTCTCGAGCGGAATAAAGAGGAATGAATGGGTGGATTGTGGCACAGGCGACGGGGGCGGGGAAAGATCTCTGCTCTTGTTGCCTGTGGGCCAGCGCATCGGCAAGCTCGGGGGGGTGGGCTTCTGACGTTGCGAAATGTTCATAAGATAAGATGGAGGGGAGTGAGGACATTCAGACCTCTCAGATGAAGTCTTTTCCCTTCAGTGCGGTCCGGCGATTAAAGACTCACGGGTACGGATATGGCGACAATTCCCCTGAAATATGGAGGATGTGGAATGGGCCGGTACGAGGTATAGCCTTTGCTTTCTACTTCCTGTGTTGGGGTGTTTGATGGGTGACCTGGTGCGATAAACCAGGTATGACAACTGATCCCTTTACGATGGATTTGAAGACAGAGCGCAACAATCAGACCGGGGGCTACAATCGCCGGCAAGAAGCCAGGATTGAGGATTGCCATTGTTGTGCCTACGAGATTTGCGAGCAGGATCCGAACGGGATAGTTGCGATTTGCGAAGGGCAGTTAGTGACGGTCAACCGCAGTGCCCATGGCATCTTGCTTATGATGCGAGACGCTCCACGGGTTAATCAGTTGATTGAAGTGCATAGCACGAAACTTGGCTGGCTACGTTCTATGATGGTGTATCACGTGCGGTGGACCCGTCCGATTCAGATCGAAACGGGAGAGCCGATGGTGCTGGTTGGCTGCCGGCTGACCGTCGGATTGTCCCAGACCGGGTGGATTCATCACTCCTCTCATTCGACAAGCTCCGTGTAACGCGCCGCGCGCGCGCTCCACCTCCTCGCCGTTCCCTTCGCGATCGCATGCCCGTTGCGCCCTCGCAGCGGCCTGGTTACAATCCCGCCACCTATCCATACTGGGCGGGCTCCATGCTTCTCGGATTCGTCATTCTCTATCTACTGATTTCTGTGGGCATCGGGCTGTACGCCGCAACACGTGTGCATAACACGAAGGACTTTGCGGTGGCCGGCCGCAGTTTGCCTCTGCCGGTGGTGACTGCGACGGTCTTTGCCACGTGGTTCGGCGCGGAAGCCGTGCTCGGCATTTCGGCAACGTTTGTGAAGGACGGATTGCGCGGCGTCGTCGCCGACCCCTTTGGCTCCAGTCTCTGCCTCATCCTTGCCGGGCTGTTCTTCGCGCCCCGGTTTTATCGGATGAATCTGCTGACGGTCGGCGATTTCTACCGGATCCGGTACAGCCGGACCGTCGAAGTGCTCTGTACGCTGGCCGTGGTGGCCTCGTACCTCGGGTGGGTAGCGGCGCAGTTCAAGGTGCTGGGGCTGGTTCTGAATGTGGTCAGCGAGGGAGGCATCAGCCAGTCGCTCGGGATGATCGTCGGCGCGGTGATCGTGCTGACCTATACGACGTTCGGCGGGATGTTCTCGGTGGCTGTTCTGGATTTTGTGCAGATTACCGTCATCATGGGCGGGCTGCTCTACATTGGGTCGATCATTAGCGGCTTGGCCGGCGGAGTCGAAACGGTGGTGGCCCATGCGGCCCAGGCCGGCAAGCTGGACTTCTTTCCTCCCGCGAATGTGAACGCCTGGATTCCGTTTATCGGCGCCTGGGTGACGATGATGTTCGGGTCCATCCCGCAGCAGGATGTGTTTCAGCGGATTACGTCGGCGAAAAACGAAGCGACGGCCGTACGCGGCTCGTTGCTGGGCGGGAGTCTCTATTTTGCGTTTTGTTTCGTGCCGATGTTTCTGGCCTATGCCGCGACGCTGGTCGATCCGGCGCGCTTTCTCGCCCTCTTGGAAACCGACTCGCAGCTGATCCTGCCGACCCTGATTCTTGAGCATACGCCGATCGCCGCGCAGATACTCTTTTTCGGGGCGGTGTTGTCGGCGGTGATGAGCTGTTCCAGCGCGACGCTGCTGGCGCCGTCCGTGGCGCTCAGTGAAAATGTGTTGAAGCAGCTGATGCCCGGGCTCAACGATTCGGAGTTTCTCCGGTTGATGCGTGTCGTGTTGGTGGGGTTTGCCGGAGTGGTGTTGGCGATTGCCCTCTGGTCTGACGCCAGCATCTACAAGCTGGTCGTGAACACCTACAAAGTGACGCTGGTGGTAGCCTTCATCCCGTTGCTCGCCGGGCTGTATTGGCCCAAGGCGACGACGCAAGGCGCCGTCGTTGCCATTGCTGCCGGGTTGGTGACGTGGCTAGTCCTTGAATTGCTCAGTCCCCCCGATGCCGTGTGGCCGCCGCAACTGGTGGGATTGCTCGCTGCGGTAGCCGGAATGGCGGTCGGCTCTTTCTTGCCTGGGTTGGAAGTGAGGCCCGGACGCTGAGATGGTGCGGATCAGGATTGCGCCCGCTTTGTTTCCAGCTCCGCCCAGCGGGCGTAGAGGCGTTCGACAGAGGTCCTTGCAGCTTCCAGCGCTTCATAGCGGGTGCGAAGCTCTCCGGCGTTGGACATGACGGCGGGATCTTCCGTGGCTTTCTGGCTCGCGACGACGGCGGCCTCGGCCTTTTCGATCATGGCTTCCATCTTGTCCCATTCTTTTTGCTCGGCGTAGGACAAGCCCTTCCGGACTGGTTTCACGCGCGGACCGGCATTCCCGCTGGAGCGTGTCGGGGTTGGGCCAAACTCCGACGTGGCGCTCCGGCCCTGGGCTGCTTCCCACTGGGCGAAGTCGGCAAACCATTCGGCTTTCCCTTCGCCGTCCAGCGCCAGCAGCATGGTGGAAACGCGGTCGAGCAGCCAGCGGTCGTGCGTGACGAGCACGAGGGCGCCGGGAAATTCCAAGAGGCTGTCTTCCAGTACATCGAGTGTGGGGATGTCCAAATCGTTTGTCGGTTCGTCGAGCATCAGCACATCGGCTGGTTGGAGCATGAGACGGGCGATCAGGAGGCGGGCCTGCTCGCCGCCGGACAGACGGGACACGGGGAGGTCCAGTTGTTCTGGCCGAAATAAAAAGCGCTTGGCCCAGGAGACGAGATGGACGGAGCGATCCTGATAGACGACCGCATCCCCTCCGGACGGGGCCAGGGAGCGGCGGAGGGTCGCGTTTTGGTCTAAGGAGTCCCGGTGTTGTTCGAAGCTGACGATGCGGAGCTTGTCTGCGCGCGTGACGGTCCCGGCATCGGGGGCCAGGGCGCCGGAGAGCAACTTCATGAGCGTGGATTTCCCGCTGCCGTTGGGGCCCAGCAGGCCCAATCGTTGCCCGGGGCCCAGGATGAGGTCCAGATCGGTCACGATCTTCTTAGTCCCGAGCGCTTTGGTCAGTTGCTGGGCGACGATCAATTGTTTCGACCTGCGGCCTGACGCCGTGAAGTCGATGCCCGCCGGGGCCGATTCCTTGCGTGTCTCGCTCTCGGCGAGCGCGTCGATCAACTGGCCGGCCGAGTCGATGCGGGCCTTGGCTTTCGTCGTGCGGGCTTTCGGCCCTCGCCGTAGCCATTCGACTTCGCGCCGCACCTTGTTGGCGAGCGTCGCATGTTCGTTGGCCTGCGCCTGCAGCGCGGCATCGCGCTGTTCCAGGAAGTCGCTGTAGCGGCCTTTGGCTTCGAAGACCCCGTTGGGGTAAACGCGGCTGAGCTCGATCATGCGTCCGGCGACCGATTCGAGAAATCGCCGGTCGTGGCTGACGACGAGAAAGGCGCGGGATTCCGCTCTCAGCACGCGCTCCAGCCACAGGATGCCTTCGACATCGAGATGGTTGGTGGGCTCGTCCATCATCAGCACATCCGGCTCCAGGAGCAGGGATTGGGCGATGGCGAGGCGTTTTTTCCAGCCGCCGGACAGGGTGCGGACGGTTTGCTCGGCATTCGGAAACTCGCCGAGACTCAGCGCGCGGGTGATACGGCTGCTTTCTTCGTGCGGATCGAGCCCGTCGTCTCGCAACACCTGCGCAAGCACCTCTTCGATGGTCAGGTCCTGGGGGAACGAGGGCTCTTGGGGGACGTAGCCGATGCGGACATGGCGGCGAACCGAGCGGGTGCCGTCGTCGGGGTCTTCGATTCCGGCTAGAATTTTCAGGAGCGTGGATTTCCCGGATCCGTTCGGGCCGATCAGGCCGACATGGTCGCCTTCGGCCAATCCGATTGACAAGTCGGCAAAGAGCGGCTTCACGCCGTAGCTTTTGCTGATGGATTCGCAACTCAAGAGCATGGTGGGTGGCATAGACAATCCCGTCGAGTGTTATTCGGTGACGAGGCAACAGATGTTGTCGTGGAGAGCAGTCCCGAGTTGGGAGAGGGTTTCTCTACCCATCAGTGTAGCAAGGATGGGTTGTTCCTGGCTAGGGCGTGCCGGGGCTAATGCGTCAGCGTATAATTGACCGCGGTACGGACATCTTGGAGGCCAAACGGCTTTTGGAGTAGCTGACGGGCGCCGAAGAGTTTGGCGACGTTGAGAAAGTTTTGTCCGCCCGAAGCGCCGGTCATGGCGATGACTTTGGCGTCCAGAAACTCGCGTGTGAGTTCGAGGGTGACTTCCATGCCGTCCCGTTCGGGCATCACGATGTCTGTGATCACCAGATCGGTCGGCGCTTGGCGATAGAGGGTGAGCCCTTCCTGTCCGTCGGCTGCTTCGAGCACCTGATGGCCATCCCCTTCCAGTATGGAGCGAAGGAGCTGCCGAATGGGTTCTTCGTCGTCTACGATGAGAATCGAGGCCATGTCAGATGCTCCCTGGATAATCCGTCACGAAGATGATGTGCTCAGGCCGCCTGGGCGACGATCGTTTCCGCTCCCAAATGGACGTCTTCATCGGTGTAGTCGGAGTCGGTGCTCATCATGACCAGTGCCGGTGTGTGAGCCTGCGGGGTCCGGCGGTTTCGCTCGATGGTCGTGTCGTGGACATGGCCGCAATTCATGCAGCGCCAGGCACTCATCCAAGTGTAGCCGGAGGTGCCCTCATGGTCCATATAATGGTCCTTGATCATCAGGCCGCAGCAGCGTGAACAGGTCATGTCATGCTCCTTATGGTGAAAGTTCCGAACACGTATTCGATGTCCACATGAGAATAGCGGATCCGTCGAGAATTGTAAGACCCGGACGAGTTACCTCGGAAGAGGGGGAGAGGGATCGATGATCCAATGCGAAAGAGAGGAGTGATGGTGCAAGTGGTTGAATATTCAATGAGAGTTCAAGACGCCGGTAACCAGACGAAACTCATCGAGGAATTTATCGGACTAGTGAATTCTTCAGTGACGCTGACAGCGCGTTCGTGGTCGCTAAGGAGAGGGTGATGCGCCTGCATGGCCGCTGGATGAAGTGGACAATGGGTGGAGTCGGAGCCCTTCTTGGGCTGGCCTGTCTGACGCTCCTTGGGTATGGCGCGATGCTGGCGACAACCCTCGCGCTGCCCAAGAGCGATGAGCATCCGCCGTTGCTGATTTACGGCGCGCCGTTTTTGCTCAAGCCCGGTGTGCATGTGGCCGAATCGGGTTTGCTCGACCGGCTGCATCGGCTGGGCTACCAGGAGGTGCTCACCGTGCAGGCTCCCGGTGACTATGCGACGGATCCCACCGGATTTGACCTGTACATCCGGGCGCAGGAGGATACGCATAGTCCTGCACGGCATGTGCGTTTGGACGTTGCCGACGGGGTGATTGCCAATGTCCTGTCGGTCCAAGAGGAGGAATCGCTTCCCTTTGTCTTGCTCGAACCGCCCTTGTTGAGCGGTATGCGCGGCAGCTCCCGCCAGCTTCGTGAATGGATTCCATACCGCCAGATCCCGCCCGTCCTGATCAAGACGGTGTTGGCGGTCGAAGACCGCCGGTTCTTTTCCCACTATGGGATCGATCCTGTGGCCGTTGGCCGGGCGCTGTGGGCCAATGTGACGCGTGGCGGGGTGGTACAGGGCGGCAGCACGATTACGCAGCAGCTGGCCAAGAATCTCTTCTACTCCCCGCAGCGGACGATGGAGCGGAAGCTGCGCGAGGTGGTCGCGGCGTTGGTGATGGAGTGCAAGTATCGGAAAGAGGAAATCCTCGAAAGCTATCTCAATGAAATTTATTTGGGCCAGGCCGGGTCGGTGTCGATTTATGGCGTCGGCGAAGCGGCGCACCGGTATTTTGGAAAGCCGCTCGATGCCTTATCCGTCGAAGAAATTGCGCTGATTGCCGGACTGATCAAGGGGCCCAATGCCTATTCCCCCACAAAGAATCTGGAGCAGGCCACGCAGCGGCGGAATGTGGTGCTGCGCCGGCTGCATGAAGAGGGACTGCTTTCGGACGAGGCGTGGGTGCAGGCGGTCAATCGTCCGGTACAGGTGGCGCTGCCGCAAGATGTGCTGACGGATGCGCCCTACTTTGTCGATTACTTGCTGCGGCAGGTGGAAGAGGGAATGGGGCCCGGCGTTCCCGAAGGGGCGCGCCTGTATTCCACGCTCGATGCGCATGTGCAGCAATTGGCGGCTGAGGCGCTGCTGAATGGCTTGGCCAAGCTGGAGCGCACGTATCCGGCGTTGACGCAAGGGGAGGCGCCGCTGCAAGGCGCGGTGCTGGTGCTGGAGGCGCGTACGGGCCATGTGCTGGCCATGGTGGGCGGACGTGACTATCGGACCAGTCAATTCAATCGCGCAGTGCAGGCGCGGCGGCAGGCCGGGTCGCTCTTCAAACCGTTTGTGTACTTGGCCGGCTTTGAGGCCAGTCGCGCGGCAGGCGAGGCGGGGCTCACGCCGGCGACGTTGCTGGCCGATGAGCCGGTGACATTCGACGCCGGGGCGGCTCCCTGGTCTCCGCAGAATTACGACCGGCAGTTTCACGGTCCGGTGACGGTGCGGGCGGCGCTGGAGCAGTCGCTGAACATTCCGGCGGTGCGGGCGGCCCAATCGGTCGGGATGTCGAAATTCACTGCCACGCTGCGCCGGTTTGGCCTGCAAGGGGCGTTGCCGGAGAATTTGTCCGTGGCGCTGGGGAGCGCATCGGTCTCCTTGCTGGAGATCACGGCTGCCTACGGCGGATTGGCCGATGAGGGGGTGGTCGTGCGGCCTGTCGCGTTGACGCGTGTGACGCGTGACACCGGCGAAACGCTGTGGAGCCCGGTGCTGGATCGGCAGCAAGCGACCTCCGCGCAGGAAGCCTATCTTCTGACCTCAATCCTGAAGGGCGTCGTCGATCGCGGAACCGGTACCAAAGTAAGGAGTCTTGGATTGCGTGGGCCGGTGGCTGGCAAAACCGGGACGACGGATGGCTATCACGATGCCTGGTTCGTCGGCTATACGACGGACCTTGTAATTGGCGTTTGGGTGGGATTCGATGATGAACGGCCGATCCGGCTGACGGGATCACAAGCGGCATTGCCGATTTGGGTGGCTTTGGCACGCCATTTGGTTCCGGAAGATGCCCCAGATTTTGAGGCGCCCACAGGGATTATCTCACGGACGATCGATCCCCGTACCGGGCAGTTGGCGACGTCGCAATGTCCCGAACGGGTGACGGAAGTGTTTATTGAAGGGACGGAGCCGACGGTTTTTTGCGAGGTGCATGGCGGCGGACTGTGGGAGCGTCTCAAGCAGACGTTTGGATTCTAGTAATCGGCGCGGCTCCGGTGGATCAGGGCGCGGGCTGTTTCCACAAACTGCTAGGTATCCCTGCCGTCCTGGGGTATTCTGTGGTGCGAATCTTGGTAAAGGGGACCGGCTATGAAAAAGAACGGATTTGATGACGGCAACATTACGCTATTGGCCAAAGGGGTTGAGCTGAAGGGTGAAATTCGCGTCGATGGCACGGTGCGCATCGATGGCCGCCTTGAAGGCGACATTTATACCAAAGGACAGGTCATTGTCGGAGAAGACGGGGTTGTGAAAGGTACGATTACGGCCGGTGTGCTGATCAGCAGCGGCCGCATCAAGGCGACAGTGACTGCGAGCGAGCGGGTGCAACTGCTCAAAACGGGCCTGTTGATGGGTGAAGTGCGTGCGCCGTTGTTTGCGATGGAGGAGGGGGCCAAGTTTCAGGGAACGAGCGATATGGGCGTCACGACCTGGCCCGAGGAAGCGCCGCGACAGCCGGCTCATATGCGCGACCCGGCGAGTTCCCGGCCTCGGCCGGTGGCCCTTATCGGAAAAGAGTCCGAATTGTAACGTGCGCGATGCCGGTTTTGGGGTGCACGTGCCTTTCGCGGCCTCTCGATTTTCTGCGGTGTCAGGCCTTCCTGCGATGACAACCGGCACTAGATCTGCTATCAACGACGGGTGCCTCCACCTGAGCCGACGATCCGCATGACTCGTCCCCAACTCTTTACCGCCGTGTTTTTTGCGCTCCTGGCGCTGCTCCTCTACCAGATTGGGCTCATCCTCCAGCCGTTTCTCTTTCCGGCCCTGTGGGCCGCATTGCTGGCCCATTGGGTGTTTCCGCTTCATCGACGAGTCACGCAGATGACAGGGGGTCGTGAGGCGCTGGCGGCCGGGTGTCTGACGTTCGGAGTGTTGACGGTGGTCGTTGTGCCCTTGGTGTGGATGAGCGCGTTGCTGGTCGGTGAAGCAGGGGTGGTGGAGCAGGCGATGCGCGAGTGGATCGTCGCCGGGGGGCTTCAGCAATTGCCGGAGCGTGTGGCCTCTGTGCCGCTGATCGGCAACTGGCTGCGGTCGCTCGTGACGGCTGAGAAACTGCAAGTCTTGTCGATGGAGGACTCGGTGATGGCCGGGGCCAAGTGGCTGAGCCAATTCTTTGTGAGTCAGATGGGGGATTTGCTCAAAAATGCCGTGGTGCTCGTGAGCAATTTTTTCATCATGCTCTTGGTGCTGTTCTTTTTGCTCAAAGACGGCGCGCGCTGGTTGGCTGGGCTGTACGAATTGATTCCGATGGACGAGTCGCATAAACAGAAGATCGTGGCTCGGTTGGACCAGACCGTGCGGGCGGTGGTGAAGGGGATGTTGGTGACGGCCATGGTGCAGGGTGGACTGGCCGGGCTGGCCTACCTGGTCTTGTCGGTTCCGTTTCCGGTGGTGCTCACGGCGCTGACGATTGTGCTGGCGCCGATTCCCTTCGGGGGCACGGCATTGGTCTGGGGGCCGGTCGTGCTGTATCTGTTCTGGGTCGGAGCGGTCGGGAAGGCTGTGGGAATGCTGGTGTGGGGAGTCGGCGTTGTCTCGATGGTCGATCAGTTTCTCCGGCCCTGGCTCATCGGGCAGGAGGTGCAGATTCCTGTGTTGCTGCTGGTGCTGTCCGTGCTTGGCGGACTGGCGTTATATGGGCTGCTCGGGCTCTTCGTCGGCCCGATCATCATCAGCCTCGTTATGACGGCGGTGCAAATTTATCGGGAAGAGTACTATGCGCCGGTTCCTGCGGCGCCGCCTTCTCAGGCTTCGGTCTGACCCTCACGACACGCGGCCATCATGAAAAGACCGCGTCCTTCTACTCCGCGCATTGCGTCATGGCGGCTGTTCTGTTCTTTACTCCAGTGGAATCGTGATCGCGATCGCTCCCATGACATCGTTCAGCTTGAAGTCCCGTTTAGGGCTCAGCGGATGGCTATTGTGACAGGTGAGACAGGTCGGAGAAACGGCGCGATCAGCGTAGATGGCTTGGAAAAACTGTTTTTTCCCGCTCGTGACCAGGCCCCTGACCGGCTGATCCGGCTGGCGGGTAAGCGCATCCAGCGCGTTTCGTTCAAAATCGGTGGCGGGGGCGTTGCGTTGATAGATCGGGGAGCGTCCGATCAGCCGGTATCGGATGCCGCGTCCGCTTTCGGCAACGAGCCGCCCCGAATGTTGCAGAAACTGGGCTGGCAGCGGCAGCGCATTATCCTGCTCCCAATGTTCGCTGGCCTTGACGATGCCTTTTTCCTGCATGCGCATGACTACCTGGGTGGTGTAAATCGTCCGGTCGGCCTGGAGGATGGCGTAGACATAGTCGGCAACCTTTTCGGGCGAGATGCCTTGAACACCGGGTGGTTCTTTTGCCAGCGGAGCGAATGGGGTTCCCACTAAGCTTCCGATCACGAACGTGACGGCTGCGGCTCCGAGCGCGGTGCGGACGGGGTCCATAAATCCTCCTTGGGAGGGGCGGGGAGAATCGCCGGCAGAGTCATGAGGCAGGTCGTGCCCTGTCCTTCACGACTGTCAATCCGGAGGTCTCCACCGAATGTCCGGATGATGCGGCGGGCAACGGTCAGGCCTAAGCCCGATCCCTCCCCTTGCTCCTTGGTGGTGAAAAACGGATCGAAAATTTTTGCCAGATGTTGCGGGGCAATCCCAGGACCTGTATCGGAAATTTCGGTGGTGGCAAGTTGATCGGTCACCGTTGTACTGACGCGCAGTGTGCCGCTGCCTTTCATGGCCTGCACCGCATTCATGAATAAATTCATCACGGCTTGCCGGAGCTGATCCGGGTGCGCCAGTACCATGGTGTTGCCTGTGAAGAGTTTTTCGATCGTGATCTGCCGCATGTCTGCGGCGGTATGCATGGCGGCGAGCGCCAGGTCGATCGTCTCTTCCAGGCACACGGGGATGCGCTGATTTGTACGCTCTCGTGTGGCGATCCCGGTGAAGTCGCGGATGATGGCGGCCATGCGCTGGCCCTGCGCGACAATATCGCGGGCATGGGCCTGGGCGCGAGAAAGGTCGGTCTCGTCCAGAATAGCTTCTCCGAGGCCGACAATGCCGAACAGCGGATTGTTCAGCTCGTGTCCAATACCAGCGGTCAGCACTCCAAGACTGCCGGACTTTTCCGCCTGAATGAGCTGATCCTGCATCCGGCTTTCGTCGGTGGTGTCGCGCAGCACCAATCCAATGCGCGGGTCTACGCCCGGGCGGCTCGGGAGGCGGAACCACTGATAGTGGTAGGTGCGTGGCCCGATCTGCAGTTCCGATCGGGAGTTGGCCTGTGCGGGCTCTCGGCCAGAGGCTGGAGCGAGAGGGTCTCGCGGTTCTGTGCCCTGGTTTTGGGGGAGGGGCGCGGGAGGGCCGGAGCCTTTTTCGCTGAGGTTTTGCTGCACATGTGTCTGCACGATGGCGCTGAGCGGACGCAATGTGGCCAGCGAGAATGGCAGGGCGGTTTCCGGCGCAAGATGGAACGCTGCGCGCGCCGCGTGATTCATATACTGGACCGAATCCAGGGTATTGAGCAAAATGATGGGGGTGGGCACAGCGTCCAGGATTTGATCCGTAGACCGTTGGAGGTACGTGACCTCTTGGGTTTTGAGGGTCACCTGGTCGGTGAGCCCGGCAAAGGCGGCTTCCAGCTGTGTATTCATGCGGTTGAATTCGTCGGCGAGATCCTGCAGTTCGTCGCCGGTGCGGATGTCGATGGTGGTCCGGAGTTCGCCTCGTCCGATAGCCTGCGCCGCTAGTTGCAACGTACGCACTGGCCTGACGATGCGGCTGGCGGCAACATAGCCGAGCACGACAAGAAGCGCGATGGCCACGCTGCCGAAGACGATCATCCAGATAAACAAATGTTGAATGGGGGCGAACAGCTCGTCGGAGGATTGCCAGACGAACGAATGCCAGGAACCGCCGCCGAGCCAGCCGTTCGTGGCTCGGCTGGTTTCCGGTAGCGGCGCAAATCCGATGATTGATTCGGTCTGGCCTCCGTGCCCGTCGCTGGAGGCTTCGACCCACCCGGGCTGGAGCGGGGTGATGAGCGGAGCCAGACGCTTGTCAGACAACGCGATGCCGGTGGGCAGAATGGGGCAGCTAATGACGATCCCCCGGTTGTCGATCAACATGACATGGCCGGTTTTCCCAAACCGGATCACATGGGTGGAGGGAGCAAAGAACTCTTTGGCGTCGATCACGCGATGCAGCACGCCGACCACTTCGTAGCGCAGGTTGTCCATGACGGGCATGGAAATCGTGAAGACGTAGGCGTCTGTCTGTGTGTTGAAATGGACGTCTTCGATGTACAGCTTCCCCACGCCCTTGTTGTAGGCCCCTTGCCACCAGGGGGTCTGGCTGTGCCGATAGCCCGGCTTGGTGGTCATGGAGGCCACCAGGGTGCCGTGAATGTCGGTGAGAAAGAGCATCTTGGTGGCCGAACGGACTACTTGGGGAAGGAGTTGATCGGAGGTGTTTCGTGTGCCGGTGTAGTACTCTTGTAAAAGAGAGGCGAGGGGGCTCCCGTTAATCTGCGTCACGATGCCGGGATCGCGTGCGACCCATCGGGCCTCTGTATCGGTATCAATCGGGAGCGGTCCGTTGGCGGGGTGTGTTGGATGGGCATCCCGCCGGCGCTCAAGTTCCCGGATGACTAGAGGATCATTGGCAATATGCGCGGTGCGGGCCACTTCGTCCGCCACCAGCAGGTCGAGATTTCTGGCCGCCTCGGTGGCCAGCGCTTTGAAGCTCTCTCCGTTGACGTCGCGAATCTCTTGCGATCCTTGCCAGAAGGCCATGCCCAACCCGACGACGAGCGGAACGACGCCGACAAAGAGCATCGAGAGAATCAGCTTGGTCTTCAGACCCCACCTGGTGCCTTGTTGTACGAGGGGAGGTTGTGCGGGCTGTGGTGTGATCATAGGGTCACGCTGGCGCGGGGCAAGGTGATGGTGAAGGTGCTGCCGCTGCCGACCTCGCTGTTTACCGTGATGGTGCCGTGCAGCTGATGGATCACGTGCTTGATATTATACAGGCCCAAGCCGGTGCCTTTTCCCGGCGGCTTGGTCGTAAAGAAGGGCTCGAAGATTTCATTGAGCAACTCAGGGGGAATGCCGCAGCCCGTGTCCGACACATGCACGGATACGGCGGTTTCCTCGGCCGTGGTGCGCAGGGTCAGTGTGCCGCCGTGCTCCATGGCCTGAACGGCGTTGGTGATGAGATTGACGAACACGTGCAGGAGCTCGTCGGGATTTCCCTTGAGGGTGGCCTCCGGTGCGTAGCGCTTGATGATCGTGATGTCTTGAAAGCCGACGGCGTAGCGGGCGATCCTGAGGGCATCGTCGAGTTTCGAGTTGATGTCCACCAGGCTCTGCTGATGGGTGGCGGATCGTCGGGCGTACGAGGTGAGATCGCGGCAGATCGCCGTCGTTCGCTTGACGGCATCCACGATTTCTCGTGCTTGCTCATGGACGTTGTGAAGATCCGTTTCTTCTGCCAGGTTTTCAGCCAGGCCTAGGATGAGTTGCAAAGGATTATTGATGTCGTGGGTGATGCCGGCGGCAAAGGATCCGATTCCCGCGAGTTTTTCAGCGTGGAGGAGTTCAGCTTGGAGGGCGGATTCGTGCCGTACCAGTTCCCAGACGACGCGGGAGGCCGATCCGCTGAGGATATCGACTCCGGGACGGATTTCCCGGTGGAGCTGTTGATCCATCGCGGGGTCTCCGGTCACGTCCATAACGAGTTGGGTATGACGGTTGCGGAAGAGGTCGTCGATCTGATCGACCACGGGGATATGAAGGTCGCGCGCGCGCTGGAGACCGGGTGCGCTCGGATCTCGATCGTGGATGCCGATAATGTCGATGGCAGAAATTTGGTGCAGCAGGTCGAGCAGGGCAGTTCCGCCACGGCCTGCCCCGATGATGGCGACTCTGGTGGGCGCGGCAGACACTGGACGTGAGGTGTTCATAGGACGAGTCGAGTCTTTGTGCGCCGAAACGGGGGAGGCCGGAGGATCGGGCCTCCCCCTTCGGTCGCGGTTAGGACGATGCGGGACAGAAGATTTCATAGCGGCGCGAGTTTCCGTTGTTCCATGGCTCGGGCGACGGATGCTTTGAGCTTCTCGCCCTCGACCGGTTTCACGAGGTAATCGACCACGCCCTGCCGCAGCAGTGAAGTGGCCATGTCCGTATCGGGGAAGCCGGTCAGCACGATCAACGGCACGCGCGGATAGTTCTGACGGAAATAGGCGATGGCCTCGATGCCATTGACCTTCGGCATGCGGATGTCACAGATCATCACATCCAGCAGCAGACGGTTTTCGCCGCTGTTGATCGTCTCGATGGCTTTTTCTCCATTCTCCGCTTCCAAGACCTCATAGCCGGCTTTCTGCAACGTCATGCGGACAACTTTGCGGATATCCGCTTCGTCATCCACGACGAGGACACGCCCGTTGCAGCTTTCCTCCCCGACAAAGAACCCAGATTTAAACTCCTTCATGGCAGCCTCCTTGGTCATGGATAAAGGAACATGTTGAAGTGGGTCGATTCATGGTGGCCTCTCTTGCTTTCCTGTTAGAGCAAGCTTGATGCCTCGTAGTGTGCGACCAAAAGGCCTTGGTATTGAATGATTTTGTAATGCGAGAAGGAAGCGTAATGGTAGAGTTGGTTGAAAGCGACCACCACCGTTGGCTGAGATGCACCATCTGAGGATGAAAGTGGACGTTACTACCAAGGTGCGATCACCACATGCGGCGAAGGAAGGCGATGCCGGCGATCAGCAGCACGGCTGTCCAGAGTAGCATTAAGAGATACATCACGATCTCCATCCTACGTATTTATGTTGATACGCGGGAGGGGCGCAAAGACTATGCCGAAGGCATGAGAGTCGTGCTGTGCGATGAACTTCATGAGAATGGAGCCGTTATTGGCTGGTGTTTGTCTCGCGAGCTGAGAGGCTGCCGCTAGAGCCCGTATCTAAACTCATTCAGGGTGGATGAAAAAGGATTCGATTTCTTCTGCCGGAGACGGGTTGCCTGCGCAGCAATTGACGGGCATACAGGCCATCGGGCGTCATCATAGGCGAATTGCGTTTCCCGTTTAGGCTAAGGTATCCTCCGTTGGGAAACGGAGGAGTGAATGATTACATCAGCAGTGTTGACGGACTATATTCACAAGAGCATGCCGGATGCGGTCGTGACGGTCACGGATCGGACCGGTACCATGGATCACCTCAAGGTGGTGGTGGTTTCTGACGTATTCCGAGGGAAGAATCTACTGGACCGGCATCGGCTGATCTATGAGGCGTTGGACGTTCCCATGAAAGACGGACGGATCCACGCGTTGGAGTTGACGGCGCGGACCAACGACGAAAAGTAGGCGCAAATAGGCGATCGATACAAAGGAGGCCGACGATGGCAGACCCAATCGAAGATGAAATTCAGCAGGAAGTGAAAGCTCATAAGATCCTGATCTATGGCAAGGGGACCAAGCAGATGCCGATGTGCGGGTTTACCCGCGAAACCATGCAGTTTTTCGATAAGTACGGGTATCCCTACGAAGTGATCGACGTGCTGTCCCAGCCCACCAAGCGGGAAACCCTCACGAAGATCACCAAGTGGCCGACACTGCCTAAAGTCTTTATCGATGGCACCTTCTACGGAGACACCGATATTCTCGATCCGATGGCGGCGAAGGGTGAGATCGAGCCGCTGCTGAAAAAGGCATTCGGGAAGTAAGTCTACGACAATACCAGCACCGCGAGAGACAAGGAACCGGCGGGTCACGTATCGAGTGCCCGCCGGTTTTCTTTTATCTTGAACCGACAATGGCCTCGCGAGAGGCTTATTGCCAGGCTTTCATCTCCTCTTTGAGTAACACCAACCGGCCATACATGTGGGTCGCATGCTTTTCTAGATAAGAGGCGGAGAGCAAGACCAGAATTCCAGTTGCCGCGAGGAATGCCCAGGGACTGTGAGCATACAACTGGATGGCAAACCGGAGATGATAGCCCATGCCGAAGATCAACCCCACCACTCCGGTGGAGAAGAGTACGCGTTCCTGGTAGTGGAACCCTGCCACCACCATGACGGTGGACAGCGCTACGCAGAGGAAAGAAGACAGTAGCGTAGCCTGCGTGCCAAGTTGAGACAGTAGGGAGATCAGAGTCAACAGCGAGGCGGCTTTCCGGTAGCACGCACCGCCGCCCAATGAACGGAGCGACAGTACGGTCAATAAGGCGCTGAAGGGTAACAGCGTCATCAACGGGGCCGCAGCCTGGTTGGTGAAGACGGTGGGAAGGTACTGGAAGGCAATGACGCACCAGCCAAGTGCTATCGGGGCCGTGCTGAATGCCTGGATGCGGGTCTTCTCCGGCTCCTCCTTCACAAAACGGGGGAGCATTTCGAAGAATAGGGCTCCGATGAGCATGCTGGTCACCCCGACAAACAGGTCGCTTTGCGGATAGAACGCCGTTCGAGCCGCCACGATGCCGGCCGGTAGCAGAAGCAGCAGGCGGCCGATGATCCCTTCTCCGGTTCCGCCCACCGTCGTTCCGGCGATGAAGCGGGAGTCGATCCAAAGCGCCAACATGGCGACGGCGACCAAGACCGCCGTCACCGGCAATCCGTGCCGGACTGGGATCAGCAGGCCGCTGCACGCCAGCAGATAGGCGCCGGTGAGCAGACGAGCCTGTGGCCGATTCAAGGCTGAAAACCCCAGAAAGGCCACGGGGCCGAGGAGAAGGAACGTCGCGGTTCCGTTCAGCGCGATTTGGCTCCAGCCTGCGGCGTCATAAAGCAGCGCACCGGGCAACATTCCGTTGTCGGCTGACACCATCGAGTGGATCATCGCGCCGAGTTGCGAGCATTGGGCTGCGATGCCGGCCACGGCCAGGCCTAAGAGCGTTCTGGCTCCCTTGTCCTCCTTCACGCGTGAGCCGAGGAGGATGCCGAGCCCGGCCAGGCCTAACAGATATCCCAGAAACAAGAAGTACCGGACCTCCGATCCGAAGTCCTGCCATCCTTCCAGCATGAAACTCGCGCTGGCTCCCAACAGCAGTAGTGAGCCCATCCAGCGCAGCAGTTGCCCGAGTTTCTGAATATCCATCCAGCGTTCCATGATGGGTCCTCCTTTGTCCGGCGAGGTTTGGTTAGTGTTTTGCTTCGGCCATCAACTCCAGCAAGGTGGCGCGAAGTCCTTCGTCGTCCTCCTTCTGCTTGTAGGCGAGTTCGAAATCGTCGGTCAGCAGAGCGGGATCTGCCACATATCCTTCGGCTTCCGACACGCGGGTCTCCCACCGGTCGAATATGCCGGTGATTTCATCCAGCGCGGTCGTGCCGTCTGATTGAATGGCTTTCATCGCCTCCGCCCTGAACTGTCTGGTCGCCAGGGTGTGTTTCTTTCGCTGTAACTCGTCCAGCCTGGATTGAATCCCGCGAAGGTCCTCGACCAGCCTGGCGCGTAGTTCTTGCGCTTTTGTCAATTGAGATTCGGTCGATGCCGCCTCTTCCTTGGCCCGTGTCATCCGACGGATGCATTCGAGTGCGCGGGCTTCATCCTGGGTGCCGGCCTTGAGGGCCCGGTCCTTCCATTGCACAGCATCCTTTCGGAGCTCTGCCAGTCGGGCTGCCAGTTTGTCCTCATCCTGCTGAAGGCGGGCAAGTCGCGCGGTAGCTTGAGCCGATGCGGCTTTCACCTCGTGCATGGCCTCCGTGACCAGCGCTTCGTGATTCTCGATTTGGTCCAGGAACAAGTTGAAGTTGGATTGGATGGTGGCGTTGATGCGTTTGAAGATGCGCATGGGAACCTCCTGGTGAATAAGCGACTGTCTGGACTGAGTCTAGCCAAAAGGCAGGCAGTGTTGGGGGATGAGTTTATGACAGTGTCATTCTTTGGCGGGTGATGTGGGGCTATCAGCAATAGCAATCTTAATTTTCAAGCAATAGCGAGGGTGATAATCTTGTGACACCGTCATTTATTGAGGATGGCACGATGAAAAAGGCGAAAAAAACACATCTGGGGCGGCATCGCGCGCTCTTTGATGCAGCCGCCATCGGCGCGCATGCGCGGTTTGCGGCTCAGGGATTCCGGCAGAAGGATCTGCGGTTTCTCATTGAGCTCTTTTCAAACTGGCTGGAGTCCGCCATGGAGGGGCCGAGCCTTGCAGTCGAGAATACGCAGATCGCGAGATACCTGGCCGTGCTTGTGAATGAAGGGTTGGCGAAGCAGGCCGGAGATCACAAGCAGCCCCGGTATCGGCTCACGCGAGTGGGGCTGATGGAAAGTCTGGCGCGGCTGGTCCATCGGAATCACTGGTGGCCTATCGAAGAGTTCTTCTTCATCTATCATTTCCTGGAGAGTTATCACGCGAGGATTGAGGCGCTCATCGCGCAGGAAGGCAGTCTGTTTCCCGGCACGATGAAGCTGGAGATTGCCCAGTTGCTCGATCTCAATAGTCTTGCGGCGAGGCAGGGCCAGTTGCTCGATCGTGAGATCGCCAAGCTGGATCTTCGGATCGGAGACTGTCGGAAGACGAGCGATTTGGCTAAAAAGCTGAAGGGGAAAGGCCTGTTGTCCGATGCCATCTTGAAAGAAATTCAGGAGCAGGTTCCTTATCAGTTGAATAATCAGAAGCCCATGGTGGAGTTATTCCGGGAAACGCCTGATGAAAATTGGATTTGGGAAATGGAAGTGGGGTCGCAACAACGCGCTGCGAGAATTTTCGTGCCGATGAAAGAG
Organism: Nitrospira sp. UBA6493; assembly: GCA_002435325.1. Taxonomy (GTDB): domain Bacteria; phylum Nitrospirota; class Nitrospiria; order Nitrospirales; family Nitrospiraceae; genus Nitrospira_D. Next base: position 29,641 of record DJMJ01000032.1, on the reverse strand, counting down.
TATCTGCTTCATCTTCGTCGGCAAGTAGGGGCCCTTAAAGGAAATGGGCCAAGATGACGTGGAGCTTTGGGATGCAGGGGCTTTATCCCTTCGCTTCCGGCGGAGGCCAGTTCATGTCGGTGTGGCGACCGCAGTAGAAGCAGCAGAGCCGGTAGCGGGCTTTGCGGCGGGGATTGGGCATCGAGATGAACGTGATCGGCGTATCGTCGAATGGGCAGGTGGGTTGGTCGTGGAGCAGATGCATCTCCGCCATCATCGTGATCGAGGCGACATCCCAGGACGGCGTATGCTCTTCCTTGCCGGTAATCCGTTCCACACCCTGACAGCGTTCGCAGGTCGCTTCGTAGGTCTTCACGCGGGCGCTATGGGTGGTGAGATCGACGACATCCATCGGTCCGCCGCAGCCAGGCTTGGCGCAAGTCAGATGCTCATGCTGTAGGGCCTGGACGAATCGACGGTGCTGTTCGCGTTCTTGATCGGTTTTCATAGATCCCTCTTGCCTTCTTTCCACTCAAGCGAGGTGGGTGTGGAGCCCTCAACTGCGCGCATGCACCGAGCACAGCCCTTGGTGTTGTCTTTCGATCAGTCCGAGTGCGTGGTGCGCGAGCAACTGAGGGCTCCACACCTACCTCGCCTCTCATATCCCCCATGCCCCGCTGATCTGAATATTCGCCCCGTTCACATAGCGGGCGTCCTCGCTGAGTAAGTATCGCACTGCTGCGACTGTGTCGTCGACTGATCCAATATAGCCTGCGGGAATGCGTTTGGTCATCCCGGCCAGTTCTTCCGGCGGCGCGCTGCCGGAGTCGATGAAGCCCGGTGATACCGCGTTCACGGTGATGCCATGAGGTGCGAGCAGCTTGGCGAGCGTTCGTGTCAGGATCAGCACGCCGGCTTTCGCGATGTAGTGTGCCGTGACGTCGGGTTGGGAGATCATCTGATCCGCATTGGCCATGCTGAAGTTGATGATCCTTCCGCTCTTGCGGATTTTCATGCCCGGCGCGACCGCTTTGGCCAGGTAGAAAATGGAATGGAGATTGCCGTCGAACATCTCGTTCCAGCCGTCGACCGTTTCCTCGAACAGGTTTACACGGTGATAGGGACCGGCGCCGTTGATGAGAACATCGATGCGTCCCCACTGCTGCTCCACCTGCTGTACCAGACTCTGTGCCGCTGCCGGGTCCGACACATCGCAGCGGATGGCCAGGGCTTTCCCGCCGCGTTCCGTGATGGCCAGCGCGGTCTGTTGCGCCTCGGCTTCGCTGGTCCGATAGCAGACGGCCACCTTCCACTGCTGCGCCGCCAGGTCGAGGGCGATGCCCCGCCCGATGCCTTTGGCTCCGCCGGTGATGAGTGCGACTCGTTCGTTCATGGTGATTATGCTCTCTCTATAAGGTTCGTGAGCGGAGCTTCTTTCCGATGAATTGCAGCGCTCCGGCGGTCCGTTGTGAAAACACCTGTTCGTGTTTGGGTTTCTTACCGTCTATTGCGGCTGCGTCGATGAGCGCGGTGAGATCGTCGATGGTATCGATGTCGCGCCAGGGTGGCAGCAGCGCGGTCTTAAGTTCAAGGGCGGTCGCTTTCTCCCGCGTCAAGGACAGCACCCGGTCGGTGGACCAGGGAATGTCGGCAAACAGCGTAGGCGCGGGGCGGGTGAGGCCGATCAGATAATAGCCCCCGTCGAGTGCTGGGCCGAGCACGAGGTCGTTTGTCTCCAGGAGGGCGAGGGCTTGTTTATAGTGCTCCAGCGGCAGCGAGGGGATATCGGTCCCGACGATCAGCACGCGCTGATAGCCTTTGGCGAACAGGGCGTCAAAAGCCTGCTGCATGCGCGCGCCCAGATCGTTGCCGATTTGATCGATCAACTTCACGCTTTGCCGTTCCTCCATAATTTGAAAGAAGACGAGCGTGGACGAAGGCGCGCAGGCAAGGTAGCGATCAATCGGCAGTTTCAGCTTGGTGGCAGCCAGTTTGGTTCGTTCGAGGGTGTCGAGGACAAAGCTGCCGTGTAAGGTGGCCGCTTCGTCCGGTGTCAGCGGAGGACATAGGCGTGTCTTCACCTGGCCTGGCACGGGGGCTTTGGCAAAGATCACCAGGGCCGCTGATTGTGGTGTGGCTGTTGTAGGTTGAGCAGATTTCTGTTGGAATTTATTCATGGGTTATCGGACTGCACGGTACCATTGGTTGAGCCGAACAGGACTGACGCCGAGCCAATACAGGAAGCGGAGGGTCCACATCAAGAGAATTGTGCGGAGGGGGCCGTTTTGCTCCCAGCGGCGAAAGGATGTGGTGACAATTTCGGCGAGCGGCGCCGTGGCGCCCAAGCGTTTCAGTCGGCGGCTGAATTCGATATCTTCCATCAAGGGAATGTCCGGGAAACCGCCCATCTGTTTGAAGACCTCGCGCCGGACGAAGATGGCCTGATCGCCGGTGGCGATCCCGGTCATGCGCGAGCGGCGGTTCATGAACCAGCTGATCATGTCGCCCCAGCGGGAGGGGCGGTCGAAGCGGATATCGAAACGGCCTCCGACGACCTTCGGGTCAGCCATGGCGGATTCGATCACGGCCTTGGCATTGGGAGGCAGCTCTGTGTCGGCATGCAGGAAGACGAGAATATCGCCGCGGCTCGCCTGGGCGCCTGCGTTCAGTTGGCGTGCGCGGCCTGTTGGACCTGTGACGAGGCGGGTGGATGGGACGCGGTCGCAGCACACTTGAACCATGGGGACGGTGGGGTCGGTGCTGCCTCCGTCGCTGACGATTATCTCCTCGAAGCTCAACGCCACCGTGCGCGTCACCGTGCGCGCGATGGTCGAGGATTCATTCAGTGTCGGGATAATGACGGAAATCGCCATCGGAGTAGGACGTGAGCACGGTCTTCGCGTATCCCCAAGCGATACGCCGGCAGGGCTTATCGGTCTGGCTGTTTCGGCTCTCGGAACATGAAGTACATCACGAGCACGACGGTGGACCAGAAGACGACTTGCTTGTGCCAGAAGAGCACTTCGCCGTAGTGAAAGAATCCCAGCCCGATCACGATGGCGCTGATCATGACGCTGTAGCGCCAGGTTGGGTTCTCGATCACTGCGTTGGCCCAGACGGCGACCCCTCCGAAGTAGATGAGGAGGGGCACGGCATTGATTTCAAATCCGCCGCTGATCGACAAAAACACGTTCAAAAAGCCGATGAACATCAGCGCGGTCCCGGTCATCATGCCGGCGACGCTCAATTGTTTGTCGTTTCCCGACTCATCGTCTGCGGGCGGCGGTGTGTGGGCCGAATCTTTTGAGGGCAAATCTGTGGGAGCCATAATCACACTTTAAAATGTTTGCTGAGTGTGAGGGCCTGTCGTTGATAGGACGACCCTAACGTGGTGCCATAGAGTTGTGAGGGTACGTCGAGCATGCGGTCATATACAACCTTAAAAAATGTCTGGCCGTCGTGGATCAGGAAGGGCACGTCGTGCGGGCGGACTTCCAGGACAACCTGGGTGCCTTTGATCTCCCCCTCTGCGCCATAGCCGAATCCCGGGTCGAAGAATCCCGCATAGTGGGTGCGCAGTTCTCCGCAGGCTGCTTCGTAGGCCACCATCTCCGCAGCATAGCCGGCCGGGACGCGGATCCGTTCTTTCGAGGCCAGGATGTAAAACTCTTCCGGTTCCAGGAGCAAACTGTCGTGCCGGTGCCGGTGGAGCGGCTCCCAGAAATCGGCAGCGGCGTAATGGCCGACTTTGGCCAGGTCGATGACGTGGCTGTTCTTCTTGGCGCGATAACCGATAATGGAGGAGTCGGCGCGGTCTTCCCCTTTGAGATCGATCCGCAGGAACAGCCCGCGCTCGGCGCGGAATTCACGGGCGCCCAAGGGTTTCCTAGGCGCGCTGTTGTGGTAGAGCAGCGGGGATTTACTGTGCAGCGTTTTCAGCGATGCATCGGAGACCGTGGCCTCGCCCCGGACAAAGCGGATCTGATTCAGCGATTGGCCGGTGCGCACCTTGATCGCGAACGAGCGCGGGACGATTTCGAGAAAGAGCGGCCCCTGGTAGCCGGCGCGGATTTCGTCGAAGCCGGTGTTCAAGTCGGTGACGATGCGGGTGAAGACGTCCAGCCGGCCGGTCGTGCTTTTTGGATTGGCTCTGGCCCGGAGAATCTTCGGGAGTTTGAGCGTTTCGAGCAGCGGAACCAGATAGACATGGCCCTTCTCAAGAATTGCGCCCTCAGTCAGGTCCATCTCGTACATCACGAGATCGGATTGATAGAAGTCGAGCACATTGAGCCGTGAGGATATGGTGGAGAGCTCCGGGAGAAAGCTACTGATGAGCCGATAGGCTTTGCGCCCCAGGCGCAGGTCGAGGCTGGCCGGCTGAATCTGCCGCTCTTCAATGGCCGGAGAGGCGGTGATGGCCCGGCTGGCAATCAGTTGCTTGATGTCCTGGTAGGGGAGAATGCCCTGGGTTGCGCGTCTACTCACCTGCTGTTCACGCCTCCTCATGACCGTTCGCGCACGAACCCCAGCCCGGGTGCGCGCCGACCATCGGCAATTCGCGGCCCTGACTCTGTTTGGGTTGGGGATAGTGGAACGTTTTGTGTTCGTAATTTCTGAGCATGGCCCCGTTTTCATCGAGATGGACAAGGTAGTCGTCGGGGAGGAGGGGGATTTTTCCGCCTCCGCCGGGGGCATCGATCACAAAGTGCGGTACCGCCATGCCGCTGGTATGGCCTTGAAGGGCCTTGATGATATTCAGGCCGGTTTCGACCGTCGTGCGGAAATGGTTGGTGCCCTTGGTCAGGTCCGCTTGATAGAGGTAGTAGGGCTTTACTCGCGCGAGCAACAGCTGGTGGACGAGGCGTTTCATGATCTCGGGATCATCGTTCACGCCCTTTAAGAGCACGGTTTGCGCGCCGAGCGGAATGCCTGCGTCCGCCAGCATGCCACAGGCGGTTTTGACTTCGGGCGTCAGTTCGTCCGGGTGGTTGAAGTGCAGGTTCATGTATATGGGATGGTATTTTTTGACCATCTCACAGAGCTTCGGGGTGATTCGTTGCGGCAGGGTGCCGGGTACGCGCGAGCCGATGCGAATAAGTTCCAAGTGGGGAATCGTCCGGAGCGCCTTGAGCACCCGTTCGAGCAGGTAGTCGGGGAGCAATAACGGATCGCCGCCTGACAGGATCACGTCCCGCACTTCCTGGTGTTCGCGTAGATAGGTAATGGCCCGGTCCAACTCGCCCTTCTTAAGAAATCCCGGTTTCCCCACGAGCCGTTTTCTGGTGCAGAAGCGGCAGTAGATGGGGCATTGGTTGGTGACCATCAAGAGCGCACGATCCGGATAGCGGTGCACTAGATGGGGCACCGGGCTCATGAGATCTTCTTCGAGGGGGTCGTCCTCGGCCTCGATGTCCGCCAGTTCCGCCATTTCCGGAACGACTTGTTTCCAGATCGCGTCGCCCTTGGCTTTGATTGTGCCGAGCACGGTCGGGGTAATCCGCATCGGGTAGGGCCCGACGATCGCTTCTATTTCTTTCTCGTCCACGCCAAAGCGCTCGGCCAGGTCTTTCGGCTTGACGATGCTCTCAGCGAGGATGCGTCTCCATTCTTCCACGGGTCTCACGGCCTCCTTTTCAAGAGATGAACCCATTTACGGCAGGGCTGGGTGGCTCCTGACGCCGATTGTGCGGGAGCGTGGGCGCTTCTTTCTTATGGAGAGATCTTGGCATAGTGTGTATCGAGGTGGGACAGAATATCGCGTGTTTCCGTCAGCACGGTTGCTCCGTCTTTCAGGACTGGTACGTAGTATTGCCCGGACACTTCATAGACCTGTTTCCGCATCGGGCGCGCATCCGGCACGACCACGTCGTCATAGGCGACACCCAGTTGCGCGAGTTTGTCGCGGACGACTTCGCAGTCCGGACACCAATCAACGTGGTACAGCGTCAGAGCCATGATGGTCTTAGGCTACCATGGACATCCCTGAAAGTGGAATGAGGGAATGGGGGGATCGTGCACATATTCCTGATTGCCTCAGGCTGGCCGGCCGGGTTTATTGTGGCTGTACGGCGCAAGGGACCATGATGGCGTCTTTCATGCCGTGGATGATTTTCTTTTCAGCCGAACAGATTGTTGCAAGGATGCCCGCGAGTTCGGCCTTGCCGCCGGAGACGAAATAATACGGCGAAAGGCGGGCGCGCCCGTTCATGCGTTGCATGGTATTGGAGGTCGCATCCCAGTAGTCCAGTTCGAACAGACGCCCCTTATGGAATTCTTGCAAGATATAGGGCGTGGTTGGAAAGGAGGATAGGGCCTGGTCGATGGCGGCGGCCCAATCGGCTTGCGGAAGATCGTGGCCCACGGAGACTCCCCGGCTGCCCCAGGCGAGTTCGGAAAAGCCCGAGGGCTTGATGACGTAGTGCCGTTCTTTTTGCGTGGCGGCCGCCAGGTCTCGCCAATTGGTGACCGCTCGGCCACCCATCAGAAGGCCGGGAATCGTCGCGGCCGGAGGGATGGGCGCCGGGTCGAGCAGCCAGGTGCGCGGCATGATCGTGGTCAAGTCGAGGAACGTGGATGCTCCCAACTCTTTTTCCCAGAACGGCCGCAAAACGGGATGGTGCAGCAGGGCAAACGAGGACTTTTCCTCCAAGGCCGGCTTGTAGGGCGGGGTGACGGATACCCAGTCCTTTTTGGCGGCATATTGAATCAATTCAGCTTTGGGGATATTCAACAAATCGAAGAGCTCGTAGAAGCGATAAAGAACGGCAATCGGCAGATCACGGGTGTCGAGTCGGAGCCGCAGCCCTTCTTCTGTGAAGTGCACGTCGCGAGGCTCCACACAGTAGGCTTCAATGTGCAGTTCGCGGAGCCGCGCTGCCAGCCAGGCCATCTCCGGCCGGTAGTCTTTGGCTTCTTCCGAGACGACGATCGCGATACAGCCGGCTTGTGCATTTTGCATCGCCCGTAACATGGCGGCGAACCCTCGCACCATGCCGTCTCGCCCGCCGATGATCGAGAGGGGCGTCTCGTCGAGCCCGCTATAAATCGACGAGAGGCAGGCGGTCAGTCCGATCCCGCCCGGGACCGAATCCAGTTCGGTGATGACCATGCCGTCCTGGGTCGGAATCACATCCGGCCTGATCACGGCGGGAAGGTCGTCTCGGAACCGTTTCATCCGGCTGTAGGCGATCAAGGATTCGGGTTTGCCCTGGTCAAGATAACGCGCGGCCCAGGCCGGTTGCAGACCCTTCGCGCTGTCCTGATAGAGCCGGTTGAGCGCGCGATAGAACGTCAACAGTTGGGGGCCTAATTTGGTGAAAAACGCCAGGTGTTCTGGCGAAAGGAATAATGGACAGGGGCTGACGCGCCACGTGGTGGCGGCCTGAAGGCCGGCAGGCCGCGCCGCTGATGCGGCATCGGTTGTTGGCGCATACAAGCCGGCGGACATAACCTGGGCGCGAATAGCCTCGCAGCGGTGGAGGGCGACAGTTGGAGCAAGGGCTGAACAGGGGGATGCGGGATGGGTCTCAGTCTGTGCCAATGGCAGAATCCTTGTGGGGAAACCTTCGGACGAATGAGCGTCGATGGACGGATGCTATCACGGGGGTGAGGGACGGACAAGTGGGGAGTGTTTCGCCGAATCGCCCTCTGGATGCGCGGCTGACGTGCACCGACTCCAAGTGGCCCCGGCCATTTAAGGGATGGATGCGAAGCAAAGGAAGCTTGCTCGATTCTGCGGCCCATCGTATGATGGGAACCTAATGACGCCTGTCCAGACGGAGTTCAACTCCCAGGTGACGCTGTTGCCGCATCTGCCGCAGATAGTTCCCGGTGAGGTCTGTGCGCAATGCGATGTCTGTTGCCGTTTTCCTGAGTCCGACAGTTTTCTCCGCCCCTATTTTACCCGTGACGAGATACGCGAGGCGGTTTCCCTAGGCCTTTCCCCTGCCTTGTTCGATGATCCTGCCGGAGCGCAGATTGCGCTGGTGAACGATCCTGCCGGCGATGGGTATCACTGTCCGGCCTTCGATCCGGAGTCCGCTCAGTGCGGGATTTATCAACGCCGGCCGCTGGATTGCCAGCTGTATCCGTTGGCGCTGATGTGGAACGAGGCCGGGGATCAGATCGTCCTGGGTTGGGACACGAAATGCCCGTTTATGCGGGAGGCTAGGTCGAGCGAGATTCGCGTGCATCGGGAGCGGGTGCAACAACTTCTGGGCGAGGAGTCTGCGCTTCGCGTGCTTGAGGCGCATCCCCGCCTGATCGGCCGGTATCAGGACGATGTGGTGGTGCTGGCCCCGTTGCCGGAGGTAACGCGGCGAGTGTGGGCGCATCAACCGGACCGGCGGCTTCAGCCGCTGCGTCTCGCCGATGCCCCTATGATGGCGGCTGCGCTACGGGCATCCGGTTCTCCAGTGCGTGAGCCCCTGGCAGCCTTCGCCTTTCCCTATCATTATGTATGGACCACGACGCTTCCTCATCGGTGGATGGAACAGAACGGCGTCTACTTTCTGTTCGCGCAGTCTCCTGATGGGTGGTTTATGCCGGTGCCTCCTTTCGGGGCCGGAGTATTTGTAGAGGCCGTGCGCGAGGGCTTTGCATTGATGCGGCAGTGGAACGGCGCATCACCGGTGAGCCGGATCGAGAATCTGACGGACAGCCAAAAGAACGGGCTTGACGCTCGCACCTACCACTTTTCGAACAAGAACCCCGATTATCTGTATCGCGCGGAGGCCTTGGCGAATCTGGCCGGAGATCGTTACAAGTCCCAACGGGCGCTCTGCAATCGCGTGGAGCGTGAGCAGCCGGTCACGTTCGAATCGTACCGTTCCCCGGATCATCATCAAGGCTGCCGATCGTTGTACCGGCGGTGGGCGGGGCAAAAACAAGCAGCCCGTCTCGATCAGATGGGGCAGTGGCTTCTGGAAGATGCCGAGGCCGCGCACGAGATCGCTTGGTCATGGGGCGAGCGGCTCGGATTGTTGGGCACTATCGCGATGGTTCGCGATCAGATTGCAGCCTACACATTCGGGTATTGGCTGACGCCCACGACGTATGCCGTGCTGTTCGAGGTGGCGGACCGGTCGATGCCGGGGCTTGCGCAGGCGCTGTTTCGGCAGACCTGCCGGACCGCATTGCGGAACGGCGCGGAGTGGATCAATGCGATGGATGATGCCGGATTGCCCGGTCTGCAGAAGGCTAAGCAGGCCTATCATCCAACGACCATGGTGAAGAGTTGGATCGCCTCGGCGGACTAACTGAATCATTCTTATGATGACGTCAGACCTCAATCGCTCCCGCGGATACGGATGGCTTCCCTTCCTGATCATTTTCATGACCACGTTCACCGTGGGAATCGGTGTGATTCTGCTGCAATATATGGAGCACCGGTTTTTGGGAGCGTCCGGTCATCAGCTCACATTGGCCGCCGCCGAAGTAACCGACAAGCTTGACCGGTTGCTTTTCGAGCGTTTTGGCGATGCGCGGATGATGGCGCGGGCCTTTGCGCTCCGGTCGTCGGATCGGAGCTATCTGGCCAGCTATCTGAATTGGGTGAAGACCGCCTACGCTCCGATGTATGTGTCGTTGGCAGTGACAAATCAACAGGGTGTGGTGGTTGCCGCCACCGAATCGGAGATGGTCGGCCAAGACTATAGTCAGAGTGAGTGGTTCAATACGGCACATGGACAACGGGATGTAGTCGTGGGCGAGGTGATGAGTCACGAAGGTGAATCAGGAGGCGCCACGGTGTCGTTTACTGCTCCGATTCTCGATGCCGAGGACACGTTTCTTGGGGTGGTCACCGCACGGGTGTCGGTGACGGTGTTGGAAGCCGTGACGACCAGGACTATTCGGTCGCTCCAGTTGCATGAAGCGTTTGTGGGCGCGATTGAATATCAAATGTTGGACAAGAAGGGGGTGGCGTTCGTCGATTCCTCCCAGCATTTCAACTCGCCGCTGAATCTTTTGGAAATGGGCCTTCCCTCGGCGCAACTCGGTCTGCAGGGCGATCCGGGGTATGTGGAGGAAGAGCATCGGCGGCGGCATGTGCCGGTCGTGACAGGCTATGCCATGACGAAAGGGTATGGAGATTTTCCAGGATTGGGCTGGACGGTCTTGGTTCGCATGGACCGCGATGCCGTCCTCTCGCCAATCCGGTCGGTGATCTTCTGGAAAGTGGGCGGTGGGGCGTTGGTGATTTGGATTCCGCTGCTGGGGCTGCTTTTGTGGTCCACCGGGCGGCTGCGGGCGGAATATCGGCAGGCGCAACAGGAAAGCGCCTGGGCGCGCGCCGCAGAGGCGGCGCTGCTGCAAAGCCAGGAGCGGAATCGCGCTATCGTCGATACGGCGCTGGACGGCGTCATTACTATCGATGCGGCCGGGGTCATCACCGATTGGAATGCCCAGGCGACTGCCATCTTCGGATGGTCTCGGGAAGAAGTGTTGGGCCAGCTGTTGGCGGAGACGGTGATTCCGGAGCGAGACCGTGATGCGCAGCAGCTGGGATTGCGTGAGTTCCTTAAGACCGGGAAGGGCCCCATTCTCAATCGCCGGATTGAAGTCACGGCGCGGCATCGCGAGGGCCGGGAGTTTCCGGTCGAATTGTCGGTGTCTCCCGCCCGCATCGGCGACGCCTATATTTTCAGCGCGTTCATTCGAGACATCACCGATCGGCGGAAAGCCGAACGGCGGCTGGCGTCGCAATACGCGGTGACACGGGTGCTGTCCGAATCGGTGACGTTGGAAGAGGCGGCACCGCGGGTGATTCAGGCGGTCGGCGAGAGTCTGGAGTGGGATTATGGCGTATTTTGGCGGTTCGACAAACAAACCAGTGTGTTGCGGTGCTTGAACCAATGGCAGGCGCCGACGTTCAAGGGCGACGAGTTTGTGTCGGCGGACTGGCAGCAGTCGTTTCATTCCGGAGAGGGGCTGCCGGGACGGGTGTGGGCTAGCGGAGAACCCTACTGGGTGGTGGATGTGACGGTCGATCCCCGTTTTGTGCGGTCGAGCCTCGCGGCGCAAGTGGGGTTGCACGGAGGGTTTGGGTTGCCGGTCAAGGTCGGTGAGGAAGTGGAAGGCGTGATCGAATTCTTCAGCCGGTATGTCCGTGAGCCGGATGAAGAACTGCTCAAGATGGCGACGGACATCGGTTTGAAGCTAGGACAGTTCGGCGAGCGGACCAAGGCCGTGAAGGCGCTGCATCAGACGGAGGCGCAGCTCCGGCAGTCCCAGAAAATGGAGGCGGTCGGACGGCTGGCCGGTGGCGTGGCCCATGATTTCAATAATCTGCTCACAGTGATTCGCGGGTACAGCGAGCTGGTGCTCAGCCGCTTGTCGGCAGGAGATCCGTCAAAGCGAGAACTTGAAGAAGTGAAGAAGGCGGCGGATCGCGCCGCCAGCTTGACGGGGCAGCTCTTGGCCTTCAGCCGCCGCCAATTTGTCGCGACGAAAATCGTGGATCTGAATGCGCTGGTCGCGAACATGGATGGCATGCTACGGCGCCTCTTGGGAGAGGACATTGTCGAGCTTTGTTCTGAGCTCGATCCGGATCTGGGCGCGATCAAGGCTGATCCCGGGCAGATTGAGCAGATTATCATGAATCTGGCGGTCAATGCCCGCGATGCCATGCCGACCGGAGGGCGGTTGACGGTGGAGACGCGCAATGTTTCGATCAGAAAAAAAACATTCCGTGACATGCTCGTCTTGGAGAAGGGGAACTATGTGTTGCTGGCCGTGAAAGATACGGGCCATGGCATGGATGAGGAAACGCAGTCGCACATTTTCGAGCCCTTCTTTACAACGAAGGACAAAGGCAAAGGCACAGGATTGGGGTTGTCCACAGTCTACGGGATTGTGAAACAGAGCGGCGGCGTGATCGGGGTGGAGACCAAGGTGGGGAGTGGTACCACCTTTAAAATATATTTTCCGCGTGTGGATGGTTTGGTGGAAAATGGAGCTCCCGAGGCTCCCAACAAAGAGAATGTGCAGGGCCGGGAAACAATCCTCCTGGTGGAAGACGAGCCGGCGGTCAGAGGGTTGGTGCATGAAACGTTGCGGTTGCAGGGGTATACGGTGCTGGAAGCGCGCCACGGGATTGAGGCGTTGTTGGCCGGTACGAAGTATCTCGGGACCATTCATTTGCTCCTGACGGACGTCGTGATGCCGCAGATGAGCGGCCCCGAAGTGGCCGAGAAGCTGCTGCTAGTGCGTCCCGATATGAAGGTGCTCTATATGTCCGGCTATCCCGATCATCCAGTGTTCTCCCAGGGCGGCATCAAGCAGGATACGTCCTTTTTGCAAAAACCTTTCACGCCCACCGCGTTAGCCGAGAAGGTTCGTGAGGTGCTGGATGGAGCGAAAGCGGTACGGTCCTCCTAATCTGCGTTGAATCGCTTGATCTTCCCCTGTCGTTCCGTTTATCGTTCCTCCTATTTCCTCCATGCAGAAGAGAAGGATCACATGAGTCAGGTAGGACGAGAGCTCGATATCCAGTCGTTCCGCATCGACCGAGAGCCGTTTTATGCCGAGGTGCGGGGCGAAGTCGGTCTGTTTACGATTGCCGCGAACAACAAGATGCCGGTGATGCTGAAGGGACCGACCGGATGCGGCAAGACCCGGTTTGTCCAGCATATGGCCTACGCGTTGGGCCGGCCGCTCATTACGGTCGCGTGCCATGAAGATCTGACGGCGTCCGATCTGGTCGGACGGTATCTGCTCAAGGGACAGGAGACTGTATGGGTGGATGGCCCGCTGACGCTTGGCGTCAAGCACGGGGCCATTGTCTATCTCGACGAAGTCGTCGAGGCGCGGAAAGATACGACGGTGATCATCCATCCGCTGAGCGACGACCGCCGGGTGCTGCCGATCGAAAAGAAGGGCCAGATCGTCGAGGCGGCTGACGATTTCATGCTCGTCATTTCTTATAACCCCGGCTACCAAAGCGTGCTCAAAGACTTGAAACAAAGCACCAAGCAACGGTTCATGGCGATAGAGTTCGACTATCCGTCTGCCGCCGTCGAAACCACCGTGGTGGAGCGGGAGGCGGGCGTGAGCCTGGACCTGGCCGAGAAGCTCGTCAAGCTGGGCGGCAAAGTCCGCAACCTCAAAAATCATGGGCTGGAAGAAGGCGTGAGCACCCGGCTGCTGATTTATGCCGGAACTTTGATCAAGCAAGGGGTCGCGCCCGATCAGGCCTGCGATGTGGCCATCGCCCGTCCTATCACCGATGATCACGATATGCAGCGCAGTATTCAGGAACTCGTCAAAGCCATTTTCTAGTTCACCCCGTCACGACTCCTTTCACGCATGACGCATCAGATCGTGCAGGACACCAAGGGCGGCGCGATCCTCACGATTCAGGTGCAGCCGAAAGCCTCCAAGTCCGAGTGCGTCGGTCTGCACGGGGACGCGCTCAAGATTCGCGTGGCAGCGCCTTCAGTCGATGGGCGGGCGAACGAGGCCTTGCTCGCGTTTCTTGCAGAGCGTCTTGCGGTGCCTCCCTCAACGCTCGCGATTCATTCTGGCGCTGGGGGGCGGCACAAACGGGTCTTGTGCAAAACGCTGGCAGCCGCGGAGGTGCTGGCGCGATTGGGCTTGGCAACAGGGAAAGGACCGGTGGCTTCATGACACGATGGGAACCGGTCGTGTTCGTAATGCTATTCCTGTTGACTTCAGCTTGTTCGAGTGCAAAGCCTATCTTGTATCCCAATTCTCACTGGCAATCGGTGGGAAAAGAAGTCGCGGAACAGGACATTGAATCCTGCAAGCAATTAGCCGAGTCTGCCGGCGCGGAAGAGGGCAGCGGCAAAGCCGGCCGTGTGGCTGGCAGCACGGCGGCAGGCGCGGGGATCGGCGCGGCGGCCGGGGCGGTTGGCGGTGCCATCTCAGGCGCCGCCGGGCGTGGCTCCGCGATCGGGGCCGCGAGTGGCGCCGTCTGGGGCTTGTTTGCGGGACTTTTCCACGCCGCCTTTGGCCCGTCTCATCCGCCGGAGGCCTATACAAATTTCGTCAATCGCTGTTTACACGAGAAGGGATATGAGGTGACAGGGTGGCAGTGAGGGGGAGGCTGAGGGGGTCGGTGGGACTCCTTCGCTAATGTGAAGGAAATGAAAATGGTCAGAGAAAGCGTTTGTGTGATGAGTCGAGTGTTCTATCGCCTCGTGGCCATTTCGTTGCTGATAAGTGTAGTGGCATGTGCGGCGCCGACGCCAGCTCTGCGGTCCAATAAGCATTTGCAGCTGACCGGCAAGGTGGCGGCACAGCAGGATATTGAGGCCTGCGAGGCTAAGGCCGAGCGGGCGGGGTTGCGGTCGGGCGTCAATCGTACCGGCAGCGCTGCCAAGGGCGGGGTGTTGGGGGCGATTATCGGAGCGGGCAGCGGGGCCTCAGCCGGATTGATCGGCGGGGGCGGGGGTGTCGTCATCGGGGCGGTCGTCGGAGGCGGACTTGGCCTGATCATGGGTGTGGCCGGCGGCGCCTACGGCCCGACAGAGCCGGATCCGGCCTATGCCGATGCGGTGGTGCGGTGTCTGATCGAGAAGGGGTATGAGGTGAGCGGGTGGGAGTGAAGGGGAAAAATCGAAGAGAGTGTTTGTTAACAGAGCCAGATTTTGCAGTCGGTGACGACGAGGTTGGTCGCCTTCTCTCCTGCTTCGAGATCCACGATCAGCCAGGCGATTCCCGCCGCTCGCTCCTCTTGGTGTGAGCCGGCTCCTCCTTCCATGACGCTTATGATGTAATAGCGCCCGGCGGGAAGTTTTGTGAACCAGAAGTGTCCGGTCGGGTTCGCCCTCGTCGTGCGAAGGTATGGCGCTAGCCGTTTTTCAGCCAGCAGTTGCGGGATGGCTTCGTGCGTGCAATCTGCTGCGGCCTCGTCTTTCGATGTGCAAGGAGACGAGCGTACGTGGCGGTTAAACCAGAAACGGGTATAGGAGGTCATCGGAATCAGGTACACCGGCACGCCCGCTTGGGTGATGGCTTTTCCTGATGTCGAACTAAGGAAGGCCTGGCCCGCCAGGCGGGCGTGCCCTTTGAGTTTGTAGGGCAGCAGCTCTTTCTCGTTCAGTGGCGGCGGATTTGACGGGGGTGGTTCAATCGCCTCTCCAGGCAGGGAGGACAGGCATCCAAGTAGGACAAAGAGGACGAATCCAAACCGGAGTCGGTTGGGGTATCGCATGGTCGTTATGGCGTTGGTGTTGATGAATCCTTGTCCGTGGCAGTTTGTCCCGTCGCCGCTTTGTGTTTGAGGGCGCGGCCCTTGTCAGGCGTTGGGTCTGTGATGAGTCCGTATACCTCTCGTCCCTCGTGCCCTTCGGGGAGGTATTCGGTAATCGGCATGCCGTCTTCACGGACGAACAAGAGGCAGTGGCAGTATTTGTAGATCTGCATCTCGTCGCACGCGCACATCCAGCGGCGCAGCTTGGCTTCGGCCTGCTTGTCTTTGTAGAAGTTGCAGGGACAGAGTGGTTTCCCGAGTTCCTCCACATGCATCGCCAGGCCCTTCACTACGGCTTCCGTCACGGCAGGGTTGGGGTGCATGGTGGTGCCGCTTTTCTCGGCAAACCCCTTCACGTATTTCCACATTTTATCGAGGCTATCCTGCTTGGGCTCGGCCATGGTCTGTTCCTCTCGTCGCTACGCAAAGCGGTGAAGACGCTAGTTTACAAGCGCCAGGGCGTTCTTTACAATCCACAGCTTCCTGGATTTTGAGTGAGGATCATGGCCGCATCGCAAGCAAAAACAGCATTGAAAGATCGTTTGGCAGAAGAGCTCGGTTCCGCGCCGGCGGAACAGCTCGTGGCTCGGCTGGCCCTGATGGGGGGCAAGCCAGAGCCGGTGGCCGCCACGCTGGCGATGCTCGACGAACTGGGCGAAGTGTCTGAGAAAGTGGTTCGCGCCGCGATTGAGGCTTTGCCCGAGCTGGATCGCCGCGCGGGATTGGCCTGTATCGTCGCTTGGCTGGACCTCGGTATTGCCTTGGCTGAATCCTCCGGGGCGACGGCGCTCAAGTATTTCAAGGACAGTCCGCGGATTCTTGGCATCGTTGAGGGGGAAACCGCGCGGCATGCCATCTTAGCCACGGGCCTTGAGTTTGCGGAACAAGATGCCAACGTCACGTTGGAATATCTCCGCACGGCTCCCCAGATTCTCGCGGTGCTTCCGTCTGAGCAACTTCAACCCTGGCTCGATATCGGGGTGGAGTTGACGCAGATCGATGTTGTGGTGGGGCTCGAATATATCCGGCAGATTTCCGCAGTAGCGCCGGTGCTGGGCCTGAGTGAAATTCGGAGCTGGGTGGCGTTCGGCATGAAGCTGATTCAGCCGAATACGATCGGCAAGCCGGACTATCTGGTCACGATGGAGTTTTTACGCACCAGCCCCTCGATTTTGGGTGATATCGAGCAGCCGGCGGTTCGCTCGAAAGTGGTGTCGTTGGGAACGGTATTGGCCGATCAGTCGCCCGCATCGGCTATTGCCTGGCTGGCCGAATCTCCGAAACTGCTCCGGGCGCTGCCGTCCGTCGAGTGGCAGGTGAAGGTTGTGCAATACGGCGGGTTACTGGCGGAGAAGGATGCGGAGGCGGCGCTCTCCTATCTTCGGCGGGCCCCGGAAATCATCGGCATGATTGGCCTGTCCGTCGATGCCGTCACGCGATTTGAGAACTGGTTCAAGGCCGGGATGGAAGTGCTGGCCTACAGTGCCGAAGGAGCCCGCGCCTATTTTGGATTGGAGTCACAGCAGTCGCTGTCCTCGGTGGAACAGGCGTTGAGCGGCGTGCCGCTCCGGCAAGTGGCGCGGACCGTCAAATTGTTTGTCCAAGGGCTGTGCGGCACCGACGTTATGATTCAGGCCTTGCCGGACTCTGCCGCGGCGGACGGCGCCCGCGCGACGGTCACCGCCGATGGACGGACGATCGCTTTGCCGGCATTGCTTCGACGGTATCCCACCTATGATGAGAACGTACGACTCTATCTGGCGATGGCCGCCCATGAGGCGGGGCATTTGGAATTTGGCACGTACCGGTTGACGCTCGCGCCACTGGGAGATGTGGTGTCTGGGGTATGCCAGCGCTATGGGCGTGGCGACCGGCAGCCGGCCTCATTGGCGGCGCTGTTTCGGCTCTATCCCCATCCGCGGCTCATGCAGGACCTTTGGATGGTCCTCGAAGATGCGCGGGTCGAAGCCCATCTGCAGCGCGAGTATCCCGGTCTTCAACGGGACTTGCAGCGCCTGGCAGGCGAGGCGGTGACGCCGCGCGATCCGGCGCATGGGCTGACCGTGAAAGAATTGATGGTCGATTGCCTGCTGCGTCTCTCGACCGGTGAGTCGGCTGCTTCGGCGGTGCCGCGTGCCGTGCAGGAAGAGGTTGCGTTGCTGTGGGAGATGAGCCAGCCGGCAGTTGCATCTGCCGCGACGGCGGAGGATGTCGTCCGTCTTGCGCATGCGGTGTACCTCCGCATGGAGGAACTATTGGCACCTAAGGCTGAGATGATTCAATCAGACCAGACAGTCGAAGAGACACATGAGGCCGGGGTGGGGCCGACCGGCTCTGAGCAGAGCGGCGACGACTATCGTCCGATCACGAATTGGGTCTATCGCGGGGAGATGAATCCCGAGTTCATCACGCGCGACCCGGAGCAGGAGCGTGACGAAGCAGAGCAGCAGGCGGAGGTGGAACACATCGCCAGTGGCGGCGGCGGCTCCAAAGAGCAGGGCGGAAGCGGGCAGAGTTCCGGCGGGCAGAGACACGATACGATGGGCGACGTGTTGGGTGGCGGACGGGCGTTGCCGTCGGTGGTGGAGGAGATGCTGGCCCTGCCGGTCGAGCAGCGGTTGACGGACGAGCCGGTCGGCGACGGAGTGCGACAAATTCGGTATCCGGAATGGGATGTAGCGATTCAGGATTATCGCCCCCATTGGTGCCGGGTGGTTGAACGGATGGCTGAGGCGGGGTCCGACGAGTCGGTGGCCGCCACGTTGGCCGCGCATCGCAGCGCGATCAAATCGCTCCGCCGGTTTTTTGAAAGCCTGCGCCCCCCGGCATTCCGGCGGACGGCGGCCCAGGCGGACGGCGAAGATTTGGATATCGACGCGGTGGTCAGGCGGGTAGTCGAGCAGCGGGCGGGGATGGAAGGCAGCGACCGGATTTACGTGCGCCATGAAAAAAAGGAGCGTGACGTCGCTGTCGCGTTTTTGGTCGATGTCAGCGGTTCGACGAGCCGGCAGCTTGAAAATGGCCGGCGGGTCATCGACATTGAGAAGGAAAGTCTGGTACTTCTGTGCGAAGCGTTGGAAGCGGTCGGCGACCAGTACGCGCTATTTGCCTATTCCGGGCAGGGGCGGGGGCAGGTCGAGTGCGCGGTGGTAAAGGATTTCGACGAGCGTTTGGGGCCGGCTACGGCGCAGCGGTTGGGAGGGCTACTCCCCCGGCAGCAGAACCGCGACGGGGCAGTAATCCGCCATGCGACGGCGCGGCTGCGGGCGCGCGAGGCCCGGACAAAGCTCCTGGTCCTGATCAGTGACGGCCGTCCCCTGGACGGAGACTATAAAGACGATTATTCGCTGGAAGATACCAAGGCCGCGCTTCGCGAAGCCCGGCAGGCGGGGATCGGGCCTTTTTGCGTGACGATCGATCGGGATGCCGATGCCTACCTCCGCCGCATGTACGGAGATGTGCAGTTTGCCGTGATCGACCGTGTCGAGGCCTTGCCCGCGAAGTTGCCGAGAATTTATCAACGATTGACGACGTAATGCGTGAAATGTGAAAGGTGGGACGTGAGAAGTGAATTGAGTTGGGACGCGGAAGGTGGAGCCAAGTATCAATCCTTTCGCGTTTGACGGTTCACTGTTCACGAGAAGTGACTTATGGCGAACGAAACTGACCGGCCGACAGTCCCACCGTGGTTATACAAGCTCTTTACCGGGCATCAGTACCCCTATGTGCGGCGGCTGGCGAAGTTCGCGCAGCCGGTTAAGCCGGGGGAGGATCGGCCTGAGCCGACCAAAGATTTGATCGAGGCGAAGTTCTGGGAGGTCTATCCGCGCTGCTCGGCCAAACTGCTGCAAGAAGTGAAGGCGGGGATGATCGTGGTGTTCCACGATCTGGCGGAATATCCGCCCGGGGGGTATCAAGCGCTGGTCGATAATCCGGAGGAGTTTCTGGCCACCACGTTCGGGAAGAAGAAAATCAAAGTCAATTTCTACGATGGTGAGAATTTCGTCTGCACTATCAATTTCAAAGTCGCGGGCTGGACGGAACACGAACATGCGTGAGGGGTTAGGGGTGAGGCGTCAGGGGATGGGCGCGTCACGTTTTACGTTTTACGCCTAACGAGGAGTCGATCATGGGGCGACCGAAAATTACAGTGGTGGGCGCGGGCAATGTCGGCGGCACGGCGGCACAGCGGCTGGCCGAGCGTGATCGCTATGACGTGGTGCTGGTGGACATTGTGGAGGGGGTGCCGCAAGGTAAGGCCTTGGATATCGCCCAGGCCGGACCGGTGTGCGGCTATAGCACGAAGGTGGTCGGGACGAACGGCTATGAAGAAACGGCCGGGTCGTCGGTGGCGGTCATTACCTCCGGTATCGCGCGCAAGCCGGGTATGAGCCGCGATGAATTGCTTGCCACGAATTGCAAGATCGTCCAGTCCGTGGTCAAGGAACTGGTTGCGCGGTCGCCCGAGGTCATCCTCTTGCTGGTCACCAATCCGCTGGATGCGATGGTGCATGTCGCGCTGAAGGTCAGCCAATTCCACAAATCCCGCGTGATCGGCATGGCCGGCGTACTCGACTCAGCCCGGATGCGCACCTTCATCGCCTCCGAGTTGAATGTGCCGGGGCCGGACGTGCAGGCGATGGTGCTTGGCGGCCACGGCGATACGATGGTGCCGCTGCCCCGCTATACGACCGTTAAGGGGAAGCCGGTGTCGGGGTTGATTCAGAAAGACCGGCTGGAGGCGATCGTCAAGCGCACGCGCGAGGGCGGGGCGGAGATCGTCGGCCTGCTGAAAACCGGCAGCGCCTTCTATGCGCCGTCGGCTTCGGCGGTGGATATGGTCGATGCGATTATGCAGGACCAAAAGCGGGTTGTGCCGTCGGCGGTTTTATGCGAAGGGGAGTATGGATTGAAAGATGTGATCGTGGGCGTCCCGGTCAAGCTGGGCCGTGGCGGCGCGGAAGAGATTCTGGAATATGAGCTGACGGCGGATGAGCGGGCGGCGTTGATGACGTCGGCTGATGCCGTGCGTGAACTCTGTGCCAATGTCGATCGTGTGATGGGGTACTGAGCGGAGCGGGCAGATCGGCTTGCTTGACGTGCTTGGAGGGGCGCGGAAACACCGCGCCGGAGAATATAAACCGTGGGAGGAGAGGGGAATTATGAAGTTTCTTGAAGATCCGTTTCAGACAGCCGCGGTCGGCTTTGCACTGGCAGCGGTATTGATCGGTGTGTTTCTAGGCGTATCCGGCATCGGAGCCGGCGAGGTGGATTGGGTCGGCATGTTGGCCAGGTGGGTGCATTTCATTGCCGGAATCACCTGGATTGGCATTCTGTATTTCTTCAATTTCATCAATGCCGGTTTCCTCAAGAGTTTGGATGGTCCTACCAAGAATATCGTCATTCCCAAGCTCATGCCGACGGCATTGAATTACTTCCGGCATGGTGCGACCGTGACGGTATTGGCGGGCATTGCCCTCTATGGGTATCTCTACTCTAAGGGTGGCACGGGTGCGATGGCGCTGGGTATCGGCGGTCTCCTGGGTATCATCATGATGGGGAATGTTCACGGGATTATCTGGCCGAACCAGAAGAAGATCATTGCCGCCGTGACGGCCGCCGCGCAGGGCACTCCGGCTCCGCCGGAAATGGCCCAGTGGGGCCGGACCGCCTTGCTCGCATCCCGCGTGAATGTCATGCTCTCTATTCCCATGCTGTTTTTCATGGGGGCCGGAAGCCACTTCAAGTAAAGGCCAATGCGTCTCCCGCTGACTCGGCTCAGGCCGAGTCGGCGGGCAGAGCGCCCCCCCCCCCTCCGTGCGCGATCTCCCGTCGGTATGCCCTGTATGCCTATTCTCACATAGGGCGCTTGCCCTAACTGCTTGAGATTCAGGCCTATTCTCTCTCCGTTACCTTGACGAAGGCGTAGGGGCAGCCTTATAGTACACCCTCTAAACTCGCGGAATTTCTTCTGAAGGAAGACGTATGTCGATTGCGACGGAACCTCGTTTAGTGCAACAGCTTGAGGGGCAGCCCTGGGAGATCGAGGGCTACCTCAAGGTCGGGGGCTATGAAGCCTGGAAGCGCTGCATGTCCGGCTTAACGCCTGACGCCATCGTGGCGGAGCTTAAGGAAGCCGGCCTTCGTGGGCGCGGTGGGGCGGGATTTCCAACCGGTGTGAAGTGGGATAAGGTCCTCAATCATCGGGTGAAGGAACGGTATTTCGTCTGTAATGCGGGCGAGCATGAGCCGGGGACGTTTAAAGACCGGCATTTGCTGCGGTCGATTCCTCATCAGCTGATCGAAGGCTGTCTGATTGCTGCGCATACCGTCCAGGCCAAAGCGGCCTTTATTTATGTGAATCACGAGTACGAAGATGAGCGGAATAATCTAAAGAAAGCGCTAGAGCAAGCGAAGGCCAAGGGGTTTCTAGGTACGAACATTCTGGGGACCGGCTATGACCTCGACCTGCAAGTTTTCGATGGCTATGGAAGCTATGTGGCCGGTGAAGAGACGGCTATGCTGGAGTCGATGCAGGGGCGCCCGGCTATGCCGCGGCAGAAGCCGCCCTTCTATCCGACGGATTTTGGTTTGTACGGGAAGCCGACCCTGGTCAACAACGTCGAAACGCTCTGCAATATTCCACGGATTCTCTACAAGGGCGCGGCCTGGTTTACCCAAGTGGGAACGGAAAAGTGCCCCGGTACGATGATGTTTTCATTGAGCGGTTCGGTGAATCGGCCCGGTGTCTATGAAATGCCCATGGGCGTGACCATCCGCGAACTGATCGAGAAGTGTGGTGGCGGCGTGCCTGGAGGACGAAACATCAAGGCTGTGTTTCCAGGGGGGCCGGCCTTTCCGATGGTCACAGCCGATCAGCTGGACTTGCAGATGGATTTCGACTCGCTCAAGAAGGCCGGCACCGGCCTGGGTTCGGCCGGCACCATCGTGATCGACGATGCGACTTGCATGGTGGCCGCGACACTGAAATATTCGAATTTTTTCAAGGGCGAGAGCTGCGGGCAATGTCCCCCCTGCCGGATGGGGACGAACAATCTGGCCACCTTGATGGCCAAGATCGAAGAGGGGCAGGGGACGCAAAAAGATTTGGACAGTCTGTTGCAACTCTGCGGGTTTGTGAAAGGCACGGGGTATTGCACGCTGGTCACCGGAGCCGCCGTATTGGTGCAGAGCAGCGTGAAGCTGTTCCAGAAAGAATACGAAGAGCATCTCCGATTGCAGCGCTGTCCGTTCAAGCCTGCGGCTGTCGGGGCTCATTCATAGAGCATAGAGGGACGAGATGCCGCGCGTAACGTTTCTGCATCCGCAAGGGAAGAGCGGGAGTGTGACGAGAAACCTCACCCTGCTGGATGCGGCGAAGGAGCTGGGGTTCTCCCTGAACCACGATTGTGGAGGGAATGCCTCCTGTACGACCTGCCGGGTCGAAGTGCAGTCCGGAGCGGAAAATCTCTCGGAGATCGACTTTGACGAGCAGGATTTGCTGGATCGGGAGGCTCTCCGTGAGCCCTGGCACCGGCTCGGATGCCAGGCGAGGGTGTTGGGTGATGTCGTGGTCCGGGTGCCTGAATCCAAGTTTGCCGAGCCGACGACGAAGCAGTCAGAAGCGCGGGGTGTTGATATTCGGTAGAGAGGTGTTACACTAAGCTAACCCAGGACGCAGGTTGCGGATCTGGAGATAGAGGAGGAACGCAATGGTTACGATTACACCGGTGGCAGAACAGAAGATCAGAGAGTTGATGGCCGAGGAAAAGGATGTGGTTGGCCTGCGCGTCTACGTCCGTGGTGGTGGGTGCCATGGCTATCAATATGGGATGGCCTTCGAGTCCAAGATGGCCGAAGACGACACCGTTATTGAAAAGGGCGATGTGAAGGTCATTATGGATTCCCAGAGCGCTCCCCTTTTACAGGGCGCGGAAGTCGATTATGTCGACAGCGTGCAGGGCTCCGGCTTCTCCATCAAGAATCCGCAAGCCAAAACGACGTGTGGTTGCGGCAGCTCGTTCAGCGCATAAACGGTCGTTCTGAGTAGAGGATCTCTGCCCAGAATTGTGAGATAGCGTGAAGCCAGGGTCATCCGGTTGCGGGTGACCCTGGCTTCATATTTTTGAAACCCGATGGCAGTGGCAGGAGCGCATGGGCCGCACCAGCATGACCAGGCGATATCGGTTTTGTGCCGCGCACCGGCTTCACACCCATCATCTGTCTGAAGAAGAGAACTGGGCCGTCTTTGGGAAATGCAACAACCCCAATGGACACGGGCATAACTATGTCGTCTTTGTGACGGTAAGCGCTGTCGATGAGGGTGGATCAAGTTCCGTGGTGTCTCTCGACGAGCTCGACCGGATTGTCGCTGATCGGATCATTACCCGCTTCGATCATCATGACTTGAATCTCGATCCTGAATTCGTCTCGAAAACGACGACGGGTGAAAACTTGGTTCTGCTCATCTGGGATTTGTTGGTAACCCAGCTCCCAGCCGGGCAACTGCGGAAAGTGGGCGTGATCGAAACCAGAGACAACTATTTCGAATATTCCGGTCCGGCGCCCGTAGGGGCGCATTCCTAGGGAGATACTATGGCAAAGCGAGCATCGGTTCGACGGCGGTCGGAGGGTGATGACGCGAGCGGGACGGGACGGCCAGCTGATGTAGAGGTCCTGCAATCGCTGGTGACCGAAATGCTGCTGGCGCTCGGCGAGAACCCTGGCCGCAACGGCCTGCTTAAGACGCCTGAGCGGGTTGCCAAGGCGCTCGCCTTCATGACCCAGGGCTACCAGCGCGATATCGACCATCTCCTCAACGGCGCGCTCTTTCCGATCGAGTATGACGAAATGGTCATCGTGAAGGACATTGATTTCTTCAGCATGTGTGAGCACCACATGCTGCCGTTTTTCGGCAAAGTCCATGTGGGTTATCTGCCGAATAAGAAAGTGGTCGGGCTCAGCAAGATCCCCCGCATCGTGGATACCTTCGCGCGCCGCCTCCAGGTCCAGGAGCGGCTCACCGTGCAGATCGCTGAAACACTGAAGACGAAGCTTAATGCGCACGGGGTAGGCGTTGTCGTCGAAGCGCGGCACCTCTGCATGATGATGCGCGGCGTCGAGAAGCAGAACACCGTCGCTGTCAGCAGCTCCATGCTCGGCGCCTTCCGCACCCAGCAGCAAACCAGGCTGGAGTTCCTCAAGCTGATCCGGCGCGGCAGCGTCGGCGAGTCAGATTAGCGGACGTTGAAAAAGCCCCCAGCATCGTTCTCGCATCGTTCAGATCCTCAACGTACCCTAGCGGGTACGCCTCGGCCCTTCACTCGCTGCGGCCTTGCTGGCCTTTTGGGGCGCCCTGTGATTAACACTCGCGGCAAATTCCCCTACGATCGCGCTGAACATTTCCGGCTGCTCTATATTGGCCAGATGGGCGGCGTTGGGGATGAGTGCCAGCTTGGCATGGGGAATCTGATCGGCCATGAGCTTGGCGTCTGCCGGCGGGGTGGCCTGGTCCAGTTCGCCAACGATGATCTGAGTGGGGCAGGCGATCTGTTTCAAGAGCGGCATAGAATCGGGGCGCTCGGTCATCGCCATCAAATCCCCAACGATGCCGCTCATCTGATTTCCCTCGATCATCGTTCGAACTCTCTGAACAATCTCCGGCCTGCTCTGGATCGTCTCGGGGCTCAAGAGTTTCGGGAGCATGAGATCGGCGATGGCGGAAGGCCCCTGCTTGTAGGCGATCTGGGCCATCTGGAATCGTCCCTCTCTTCCCTCCGCGGTGTCGGCCTGTGCTCTCGTATCGGCCAGCACCATTCCCTTCACCCGGTCCGCATACTTTCGATGGAACGCCAATAGAATGTAACCTCCCATCGACAGGCCGACGAACAGGGCTTGGGGGATGGAGAGATGGTCCAATAATGCGCGGACATCGTCGGTGGCCTGGTCGAGGGTGTAGCGCCAGAGCGGCGCGTCGGATTCGCCGTGTCCGCGCAGATCGATGGTGATGGTTCGAAACTGCGCCGATAAGTCGGCTTCCTGCTGTGCCCACATCGTCCGATTCAGCGGGAAGGCGTGCAGAAAGACGATGGGGAGGCCCTTCCCCTGATCGTCATAGGCGAGCGATATTCCGTTAATCGTAGCGTACATCGGCATCTCCCCAGGATGGCGCTGTTCGTAACATCGGCGGTCTCTCCGGTCAAGGGGCCGTTTGCGATCAGGTGAATCGGCGTATACAATCCGCTCATTTCAAGGAGCACGTCATGCCGACTCCGCGCAACCCAGGCCCTGATTTGTTTGCCCCCGCGACTGCCGGGAAGAAGGCTGACGCGCCGCTGGCGGAGCGGATGCGTCCGAAGGAGTTTGCCGACTTCGTCGGGCAGGATGAGATTGTCGGCCAGGACCGGCCTTTGCGCAAAGCCATTGAATCGGATCGCCTGTCCTCCGTAATCTTCTGGGGGCCGCCTGGGTCGGGGAAAACCACGCTGGCACACCTCATTGCCCGGCATACCAAAGCCCACTTCGTAGCATTTTCCGCCGTGACCGGCGGCATTCCCGAACTGCGCGAGATCATCAAGGCCGCCGAACACCGGCTCGCGTTGCAGCAGCAGAAGACCGTGCTCTTCGTTGACGAGATCCATCGCTTTAACAAGGCCCAGCAGGATGCTTTTCTCCCCCACGTCGAACGGGGCACGGTGATTTTGGTCGGGGCGACGACGGAGAATCCCTCCTTTGAAGTCATCAGTCCGCTGCTCTCGCGCTCAATCCTGGTTGTCCTCAAACCGCTGTCTGATGAAGCGCTAGGCCAGATCCTGGACCGGGCGCTCATCAATGCAGACATCGGCCTGGGACAATTGAAGGCGCGTCTGTCGCCTGGGGCGCGGCAGCGGCTGGTGGCCTTCGGCAACGGCGATGCACGGGCGTTACTCACGGCAGTTGAGTTTGTCGTGACGCAGGCGCCGGCCGGACCGGATGGAAGGCGGGTGATCGATGACGCCCTGCTGACAGCGTCATTGAACAAACAGGTGCTGCGGTATGACAAGGCGGGCGAGGAACATTACAACGTCATTTCCGCCTATATCAAAAGCCTGCGCGATTCCGATCCCAACGGGGCGCTCTATTGGCTGGCCCGGATGCTGGAAGCGGGAGAAGATCCGAAGTTCATTGCCCGCAGGATGGTGATTTTCGCGTCAGAGGATGTGGGCAATGCCGATCCGATGGGGCTCATCGTGGCTAATGCGGTGGCGCAGGCCGTGCAGTTTGTCGGGCTGCCGGAGGCGCAGATCAACCTGGCGCAGGGCACGACCTACCTGGCCTCCGCTCCCAAGGACAATGCCTCCTATGTCGGTTTGCTGGAAGCGCTGGATGACGCAAAAACCCATGGAAATATTGGGGTTCCGCTGCATCTGAGGAACGCGGTGACCTCCCTGATGAAGGGGATTGGCTATGGGAAGGGCTATCGCTACGTCCATGACGATCCTCAGGCCCAGGCCGACCAGGCGCATCTGCCCGATGTCTTGAAAACGCGGCAGTATTATCGTCCAGGGCCTTGAAAATAGTGCTGTTTTTGGCTGTTTACAAAGTTTTCTAATCGGTTATACTTAGGTTGCATGAAGCGCGGGGAATCCAAACCAAGCGGGAATCTGACGGCGGCCAGCGAGCGGCGGAAGTTTGTGCGTGCCACGCTGGTGGGATCGGCGTTGATTGCGCCCAAGAACGGGGGCCGCGCCTGTACCGCCGTGCTGGATAATGTGAACAAAATCGGGGCGGGGCTCCGCACCAAAGAGCGGTTTCCGGCGAATGAACGAGTGACGGTCTCTCTCGCCTTTCTGGATTCAGACGGCGCGGAACAGCAGGAACGGTTGGATGGGACAGTTGCCTGGGTCAAAAACTGGGAAAAGGGTTTTTTGATCGGGGTGGTCTGGGACGACCTGGTCACACAGGAAAAAAACCGGTGGCTTTATTACTATCTCGAAGAAACGCTCAAAGCCTCCGTGTAGAGGGCGTTGAAAAGGTCCATCAGTCTCGTTTCGTATCGCTCAGATCACCGTACAGACCGTAGGATTTACTTCAACGCGCCCAGCTTCTGTTTGACCTCTTCAAGCTCGGCCGACAAGCCTTCCCATCGAGCGGTGAGCCGTTCCAGATCTCGCTTCCAGCCATCCTGTTCCTGTTGCAGCGCATTCCATTTGGCGAATTCCTTGTAGAGAGCCGGGTCGGCTAATTCCGTCTGGCGGGCTTGCACCTTGCTCTCAAGTTCCGCGATCTCGGCTTCCGCGCGCGACACCTGCTTTTCGAGGCGGGCCTGTGTTTTGTTGAGGTCCCGCCGTTCGCAGGCTGATTCCTTGGGCTGGGGTTGAACCTGTCCGACCATGGCTTTCGTCGGGCCTGATCCCTTGGCCTGAGCTTTTCCGTTCAGCTCTTCCTGGGTTTCCTTGATCGAGTCCAGCTCCTGGGCTTTTTTCCACAAATAGTATTCGTAATCGCCCATGAAGTCGCGGGCGCGCCCATCTTCGATCTCGACGACGCGCGTGGCGATGCGCGAGAGGAACGTGGGGTCGTGGGAGATAAATACGAGGGTGCCTTGAAATTCCGTCATGGCGTCGGTCAGCACATCGACGGAGCTAGGGTCCAAATGGTTGGTGGGCTCGTCGAGCAGCAGCGTATTGGCCGGCTCGACCAGCATGCGGGCGAGCGCCACGCGGTTCCGTTCGCCTCCGCTGAGGGCCTTGATAGGCTTTTTCTGGTCCTGCCCAGAAAAGAGGAACGCGCCGGCGATGCCGCGCAGAAAATTCATCTCAGCGTGTTTGCTGACTTCCTCCAAGGATTCGAGGATCGAATGTTCGGGGTTCAGCGTTTCGGCTTGGTGTTGAGCAAAGTAGTGGAGCGTGACGCCATGGCCAACCGTACGCTTGCCTTTTTCAAAGGCCAGCGCGCCCGCCAGCATTTTGAGCAGCGTGCTTTTGCCTGCCCCATTTTCACCCACTAGAGCGATGCGCTGTCCGCGCTCCACCGAGAAATCAAGTGAGCGGTAGATGATCTTTTCCCCGTAGCTCTTGGCGACGCCTTGCAGTTCAAGCACTTGCCGCCCGCTGGGCGCCGGGGTGGGGAACCGGAACTTGACCCGCTTGGGGTCGCGCTTGATCTCGATCATCTTGACCTTCTCAAGCTGCTTGATGCGTGATTGGACCTGGCTCGCTTTGTTCGCCTGGTAGCGGAACCGATCGACGAAGGTTTGGACCCGCGCGACCTCTTTCGCCTGGCGCCCTGCGGCGGCCTCGCGCTGCGCGTCCCGCTCCGCCCGGAGCTTTTGGAACGAGGTATAGTTGCCGCGATATTCTTCGATCTTATGGTGCCGGAGATCCCAGATGTGGGTCACGACGCGATCCAGGAATGCGGTGTCGTGGCTGATGATCAGCAGTGTCATGTTCGAGTCCAGGAGGAACTGCTCGAACCAGCGTTGCGTGGGTTTATCCAAGTGGTTGGTCGGTTCGTCCAGCATGAGCACATCGGGATTCGAGAGCAGCAGATGCGCCAGGGCGACGCGCATGCGATAGCCGCCGGACAGTTTTTCGACCTCGCGAGTGAAATCGATTTCGGAAAACCCCAACCCCATGAGGATGCGTTCGGCTTCGTGCTCGGGATACAGATCGCGATGAGTTGCGTCCAGTACGTTCTTGCCAGTGATGGTTTCCAGCTCCTGCGGAAGGTAGCCGACACGGAGACGGGGCCTCTTGCGGATCGTGCCCTTGTCCGGCGACTCTTCTCCCAGGATCATGCGGAAGAGCGTTGTTTTGCCGGCGCCGTTGGGGCCGACCAGCCCGACCCGTGAATTCGGGCGCAGGTGCGCGGATGCGCCAGACAGCAGGATCTTCGTCGAGTAATGTTTACTGACCGATTCGATTTGTAGCATGGCAATTGTTCAGCGTGGCAGAAAGTCGAATGAACATTGAATATCCGCGCGCCATGCAAGACAGCGATCTAGATGCGCGGTTCAACCGAAGGTTGGTTTGGTGGAGCTGGCCGGGATTGAACCGGCGACCTCGTGAATGCCATTCACGCGCGCTCCCAACTGCGCTACAGCCCCACACCGTTGGTCTAGAGAGTCACTCCGCGAGAAGTTCTGCATGGTAACACTGGAGGTCCGAGCCAGTCAAGAAAGTGTGCGGACTTCATCGGTATTCTTTGGCCTGGGGCCGGAACGTCCGCACGGATGGCAGGCGCGGATCAGTGATGGTAGCCGGGCACGTCGGAGGAGGGTGCGAGGGGCAGTGGAGCAGAGATCAGCTTGACAAACGGAGAGTGGGCACCTACCATGGGCTCCCTCGGCTCTGATCTCCGTATCTGGTCAGAGCCGTTTTTGTGTGATCGTGAGGGGATGGGACGGGGACTGAGGACTATGGGGAATCTCGTCATTATCGGGGCGCAGTGGGGCGATGAGGGCAAGGG
>DJMJ01000033.1 GCA_002435325.1 Nitrospira sp. UBA6493 | reverse complement strand
TAAGATTTCCAGATGGCTCGACAGTGCGACGAGAAACAATCGGATTTATTGACAGACCCGGCACCTTTCGATATGGTGGCCTCAATAGCAGCATGACACAATGCCCCTCTGGAGTGGTGACTAGCGCGTGAGAAAATCCCCTTGGGTCCTTCTGATCTTCGTGCTCATTGGCGGGCTAATGGGCGGAATTCTTGGGGAAATTCTCCATGTAATGGCCCCACAAGGAAACATCCAGAGCATTTTCTCCACTCACTTTTCTCCTGGAATCGACCCTCCTCTGACCATCGATCTCGTGCTCCTGAAGCTCACGCTTGGCTTTAACGTCAAAGTCAATTTATTGAGCATTCTCGGCATGTTCATCGGCGTCTACCTCTATAAGCACGTATAGCAGGCTGTCGGAAGAGAGGGTTCACCGCAGCTCGCGCGGCACCTCCAGGTCTTTCAACCGCAACGCCCTGATTCGATTCCGCAAATCCGCCGCACGCTCGAACGCCAGCTCTTTGGCCGCAGCCTTCATCTCTTTCTCCAATCGCTGAATCAACAGATCGGACGGCTCTTCCCTGCCATACGGCTCCGTTGATTCCGCAGCCAGATCCAGCTGAACATAATCCAGCTCAGCCACGGCATATTCCAAGGCAGGAATCTCCTTCTTGATACTTTCCGGCGTAATGCCATGAGCCTGATTGTATTCGGCCTGAATACTGCGCCGCCTGACGGTCTCCTCCATGGCCACCTTCATAGATTGCGTTACGGTATCGCCGTAAAAAATCACTCGCCCTTCGACATGGCGAGCCGCACGGCCGGCGGTCTGGATCAACGACCGGTAGGATCTCAGGTAGCCCTCCTTATCGGCATCCAGAATGGCCACCAGACTCACTTCCGGCAAATCCAGGCCTTCGCGCAAGAGATTGATCCCGACGAGCACATCGAAGACTCCCCGGCGCAGATCGCGAATAATCTCCGCCCGCTCCAGCGTCTTGATATCGGAATGGAGGTACCGGACCTTCACCCCCAGATCGTGATAATACTCCGTGAGATCCTCAGCCATCCGCTTCGTCAGCGTCGTCGCCAGCACCCGCCCCCCCCTGGCAACTTCCTTGCGCACCTCGCCTAATAAATGATCGACCTGCCCCTTAGCAGGCCGTACCTCGATACAGGGATCCATCAAGCCGGTCGGGCGAATGATCTGCTCGACTACTTCGCCTCCCGCATGCTCAAGCTCATACTTGCCTGGAGTGGCCGATACATAGACGACCTGATTCAGAATCTGTTCGAACTCTTGAAACTTGAGCGGTCTATTGTCCACGGCTGACGGCAATCGAAACCCATAGTCCACCAATGTGCGCTTGCGCGAGTAATCGCCTTCATACATCCCGCCCACCTGCGAAACCGTAGCGTGCGACTCATCGATGATCATCAAAAAGTCTTTAGGGAAATAGTCCATCAGTGTCGGCGGCGCCTCGCCGGGAGCCCGCCCGCTCAGATGACGCGAATAGTTTTCAATCCCGTGGCAATAGCCCATCGCGCGAATCATCTCGAGGTCAAACTTCGTGCGCTGGGCAATCCGCTGGGCTTCGACCAGCTGGTTGTGTTTTTTGAAATAGAGGACCCGCTCCTCCAGCTCCTCCTCGATCCCCGTGATCGCTCGCTCATACCGGTCAGGCGCGATCAGATAGTGCGTGTTGGGATAAATCGGCACTTTGGGCAACTTGCCCAGCGACTTCCCGGTCAAAGGGTCGATTTCATGGATGGCGTCAATCACATCGCCGAACAACTCGACCCGGACGGAGACCGCATCATTGGCAGCCGGGAAAATCTCGATGACATCGCCGCGCGCCCGAAAGGTCCCCCGGTGGAAATCCACGTCGTTCCGGGCATATTGGATCTCGACCAGCTTGGCCAGCATCTTTTCGCGGCGAATCTCCATCCCTTCTTCCAGATAGAGCAGCATCCCGTGATAAATTTCCGGCGACCCCAGGCCGTAAATGCAGGACACCGACGACACTATCACGACATCGTTGCGCTCAAGCAGCGACCTGGTCGCCGAGTGGCGCATCTGATCAATGGCATCGTTGATCGACGCATCCTTCGCAATATACGTATCACTCTGAGGAATGTAGGCTTCGGGCTGGTAGTAATCGTAATAGCTGATGAAGTATTCGACGGCGTTGCGCGGGAAAAACTGCCTGAACTCCTGATAAAGCTGCCCGGCCAGCGTCTTATTATGGACGAGCACAAGGGTGGGCTTTTGTACTCTCTCGATCAGGTTGGCCATCGTAAAGGTCTTGCCGGACCCCGTGACGCCCAAGAGGACTTGGTGTTGCTTTCCGGCCTGAATGCCCGCAGTCAGCTTGGCAATGGCCTCGGGCTGATGGCCGCAGGGTTTAAAGGGGGCTTCGAGTGTAAAAAGCGGCACTGGCACCTCCGACCATCATCTTACCAAAAGCGCTACACCGGCACAGGCTCAGCCACCGTCAAAGCCGCCGCTAAAAACAAAGAGGGCTCCCGGATGATTCCGGCAGCCCTCCGATAACACTTATGGAGCGAGCGGCTTAGCGCCGGCCGCCACCGAATCCGCCGCGGCCTCCGCCGCCGCCACCGGTGCGGGGCTCCTGAGGACGAGCTTCATTCACAGTCAACGTCCGGCCGCCCAGCTGGGTGCCGTTCAACGCGGTAATCGCCGCCTGAGCTTCGGAGTCAGCCGACATTTCCACAAAACCAAACCCACGGGACTGCCCCGTGAACTTGTCCGTGATAATGCGGGCCGACGTCACGGCTCCATGCGCAGCGAACAGATCGCTCAGTTGCTGCTCGGTTGTCGAATAAGGCAATCCACCAACATAGATCTTCGAACCCATTGGGTTCCTCCTTTGAGAAAATGGTGTTGTCTTGGACTCGAGAACGAAGTGAGGAAGGAATGGGGCGAAGACGTCAACACAGCGGCGCTTAGCTCTGGCTTCCGATCAGTTTCCCGGGCAGGACCAAAACAACATCGGTTCAGGCCTTGTCACTCTCAATGCTCAATCACCAGGCCTCTCGCAATCAAGCAACCCGATGCTACTCCAGCCTTACAGGAAAAGGCAAGCGCAGAATCGTTCTTTTCGCCATCCTACCCATTTCAATAGGCAGCCGGGGCTGACAGAGGGCGATGGGAGAACAAGGGTACTGCGTGGAACGTGTCGAAAAACAAGGACGTTTTCCCCTGCGTCACAAATCCGACTTGTCCTAATCCAAGAGCCTGATCTTCGACCGAGAGCACCAGTACCCCATCAACAAACGCCTCGATAAAGTCTTTGCTGATAATCGTATTCCGTTGAACGCGGAGACTATGCCACTCAATTGGCTTGAGCGTGACAGCTGCTTTCCCCAATACGGTAATGGTCCCATCAACCATCTTCATCACCTGGGCAGACCGGCCCTCCACATCCACAAGCACTGCATAGAAATTCTTGGCATCCTTCACACCGAAGGCCATTCCTCCCACACCAGCCGACCCGTCGGCGGACCGGAACCGAACTGTTAAGTCGGGGTACTCGTACACAAGCCCCTCGGCAACGAGGAGTCGGAAACAGGCACCGCCTTCACAACCAGACGTCACAGCCACCACATTAGGCGATGATGGCGCGGTCGCATCAGGAGCCACCATCCAACTCGCCTGCGACTCTGCATGCCCCGACAGAGAAGCGAATCCTCCTGGCATGGCATTCACCCCATCCGCGTCGAATGTCCACTTGTGAAAGAGACCGCCAGTCGCTTGCTGCCGCAAATTTGCTTCCTTCTCCTCATGGCTTTCCCGGGGAACGGCAGCAGCCGGACCCGCGGCCAGCACAACCATCGCCGCACAAACACCACCGAATAAGATTGATCTCTGGATGAGGGGCATCCGAATCCCTGTACGAACCATATCCTATTCCCTCTCTTCTTTTGAATATTCTTATGACGGAGAACCCGGCTTGGGGGCTTTCCGGATATTGATGATGTCCTGCTGCAACCGATCACGCTCAGCCATAATCCGCTTCCTCCGCTGCCAGCGATCCCACGTCCACCATCGGAGCTTCTGCGCAAAGGTCACAGATTGAGGCGCCGCACTTCCGCCAGGCGCATGCTGGAAGTCATAGCCCTGATGGCGCTCGCGATTCGCAAAGAAACGCGTGTAGAGATGATCGTACAATCCGTTCCCCGATCCACCTGCAGCCACAGGAACTCCTTTTTACGACAACAACAACGCCAACTGCGCGGGATCCGTCAAAGGCGCTGAACAGGTCGAGAGCCGACAGACATACGCGGTGGGCTGACTATTTACGCTCGTCTTGCCCGCGGCCAACGGCAGCTCCCATTCCTTGCCGCGGTGCGACTCGTCGATCCCTAAGAGCACTTTATTCGGCACATATCGCTGATGCACCGTGGCCAGCAACGCCTCCGTAGCCGGATTGCCGTGCGCCCCCACAATCACGATCTCTCGAGGCCGCGACAGGTACAGATCCAGCCCGCAGAGCAACGCAGATGCGCCGTACGCATTCTGATCCATCAGCCGGCGGAACGCGCGCAACGTCTGCGCTGCCAGCTCATCATACAATCGTACACCCGTCAAAGAGAAGAGCCTGATCAACACCTGAACGGCCACGGCATTCCCCGACGACATGGCGCTATCCGTCCCCGTCTTCATCCGATGTATGAGTGTCTCATGATCCTTCGCCGTAAAAAAGAAGCCGCCGTCCGCATCATCCCAAAACTGCGCCAGCATCTGATCCGTCACCGTCTGCGCCTGCTCCAAATACCAACTGTGCGAAGTCGCCTCGAAGGCCTCCAGCAACGCCGCCGCCAAGTAGGCGTAGTCGTCGAGAAAACCCGCGATCCGGCCCTTCCCTCCGGTCACCGTGCGGAACACCCGGCCATCGGCCAGGGCATAATCGATCAAAAACGTGAGCACCTGCTCGGCGGACGATAGGTACCACGGGGTGCCAAGCGTCTGATAGGCGTCAAGCAACGCCGACGCCGCCAGCGCATTCCAACTCGTCAGAATGTTCTCGTCACGCTGCGGCTTCACCCGTTGCTCGCGAACCGCCAAAAGTTTTTTCCTGGCAGGGCGGAGCAACGCCTCAAACCGTTCATAGTCATCTCCGGCCATTGCTGGGCTGCCCAACCGATTCAACACCGTCCTGCCGTCGAAATTACCACCCTCCGTCACGCCGTAAGCCTGGCAAAAGGCCTGGCCAAGTTCCTGCCCAAGCACCGCCAGTACCTCACTAGGCTCCCACAGGAAAAACCGGCCTTCTTCGCCTTCGCTGTCCGCATCCTGCGCCGCAAAGAACGCCCCGTCCGGATGCGCCAATTCACGCCGCACATAGTCGAGCGTCTCTTCCACGACCTGACGGAAACCTGGCTCTTTCGTCAGGCGCCAGCCATCAAGGTAGATCCGCACCAATTGCGCATTGTCATAGAGCATCTTTTCGAAATGGGGAATGAGCCATTGACCGTCGACCGAATAGCGATGGAATCCACCCCCGAGATGATCATAGATCCCCCCGGATGCCATTCGCCGCAGTTGTTGCAACACCTTTTCCTGATGACGATCATCTTTCGTCCGGTACGTCTGACGCAGCAACAGACTCAGCGGCGGCACCGTCGGAAATTTAGGCCCTTCCCCGAACCCGCCGTGGACGGGATCGAAAAACAAGCCCAGATCCTTCACTCCGTCATCCAACAACACCTCCGACAACGGTTCATCCGACGGTTGATGTGAACTCACGCGGGCCAGACCGGCCTTTACCCGCTCGACATTCTTGACCACGTCGTCGCGATGGTTACGATAGGCTTCCACCACGCCCAGCAGCACTTGCGGAAAACCCGGCAGATTATGGCGCGGCACCGGAGGGAAATAGGTTCCGCCGTAGAACGGCTCCTGGTCCGGCGTCAGAAACATCGTCAACGGCCACCCGCCGCCTCGTCCGAGAAACACCTGTGCCGCCTTCTGATAGAGATCGTCCAGGTCCGGCCGCTCTTCACGATCCACTTTCACATTGATGAAATGCTCGTTCATCAGTGCCGCGACGTCCTGACTCTCAAAACATTCGTGGGCCATGACATGACACCAATGACAGGCTGAATAGCCGATCGAGAGCATGATCGGCTTATTCTCCGCCTTGGCCTTCGACAACGCCTCCGGCCCCCAGGGATACCATTCCACGGGGTTCATTGCGTGCTGCCTCAGGTAGGGGCTGGACTCTGTGATGAGACGGTTGGGAAACGAATCAGGCTGCGTCATTGTCTATCGCGCACATTCCTTCCGGACAAATAGTACCTGGCTCACCCCGTCGCTGCAACCGACGGACCCTCCTGTGCTATCATCACCGCCGGACGCCTATTTACCCACACCCCTGATCATCCGCATGCGCCACATTGTGACGGTCACTCATTCCTGGATCCACCGCGCGGTACTATGCGCCGCCGCAATGTGCCTGCTGCACGCCGTACCCGCTCGCGCGCAATTATCCGACGCCGCCCTCCACGCAGCCGTGGAATCGCTGTCCCCGGAGCGGATGCTCGCGGATATTCGCCTGCTCAGTGCGCCTGCCTTCAATGGACGACAAGCCGGCACTGCGGACGATCTGCGATCCGCGCAATGGATCGCGCAAGAATTTAATGCGGCAGGGCTTCAGCTCCCCCTGATTAACAACGGTTCCCTCGTATTCCCTTTTGCCAGCGGGAAACATGGCTCTCCCCTCGGCGCGATGGCGTCGATTATTCCCGCCGCGACCATCCAGCCAAACCCGGCGCTCCGACTCGGTACGGCTAACCAGATGCTCCCCTCTACCCTCGGCATCGACTACATGCCCGTCTTTGATTCGCCCAGCGCCGACATCCAGGGCCCCATCGTCTTTGCCGGCTATGGCATCGTCGATCCCGATCAAGGCATCAACGACTACGCAGGAATTGATGTGACCAACAGCATCGTGCTCTTCCTGCGTGGCAAACCGGCTCATGTCCATCGTCCCGTCAGCCACGCCGACAAGGTCCGCTTCGCGCGAGACCGTGGGGCTCTGGCCTATCTGACCGCGACCGGACCGATTCTCCATCCCTACGAAGCCAGACGCGGTGTCACAGGACGGCCCAACGCGTTTTATGGACAACTCCCCGGTGATCAGGCCATCCCTGGGGCCTGGATCAGCACAACCCTCGCCGAAGAGATCCTTGCTGGATCGGGCGAGCCGCAACCCGACCGCCTGCGCAGGCTCCAAGAACAACTGAACAAGAGCCCCTCCACACACCCGCTGCAAACTAACCGGTATGCCGCGCTCCACTGGAAAACCACGACCCAGGAAGGCCTGCTAACAAACGTGGTGGGGATGATTCCCGGCTCAGGACCGGACGCCATTATCATCGGCGCCCATCGCGATCACTTCGGCCGCCCGGCTGGCCTGCTCTTTCCCGGAGCGGACGACAACGCCTCAGGTACCGCCGTCATGCTGGAGGTCGCCCGCGCCCTCACAAAAAGCGGGCTGCGTCCGCAACGCACCATTCTCTTTGTGTCGTTTAGCGGCGAAGAAGAGGACCTGTTGGGCTCGCGGCTGTATACCTCCCGGCCCATCGTCCCTCTGGAGTCAACCAAGGCGATGATCAACATCGACCATGCCGGCATCGGCAACGGACGATTGACGGTTGGGGTGACAGGATTCGACAAGAGCGTAGCGCAACAGGCGGGAGAAACCGCAGGCCTCGCGTCCACACTCGATCTCTTTGGATTCTTTCCCGGCGGCGACCACGTGCCGTTCAAAGAAGCAGGCGTTCCCACCGTGACCGTCGTCAGCGGTGGTGTACATCCTCACTACCACCAGCCGACCGACATAGTCGAGACGATCAACCCGGACATTCTCCGAACCGTCGCTCAATATGTGCTCAGCCTGGCCTGGCAACTTGCCAACAGCCCCTAGCCGCAAAAAGTGGCTGGCTGGCACGGTCTGAGCCCGACGCTTTAATACGGAATATCTTCAGAGATCGTGGATTGAATCGCCGGCAACGGAGCCGTCTGACGTGGCGGTCCCGGCAACACCAATCCTGCGCCCCCCTGATTTGCGCCTTGGATCAACCCGATGGAGAGCTGCGGCCCAAAGGTCATGACTGCTCCGCTCCAGGCTTGGCCGGTGGTGGGATTGCGAAAATTGTAGGTTTCGAGATTGCCGCCCGGTGTGTAGAGATACCCCTGCGTCCCTTGCCCATCGAGGTAGAGGCTGCCCGGACCGGTCAGATTGAAAAGCGGACCCACTCCCCCGTCGAACGACCGAACACCGGAGACATTTTGAGCGGAGGCGAAGAACGAAGGGCCGCTTGTGCCAGAGACGCACAACAGACCGGCCACCAGCGCGATGCGGCCATACCGCCGACAACGGCTTCCTTGCTGAACGACGAGTTGCTTCATGACAAGCTCCCTGGAACCAGTATAATATGAGCCGTTCCACGCCGTCGATCAAGGAGGATCTATGCGCATCCACGATCATCTTCTTTCCTCGTGGGGAGGCCAGCTCACGTTGGTCCTCATGCTGCTGTCCAGCAGCCCTTGCTGGAGCCAGGATCCATCGAGACCCATGCCGACGAAGGAGCGCCGCGAAGCCATCTCATTGGCCGACGCCGCCGTCCGAGCCCTGCAAAGCAATCTCGACATTTCCATCAGCCGCCAGACGAAAGAAAGCCGCATTGCCGACATCGTCATCGAACAAGCGAAGTTCGATCCGACGCTGAGCATCAACGGGCAGTACAATCGCCAGGTTTCGCCGCTCAACCGGCCGGTCTTCGGCGGCACCGGCGGATCGCTGACCGATATTCAGACCTTCGACCAGCGCAACACCGCCGTCACCGTCGATGCGACGCAAAACCTCATTACCGGCGGGAACGTGGACCTCAACTACAGCCCGGCCCGGTCCAACGTCAATCAAAACGTCGCGACCGGGTTCCTCTTCAACCCCGCTTACACCGGCGGCCTGGCGCTCACACTGACACAGCCCTTGCTTCGTAATGCGGGGATCGACATCAGCAAGACTTTCATCAAGGTGGCACAGAACAACGCCGCTGTGGAGCAACACGTCTTCCGTGATCGCGTGCTCACCGTGCTGGCGACCGTCGAACAGACGTACTGGGAAGTCGTCTTTGCGAACGAGAATTTGAAAGTCGCGCAGGCCGCGCTGAAGGCCGCCGAAGAATTGCTGGCCACCAATCGGGCCAAGGCAAAAGCCGGCGTCATGTCCATCGTCGATGTATTGCAAGCCGAAGCCGCCGTCGCCTCGCGAGTCGAACAGGTACTGGTGGCCGAAAAATCCATTCATGACCAGGAAGATCAGCTGCGCCGCCTCTTGAACCCGGGCGAGGAAGACCTGCGGCAAGACCTGCGGCTCACCCCCACCGATGCCCCCGTCACCGTCTTGGAGCCACTGAGCCTGCAGGAGGCTATCGACATCGCCCTCGATCAACGCCCGGAAATCATCCAGGCGAAGAAGAACGTCGAGTCCGGCGAGCTCAACAAGCAGTTTGCCCGCAATCAACTGCTTCCCACGCTCTCATTTCAAGGCACCTTGGGCATGGCGGGCTTAGGCAAGGACTATGGCGATTCCGTCAACAAAAACTTCAGCGGCGACTTCTACAACTATGGGGCTGGCCTGGTGTTGAGCTATCCGCTGGGCAACCGCTCGGCGACCAGCACCTATAATAAGCGCCAGCTCGAATCCCGGAATGCAGAAGCCACGCTCGCCAGCGTCCGCCAGCAAATCATCGTCGGAGTACGCGAAGCCGTCCGGCGCGTCCAAACCGACTTCAAACGCATCGAAACCACCCGGTCGGCGAGAATCATGGCAGAAAAACAATTACAGGCCGAGCAGGAGCGGTTGAAAGTCGGATTGAGCACCACCCGATTCGTGCTGGATTTCCAGCGTGACCTCGCCACGGCGCAAGGCAACGAACTGCGTGCCACCGTCGATTACAATAAGTCGCTCTCAAACCTGGCACGCCACAAGGCCACCACGTTGGACCGCTACGATCTCCAACTGCAATAGTCACCGATGCGGACGCCTGAACCGAGCGAACGCGCGGCCACGGTTCGGGCCAGCGAACGGGGAGCAGCCCTGGCGCTGCTCCCCATCGCCGCAACGCTCGGCTACTATCTGCTCCCGTTCTCACTCCAAGAAAAGCCCCTCGTTCAGTTCACACCGCAACTGGTCGCCTATCTCGCGTTAGCCCTATGGGCCTCACAGAATCATGCGGCGGGATCGCGGCTGGGCATCGATAGGGCCGGACTCCGCAAGGGCCTGCGGTGGGGAAGCCTCATCGGAATGGCGCTCGGCTGCCTGAATACCCTCGTCATCCTGAAGCTCGTTCCCGCAATGGGTTATGACATCACGTTCTTGAAAGACACGCCCCACGCGTACATCCCATTTGTGGTTATGGTGCCTTGGTTCATCTGCGTGATTGCCCTCTTCGTCGAAGTGAACTTCCGGGGATTTCTTCTTGGACGTCTCGCCGCATTGGAATCTAGATACTGGAGATCAGATATCGCCCCTGGCCTCTCGCCCATCGCCCTTTTCACCAGCGCCCTGGTATTTGCATTCGATCCCTTCATGGTAAATACTTTCCGGGATCTCCACTGGATTGCCGTATGGGACGGCTTGGTCTGGGGAACGATCTGGCTTCGCACAGGTAATCTGTATAGCACCATCGTTGCGCATGCCGTCGAAGTCATGGTGATGTATCTGTCGGTCCGCGCAGCGCTGGAGTAAAGAACTAACCATTGGCAACTCACAGATGACTCCCTCGTTTTCCAGCTATCTCGTCAATGATGTCTTCGGCGACCCCAGTGTCTATGTGGAAATCCGCTGGTCCAAGCGGGCGCTCCTCTTCGACCTTGGCCACAATGATGGCCTCGGACCGACTCGGCTGCTGAGGGCCAACGACATCTTCGTGTCCCACACCCACATGGACCACTTCATCGGTTTCGACGCCGTGCTGCGGGTCGCATTGGGACGGGGCAAAACCCTCCGCCTGTTCGGCCCGCCCGGCCTGATTGACAATGTGCAAGGCAAGCTCCGCGGCTATACCTGGAATCTCGTCGATGGCTATCCCCTTACCATCGAAGTCCGGGAGTTTCATCAACAGGAAATCAGACAGGCGTGCTTCCACGCCAACACCGGGTTCCAACTCTCCGAACAACCAGCTTGCCCGCATGGGGGGCTATCAGAAAGCCATCCCTTCACGGTGCTGGAAGATCCCATGTTCACCGTCAAGGCCGTCGGGTTGAACCATCGCATCCCCTCCTTTGCCTACTCGCTGGAGGAGCAGTTCCACATCAATGTCAACAAACAGAAGCTGCACGAGGCGGGCCTGCCGGTCGGCGCATGGCTCAAAGATGTGAAGCAATATATCTGGCAGGGCCAGCCGGATGATTTCCGCTTCACCGCCACAATCTACGATGAACACCGGCGCGACGAACGGGAGTTTGTATTGGGGGATATACGGGAACGGTTTCTGACGATCTCACGGGGACAAAAGATCGCCTACGTCGTCGATGCCCGCCACGATGAAGAAAATGAAGCAAGGATCATCGCCCTCGCCCAGGGCGCTGACGTGTTCTATTGTGAATCGCCTTATCTGGACATCGATGCAGAAAAGGCTCGCGACCGCTATCATCTCACCGCCAGGCAAGCGGGCCTCATGGCGCGCAAAGCCCACGTGCGCGATCTCGTGGTGTTTCATTTCTCGCCGCGGTATACCGGTCAGGGTGATGCGCTGGAGCGGGAAGCGATGGACGCCTTTCAAGGAATCTGAGGAGGACCCCACGTGAATGACTTCGTGAAGTATGCTGTGTACTTTCTACTGGGCGGGACAATCGTGAGCGTCTCAACCTACCTCGGCGCGCAAGGGAAATCGTTTCTCGCCGCCTTTGCGAGCACTTTTCCCGCCATCACGGGCGCCACCTTTGTGCTGATCTATCTGAACGGCGGGAACGAGGCGATCGTCAGCTATGCAAAAAACCTCCTCTGGTTCGTGCCGCCTTGGATGGTGTACGTCGTCTCCATGATCGCCGGCGTGCCGCGCTTCGGCTTCTGGCCGGCCATGATTGGCTCATTGACACTCTATATGGGCTGTGTGGGAGCATTGAGGTTGTGGCTGCGCTAAGAGGGCCTCAACACTGCAGGAATCAAGCTGCCCCGCTGAAATGCAGCCGGTTGATTTCTCCGAGCGCCGACACCATCTGATCAAGCGCAGCGGTGACGGAGCGGCTGGCTGTTTGCGAGGGACCATTTTGGCCCAACCAGATGTCGGGCGGATTGGCGATCTCGCGAACGTTCTGGCAAAAACGCGAGATCGTCTGCTTCCAATGATAGGAGCCTGGCGCCTCTTCGAGAAAACAGCCTCGGTCGTTGGAGAAAGGCTCTTCGAATTGCCCCGCCCGCAGCTGCCACATCTGTTCGAGGGCCTGCTGCCGATCGGGAGGCAGCTCCAACCCTTTCGCCTGTTCATTGAGCGCCGCGAATAATCCTCCGACGACGTGATCGACGTGCAACTCCGGAAAAACTCCGGCGCAGGCTTGCATCAGCAAGAACTTGTGAAAGAGAAAGACTTCGGCACTGATACGGGCGTCATTGGCGGATGGATCATAGGCGCGGGCGAGTTCCCGCAGCGACTCGGCTGACGCTCCTTCCAACGCAGAACCCAAGAGACGGGCGATCTGCCGGCCGAGATTGAGATAGTCGGCATTCGAGAGAAGAGACATGGGAAAGCCTGTTATTCGATGACGACCGCGGTTCCGCTGGCACTGACCATCAACATGCTACCGCTGGCGCCAATGGTTTCATAATCGATGTCGATTCCGACAATCGCGTTCGCGCCAAGATGCCTGGCCTGCTCGCGCATTTCGGCCACTGCAATATCCTTGGCCTTGCGGAGTTCTGCTTCATAGGCAGCCGCCCGACCGCCAACGATATCTCTGATCGAGGCAAAAAAGTCGCGAAAGATGTTGGCCCCGAGGATGGCATCGCCGCTGACGAGCCCCAGGTACTTGACCGCCTTTCTGCCTTCAATCGCCGGTGTCGTGGAGAGAATCATACTGCCTCCTTAGTGGATGCCCCATCCTCTCACCTCCGGAATTATTCGCCAAGTATTTCCCCAATCCCCGTTGAAGCCCACAGTATCGCCTGATAGGATGGCCCCTTTGCATTCCCGGAGCGCGCACCGTGGACTCCACTTCTCTGCCTCCTGCTCGTATCACCGACCTCGTCATCGAAGGGGCGCGCCAGAACAATCTCAAAAACATCTCGCTCCGCATTCCGCACAACCGGGTCACGGCGATCACCGGCGTGTCCGGCTCTGGCAAATCCTCGCTCGCCTTCGACACGCTCTTTGCCGAAGGGCAGTGGCGCTATGTCGAATCTCTCTCTAGCTACGCCAGAATGTTTTTGGAGAAGGTGGCGAGACCGGATGTGGATTGCATCCTCAACGTGCGTCCGGCGATTGCCATCGAGCAGAAGAACCAGGTCCGCACCGCCCGCTCGACGGTCGGCACCACGACGGAAATCGCGGATCTCCTGCGTCTGCTCTTCGCGAAAATCGGCCGGCCGGTCTGCCCGGACTGTCACATTGAGGCCAGCAGCTTTCAGCCGCAGAGCGTCGCACAGGACCTGCTGGAGCGCTATCCAGACGCCCGCGCCATGGTCCTCTTTCCCATCGCCGCCCCGGTGGCCAAACAGGAACAGCCGTTCCTGCACTCGCTGCTCACCAGAGGGTTCTCGCGCATCAAGGCCGGCGACGACATCCTGGATCTGCATGAGCTCATCAAGCCTGCCGCCCTCAAAGACCGGCCGCTCCATGTGGTGCTCGACCGCCTGGTGATCCGGGGGGACAATCGCACCCGACTGGTCGAAGCCGTGGAGACGGCGTTTCGAGAAGGCGACGGCCGCTGCAGTCTCGACATCATCGGCCAGGGCACGAGATCCTACAGCACCCACTTCCTCTGTCAGAGTTGCGGGCGCACGTTCGAGCCGCTCCGGCCCATTCTCTTTTCCTTCAATCACCCGCTCGGCGCTTGCCCTGAATGCAAAGGCTTCGGCAACGTGTTGCGCTACGACCCCGAGCTGGTGATTCCCGACCCAGCCAAG
The DNA here is from genome assembly GCA_002435325.1 of Nitrospira sp. UBA6493. Lineage (GTDB taxonomy): Bacteria > Nitrospirota > Nitrospiria > Nitrospirales > Nitrospiraceae > Nitrospira_D. Next base: position 12,071 of record DJMJ01000033.1, on the reverse strand, counting down.
TCGCTGGCCGACGGCGCTATCGAGCCCTGGAGCAAACCCAGCGCCGAGTGGTGGCAGGAACAAATGCTGCTCGCCGTCAAACGGCAGGGTATCGACATCACCGCTCCGTTCAGAAGCCTGCCGAAAAAAACACAACAGCTCCTCTGGACGGGAGACCAATCGTTCGAGGGCATCCATGACTTCTTCACCCACCTGGAAGCCAAACGGTACAAGCTCCACGTTCGCGTCCTCTTGAGTCGCTATCGCACCCCGGTCGCCTGCCCCATCTGCCAAGGCACCCGCCTGAAGCCGGAGGCGCGGCATGTAAAGATCGCTCGAGTGGACATCCATGACGTCTCGGACATGACGATTGAAGCAGCCGCCCACTGGATCGACAGCCTGGCACTTCGTCCGTTTGAACGGGAGATCGCCGCCGATATTCTGCGCATGCTGACCTCGAAGCTGGGCTTTCTGCTCCGCGTCGGCCTCGGCTATCTCACGCTATCAAGACAAACCAAAACCCTCTCCGGCGGGGAAGCCCAGCGCGCCGCGCTCGCCAATCAGCTCGGCGCCCGCCTGGTCGGTACGCTCTATGTCCTCGATGAACCGACAATCGGCCTGCACGCCCGCGACACCGATCTGCTGGCAGGCATCCTCAAAGACCTCGCCGACGTAGGCAACACCGTCATCGTCGTCGAACACGACCGCCACATGATCGAGTCGGCCGACCACATCGTCGAACTGGGCCCCGGCTCAGGCGAGAAGGGCGGCACCATCGTCTGCGCCGCACCGCGTGAGGAGTTCCTTCACGACCGCCGCTCCCCTACCGCCCGCTATCTGTGCGGCAAAGACTCCATCCCGCCGCCAGCATCCCGCCGTTCCGGGACCGGCAAGGTGCTGGTGGTGGCCGGAGCCAACGAACACAACCTGAAAGACCTGGTCGTGCGCCTGCCGCTCGGCATGTTCATCTGTGTGACCGGCGTGTCGGGATCCGGCAAGAGCACGCTGGTAGAGGACACGCTCTATCGGGCCATTGCACGGACCTTTCACGTCGATGCACTCCCGACAGGCCACTTCACCACGATCAAAGGCTTGGAGCATCTCAAAGGCGTGCGGATGATCGATCAGCAGCCGATCGGGCGCACCCCTCGCTCCAACCCCATCACCTATTTGAAAGCTTTCGACGAGATCCGGCAGCTCTTCGCATCCGAACGCGATGCCCTCCGGCAGGGGCTGACCGCCAGCCATTTTTCCTTCAACGCCAGCGACGGACGTTGCGAACGCTGCGAGGGCGCCGGCGTGGAAAAACTGGAAATGTATTTCTTCGAAGACATGTACGTCCCCTGCGAGGTCTGCGAGGGGAAACGATTCAAGCCAGAAGTGCTGGCCATTCACTACCAGGGAAAATCGATTGCCGACGTGCTCACGATGACGGTCGATGAAGCCTTCTCCTTCTTCTCCGGTACGCCCAAACTCTCCGAGAAGTTGCACCTGCTTTCGTCGATTGGATTGGGCTATCTGCGCCTCGGACAATCAGCCACAACCCTGTCAGGCGGCGAAGCCCAGCGGTTGAAGATCGCAGCGGAACTGAAAGACGGGACAGCCAAAGACCTGCTCTACATCATGGACGAGCCGACCACCGGCCTGCACTTCGACGACATCAAGAAACTCCTGGCCGTGCTGCACAAGCTGGTCAACGCGGGGAATACCCTCATCGTCGTCGAACACAACCTCGACGTAATCAAAACCGCAGACTGGGTGATTGATTTAGGGCCAGAAGGAGGAGAAGCAGGCGGTCAAATCGTGGCCGAAGGCAGGCCCGAACAGGTGGCGAAGGTGGCGGGATCTCACACGGGACGATTCCTCGCGCGGCTATTTCCTTAAGGCTACAACCCCGGTCTCGGGTCTGCCACGATGCCAATCTTTAAGGGTGAACCGGCACGACGGATATCGAGCTTTAAAGTCTGGCCTGCTTCGACCTGGCAGAGCCGTTTGGCTTCGCGTTCGGATTTCACCGCCGCTAATGCAGACCCGTTGCAGCGTACGACTTGGTCCCCGATGTGCAATCCACCTTTTTCTGCCGGCAGCCCACTGCGCAGTTCTCGCACCACGTAATACCGCGAGCCGCCCGATTCGATCAATTCCCAATTCACGCCGATACGACCGGAGCCTAAGAGGCCGGTCTGTGAGCCAAACCGCGCCAGAATGCGATGGATGATGATGCGAGCAGAGCTCTCCGGATCCTCGGTGGTCGGATCGGTCAGATGCCCCTCGCCGTTGAAGAGGAGTTGGCCGGTTTCCACATCAATCATCCGCAGCGAAAGCGACACGCTGTTGGTCCTCGCCTCACTATGCTGCTCCCATTGCTGCACCCCTCCCACGATGATGGCTTGGGCTGCGACCAGCCTGCCGACTTTCAGCACATTGGCATCGTCGGCATGGGTGAGTTGAATCACCTGCTCCTTGAGTACTTCGTCAAGCTTAGCGCGCTCGACCATGTGCATGTCGAGATCTAATAAGAGTGTCGTCACGATCCCTGATGCGCGCGAGCCGGAACCCGGCGCGTTCGGTCCGTCTTCGAACAGCATGACCGCCATCGTGCGATAACGATCGATCGTCTCGCGGCCGATCGGACCCAACCCGGTCACAGTTGGCTCAGGCTTGCCCGGGAAAGCCCCTGCACGGCCGTGCGGCACGCCGGCCACTTCACAAGACCGCCGCCGCTGCAAAATGGCCGCGGGCGACCCCCAGGCACAGAGTTCCTCGTTCACAAGCACGACATGGTGGGGGTATTCACGCTGGTGTTCCATCGCGACGTTGGTGAACGGATAGATGATACATCCGCCGATCCAGACAGAAATCGGACAGAGGCCGAGTTCGTAAAGCCATTGCTTGCGCGCCGTCAGAGAATATTCCCACACCAGCATCCGTCCATCGTCGCGCAGCACACGATCCGGACGGCCGATCTCATCGAGAATATGCGCTTTGGTCAGGGGCACGGCGAGCCGGTCCAGCTTCGATTCTGATTTGTAGACGGTATAGACCACTCCGCAATGGGAGGACAGTATCGAGGCGAGAATAAGACTGATGAACGTCACATTCCTGCAAACATTCAGGCGGCCCAGGAAGAAACGTCCCATGGACAAGAGCCTAGCACCGCCGGCCCAAGGCTTCAATGGAGCGAATGCAAGGAATGACGATCGAGACCGGTGGGTTCCGGTCAATTGCAGGAGGGATCGAACGGCATATCGGCATAATGCCGGTAGTCATCGCCGAGGGTCAGCAGAATTTCCTGCCAGACACTCGCCGGATCTTTTTCGAACACCATCGTGGAATCCGCCGGCAAGGTAATCCATGAGCCGGTTTTCATTTCCGACTCCAACTGACCCGGCCCCCACCCTGAGTATCCGAGGTAGGCACGGAACGATTCTTTCGTCGGGGATCCCGTCAGAATGCGCTCGACCATCCCCATATCTCCGCCAAGACAGACGCCATCGAAAACATGGTGGGAATTCTCCGGCAGTTGCTCCCCGCGATAGAGCAGCATCACCTGATTCGTCTGCACCGGCCCGCCCGCATAAAGCACATGGCCCGCGCCTTCAATGATGGGCACCTGCGGCAGAGCTTCGGAGATGGACATGGCAGTCGGCCGATTGACGACGACGCCCAACGCTCCTTCCGCGCCGTGCTCGCAAAGCAAGATCACGGTCTGGCGGAAATTGGGATCGCGCAAGCTCGGAGCCGCGACGAGAAAAATGCCTTTGCCTAGTTCAACATTCATACGCAGATCCTACCGTGCCCCCCGCTCTGGCGCAAGTCTGCGACTGGAAGCAGGCAGAGCCTCCGGCAACTTGCAGAGTGATTATTTCCGGTAGAGATTCGGTCGCCGGTCACGCAGCAGATCGTTGTAGGGAGTGAGGCTCTTGTTCCGCGCGTCGGCCGGATCGATATCCACCAGCGCCAGCTCTTCGCGATCCCGCGGCGCGCGATGCAGAATGGCGCCTTGCGGGTTGACCACTTCACTATGGCCGATAAAGGTCAGCGGATCCTTCCCGTCGCGCGTTTCAGTGCCGATCCGATTGCTCGTGATCGCGAATACACGATTTTCAAGGCACCGCACCGGCATCGAATCGGGACAGTTCGGCAGGACGAGATTCGACGGGTGGCAGATGATCTCGGCCCCCATCAAGGCAAGCGTTCGAGCGGCTTCCGGATAATACCAATCGAAACAGATCATCACGCCGATTTTGGCGGGGCCGATGTCCCACACCTGAAACCCGCTGTCCCCCGGAGTGAACCACAGGGTCTCTTCAAAAAACAGATGGCTCTTGCGATAGCAGCCCAGAAACCCGGAAGGCCCCACGACGACGGCCGAATTGTACAGTTTGGACCCGGTCTGCTCCGGCAATCCGGCTACGAGGTGCATCCGGCGGCGCTGAGCCAGCTCCACGAGCATCCTGGTCGTGGGCCCGTCCGGCACCGGCTCGGACAGACATTGCGCCTCTTCCGATGAAACAAACTGGTACCCGGAGGCGAACAGTTCCGGCAGGACGATCACATCGGCCTCGGCCTGTTCGAGCCTCGCGCGAACCGCGTCCAGGTTCTTGGCGACCGCGCCGAACTCTGGCTCGTATTGATAGTATCCAACACGCACAGCTGTGACTCCCCTCAAGCAAGAACGGACAGGGTTGTTGTCCCCTGCCCGTTCCTAAATCCTATACTGTCAGCTGACAGCTATCAGCTATGCTGCGGTACTACTTCACTTCAGACAAATGCGTCACGGCACCCTCGGCATGCTTGGTAGCCACATCAGCATGACCGGCCTTGCCGTGCTCCACCGCTTCCTTCAGATGCTTGACCCCTTCGTCCAGATGCGGATTCTTCACATCCTTCTGCGCCGCTTCCGCATGATGGAGCGCGCCTTCCGCATGCTTCACTAACGCATCGGCGTGACCCTGCTTCCCATGCTCCACCGCTTCCTTGGCATGCTCGATCGCTTCAGCCACATGCTTATTATCGGCCAGCGCAAGCCCGGTCATCAGAGGCGCAGCAACCAATGCACTCACTGCCGCCAATACCATGGCACCGCGACGGATCATCTTCATCATAATGGCCTCCCTCAAGGTTAGATATCGTGACGCGTAGATGCGCCGATACAACGCATTCCTGAATTCACCTTACACAGCGTAATTTTGAGTGTCAAGAAGGCCTGGCCGCCTCATTGAACCCCAAAATTTTCTGCAGCCCCTGAGCGTCTTTTTCCACGGGGCAAGCAAAATCCCGGCTCCACTCCCACCAGGATCCGGGATAGTTTTTCACGGTCGGATACCCGGCTAACTTGAGGATGAAATAAAGCCACGCCGACCGCACGCCGCCGGTGCAGTAACACACCACCTCCTGCGACGGCTGCACGCCCTTGTCTTCAAGCGACTCTCGAATCACCCCCAGATCCTTCACCGAGGCATCCTTATTGAGAAACGTGTTCCACGGTACAAGAATCGCCGAAGGGATATGACCTGGCCTCGGAATGCCGGAGATTTCCTTCCCGAGATATTCCTCCAGGCTGCGGGCATCGAGCACAACCGTCTGCGGGTGAGGCTGCCGGACAATCAGCTTCAATTCGTCCTTGGTCATCAGCACCCGCTTCACCGGTGCTGCCGTGAACGTACCGGGCTTGGGTCTCTCAAAGCCGTGGCTGAACGGCCGCTTTTCCGCCGTCCACTTCACCCATCCGCCGTCGAGCACTTTGAGGTTTTGATGGCCGAGGTATTCCAGCATCCAAAACATGCGGCCCTCATCGCCCCAGTTGTCGAACGGATTGGAATAGATGATGACTTCGCTGTCGTTGCTGATTCCCAGCGCGCGCAGCTGTCGCTCGATCTGCGCGAGATCGGGATTGAGCAGCCCTTTGGGGATGGCGTTGGGATCGCTGTATTCATGCCAGGTCGAATGGACCGCGCCGGGGATATGGCCGCCGAATTCGTACGCCGACCGCCCGCGGACATCCAGAATCACGAGGCCCGGCTGGTCCAATCGCTGCTGCAGGGTTTCGGTGTCGATGAGCAGTGGATGTGTCATAATGTTCCTTGTGTAATGAGCCGTCCGCCGTTAACTCGCCTTGCAACTTGCTCCGTCTGGCTGACGCCCAAGGGCTGCTTGCCGATTGCTTGCACTCAGCGCCGCTGCAAACGCACCGGACAAGGGAAAGTCCCGTTCATAAATCAAGAACCGATAGGGATCGGTCCCGGTCAGGCCATACTTGGTCTGCAGCATCTCATGCTGTCCATCCGTCAGAATGTGGTACTGCACCCGCGCCTTCAGAATCAAGCCCTCTGATTGGGCCGGCACCCGATAGGCAAACCGGTATTCACGGCTGGCCAGCGGCAAGAGGCGGTTGTCATAGAATTCGATAATGGCCGGCTGCCAGAGAATCCAGCGCCCCATCGTCGACTGCTGTTCCGCCAAGACCTGCTTTTGCCCATCTTCCACCGTGAACTCGACGGTGAAATGCCGGTCGGGATCCCCGGTGGGAATCTTATGGCCCGCCCCGGCATTAATCAACGTGAGCGTAAAGGCAACCGACTGACCCGGCTTTGGATCGGGCGGATCCGCCTTCACCTGCACGGCCACCGCCCGCTGGATCATATCCGGATCATGCCCCCCGCGCCACAAATGCTGGCGCCCCCGGCGAATGGGGCTGTCCGTCGCCACCGGCCGGTCGATCTCGGGCATATGGCAGCTCTGGCAAATGAATCCTCTTTCCTGCATGAAAAACTTGCCCTCGTACTCCGCATAGGTCCCGCAGGGGCCGACATTGTAAAATTGCGCCGGACCCGACACCACGTTGTGGCAGCGCTGACAAACCTGGGCAGTTCTAAAGTTAGGATCGAACTTAGTGGGATGCGGCGCAGCCGAGTCCTCAAACGGGCCATAGATCACCCCGTCGCGCAAGTGGCAGGCGGCACAGGTCACCGATTCTTTTTGATAGGCGGGATCGTACCGCGGATTGGGCTCCTGCACCGCCTTCTCGACGCGTCCCCGCGGAATCTCTTTCACCAAGGTGGGCTGCTGATTTTCCAGCGGCGTGTGGCAGTTCAGACAAACCCAGATGTTCTTGTCCTTTTTCCAGTAAGCCTGGAAAAAGGGATCTTCATAGGCTTTGGAATGGATGCTGGTCTTCCACTCGTCATAGATTTCACGATGGCACTGGCCGCAGGATTCCGCGCTAAGACTCGTCAGCCCCTCAGGTATTTTTTGGAACGGAATCGCGTGGGCATACTCATCACGCAGCCCAAAAATCACGACCGGTTTGATTTCGGTGTAATACACATAGATCGCCGCCGCCAGCCCAACGATCCCGAGGCCAATCTTGAGTCCCCGGCTCATGCGCCTAACAACGCTTGGATGTGAGCATCAACGGACGCCGCCAAGGCCGTGAGATTATATCCGCCTTCGAGCGACGAGAGCACACGCCCCTGCGCATGGCGCTGTGCGATCCCGGCCACGATCCCCGTGAGGTCGCGGTACCCCTCCTCCGTCAATCCCATACTGGCCAGGGGATCGTCTTTGTGCGCGTCAAATCCGGCTGAGATGATCACAAGCTCCGGTCTGAACTCATCTGCCGCCGGCACTAAGACATCGTGAAATATCCTTCGGTATTCGTCGTCTCCCTCCCCCGCCTCCATCGGGACATTGATCGTATAGCCTTCTCCGGCACCGCGCCCTCGCTCCGAGTCCCGGCCGCTGCCGGGGTAGTGAGGATATTGGTGGGTGCTGAAAAAAAGCACGGAGGGATCATCCTCAAAACTGTGTTGCGTCCCGTTCCCGTGATGGACATCCCAATCGACAATCAAAACCCGCCCGAGGCCATATTTCTTCTGCGCATAACGCGCGGCGATGGCCACATTATTGAAGAGACAAAACCCCATGGCACGATTGGCCTCTGCATGATGGCCTGGCGGGCGTACGGCGCAGAAGACATGATCGACCTGCTGCTGCATAATCGCATCGACCGCCGCGAGTGCTCCTCCGGCAGCCAGATAGGCCGCCGTCAAGGAACCGGGCGACATCGAGGTATCAGGATCGAGCGAGACGCGTCCTGAAGCGGGCGCATGTTGCTTCAGCGAAGCGAGGTAGGCCGCCGTATGAATCTGGGTAATCCACTCGTCCTCAGCCTTGCGTGGCTCGATTCTGGTCAACCGAGCTATGGTGCCGCTCTGCTCCAACTGCTGCAGAATGGCCCGCAGCCGGTTGGGCGACTCAGGATGGCCCATGCCCATATCGTGCTCAAGATAGGCATGATGGTAAACGAGGCCGGTTTTGCCCATGATGCAAGCCGTGAAATGTTAGACGTAAAACGAAAGACGTATCATCGTGACGGATACAGTCAGATTAGCACGCAGCCAAGAGCATAGACAACGAGCGCTTGCCGCTGCTATCGTCGAGTCAGTTGGAGGACAACATGCCCAATCCCCGCATCGAACCGTTGAAAAGAGTGCTCGCAATTGAACCGACCGACGATGTGGCCTGGTTCGGTCTCGGCAAAGCCTATATGGAAGATGGCAACTTTGACGAAGCGGCCAAGGCCCTGCAGCAATGCATTACCGTAAAGCCGACCTATTCTGCCGCCTACTACGCGCTCGCCCAATCGCTCCAAAAACTGGGACGCATCGAGGAATGCCGCACGATCTGCGGCACCGGCATCGACGTTTCCGCCAAGAACGGCGACGCAATGGTGACGAAGAATTTGGAGCTGCTGAAAGGGACGCTCGGCTAGGACTATTCGCGACCTGTCCGACTACAGCAACTGCGCGAAGGAATCCGTCTCTCGCTCCGTGAGCGGCGCGGCAGCGCCGGGATTCCGAATGAGCATTCTGACTCGAGGGTAGCCTCGTTGATGACGGGTGCGCTCAATCAATTCAACATTGGCCAATCGCGTGCCCGCCTTGGAGGGAATCGGCACGACATCCCACAGCGCGATCATCACGGCACTGAGCGGGGTGAGCCTGGTAAGCAGGACCGTCACGGCCCCGGCCAAGGTCTTGAGATCCAGCCAAATCGCCTCAGTGCGCGAGCTGCCCTCGCCCTGCAAATCTGCGCGCGGGATCGAGATGCTCAAGACCACGGGATCACAGTAGTCAGCCAATTGCTTGGCCTTCTGTTGGATGCGGGCGAGAATGCGGTGGATAAGGATGACGCCGCGATCCTCTTCGTCTCCCAGTGCTTCGTCCTCGATCAAGCCACGCAGGGGAAGCCGCTGCCGCTCTGCCGACCCTACCATGGCAGTGACTTCGACAAAGAACCGTTCGCGGCCCAGATGACATTCCAGATCGGCCGTTCGCGCCTGTGACTCAGGAAGAAAATGGACACGTGCGCCGACACGAAGCAACTGGGTGGCGAGCTCCAGCTCGGCGAGCGCCGATTCCCTCACACCGCAATCATAGTGGGTTAATCGATGGACCAGACGGCCGAGCCGGAGGTGGCTCGACTGGTCGCCGCAATGCCGCTGCAAGGTCAGCCAACGGTCTTCAATCTCCCGCGAAAGCCCCTCCTCCTCACGCTTCCAGGCGGGCACCGGCTGCTGGGCTCCTTCCCGGAAATGGGCCACCAGCTTGACCGTCTTTCGCGGGCGAAATCGCGCCATAACCACCGCCGTCTTTCGTTGCTCCTGAAGCAACCCTCGCAACACACGCCTTTGAACTCAATCAACGAACGACGTTTTTTAAACCGGTTCAGCCCCTTCATCATCCGTGGAAGTCTCGCCTTGGTGCTCTGCCTTCTGGCGGTCCAGCTCTTCGTAAACTTCATCCAGCCACCGCCCGGCACACCCGAGGATTTCGCGCACCAGCGGTTCCGGCTGCCCGGTTTTCTTCATCGTCCATTGGCTGACATACTCCAGCAAAACCGTCCGCTCAAACCGTTTGGAGCTGCGGGTCGCAAAATCGGCCAACTCACTCAGGCCGGTCGTCACAATGCCTGCCACCGTCTCCCGCCCATACGATGTACTGGCCGTCACATATTGGATCGCCCGGTTGATTTCTTGTTCCGTCATAATCTCCTCATACTACCTGCCGGATTATAACGTGAGGACCATCTGCTACGACAACTCAGATTTTCTCTCTTTCTAAAACTCGGCAATGGTATGATCGCCGGCATTCAACTCACGGAGGAGTTTCTCCCATGGCTACCAAAAAATCCCGTAAACCCACATCTCATAAAAAACCGGCGCGATCGGCGAAATCCACGGTTCCAGACCGTTGGGACCTGAGCCACCTGGCTGAAGATCCGGCCCGCAAAATCGAGAGCCATCTCAGCGCAATCGAACACCTCGTCACGGATTTCGAAACGAGACGCCAGGCCTTGAGCCCGGCGATGGACGCAGCGGCGTTTCAAGCGCTGCTCGACCTCGGCCAATCCATCACCCAACAGTCCTCGCGCTTGAGCGCCTACGCCTATCTCTGGTTTTCGGAAGACACGAAGAATCTGCAGGCCCGTTCATTCAAAACGAAAGTCGAAGAACGCCTCACGGAACTCACCAATCGGCTGCTTTTTTTCGACCTCTGGTGGCAGACCGTCGATCAGCCGAACGCCGAACGGCTTATGGCCGGATCCGGAGACCTGCGGTACCACCTGGAAACCATTCGCCGCTTCAAGCCCCATACGCTGACGGAGCCGGAAGAGAAGATCGTCAATGTGAAAAACATCACCGGCCGGAGTGCGGTTCATACGCTCTACGACGTGGTAACGAATGGGTTCACCTTTACCCTCACCGTGAAAGGCAAAAAGAAACAGCTCTCACGGGAGGAGCTCACCTCGTATGTGCGCAGCCAAAACCCGCGGGTCAGGGAGGCTGCCTACCGCGAACTCTACCGGGTCTATTCGTCCCATCATGACCTGTTGGGCGAGATCTATAAGGCGCTGGTCAACGATTGGAAAGCTGAAAATCTCCAGCTACGGCACTTCCCCTCGCCCATTGCCACCAGAAATCTCGGCAACGATATTCCGGATCGGGCGGTCGATGTCCTGCTTGAGGTCTGCCGGAAGAATGCCGATGTCTTCCAGCACTATTTCAAGCTGAAGGCCAAGCTATGCGGCATCAAGCCGATGAGCCGGTACCACATCTATGCCCCGCACCGAACTGAGCAGAAATCCTATCGCTATGCCGACGCCGTCCGGATGGTGCTGGAGGCGTATCGCGGGTTTTCACCGCGTCTCGCCGACCTGGCCGAACGGGTCTTTCAGGACCGGCACATCGATGCACCGGCAAGAACCGGCAAACTCGGCGGCGCCTACTGCTATAGTGTCGTTCCCGGCATGACCCCCTATGTGATGCTGAACTACACCGGCGAAGCGCGCGATATCGCCACCATGGCCCATGAGCTGGGACACGCCGTCCACGGCATGCTGGCCGAACACCATTCGGTCTACACGTTCCACTCCACCCTCCCGCTGGCGGAAACGGCTTCGGTGTTCGGCGAACGCATTCTTTCCGACGCCCTCATGGCGCAAGAAACCAACAAGAGCGTCCGCCAAGGCTTGCTGCTCGGCCAGCTGGACGATATCTATGCGACGGTCTTGCGCCAATCCTACTTTGTCCGGTTCGAAAATCAGGCCCATGGCATGATCGCAAACGGGGCCACCGTCGATGACCTCTCGCAGACCTACCTCGCAGAACTGCGACAGCAATTCGGCAAGGCCGTCAAAGTGCCGGACGAATTCCGGTGGGAATGGCTGTCGATTCCCCATCTCTTCGCGAGCCCCTTCTATTGCTATGCTTACAGCTTCGGCAATCTCCTCGTCCTGGCCCTCTACCGGATGTACAAAGAGGAAGGGGCCGCCTTTGTCCCGAAATATCTCGACCTCTTGGCCACCGGCGGCTCGCAGTCGCCCCAGGACATTCTGGCCAAAGTCGGCGTGGACATGACGGCCGAACGGTTCTGGCAATCGGGCTTCGACACGATCCGGGATATGGTGCGGGAGCTGGAAGAGACGATGGCTTGATTGACCTGGATGCTGGGTTCATGAAGCGTGAGGCCTGACAGGTAACGAGAGAGAGGGATACTGACGGCAGCCCTGTCGAGCCATCTGGAAAT
>DJMJ01000051.1 GCA_002435325.1 Nitrospira sp. UBA6493 | reverse complement strand
TGGTTTATAGGGGGCAGGTCACTGTTCCTGGTCTGGTCGTCAAAGTGGCGGCGCGATCCGCCCCCGCGCTTACGACGTTTCTGGAATCTGCCTGGAGTCAGCTGCGGTGCAGCCTCTGGGACCTGCCTGCTCCCGTGCTGCGGCGCTACTGAGTCGAATGGTTATCGGGGCGAGGGAGCGGGCTTTTCGGGAGCGGTCTGGTTGCCGAGCTGCTTCTTGATCGCATCGAGTTCCGCCTTCAGGGCTTCCAATTCCCGCGCCTGCTTGTTCACAACGTCTTTCACGTTCTGGGTCTCCGTCGATGGAGCCGGTCCGGCCGGTTCCTGCGGAGACGAGGCGAGCGGAGGCAAGGTGGGAGCCGGGAGGGAAGTCAGGGCGTCGAGTGCAATGGCGAGGCGCGGCTGATCCGGTTCAATGTCCAGCCAGCTTTGTGGGCCTCCGCCGGCCAGTTGCGCCTGTTCCGGTTTGAAGGACAAGGCGTAGATCGAAAGCTGTTCGTCTCTGCTTTGCGCGGATCCATGATAGCGTCCCAGGGCGATGCGAAGCGCCGCCCCATCCATATAGAGCATGCCCTCGGTCCGGTCGGTTTCAGGTCCGACCTGGAACTTCACCCGTTGATCCGACGTGGCCTGCTGGAGCGCTCCTGCGATGGCCGGTGCCAGAAAGGCGATTTCGTGAGGAGTGAGCAGCGGTGTCGGCTTGATTCCTGCCGAACGGCCGGTCTGATCGGCCAGCAGGATGCCGACATGGATGCCGGCCAGGGCTTTTGCCAGGTTCTCGGGCGCGAGTGTGACGGGGTGACTGGCCTGAAACGCTTTGAGCGGACCGCTGTAACGGGCCGTCGTTCCCCGATTGGAGAGCCGCTGCAGATAGACGCCGCCGTCCGGGCTGTCTTTGACCAGTGTCTGGTCCGAAAACATCCCGCATCCCGCAAACAGCAAACTTCCCAGTGCAAGAGAAGAGAGGGTGCAGGGCACATGCAGCCGAGCGCGTGTCATAGAGTTGAACGGGAGTCTAGCATAGGCGCCGGGGATGAATCTCCCCTCTGCCCCGGTCTGTTCGTGGCCGGAGCGCTGTTTGGCCATTGACAGATGAGAAGGGCGATTGCTATAAGTCGAGCCATCATTTTTTGGAGACAACGGAGTCTCCGGTTGCACTGAGCCAATTAGGCGGACAATGACGTCCTCCGGCATTTCTTTCCCCGGTTGCGGGATGAAAAGCCAGAGGGCGTTTTTTTTTGGTTTGGCTGGTGAAAATGGCCCCCAACTTCGTTCTCGGCTCGCAAAAATCCTCGACGTACCCCCGAGGGTACGCCTGTGGTTTTTGCGTCGCCTGCGGCCTCGTTGGATGACCATTTTGACCAGCCTGGAATGATTGATGCGTATTCTTCGTATAGCCATGGCCCAGATGAACCCCACGGTCGGCGATATCGCCGGGAATACCCGTGCGATCAAGCGCTGGATCAAGGAGGCCCGGAAGGCCAAGGCGGATGTCGTGGCCTTTCCGGAACTGGCGGTGACGGGGTATCCGCCGGAAGATTTGCTCCTCAAGCCGCGGTTTGTTGCGGACAATCTGCGGGCGCTGGATGAGATCGCAAAGGAATGTCGGGGCGTACTTGCGGTGGTCGGCCATGTCGGCCAGGGGCAGGCGGGCAACGGGAAGTCCCGGCAGTCGGTGGTGGCGGCAGGGCAGCATGAATTGACCAACGCGGCGGCACTGATCGGCGAACGAGGCGTGCTCTGCCGGTACAGTAAGTGGATTCTCCCGAATTACGGCGTCTTCGACGAGAGCCGCTATTTCCATCCCGGCCGGACGTTGCCGGTGATCACGTTGCGCGGCGTCACCGTCGGACTCAACGTTTGCGAAGACATCTGGTTTCCGGACGGTCCGACGCGGCTGCAAGCCGCCGCCGGGGCCGATGTCATCATCAATATCAACGCCTCTCCCTTCCAGATCGGCAAGAGCCGGATTCGCGAGCAGATCCTGGCGACGCGCGCGAGAGAGAACGGCGTGATCGTGACCTACACGAATACCGTGGGCGGGCAGGACGAGCTGGTGTTCGACGGCAACAGTCTGGTGCTGGATCAGACCGGCGCGGTCATCGCGCGGGCCAAAGCTTTCCAGGAGGATTTCCTTCTGGCGGATGTGAATGCCGATGCCGTCGTGCGGCATCGCATGGCGCAGCGGCGGACGAAGGCGTTGAGCGGCAAGCTGGCCGGTGCAGTCGAGCGGATGACCGTGAAGCTTCCCGCCGCTCCGAAGCGGGCGCGGGTCGTTCCGGGGCTCGAGCCGCTGCGGGAGGAATTGGACGAGGTCTATGCCGCATTGGTGCTCGGCGTGCGGGACTATGTGCGGAAAAACGGATTCAAAAAGGTCGTCATCGGATTGAGCGGCGGGATCGATTCGGCCATCACCGCCGTGATCGCGGCCGATGCCCTGGGCGCGGAGAATGTGCTCGGTCTATTCATGCCTTCGCCCTATACGTCGCGGGAAAGCGGCGAAGATGTGGCCGAATTGGCCCGGCGCCTGCACATCGCCTACGACACGATTGCAATTACCCCCACGTTCGACGCCTATCGGAAGTCGCTCGCGCCGTCGTTCGAAGGGCGGCCTGTCGATACGACCGAGGAGAATCTGCAGGCGCGCATCCGGGGCAATCTGCTCATGGCCTTCTCGAACAAGTTCGGCCATCTCGTGCTGACTACCGGCAACAAGAGCGAAATGAGCGTGGGGTACGCGACGCTGTATGGCGATATGGCCGGCGGGTTTGCCGTGATCAAGGACGTGCCGAAGACCATGGTCTATGACCTCTCGCATCTCCGCAATGCCGCCGGGAACACGCCGGTGATTCCCAAGCGCGTGCTGGATCGTCCGCCGACGGCGGAGTTGCGCCCCAACCAGAAAGACGAAGACAGTTTGCCGCCCTATCCGGTCCTGGATCCGATCCTAAAGGCCTATGTGGAGGAGGACCGGTCGCTGGAGGAAATCGTGGCGATGGGCTTCGACCGGGCCGTGGCGGCCAAGGTCATCGGCCTGGTGGATCGCAGCGAATACAAGCGGCGTCAGTCGCCGATCGGGATCAAGATTACGCATCGGGCGTTCGGGAAGGACCGGCGCATGCCGATCACGAACGGATATCGATAAGGCTGGCTTGGCCGGGTGCGCCGGGGAGTCAGCGAGGAACGGCTCGGAATCGAGTCTGTCGGTGAGCATGGGGCCGCCGATTATTGTGGGCGTTTTTCATTCAGGAGGGGGAGCGATGAGGAGAGGGCAATGGGGTGTGGCAGCCGTGGCAGCTGCGGTGTTGTTGTGCGTTTCGGGCGGGCAATCCGCCCGCGCCGGCGTGACGGATGACTTGATGGACACGACCAAGCATCCGGTGTCGGTGACGATGGCGATGCAGGCCGACAGTTTCTTCGGTTTCAATCCGGCGATTTACGGGACATATGGGCTGACTGACAATGTGGCGCTGGCGTTTAACGTGACGTATTGGACGGCGATCTCCGGGATTGGGGTTCACAACAACAACCCGTGGTTGGAAACGGACATGGGGTTGAATCTGACCTTTCTGGACAAGCGTCTTTCTATTACGCCCATGATTGGATTTGTTCATGGGCAGTTGCTGTCCTCCCGCGGAGGATTCTTTTCGAACGGCGATGGCGCCACAAACGAACGGACGACGGCATTCGAGGGTATCGTGCCGAGTCTGACCATGAATTATGTCGATGATCGTTTTGAAGGTGAGTTCTACATGGGTTATTACAAAGCCATTCGGGAAGAAGGCGGAAAAGCCGGACAGCCCGGCGCGTCGCATTGTACCCAGGTTGGCTCAAATGATCCCAATTGCTTGCTGACTGCGTCACGGGGAGTGGGGGGGCGCGGTTCGTGGGACTTCTTGCATTATTGGGCGAACGTGGGCTATCGGGCGAACAGCATGTTCTCATTGGGCGTGCACTATGAGCAACTGCTCTCAACCCGCGCATCCGCGACAGGTTTAGGAGGAGGATCATTGCCCGGATATCAGCAGGATTACTATCGCTGGATTGGACCGTATGTGGAAATGAAGCTGGCGGGCGGGATGGCTTTCCGGTTTACTGCGGGAAAGGACATGGGGAACAACGAAGATTTCTACAAATTGAAGTTTACGAAGACATTCTAATGCTGGGACGGGTGTAATTGGGAGTGGAGTGGGAGGATGCGTTCTCCCGCTCCGCTCCGTGGGGTTGTGACAATCCGATGCGAAGGAGGCAGATCGTGACCATGTCCACACGTTTGGCGGTCGTGCTGGGGGCCGGGCTGGGGATGCTCTGCGCATCGCTGGTCGGCGTGCCCGAGGCGAGCGCGCAGGTCGCGGCATTGAAGGTCGATACGGGGGATACGGCCTGGGTGTTGATGTCGTCGGCGCTCGTGCTGGTCATGCTGGTACCGGGGCTGGCGCTCTTTTACGGAGGCCTGGTACGGAGCAAGAACGTCCTGGGCACGATCATGCAGAGTTTCATGATTCTGAGCGTCGTGAGTCTCTTGTGGATTCTCATCGGGTACAGTCTCGCGTTCGGGCCGGACAAGGGCGGCGTGATCGGCGGGTTGGATTGGGTCGGGTTGAACGGGGTCGGGGTCGATCCCCATCCGACATACGGGCCGACGATTCCGCATCAAGCCTTCATGTTCTTTCAAATGATGTTCGCCGCCATCACGCCGGCACTCATCGCGGGGGCGTTCGCCGAGCGGAAGCGGTTCAGCGCCATGGTAACCTTTTCGGCGTTGTGGTCGCTGTTCGTCTATGCACCGCTCGCCCATTGGATCTGGGGGGGCGGCTGGCTGGCAAAGCTGGGGGCTTTGGACTTTGCCGGAGGCGCCGTCGTGCATATCAGTTCCGGCGCCGCGGCGCTGGTGTGTGCAATTGTATTGGGCAAACGTCGTGGCTATGGCACCGATTATATGGCGCCGCACAATCTTCCGATGACCTTGTTAGGGACGGGATTGCTCTGGTTCGGCTGGTTCGGGTTCAACGGAGGAAGCGCCCTGGGGGCCAACGGGGTGGCGATCTCGGCCATCGTGGCGACGCATACGGCCGCCTCGATGGGAGCGGTTGTCTGGTGCCTTGCCGAGTGGATGCATCGGGGAAAGCCGACGGTGCTCGGGGTGGCGAGCGGCGCCGTCGCCGGGCTGGCGACCGTCACGCCCGCTTCCGGGTATATCGGCCCGTTTGCGGCCCTGTTGATCGGTGCGGCGGCTGGACTGGCCTGCTATTTCGCAATTGTCTGGAAGGGGCGATTCGGCTATGATGACTCGCTTGACGTCGTGGGGATCCACGGGGTTGGTGGGGTGCTGGGGATTCTCGCG
This sequence comes from Nitrospira sp. UBA6493, assembly GCA_002435325.1. Taxonomy (GTDB): domain Bacteria; phylum Nitrospirota; class Nitrospiria; order Nitrospirales; family Nitrospiraceae; genus Nitrospira_D. The sequence continues at coordinate 21,880 of DJMJ01000051.1, read as the reverse complement.
ACAGGACTGTTCGCCAGTAAGGCGATCAATTCCGGGGGAGCCGACGGGCTCCTGTACGGCAATCCTTCTTTCTTCGGTGTGCAGGTGCTGATGGTGGTCGTGGTTGCGGTGTTTTCCGCAGTTGTGACCTTTCTCTTGCTGAAGCTGATCGATGGCATGACGAAACTGCGTGTCGAGCCGGAAGAAGAGGCGACGGGATTGGATCTGAGCCAACATAACGAGCGCGCCTACTCATAGGAGATCGAACATGAAATTGATCGAAGCCATTATCAAGCCGTTCAAACTCGATGAGGTCAAGGACGCCCTGTTGGAGATCGGGATACAGGGGATGACCGTGACGGAAGTGAAGGGGTTCGGTCGCCAGAAGGGGCACAAGGAAACCTACCGCGGGCAGGAATATACGATTGAGTTCGTGCCGAAAGTCAAAATTGAAGTCGCCGTGCCGGACAGCCAGGTGCAGCGTGTGCTCGATACGATTACCCGCACGGCCAAGACCGGCAGTATCGGGGATGGAAAGATTTTCGTGCGAGATCTCGGCATGGCCGTCCGGATTCGTACGGGGGAAACGGGGGACACCGCGTTGTGAGTCTCTCGTCCGATCAGAGGGCACTGGCCCAGGTCGATCTTGACGGGGCATCAGTTGGGGCCATCCTGGCCGAACAACGGCAGGCCCTTGCCCAGCGTCTGATGGACGGAGTCTCCGGGGCTGAGGTCGTCGCCGCTAAGACCGACCTGGTGGATGGGTTGATCATCGGCCGCTATCGCAATGCCGCGCGGCAGGGCGGCGAGGCGATGATGACGGCCGGTTTCCAGCACTGTTGTCTGGTCGCGATCGGGGGATACGGTCGTCGCGAACTCTCGCCCTATTCGGATATCGATTTGATGGTGTTGTTTCGTCCCGAGGCTCAGAAGATTGTGCCGGAGTTTGTCCGGCAGGTGCTCCATCCCCTCTGGGACATCGGGTTTCAAGTGGGCCATAGCGTGCGCACGATTCCGGATTGCATCAGCCTGGGGCTGAGCGATGCGACCGTCCGCACCTCGATGATGGAGGCCCGGTTCCTCACCGGGAACTCCCAGCTGTTCCAGGAGTTCCATTCGCTCTATACCCGCAAGGTGGCGACGGTCGCGGTGGACAAGTATCTGGAGCAGAAGCTGGCCGAGCGGCGACGGGAATACGAGAAATTCGGGGAAACGGTCTATCTACTCGAACCGAATGTGAAGAAGAGTCAGGGCGGGTTGCGCGATCTCCATCTGTTGCAATGGGCTGGGATCGCCCGGTATCAGGCGCCGACGATTCGTGAACTTTCGGACCGGGGCATTCTTTCGCGGCAGGATTATGCGGTCGTGAGCGAAGCCCGGGAATTTCTCCTTCGCGTGCGCGGGTTGTTACACATTCATGCGGGCATGGCGCAGGAGATTTTGTCGTTCGACGAACAGGTCTGGCTCGCGGCGCGGTTCGGATTCGAAGACCGTCCGCATCTCCTGGCTGTCGAGCAATTCATGCAGCAGTACTATCGCCATACGATGGGGCTACACGAAGCGACCGTGCGGTTTGTCCGGCGGTGCAAGCCGCGCTCAATCTGGGCACGGCTTACCGGGTGGCTGCCGTCGGCCAAGCTGGAGCAGTTTTTTGTCCTCAGCGGCGAGACGTTAACCGTGCCGGTGGAGTTGCGGCCGCGGGTGATTGAGAGCCCCGCGTTGCTGATGCGGTTGTTCGACCTGGCGCGCTCGAAACGGGTTGCCATCGAGCCGGCGCTGGTCGAGGATATCCATCGCCATATGGAGGGGCTCACGGACGAGGGCTTTCGCACTCCGGAAGTCAGCCGGATATTTTTAAGTATGTTAGCCGGGCCTGGTACCGCCGCGACATTGGAAGCGATGCATCGCGCGCATTTGCTGGAGAAGTTGATTCCGGTCTGTTCGTCAGTACGGGGCCTGATGCAGTTCAACCAGTACCATAAATATACGGTCGATGAGCATAGTCTGCTGGCGGTCGCGAAAGTGGAGTCCCTCGGGCAGGATCAGGGCATGCTGGGTGAAGTCTATCGTGAAATCAAGCGCAAGGACCTGCTCCATCTCGCGGTGTTTCTCCACGATCTCGGGAAAGGTCAGGAAGAGGACCACAGCGAAGTCGGACGCCGGATCGCGGAAGACATGGCCGTACGATTGGGTCTGGACGATGCGGAGCGCCGGACTGTGGCGTTTCTTGTCCATCGCCATCTCCTGATGGCCCATACCGCCTTTCGACGGGATCCCAACGACGAGAAAGTCGTGTTGCCGTTTGCCCGCGAAGTCGGAACCCCGGAAGTTCTGCGCAAACTCCTGGCGCTCACGGCGGCCGACATTGCGGCGGTGGGACCCGGTGTGTTGACGAAATGGAAAGAGTCGTTGTTGCTCGAATTGTATGTGCGGACCATGCAGGAAGTGTCGGGAGAGCGGGAAGCCGCCGATGCGCCGGAACGTCTCAAGCGCATCGTGGCCGAGGTGATGCAGCAGCCGGCGTTCAGCGGACAGGCGGACATTTCTCCGCCCTGGGTGGAGGCCAAGTTGCGCCAGTTCCCGTTGCGGTATGCCTACGGGACGTCCCCGCGGAGAATCTCCTCCCATTTATCGACGATCAAGCGGTTGAGCCCCGGAGACGTGCTGGTCGACTCCGATTTCAATGAAGCCCTGGGAACCTGCGAGTATGCCGTCGTGACGTTCAACGATCTCATCCCCGGCATCTTTTCAAAAATCGCCGGCGTGATGGCGGCGAACGGATTGCAGATTCTGGACGCGCAGATTCTGACCAGGCAGGACGGCGTAGTGGTCGACACGTTTCAGGTGACCGACCCGGATTACAAAGGCGCGCCTCCGGATGATCGCCGCGAGTCAATCGGGGAGATGATTCGGTCGGTGCTTCGCGGAAAGGAATCGGTCGAGGCGGTCGTGCAGCGGGGGACGCGCATGTCGGCATCCCGGTCGATCGGTCCCGCGCGGCAGGCCACGGAAGTGCGGATCGACAATGAAACATCGGAGCGATACACCATCGTCGATGTCTTTGCGGACGACCGACAGGGTTTGTTGTATGTGATCACCAATGCCATTTTTCGGCAGGGGTTGTCGGTGCATGCGGCGCGTATCTCGACCCGGCTCGATCAGGTGGCCGACGTGTTTTACGTGACCGATGCGCACGGGAAGAAGATCGAGCAGGCGGACCAGATTGAACGGATTCGCCAGGGGGTCTGGAAGGAAATCGAAGAGTTTGTGGGTGTGAAGGCAGCATAACCGTCGAAAAGGTCTCACGCAGGTTGTTGTGAGGAGCCTGAAAGGAGGAGGGGGATGAACGTTCGTGAAGTGTTAGAGTTTGCGAAAAAGAACAAGGTCCAGGTGGTGGACTTGAAGTTCGTCGATCTGATCGGAACCTGGCAGCATTTTACGATTCCGCTCGGGGAGTTGACGGAAGACCTCTTCAAGGACGGATCGGGGCTCGACGGCTCGTCGATCCGCGGATGGAGAGCCATCAATAACAGCGACATGCTGGTGGTGCCCGATCCTTCGACCGCGACCATGGATCCGTTTTGCGCCGTGCCGACGCTGAGCTTGATCGGCAACGTGGTCGATCCGATCACCCGCGAGACCTACAATCGCGATCCCCGCTTCATCGCGCAGAAGGCGGAGAAGTATCTGCAGAGCACCAAGATCGGCGACATCTCCTACTGGGGACCGGAAGCCGAATTCTTCATTTTTGATCAAGCCCGGTACGATCAGACGAACCACAGCGGGTACTACTTCATCGATTCCGAAGAAGGCGTCTGGAACATGGGACAGGAAGGTGTCAACCTGGGCGGAAAGATCCGCTCCAAGGAAGGCTACTTCCCGGTGGCCCCGACCGACACCCAGCAGGATATCCGGACCGAAATGGTGCTGGAGATGGAGAAGGCCGGCATTTCCATCGAGAAGCATCACCACGAAGTGGCCACGGCCGGTCAGGCGGAAATCGACATCCGGTTCGACTCGCTCGTCCGGACGGCCGACAAAATGATGATGTACAAGTACATCGTCAAGAACGTCGCGCGCCGTCACGGCAAGACCGCGACCTTCATGCCGAAGCCGATTTTCGGCGACAACGGATCGGGCATGCACACGCACCAGAGCATCTGGAAGGACGGCAAGCCCCTCTTCGCGGGCAAGGAGTATGCGGGCGTCTCCCAGATGTGTCTCCACTATATCGGCGGCATTCTCAAGCATGCGCCGGCGCTGGCGGCGATCACCAATCCGACGACCAACTCGTACAAGCGGTTGACGCCGGGATTCGAAGCGCCGGTGCTGCTGGCCTATTCCAGCCGGAACCGGTCGGCGGGTATTCGTATTCCGATGTACTCACCGAGCCCGAAGGCGAAGCGGATCGAAGTGCGCTTCCCGGATCCCGGTGCCAACCCCTACCTCGCCTTTGCGGCCATGTTGATGGCGGGTCTGGACGGCATCGAAAACAAAATCAATCCGGGCGAACCGGCGGAGAAGGACCTCTATGATCTCGAGGCGAAGGAAGCCGCCAAGATCAAGACCATGCCGGGCAGCCTCGACGAGGCGCTGAACAACCTCGAAAAGGATCACCAATTCCTGCTCAAGGGCGGAGTCTTTACCGAGGATCTGATCGAAGCCTGGATCAGCTACAAGCGTACCAAGGAAGTCGATACCATGCGGCTGCGTCCGCATCCGTATGAGTTTTTCCTGTATTACGACATCTAGACCGCGGCCGGCCCATTCGAAAGTATGGGTTGACGAAGGGACCGGAGCCGTGCTACAAGTTGAACCATGAGTCGATCGTGGCAAAGACGCCGCGGTTCAGACTCCTCACGTAGGGCAACGGACAAAGGCGTCCGTCATTCTGCAAAGAGTGGCGGGCGCCTTTTGATTTTCTGAGCCAGTGAGGCTTCTCCGTCGAAGCCTCGCGGATAACAGCAGGTCGTCGGAGACCTGTAGTGCAATGGACAAAGGCGTCCTTCTCCCGAACGGGAGAGGGACGCCTTTTGTGTTTGAGGGCAAACATCGAACGACTTAACCTGGAGGGCACCATGCATCACGCAGATCATGAACGGATCGCCGGGGTCGCGAAGAAAAAGTTCGGGTTTCTGGATACATCGCTCGGCGGCTATCTCGTCCTGTCGGCCATGGCCGGCATCTATCTGGGGTTCGGAATCGCGTTGATCTTCAGTTTGGGCGCGCCCCTTGCGGAGGCCGGGTCGCCGGCCGTGAAACTCGTGATGGGAGCCTCGTTCGGCATCGCCCTGACACTGGTGATCTTTGCGGGATCGGAACTGTTTACCGGCAATAATATGATCGGCGTGATCGGCGGACTTTCGCGGAGCGTCACCTGGGGACAAGTCGCTCAGATCAATTTCTGGTCATGGCTGGGGAATCTGGCCGGGTCGCTGGCGCTGGCCTGGCTGGTTGTGGAGTCCGGTGTCTTTGCCAAGGGGCCGACGGCTGAGATGATTCAAAAAGTGGCCGGCGTGAAGATGTCGCTGGGGCCCTGGGAACTGTTCGTACGCGGCATCCTGTGCAACTGGCTCATCTGCCTGGCGGTCTGGACGGCCGGGCGGACGACGAACGATGCGGCGAAGATCATGCTGATTTTCTGGTGCCTGTTCGCGTTCATCGGCATCGGGTTCGAACACAGCATCGCGAATCAATCGTTCCTCGGCATGGCGCTTTTCATGCCCCACGAGGCTGCCGTGAGTTGGGCGGGGTTCTGGTACAACCAGCTCTTTGTGGTCTTGGGCAATATCGTCGGGGGCGGATTGTTCGTGGGAGGGCTCTACTGGCTGGTGAGTCCCTATCGCGTCGAAGCAGCGGAGCCGGTCACCGTATCGGTGCCTGGCGTGTCGGTGCCGGCGGGATCGTAGTGAGAGAAGCAGTTCACCTATCCATATAATTCTTAGAAGGAGACGATGACGATGTCGAAGGATGAAATCCGGAAGGCCATCAAGGAAAAGCGGGTTGCGAAGAAAGTGACGATCGCCGAGGTGGCGAAAGCGGTGGGGAAAAATTCGACCTTTGTCGCGGCGGCGTTGAACGGCAATCATAAGTTCACGCCGGAGGAAGCCAAGAAGGTGGGCGATCTGATCGGCCTGGACGCCGAGTTGACCGCGTCGTTGAGCAAGTTTCCGGTGCGGGCTGATTTCCCCAATGCGACGGATCCGTTTAAGTACCGGCTGCTGGAAATCATCGGTGTGTACGGCGATTCGATGCGCGATCAGGCGAACGAGATGTTCGGCGACGGGATCATGAGCGCGATCGACTTTACGCTGGATATGGAAAAGGTCACGGGCAGTCAGGGCGAGGCCCGGTGCAAAATTACGTTGAACGGGAAGTGGCTCGAATATAAGACGTTCTAGCAGGATCGGGACACTCTGGCGCCGACGATGTTGTCGACGCCGTTCGGCTGGCAATGGCGCCAGCTTCCAGGACTCCCCGCCGGGGGGGGAACCGGGAGGCTGGCGCCATTGTGTTTCAGGGGGAACGAAAGGAGGCGGCGATGAACAGGGAGCGAACAGGTGATCGGGACATGACACTGGAACAGACTCTCGGAGAGTTGCTGCGCGCCCGCCGGGCGGCGACGCTCGACGACATTGCCGGCGTGCTGGGGGGAGACTGTTTTGCGCAGGTGTTTCTCGCCGTCGACCGGTGGAGCAGGGCAGGAATCGTGCGATTAGTACGGGATGTCACCGGATATCGGGTAGAGTTAATCAACTAGACCGTAGGGAGGACGGCATGAACAAGATCGAGGCGATCAAGGCTGAGCGTGATGGATTGACGGTGCGGGAGCTGATTACCCACTATGCGGCGAGCGGGTGGGAGTCGATTCCTGAGGCCGATGTCCAGCGGCTCAAGTGGTATGGCCTCTTTCTGCGCAATCCGACGCCCGGGCTGTTCATGGTGCGGGTGCGGATTCCCGGAGGGCACACGTCGTCCTATCAACTGCGGGCGCTGGCCGAGATTGCGTCGACCTATGGGAACGGAGTGTTGGATCTGACTACCAGGCAACAAATCCAACTCCGGAACATCAAGATCGAAGACGTGCCGGCGGTGTTTGCCAGGATGGACGGGGTCGGACTGACGTCCCTGCAAACCGGCATGGACAATGTCCGCAACGTGATGACCTGCGCGGTCTCCGGGCTCAATCCCGATGAGATCGTCGAAACCACGGCGCTGGTGCGGGCCCTCAACGAGGAGATTCTCGGCAATCCGGCCTATTCCAATCTGCCGCGAAAGCTGAATGTGGCGGTGACCGGATGCCCGCATAACTGCGTGCATATGGAGACGCAAGATCTGGCGCTGGTTCCGGCGCACTATGATCTGGGCCATGACCGCTGCGTGGGATTCAATGTGCTGGTGGGCGGCAAGCTGGGATCGGGCGGGTACCGGATCGCCACGCCGCTGGATGTGTTCGTCAACCCGGCCGAAGCGCTGGATGTCTGCCGGGCGGTTTTGGAAATCTACCGCGATCACGGACCGCGTGAAAACCGCACGCAAGCCCGCCTCGCGTTCCTGATCGAAGAGTGGGGGGAGGAGAAGTTCCGGGCCGAAGTCGAAGCCCGTGTGGGCAAGCGGCTTGCGCCGGCGGGGATGGATGCCAGGAAACCGGGTGAGCAAGACCATGTCGGAATCTTTCGTCAACGGCAACGGGGGATGAACTACGCCGGCCTGAAAGTGCTCGTCGGGCGGGTGAAAGCGGCGGATCTGTTGAAGATCCTGAGCCTGGCGGAAAAATACGGCAATGGGGAGGTCCGGATCACGCCGAGCCAGGCGGTGATCATTCCCAATATCAGCGATCGGACCGTCGGAGATCTGGCGGACGAGCCGCTGTTAAAGCAATTCGCCTACAATCCGTCCGCCCTCTACAAAGGGCTGGTAAGCTGCGTCGGCAGCGATTACTGCAATCTGGCCGTTATCGAAACAAAGCGGAAGGCGGTCGAGACGGCCAAAGCGCTGGAAGGACGTCTCGGCAGCGCCCTGAAGCCGATTACCATGCACTGGTCCGGATGCCCGGCCAGCTGCGGCAATCATCTGGTGGCGGATGTGGGCTTGTTGGGGAAGAAGGTCAAGATCGACGGCAAAGTCGTCGAGGCGGTGGATATCTATGTCGGCGGCCGGTCAGGGCCCGATCCGAAACTGGCCATCAAGATCATGGAGGATGTGCCCTGTCAGAAACTGCCGGCTGTATTGGAAGGGCTGGTGCCCTATCACACCAGGGACAAGATGCATCGCACGCGAGGCCGGGATCCGAAAAAACCCGCGCCGGCCAGTGAGGCAGGGCAGGATGCGTCCAAGCGGCAAGTGGCCTGATTCTGCGGCGTCCCCGATGATCGCTCATGGCTTGAGCTGCAGTGCAGGGTGGGGTATTCTCTGCCATCTAACCAGGAGGCCCTATGCCAAAACGAGTGCGCACCGGATTAGTCCGGACCGATATTCTCAAGCGATACATCGAGCGATTTCGCAAGCAGCTCGGCCTGTTTCAGCCGTTTTTGTCGCGCAAGCGATCGACGACGCCGATCGAAGCGTTCGACGATGCAGCGGAAGAATTGATCAGCCAGGTGTACGGCCAGGCTTCGGATGAACTGGAAGCCTATATCTACGCCAAGACCGGCGAGGCGCCGCTGGTGCCTGAAGAGGCCCAAGAAAGCGGCATGCAAGATATTGAGCGGGAAAGTTTGCACCAACGGCGGCAGGTGCTTGAAAGATGCCTGTCAGACTTGGAGATGCGGTATCGGATTCAAGTCTCGCGGCAGGCAGCTCTGGGAGGCAAATCCCTGACGCGGCATACAGTCGAAGACTACATGAGTCACGATGTGCGTAGCGTACATCGTGGCGCGACCATCAAGGAAGCGGGACGCCTCCTGCAAAAGTATAAAGTCGGGTCGTTGATCGTGGATGATGGCTCCCGCTACATTGGTATTGTGACGGATTCAGATTTGAGCCGGAAAGCCGTCGCCAAGGGGCTGGATCCCAACCAGACCACGGTCATGATGTGTATGAGCAAGCCGGTGGTGACGATCGAAGAGACCGAGTCGTTGGCCGAGGCCGTTGCCATCATGAAAAAAGAGGGCATTCGCCACCTGGCCGTCACGGCCGACAGGACGATTATCGGCGTGCTCTCGCTTGCCGACCTCTTGCGGGCCTATGGGGATCTGGCGGAATCGAAAGGCCGCTAGCAGAGGGAAGAAGGGATGTCTGGTTGATTCAGTGTGCGGAATGCCCTGAACGGGAAAGGCGAATCAACCAGACGAACCCGTTACCTCAATCCCTGCTGCTCATAAGTCGGCGAACAGCGAATACAGATCCAGGGCTTTCAGCATAACGCTGAAGCCGTAGGTAGGGCCGGAATCAGTTGATCCCACCCAATCGTTCCACGTCTCAAATGTCCCGTAGGGAAAATGCAGAGCCACGGATCCGAAACGGCGGGTCAGCCAACGTCCGTTGGGGGATGCGAACAAGCCCGAATCATATGTGAGCGCCACTTCCAGCTCCCATTGCGGCACGGGACTGTTGCCTGCATCATAATCCGCAAACGACACCGAGGCCTGGCCCAAGTAGTTGTGGTCAGCGATAACCGCTCCTGGATAGACAGTACCTCCATAGAGCCGACTATACCGGCCCATCGCGGAAAACCGGACAAATCGAGAGACGTCTCTCAGGAGCTCTGGCTCCGTATCGGGAATTATCCAGACGACCAGTTCCGCCAGCGAGAGTTGTCGCAGCCCGATCCGCCCGTAGACTTCTTGATAGAGGGATCCCCCGGCGACTCCCATGCCGGCAAATCCGGTATCCCGTGATGAAAACAGCGGGCTCCACCTGGACAGCGATCCGCCGGCCATGAAGTCGAATCCGTCACGAGTATGATCAACGGGAACCGGACTCTGGGCGGTTAAATGATGGAGGAAGTTATTTTGCAGGTCGGATGATGGCGTTTCGCCGGTAGGTCCAGCTCCGAGCGTCAGATTTCCTGACCAACCAGGAAGCGCCTTGATCCGGTCAGTCCAACTGATAGTGGCGAAGTTGAATCCGGCTGTTTCATTGACTGCATTGAATCGATTCCGGCTGGGATTATATTCCGTAAAGCGATTGACCATGAATCCTGCGGCCAGGGTAGGGTCACGATCGGGAAAGTCGATGGCCCCCCAGTGGGCGCCGGGAGCCACGTTCTCTGCTTGCGTGGCCGCGATGGGGAGCAGCAGCAAAAGGAGAAGAAGGAGGAATCGAATAAACGCAGGATGGAGGAACAAGGCCATGGTACGGATACACTGGCGACAGGTTGCAAAGTGGTAATCATGCCACGAGGCTTGGCCTGAATCATAGCCGCTCGGCGTCTGGGCGAGAAGCTCGTGACAGTGCGGGAATAGGCGCCTAGGGTGGCAAAAGAGGCTGGTCAGAAAAGATTCCCGTCCCACTGTTTCTCGGCATATTCGACGGTCCCACCGATCGCTTTCCCGGCGCGGCGTGCTTGTTCCAGACCGGCGCGAGCCAGCAAGTCCACCCGCTCGTTGTCCGGGTGTCCCGCGTGCCCCTTCACCCAGCGCCATTCGATGGTATGGCCCGCTGCAAGCGCATCCAGGCGGCGCCAAAGATCTTCGTTTTTTACAGGCTCCTTGGCGGCCGTTCTCCAGCCTCGCCGCTTCCAGTTGTGAATCCATTCGCTGATGCCCTTCTGGACGTACTGCGAATCGGTATAGACCAGCGCGCTGACCGGCTCTTTGAGCCACTGCAAGGCCTCAATGACCGCCAGCAGTTCCATGCGATTGTTCGTCGTTGCCGGTTCGCCTCCGCAGAGCTCCGTTTCGATGTCACTGATACGCAGCAGCACGCCCCATCCCCCTGGACCTGGATTTCCGCTGCAGGCGCCGTCTGTATAAATTTCAATCATGTAGGCACACTCATAAGCGTTTTGATCCTTCTGCGGTCTAATTCAGTAGGGGCGGCGCACCATATTGGCCGCCCTGTCTGGTGCCTCATCCATCTTCGAACAGTTACGACTAGATAAGTAATGGAAAATAGGCCTCTAGTGCAAGGCGTTAGTCTTGCAGATCTCCTCATCCGGCTTCGTATCACGGGGCGCGGGATGAAACACGGAGGATTGAATATGGGGCAGCAGATGTCGGCGCGCGATTATTATGAGCGCGGGCTGGTCCTCAAGCAGGTGCAGATGTTTCCTCAGGCGATCCAGGATTTCTCAAAAGCCGCTCTCAATCCGGACTGTGCGGGGAAAGCCTATGTGCAGATAGCCTTATGTCTTAAGGCCTCCGGGCGTCATGAAGAAGCCGTGATGGCGTTTCGGCAAGCATCCGTGGCGCCTGCGTTGTCGTCCGAAGAGCAACAGCACATTCTTTATCATATGGGGCAGACATTGGAATTACTGGAGCGGTATGCGGAGAGTCTCGAAGTATATGGGTGGATTAGAAAAGACACCCCTGGATTTCGTGACGTGGCGCAAAGGATCAAGTATCTGAGTTCCGGGGGGCGAGCTCCAATCCCGCAGTCGAAGAGGACGTGGCGTGTCTGGATAAACGAGGTGAAGGCCAGCAGCCGACCATTACAGCGTCATGTCGAAGCAGTGCTGGAGCAGGCCTGGAAATGGCTGCGAGGGCAGATGGAGCGTCTGAAAAGCCATCGCGTGTTTGATAAAAAGAAGACTGGTTCATCAGGCCTGCCTATACGACGAGTACGGCAGGCTCGCATCTTGACGCACCAGGACCAACCAGCGTCGCGCGGTCGCGCAGCAGATAAGCGGCGGCATGCCCGTGCACCGGTTTGTTTGCAGAGTCACTTTTCGACAAAAGGCCGAGCAATGACCGGGGAGGGCGTGCTGCGCGATCTGTCTCCGTGGGGCTGTCGCATGACGAGTTTTGCGACGGTTCCGGTCGGGGAGAGCGTGAAGTGTTGCATTTTTCTGCAGGGCACGGCCAACCCGGTCGTCATCGAAGGCGCTGTGGTGCGCTGGATTAGTCCGCGCGAATTCGGCTTGTCGTTCACCAACGTCCGCCCTATAGTTCAGCGGCAGATCGAGAAACTCTGTCGAACGCAAGCTGTGTGATGGGGACATCACGCTCGCACCATGATGGAAGACGCTCCGAACCGCCGAGGATAGGCCGCTCGTCGCTGAACGGAGAATGTCCCCGATTCCTCTCCCCGCCGTTATTCGACTTTTCCCCGCAGCTGAGCCGTGAGGTCTTCGTAGATCGATTGGCGAGGGCCAACGGCCATGAGGCGAATGGTGTGGCGGGCTCGGTCGGTGGCATAGACGATCCGAAAGCGGCGCACGCGAAACTTCCAGAGTCCGCGCAGCTCGCGGCGCAGCGGCTCCCCGCATTCCGGATCGATGGCAATCGCGCGAATCGCGGCTTTGATCGATCGTTTCAGATCGGGATGGAGCGCGCGGATGACCTCCGCCACATGCGGAGGGATGACGGGCTGAAAGGGCTTCACGCAGTGCGGCGCTTCTTGGCGGGCGCAATCGGTTCCCCGAACACGTCCTCGAATGAGAGGCCTTTCTTGCCAGTTCGGTAGAAGGCCCGGCTCTCGGCGATCTGGTGCATCATGGCCGGATCGCTCAGCACGTCGAGCGTCTCTTTCAGGCGGGCATACTCCTGCACGTTGACGAGCACCGCCGCGGGCCTGCCGTTCTTGGTGACGATCACCTCTTCCTCACGTTCATCGACGCCGGTGATCAGCTCCGGAAGCCGAGTCTTCACTTCTGATAAGGGCAGCGTTTTTGCCATAGGATACCTCAACTGAAAACATGACCAGAATACTGGTCGTGATAATACAGCCGCAGGCGGGGTGCCGTCAAACTGATGGGGTAGTGGCCTTTGCATACCGGGAAATGGGGGGCGGTTGGGATTGCATCACGCCGAGCAATCAGGAAAGATCCTCATCTGTATTCCAAGCCCACTTCACAATAAGTTAATACTCAGGTCTGACCCTATGTCATGTGTCCTCATATGTCCTGTGCAACTCTGCCGAAGGCGGGTGGCTAATGCGGGGGGATTGCATCATGCCGAGTCCCCAGAAAAGATTCCCTTTGTTTCTTTATTGTCACAATCGCTTAATGCCCATGACATCCTGCATTGCATTTCTGGCCAGCTCTTCGACAAGAAACACGTGTTTAGAAATGCGCCGCGAGTCGTCGAAATTATCGGGGTTGATGTAAGGCTTTCTAAATACATGGGCAATGGCGGAGCGGCAATAGTAGTCGAGATATTCAGCAATTGATTTTGCTGTCCCCAAATCTGACGGGATATCTTCTGGCCTTACCAATTTAACTGCGGTGGAGTTTATCCATCCCCATCGGTTGGCTTTTTCAGGGATCGCAATTTCAATTACTTTCCAATAGTTCAGGTACTCATAGAAGACACTGTTTGAGTTTTTGCCTTTCTTGAAAAAGGCTAGCGCTAACGAATCGGCTTCGTTTTTGCCAACAGACTGCATTGCTTGGACAATATCTTTAGACAACAATGTGCCGCCGCTCAAGCGTGGTGCCCATGTCATTGGCATTGCACGTTTCCTTCCACCAACTCCGTTTCCTAAGACGATCCGCGTATTGGAAATCCACACCAGTGTGCTGGTAAACCGATTAAGTGCTTTATAGGCATCGCGATAATTGGAGTCAGGCCCTTTCGTTCCAATGCTTAAGATGGCGCTGCTTTGCGGTATTCCGTTGATCCAACGAAATGTTTGCCCCTCAAACTTGATGTACGATCCTTCTTCTTCTCCAATTCAAAGATCTGTGTCGACTACGCAGTCCAATTGGCCGCTACAATCGGGGTCGAGTTGGCTTACTTTGTCTTTGTAGCGAGTTACCTGGTTTGTCCAAGTTCCCGCACCAGAAGCGACTGCAATTCTTGCCATGAGATCTTCGCTGAGCCAATCTGGATCGCAAAGATTGCTGAATGGTCGCCAGCGTGAGGAGCGCATTACTCCGTGTTGCATGCGATGCCAAGGGAATCGACCGCGGTACCATTCTTTGTTTCCCAATACCATTCGGAGTGAAGACGGGTAAGCCTCAGGATGCTCCTTGAAATCACCAGACACCGCAAATAAAGAAAATGTGTCCAGGATCTGGCGGACTCGACCATAGGATCGTGTTACTGAGTCATGAATGTAGTCCAGGCGAACCTCAGCGGACATCTTAGATCCATGAAGACGGACAACTGTTCCGTCTTCGAGAGTTGTGTAATAAAAGCCATCTCCGCCACGAACAGTAGATTCCTCCGCATGAGCCCTTTGCCACGAAAATGACCATCCACTGTAAGCATCGATGTTCTTGATAAGTTCTTCAAGTAGAGCGTGCCAAGCTGTGATGGAAGGCTGTTGGACCATAAGAGGAATCAAGGAAAATAGTCGTTTTTCCATCCCATGATATCTTTTGCCAGGCTCCTGATAGTCCTGAAAGATATGAGCAATTGCTGAATGCCACGTGAACGGCTGCAGGGTGCGACGCTTAACAAGCTCGCGAACTGCGACTTCTGGGGCTAAAGGTTGGAGTTCTTCCAAGATTTCCAGTGTGCGTTCGTGAATGTCATGGGGAGGGTAAATAGGCGTTCCATGATCAAAAATTACGAACGGAGTATGCTGCTGTTCCTCCATGATGGAGTCTCCATCGTTATTCCTAAGAGCCTGATTAGTGTTAGACCTGACGTGCACACTGTGAGTTAGTGTGACTCACAATGCCCCATCCATTCTCTCACAAAAACTTTTACGTCAGCGTCATGTGCTGTTCGAAATCCGTCTGCAAGTGCGTCGCTCCTTCCTGCCAATCATCCGTCGTATAATTGAGGCGTCAGGCAAGGACGAAGAATTGCGCTACTGGTTAACCTTGTAATGGATGCTCCGTCCGCCTCCGGCTGGCACAACGATACCCTTGTCCGCGAGATCCTGCAAATCACGCGTTGCCGTGGCTTTGGACGCTCCGGTGATGGTCATGTATTTTTTGGCGCTCATGCCGCCTTCGAATCCGGTCGGGCCTTCGTCCAGCATGCGGCGTAGGATCTGCATCTGGCGATCATTCAGCTGATCCCTCCACCGATCGAACAGTTGTGTTTTCTTCAGCGTGAACTCGATCTGTTCTTCAGCTTGGATCTGCGCTTCCAGCACCATATTGACGAACCAGGTGACCCAAGATGTGATCTCATTCGGCTGTTGCGCCTCTTGCAGCACCTGGTAATACTGCTTCCGGTTGGATTCGATCGTCCGCGACAGGCTCAATAAAGCAGGTCGTCCGAGGCCTTGCGATAAGGCTTTCTCGGACAACGCTCTGCCGATGCGGCCATTGCCGTCTTCAAAGGGATGGATCGATTCAAAGTAGAGATGCGCAATGGCCGAGCGTACAGCCGCTTTCCGAATCTCCTGTGTTCCACCTGGAGCCGTGTCATTGAACCACTGAATGAAACGAGTCATTTCCATCGGAATCTGTGAGGACGGTGGCGCTTCGAAATGGACCCGTTCGTGTCCGATCGGCCCAGACACGACTTGCATCGGCTCGGCATGGGTCCGCCATTGGCCGACCGCCATGCGCCGGTGTCCGGCCATGATCATGCGGTGCCAGGCAAAGAGCGTCTCTTCGGACAGTGGGGCATCAATATTTTTTCGGACGTCGATCATGAGCGCGGCGGCGCCTTGCGCCTTCTTGTCCCCTGCAGGAGGACCGGTCTCCATGCCGAGATTCCGCCGGATCGAGGACATGACATCTTTGCGGCTTAGCAGTTCCCCTTCGATGGCAGAGGTTTTCAGCGCCTCGACGACCATCATCTCGATAGTCGTTTCCATCTGCGCGTCTGCCGCCAGCCCCTTCAGGAGTCCGCTTGCGTGACCGGTTCTCTCGGCAAGTTTCAGCAGGGTCTCTTCAATCCCGGAGAGATCATAGCGGAACTCAGGCCAGTCGATTTGTTGCCAGTTGTACAGCATGAGCCGATTATATACCTTATCGGCTCATGTAAAAGCGTAAAAGTGAGCCGAATAATGATTTTCTTTAGCTCACGGATGGGGGCGCATAGATGACGTGTGAGGTGGGCTGAGAGGCGTAGAGGTATTTCTTGACACCTGTTAACGGCGGGGGATGCTTTTGCGTGTGGTGGTGCGCCTGGTTCTTGTGTTTGGTCGCGCGGTAAGCCATTTCTGAAAGGAAGCTTGGCTTTCCCCTGAAGGCCTGCCGGCCAGAAGCCCATCGATGCTGATGTCCTCGTCTAACATCTCCCAATGGATACCGCGTCCACGTCCAATCAAACGCCAATTTTTCCGTTCTGCAGGGGTTGCGTGAACCAGGCGCGGAAACCAGGCGAGTGGTACGGAGATGCTTCGACCGTCGCTCAACTCCACGGCCAGGGTATCGTTCGTGAGGGTGACAGATTCTGCAATAGGCCTGGTGGGCCTCACACCTTCCCAAACATCTTCTCAAAGAACTCCCTTGCCAGCTTCATATGTCCTTCAATGTCCGTCTGCAAATGCCTTGCGCCTGCTTGCCAGTCGTCGGTTGTGTAGCCGACGCGGCGGGCGAGGAAGACAAACTCGTCTGAGTCTGGCGGAGGGAGGACGAGATCTTTGGTATTGCCGCGCACCATGCGGAGCCCGTCGATGAGCATGCGGATGAACAGGTAGGCTTTGCGAAGGCTTTCTCCGGTTGTGCGGGGGATCAGGCCCACCTCGACCAGCGCGGCGAGGGCTTGGAGCGTGTTCGGCGTGCGCAGGCTCTTGTGCCGGTGGCCGTGCATGACTTGCAGGTATTGCACGGCGTATTCGATGGTGACGATGCCGCCGTGGCTATGTTTGAGGTTGAGCTTCCCCGGTTCGACGAGCTGCGCGATCTGCTGGCGGCGCAGGTCGAGGGCGAGGGCCAGGTCCCAGGGCGCCCCGCTGTAGACGAAGCTATCCCGATGGGCCTCGATTTTTTTGCCCAGGGCTTTGTCGCCCGCGATATGGCGCAGCTTGATGAGCGCCTGCCGCTCAAAGGGCGCGGCTTGTCCCTCGGCGCTGTAGTATGTGCAGACTTCTTCGAACGCGTTGGCCAGCGAGCCCTTCCCTCCGTGGGGCCGCAGGCGTACGTCGATATGGAAGATGCCTTCCTGTTTGGCCTCGATCCAGTGCAGCAATTCCTGCGTGAGGCGCTCGAAGTATTCGCTGTTCTCGACGCCCTGTTTGCCGCTGGTCCGTCCGCTTCCACCATAGACGAAGAGCACTTCGATGTCGGAGGCGTAGCCCATCTCCCGCCCGCCAAATTTGCCTGCGCCGAGGATGGCGAAGGGGCAGGGTTTTTTGTTGGCGAGGCGGGGTGCGCCATAGAGCTTGTTCAGCTTGGCTTGGCAATCGGCCAGGCTCCGTTCCACGATGACTTCCGCCAGTTGTGAAATGGCCAGGGAGAAGTCCGGGAGGCTGGTCGTCGGTTCCACGATGTGCTTCATGTCGATCCGGAACAATTCCCGATCCTTGAATTGATTGAGGGCTTCTTTGCGCGCCTCCTCGGTTTTGGCCTTGGCGACCGCCCGGTTCAATTCTTTGCGCAGGGTGGCCTGCGGTTTGATGAGCGGGGCGTCGCGGTATTCCGTGAGCATGGGCAGGAGGTTGTCATGCTGGCGGCGGAGGAAGTCTTCCCATAGGAAGTCGCTTGCGCCCAAGAGCCGCGCCAGGATCGGAAAGGTGCGTTTGTCGCTTAGGAAGTTGAGCGCCGTGCTCTTGGCCTTTTTGCCGGTGTCTTGCACGATGAGGTCGAGGAACTGGTCAAATGATTCGAGGGCCTTAGCCGGGTCTGGCGCCCAGGTGAGGGCGTGAGTGAATTGCTTGATCAGCACGGCGGTCAGGCGCAACTGCTCCTGTTCGGCGCTGTCGAGCAACTTCTGGCCGTAGCGATTACGGACATGGAAGCGGTCGTGCAGTTTCGTGCCATCGTTCTCGAACTGGGCCTTGGCAATGTAGATGTTGCGCATCGCGAGGGCGTTGGCGAAGGCGTAGAGGAAGGCCGGGGTGTCGTCCGAGCGGATGTCCATGATGGTGTCCGTCGGCGACTGGCTGTTGTCGAAGGTAATGTGCACGGTGTGGAGGAGTCCGGTGAAGGCACTCCGCTGTTTGCCTAATCGTTCAACCAGGCGGCGGTTCACTTGTTGTCTGGCCTCTTCGAACTGGCCGTTGTCCAGCAGGCGGATCATATCGGTCAACGCCTGAGTGAGGGCGGCTTGCTCGGCGGTGGAGAAGTGCTCACCGCTGACGGGCTGCACGAGAAACACATCGACAATCTTCTTGCGGCTGAGGCCGGGGCGGCCTTGGGGCCGTTTTGACGGCCAGGGAGTTTTCGTGCTGGCGGGTGAGGCTGCCGCGTCGCCAAAGGTGTAGATGCGGCCTTCTTCGATATTCAACCCGAAGGCGGAGAGCAGGCCGCAGATGGTGGCGAACTCAGAGAAGTAATCGTAGGCGACGATGCTGAGTTCGATGTGGTGATCCCGCGCCGGCCGTACCGATAGTTCGCAGGGATGATCCGGCGTCAGCTTGCTGGTGAGTTGGATGTGGTGGGCGATGGTGTCCGGCGGAAAGCGTTCGAAATATTCGGCGTCCATCCGCGAGACGAAATCGCCCAATACGTCGTCTCCGACGGCAGGACAGAGCGGATGCAGCGTGGTGAGCAGTGACTTGCGTGATCGGTCGAGATCCGCCATGGGGCGCAGTATACCCGAAGTGGACTCCGTTGTGTGAACCGGAACCGGTCAGTATAATGCCCGGTTATGCCACGTACGCAAAAGGGCTCGCCAGTACAATCCAGTGCCGGTTCTATGCTGGCGCCGCCTAGCGGGCTCGATCCCACGCCGCTGCTTCTCGCGTCCAATCTGGATCCGGGGCAGCTGGAGGCGATTCTTCACTCGTACCATATTCAACGGGTCAAAGAAGCGGATGCCAATCTGCAAGCCATGGCGGGGGACCCGCATCACCGGCGGCAGTTGGCCGGGATTCTGGCCCCGTTGCTGGATTCTGTCAGCCGCACTGCCGATCCCGATCAGGCGTTGAACCATTGGGAGCGGCTGCTCTCAAATGTGTCCCGCTCGTCCTTTCTTGAATATCTCCGCAGCTCTCCCCGCATGCTGGATCTGGTCTGCACGATTTTTGGCAATAGCGACTCGCTGGCCTTTACCCTCATTCGCGATCCGCTGCTCATCTATTGGCTGGCGGAGCAGGAGGTGCTGTCGAAGCCGCCGACCAGGGCTGGGCTGGAGCGAGCGATTCAGAAGCAGTTGAATCAGCTGACTGCGTCTGAGCTCAAGCTGGATGCGCTCCGGCGCATCCGCCGGCGTGAAATGTTGCGTATCGGGGTGCGTGATGTGCTGAAGCTGGCCGATGTGCCGGAAACGACCGGCGCCTTGTCCGATCTCGCCTCGGTGCTGATCGATGCGGCCTATCGGGTGGTGGATGCCGATTTACAGGCCGAGCATGGCAAGCCCATGCATAAGAACCGGCAGGGGAAATGGGTGGAGACGGGGTTCACCGTCATCGGCATGGGCAAGCTCGGTGGGCATGAACTGAATTACAGCTCGGATGTGGATGTGCTCTATATCTGCGAGTCCCATGACGGGGAGACCAGGGCCGTCACGCGAAAAAGGGCGAGCGGGGGAGCGACACCGGTCGAGCCCATCTCCAACGAAGAGTACTTCGAGCATGTGGCTCGGCGCTTGACGAAGGCCATTTCCGAACAGACACATGAAGGTTTCATCTTCCGGGTGGATCTGCGGTTGCGGGCGGAGGGGTCGGTCGGCCAATTGACCCGCTCGCTGGAGGACTACGATAAATATTACCGGACTAGAGGCGTCGTGTGGGAGCGGTTGGCGCTGCTGAAGGCCTGGCCGATTGCCGGATCCATGCATGTTGGGAAAGCCTTTCTCCGGTCGGTGAAATCCTTCATCTTCGGCTCAGCTGCGGCTAAGTCCGATCTGGTAGGAGCGCTGGCGATCGTGCGGGATGTCCGCACCGTGAAGGACATGATCGACGCGAAGATGGCCGACCGCGGCCACGAGCGGCGGAACGTGAAGCTGGGCGTCGGCGGCATCCGCGAGATCGAGTTTCTCGTGCAGACGATTCAGGTGCTGGCCGGCAAGCGGGTCCCGGCGCTGCTGGATCGCAGCACGCTCGGCGCGTTGAATCGATTCGTCCGTCTCAAGCTGATTACCGCCAAAGAGCGTGATGACCTGACCGCCGCCTACGTCTTTCTCCGTGACGTCGAACACAAACTGCAGATGGTCCACGATCTCCAGACTCACTCGCTTCCCGATCAGCAAGACGAACTGGAACGCTGCGCCATCCGCATGGGCTACCAGGGTGCCAGCCGATCCGCTGCCCTCACACACTTCCAGTCCGACCACGCCGCCCACACCACCGTCGTCCACGACATCTTCCGCTCCCTATTCGAAGCCCCCGAGACCTCCAAACTGCTCAAGGCAACGCTGCGGATGATGCGCCAGCCGTAGCCAGCCGCTAAGTAGCTGTTTCCCAGCCTCTATCGATCTCCTTCTGTTTTTCGTTGAAAGTCCTGAGCGATGGGTTCCCCGCATCATGGGGGGAATCTGTGGGGATTTTCTCGACGGCCCATCTTCCGTGGCTGTCATCGATTGCGGTCATCGCTCGCTAACATATTGATGAACCGGAAGAGTTATTCGGTTGCTTCAGCCGTGGTTTCGTTGGCAGAGGGCTTGCTGATGGACAGGGCATGACCACATCAACAATCCAAATCCGCGAGCCCATGAACGAGAAAAAACAACGGTTCCATATCGGGGTTGTCGTTCGGACGCATCCTCGATTCGCCTCTTTGACTCCTCGGGAGCACGAAGTCCTGCAGTGGGTTGTGCAAGGTAAGTCGAACGGGGATATCGCCGTGATTCTGGGCCTGGCTCTCCGCACGGTCAAGAAACACCTGGAACGTGCCATGCCCCCCTCCTTCCGTCGGCGGGAATCCTAACTCCCGCGCCGACCTGGTTTATAGGGGGCAGGTCAAGAAAGTGTGCGTGCCGGACTTTCGACAAACAACTCAACAAATACTCTGATAGGATCCTCAGCAGGTGGGACTGTAAGTGGATCTCCATCTGTGCCTGCAACAGTATGGGGCGAGCTTGATGTTCAAGGTGTCAGGGTTGGTGCCACCTACGAGGATGTGTTGAAGGTGCTGAGTGTGTATAAGCTGAAAGCCACTCGGGAAAGTCCCAAAGAGCATAGGATACAACTTCAGCAAATTCCTGATATGCCGTTTCTTTCCTCTATTACAGGTACGTTCTCTACGACGGGACAGATGGGGTCGAAAAACAGTGAAATGCAGATGTTTGCTGCAGAATTTTCGCCACCACCCATGAAGCACGAAGTATCAGTCGTGATTATAAACCGATCGTTCTGGCAGGATAGGCCGACTATGGAAGCAACGCGGGAGGCCTTGGAGGCAAAGTACGGCCCGCCATCCTTCAAGGAAAACGCTAACCAACAAGAAGGCTGGGTGTGGTTGTATGATAAGGCTGGAGCAAAAATTGTTTCGTCGAGTCTTAAGGGGCAATGCTCATTTAATGCAATTTTCCATCGGGGCGAGCCTGAATATTCCGTTAATATTAACAGAAATTTTGATGCTGTCATCGGTAAATGTGGCCGGATGTTGGCTGTAGAGATGAGCTATATCCCTGACGGTAAGGATTTATTAGGGAGTCTTAAGGCTGCTCTGGTTGATGGCCCTCTTGTTCTCAAGGCTGCCGAGGCCACTCGTTCTTTGATTGCTGAGCGTGAGAAAGAAGCCATGAACAAAAGAGTTAAAGATGCTGAAAAAGTCGGGAAGCCAAATCTATAGGTCATGTGACCATAGGGCAGGGCATGTTTGGCCTGCTGCCGGTTTAGTTGA
>DJMJ01000048.1 GCA_002435325.1 Nitrospira sp. UBA6493 | reverse complement strand
GAGCCGACCAACCATCTCGATGCCGAATCCGTCCAATGGCTGGAGCAGCATTTACAGCAGTACAAGGGCACGGTCATCGCGGTGACACACGACCGCTATTTTCTCGACAATGTCGCCGGCTGGATTCTTGAGTTAGATCGCGGCCACGGCATTCCCTTCCAGGGCAATTACACGTCCTGGTTGGAACAGAAAAAAGACCGGCTGGAGAAGGAAGAGAAGGCCGAGTCGAAGCGGCAGAAGACGCTCGAACACGAGTTGGAGTGGATTCGCATGTCGCCGAAGGCCCGCCAGTCAAAGGGCAAGGCGCGCTTGAACCGGTATGAGGAATTGGTCAACCAAAAGCAGGACCAGGTTGCCGCTGATCTTGAAATCTACATTCCGCCTGGACCGCGCCTGGGCGATGTGGTCATTGAAGCTAATGGCATCAGCAAGGCGTTCGGCGACAAGGTGCTGTATGAGAATGTGAATTTCAGTCTGCCGAAGGGCGGGATCGTCGGCGTGATCGGGCCGAATGGCGCCGGCAAGACGACCATGTTCAAGATGATTCTCGGGAAAGAGAAGCCTGATTCCGGCACGATCCGGATCGGCGAGACGGTGAAGCTGGGTTATGTTGATCAGGATCGAAGCCTCGACGGAAACAAAACCGTCTATGAGGTGATTTCCGAAGGCCAGGACACGATCAAGCTCGGGAAAGTGGAAGTTAACGCCAGGGGCTACTGCGCCCGCTTCAATTTTGCCGGGACCGATCAGCAGAAGAAGGTGAAGGAGTTGTCCGGAGGGGAACGCAATCGTGTGCACCTCGCCCATATGTTGAAGGAAGGGGCCAATCTCCTCATCCTCGACGAACCGACGAACGACCTCGATGTCAATACCTTGCGCGCGCTGGAAGAAGGGTTGGAGAACTTCGCCGGTTGCGCAGTCGTCAGCAGTCACGACCGGTGGTTCCTCGACCGCCTGGCGACCCATATTCTGGCCTTCGAAGGCGACAGCAAAGTCGTGTGGTTCGAAGGAAACTATAGTGATTACGAAGCGGACCGCAAGCGACGCCTCGGCAAAGAAGCCGATCAACCGCACCGGATCCGGTACCGGAAGCTCACCAGAAACTGACCGTTCTTATGGCCAATCGTCTTGGCGGCGCGCGGAAGCCCGTTGCACTTGTCACCGGCGCCGCCGGGTTGATTGGCCGGTATCTCCTCGCCACCGCCTCGCGCTGGGCGCCTGAATGGGATGTACGCGGGCTCACCAGACAGGATGTCGATCTCACGGATGAGGCGAGCGTCAGCCGGATCTGGCAGGAACATCAGCCGGCGGCGGTCATCCATTGCGCCGCGATCAGCCGACCCGCCGTCTGTGAGCAGGATCCCGAGTTGGCCCGGCGAGTGAACGTCGAGGCCACCGTGCTCCTCGCCTCGCTTGCGGACAAAATCCCGTTCCTCTTTTTGTCCAGCGATCAAGTGTTCGACGGCCGGCAAGGCTGGTATGTCGAAACGGACCGGATCAATCCGGTCAATTACTATGGAGAGACCAAGGCGGAGGCCGAACAGGCCGTCCTCGCCAATCCCCATCATACGGTGATCCGCCTGGCCCTGACGGCCGGCACTTCGCAGACCGGCGACCGCAGTTTTGTGGAAGACATGCGCCGAAGTGCCGTGCGCGATCACCGGCTCACCCTCTTTACCGATGAGTTTCGCAGTCCGATTCCGGCTGGTGTGGCCGCGCGGGCGGTCTGGGAATTGATCGTCTGTGAGCGGCCCGGTCTGTACCATCTTAGCGGGACCGAACGGCTCTCACGCTTGGACATCGGCAAAGCGTTGGCCACCTGGTATCCTGAGCTGTCGTCAGGCCTCCAGCCCGGATCAGTGGCGGAGTATCGCGGGCCGCAACGGCCGCCTGATCTGTCGATGCGTTGCGAGAAAATTCAGCGTCTCTTATCCTTCCCTCTCACGGGTTTTCGCCACTGGATCGCGTCGCGTCCCCGTGACGGTGCGGACCTCTGGGACTACGCCATGACAGATCTCAATCCATGACCCGGTACGACCCACTGACACTCCTCCTCTGGGCCTGGCTAGCCATGGTAGCATGGATGGCGGTTCTGTGGCTGATCGAACGGGTACAACGCAACGCGTCGCTCGCAGATGTCGGGTGGTGCTACGGCCTGGTCCTCGTTGTGGGGTGGTATGGCTGGGTCGCGCAGGGAGAAGACGAACGCAAAGTATTGGTGACGGGCATGGCAGCAATGTACGGGTTGCGGCTCGGGACGTATATTCTGCTCAACCGGGTGCTGGGACAACCCGAAGATGCCCGTTATCAGCGGCTGCGACGTGAATGGAATCTTGAAAAGCTCCCGGTGATGTTTGGCTATTTTCAGCTGCAGGCCGCCGCCGTCGTGCTCTTCTCCCTTCCCTATCTGGCGGTGATGCAGAATCCCAGACCGCCGTTCGGCCTGTGGGAATTGGCCGGGGTGGTGGTGTGGCTCATCGGGGTTGGAGGGGAAGCCCTCGCCGATTGGCAGCTTGCCCGGTTTCGCGCCAAGCCCTGGAATCATGATCGTGTGTGCCGTGAGGGGCTCTGGTATGTCTCACGCCACCCCAACTACTTTTTCGAATGGGTGCATTGGTGGGCCTATGTGGTGATGGCGATCGGGAGTCCCGGCTGGCTGCTGACGTGGATCGGTCCGGTCGTGATGGGGGTGGCGCTGGTGAAGATCACCGGTATTCCCTGGGCGGAGGCCCAGGCGCTTCACACGCGCGGGAAGGACTATCGCCGCTATCAGGACACGACGAGCACTTTCATCCCTTGGTGGCCGCGTTCAGGTCCAGACAAGGACATCCGGTAGCGGTTCAGTCCGTCGTGTCAAAGTCGATATACTGCTGCAATCGTTCGCGGGCGGCCACATCCAGCCGCTCGACTTTCCAGCCGGTCATTGTGCCGTCCGACCAGCGCAATGTGGCCGAGTCCACAATTAGATATTTGGAGTCACTCTCGTCCGGTAGGGCCAGGTAGGCTGTGGTTTCTGTCCCGGCAGGAAGTGGCTGATCCATGGTGGCCCGCCATCCGGTTTCCGAGACATCCCACAGAGTTCCCTGGACGAGGGCCCCTTCCCAAAAATACAGAAAAGTGCATTGCGTCGGCATGCGCAATCCCTTGCGCGGGATATAGGTTTTCGACATTCGGTCCTCCTCGAACAGTGGCCGCATCACAGATGCAACGGGCACGGTGTCGAGTTTCAGAGTACCTTCTTGTGCTGTCGAAGCACATGCCTCGAAGGAGGGGGAATGTGAATCTCGGAAGGGGGGAAGAGCGTTCTTCGTTAGTGGCCAGTATTGAGTTGTGCCAGACGTGCGCGGGCAGCCTCCGCTTCTTTACTGCCGGGATAGAGGCGAATCACATCTTCATACAACTGCTTGGCATGAGGGAGGTTCATCTGGCGTTCTTCGAATTCGGCGGTGTCCAGCAATTCCTTGGCTTTGTCAACGTCGCAGGCGACGGTCAGCGCAAGGAGCAAGAGGCACAGAATTGTGCGAAGAATTGTCGCGGCGCGCATGGTGCGCGTTATCCTACGCGGCTGGTTTTCTCTTGTCCATCCAGATAGACAAGGGATAGGGCCACTGATAAGCGGCCAGGTTTCTATCTGGTTTTCTCGTCTGGTAAGAAAGCCCACGCAGCTTGTCCCACTCAATGTGCGCCCGACCTCCTCCTGCCTCGTGCATGTTCTGCCACGACTGGAGGAGATCCAAGCAGGCATGGTCGATGTGGCGCAGGGACGTGATGGATACCTGGACCTCGGCATGAGGCGGGATATTTTCCACTGCCGTAGCGAGCCGAGGCAGGCTGACAAAGGTGGCGATGCCGGCCAACTGCAGCGTCAGATGTCCCGTTTCCTGCTCCCGATGCAGATGGGCCTCGAGATTTTGTGTCGTATAAATAAGCTTGGCGGCAGCCAGTCCGACGCCGATCATGACCCCTGTGAGCAAATTCGTGAGTACGATCAAGCCCATGGTCAGGGCATAAATCCAGACTTCGCTCTGCCCATGCCGGCGCAGGTCGCGGACGACGCCGAAATTCATGAGTTTGTATCCCGTATAGACCAGGACTGCTTCTAAACTGGCAGTGGGGATCAGGTTGAGCACAAACGGCAGGGCGCCGACGAACAGGAGGAGCCAGACTCCATGAAGAATGGCCGAGGCGCGGGTTTTGGCGCCAGCCTGTACATTGGCGGCGCTGCGGACGATCACCCCGGTCATTGGCAATACGCCTCCAAGACCGCACAGCGTATTGCCGACGCCCTGCGAAAATAGTTCGCGGTTGTATTTGGTGCGAGGGCCGGTGTGCAGTTGGTCGACGGCGGTGGCGGAGAGTAATGTCTCTACACTCGCGATAAAGGCGAGTCCGACCGCCTCCGTCAGGATGGTGGGGTCCAATAGATGGGCCATACTGTCGAGAGTCGGAAAATGAAAGACCTTGAATGGATTATCGGGAAAGGTGATGTGGCTGATCGGAAGCTCAAACAGAATGGTCACACCTGTGGCAGTGAGCACACCGATCAGCACAGCCGGTACGGCCCGCAGCAGCTTTGGCGCATAGGCAGTCCATAAGAGGATCGTTGCGATCGTAAGCAGGCCGATCCAGGCGGCTTCTTGATGGGGGGTTGCGATCGATCCGTCAGGAACGACCGTTTTCATGAAGGCGTTCGGCAGGGAGAGGATGTTGGCAAGCCCGCTTCCATGCGGCACATCGTCGATCATCACATGGATTTGACCGACGAAGATCAGCAGGCCGATCCCGGCCAGCATGCCGCGAACAACGGCTGGAGATACAGCCCGAAACCAATGGCCAACATGCAGCCAGGCCCAGACGATTTGGATGAAACCGGCGAGGAGCACAATGATGCCGTATTTTTCGACGCCGTGAGTATGAATCAGCTCCCAGACGATGACGGTGAGACCGGCAGCCGGCCCGCTGACCTGGAGGGGGCAGCCGGCCAGCCAGCCGACAACCAGGCCGCCGATGATGGCGGTCATGATTCGCGAGCCAGGAGGGGCGCCGGAGGCGACGGTGATCCCCATACAAAGGGGCAGCGCCACGAGGAACACCACGAAGGAAGAAAAGAGCTCGCTTTTATAGACACTCACCCGCGAGCTTGCTGGTGGGCCATCGCTGGCTGCAAGAGCCATCACTGTACCGCCTTCCGAGCATGACACGGCCATCGACGTACTCACACCAGTCTAGTCGAGAACAGGGTAATTACTAATGAAAAATGAATATTCGCCGTTGTTGGCAGGCTTACGGCATTGGTAGGCGTAATGGCTCTCAGCGGGGTTTCGGCTGCTCGGTTTCCTCGATGCCGTAACGGGGTGCGGTAATATCCTCGCTCCGACACAGAGGGCAGCGGCTTGGGCGGGTGAGACGGCGTCGGTCGCGGAAGACGAAGTTGCAATCCTGGCAGTGAGACGGCTCCAGAATGAATCGGCGGGTCTTGTCCCGCGCAAGCGATTTCACCACATGTTCGAGATGATCTTCGACCTGCCGTTCGGGAATCCCGAGCATCTGCGCCAGCTGGTGCGTGGCCAGACGGGTGCCGGTTAACAAATCCATCATGCGTTGGCGGGGAGTGCGCTCGGGGCTCAGCATAGGGGCATCGTACGGCACTGTCGCTGGAAAGCCAAGCTGGTCTTGTCGAGGCGTCCGGCCTTGCACCGCGCCTCAGAGTTTGACAGGATGAGTGCATGCCGACTCCCAGCTGGGATGATTTCGCCGACCTCGCGCTGAAACGTCTGGCAAGCTCGGGCGCCGAGTACGGCGACATCCGGATACAACGGGCCACCACACAGACCATTCGCGGCGAAGATCGCCGCATCGCCTCGATTCGCAACCAGGACGACATCGGATTCGGAGTGCGCGTCCTGTATCACGGGGCCTGGGGGTTTGCGGCGAGCTCCATTCTCTCTCTCGAAGAAGTGCCGCGTGTCACCGATCTGGCTGTCGAGATCGCCAAAGGCTCCGCCTCCATCGTTGTAGAGAAGGTCACCCTGGCTCGTGAGCCGGTCCATCGCGATCGGATTGTCACGCCGGTCCGCATCGACCCGTTCAGCGTGCCGCTCGAACAGAAAACAGATCTGCTACTGGCAACGATGGAATCGCTCCATGGACAAGCGAGCGTGGTCCGTAGCAGCGCCGGATTGTGGGCGCGCCGAGATCGAAAACTATTGGCCTCCACTGAAGGCACGCACCTGGAATTCGACCTACTCGCCTCCAGCGGTGACTGTACCGCCACGGCACTCCACGACGGGCGATTCGCCAGCCGGTCGTTCAATACACCGCATCTCCGGCGCGGCTATGAACTGATCGAAGAGGCCGACTTCCTGCGGCAGGCTCCGCTGGTGGCGCGGCAGGCAGTCGAGAAGGTGCGGTCGCCCGCCGTCGAGGCGGGCCGCTATGACCTGGTGCTCGATCCCGAGCATCTGTCTCTCACCATGCATGAATCTTGCGGCCATCCGAGCGAGCTGGATCGGGCGCTGGGCTACGAGGCGAACTACGCAGGCACCAGTTTCCTCACCACTGACAAGCGCGGCACGTACCGGTATGGGTCGCCGCAGGTGAATCTGGTGGCGGATAACACGGAACCGGACACGCTGGCGGCCACCGGCTATGACGATGACGGGGTGGCGTGCCAGAAGTGGGACATCGTGCGCGAGGGAATCTTCCTCGGGTACTGCACGAATCGCGAAGTGGCGTCGAAGATCGGCGAGGCCCGCTCACGCGGGTCCAACCGCGCCGACGGGTGGGGGAGCGTGCCCATCGTCCGCATTGCGAACATCGGACTGGAGCCGGGATCGGCCACGCTCGACCAGCTTCTTGCCGGTGTAAAGCGCGGGATTTATATCGAAGGCCACGGATCCTACAGCATCGACCAGCGGCGCTACAACTTCCAGTTCGGCGGCGACGCGTTCTGGCTGATCGAGAACGGCAAGCGCACGCACATGTTGTGCGATGTGATCTACCATGGCATTACGCCGGAGTTCTGGAATAGTTGCGACGGCGTGGCCGACCGGTCGCATCGCCAGCGCTATGGCTTCATTACCTGCGGCAAGGGCCAGCCTGGGCAATCAGGCTGGATGAGCCATCCTGCGTCACATGCCCGGTTCCGCAACGTTCAGGTGCTGCGCGGTGAGGGACGATCATGACGGCCACCAGCGCCAAACCATGGCCGAAGATGACCAGCCGCGAGGAGTTTCAGTTCATCGCCGAGCTGGTCCTCAAGTGTTCGACGGCGGACCATACCCTGGTCACGTTGCAGGATCAGGACGGCGGGACCACCCGCTTTGCCAACAATCAGGTCGTGCAGAATGTGAACACCCGCCGGGGGAGTGTTGCCGTTACGGTGGCGTTCGGGGCGCGTCAGGGCACAGCAACGACGACGGATTTCACTGCCGGATCGTTGCGTGAGACTGTGAAGCGGGCTGAGGCGATCGCACGCGTTTCACCCGAAGACCCGGAATTTCTCCCGCCGGTTGGCCCTCAAGAATACGGTGCCTGTCCGGCTGCGCGCGGCGAAACGATCAAAGCCGGTCCGGCTGTGCGTCTGGAATATGCCAATGAAGCGATCGGGCAATGCCGCATGGAAAATCTGTCGGGGGCCGGGATTGTCTCCTCATCCCGCGCGGCAGTCGGCGTGGCGGCGGGGACAGGGCTCCTGGCGTTCGAAGAGCGGACGGAGGCTCGGTTCAGCATTACGGTGCAATCCGGTGACGCCACCGGCTGGGCCTCGTCGGCGCATCGGTCCATCGACCGATTGAAGGTGCAGGAGCGCACACTCTCCGCGATCCACAAGGCGATCCAGGGGGCTGATCCGCAAGAACTGCCGCCTGGCCGCTATCGGGTGATCCTCGAACCGGCGGCGGTGGCCGGCCTCTGGTCCTGGATCATCTGGATGCTGGAGGCCAAGGCCTATCTCAAAGGCACCAGTCCCTTCGCTGGCAAGCTGAAGCGGCGGATCCTCGACAAGCGGATTTCGCTGGAGAATGCACCGGGACATCCCGATCTGCTCGGCGTCGGTTTTACCTCCGAAGGTTTGCCCTCTCCTGCGTCACGATGGATTCACCACGGAGCTTTGCAACAGCTGCTCTATGACCGGTTTACGGCAAAAGCGCAGCAAATCAGCGTCATCCCGACGATCGAGGCGCCCTGTCTTTCCATCGACGGCACGCAGGCTGGCTCACTGGCACAGCTGATCAAATCGACGGATCGGGCGATCCTGGTGACGAATTTCTGGTATCTCCGGACCGTGAACCCGACCGACCTCACGCTGACGGGGATGACGCGTGATGGAACCTTCTTGGTGGAGAACGGGGAGATCGTGTCGGCGGTGAAGAATTTCCGTTTTCACGAGAGCCCGTTGCGGGCCTTTCAACAGGTCGAAGCCTGGACCGTGCCCATGGAAGCGGTCACGTCCGAGACGGGCAAAATGCTGGTCCCCGCGGTTGTCCTGCCGGAGTTCCACTTCTCCAGCGTGACGCGGTTTTGAATCAGTAATCACAATGATCGAGGGATTGGTTTCCCCTGCAAAGAGGCCTTTGTCAGATCGCCTTTCGGCCGGCTGGCGGTTTGAGAATGTCGATCATCGCTCGGCTGATCCGCGTGACACTGATCTCGAGAGCTTCCTTAATCGCAAGATTGGCTTGCGTGTAGAAGCCGAGCCCTTCCTCTGTTTCAAGGAATTCGACATAGCGGCGCAAGTCTTCCTGCGGAAGCGTGCGGTAAGTAAGGAGCAGACTGACCCATACATGGGCCTGTATTTGCTGCCGCCGAGCTTCGCGGCTGCGGGCGAGCTGGCTGCGGAGATGGTCCAATCCCGATCGCTGTGGGGCCGGCAAGGTCTCTTCATACGCCGCTACGATGCCCAGTCCGAGCGACTCTGAGATGTCCAAGAGCACGTCCGTGCCGTTCGATGCCCGATCGATCCGGCGAATCAGTTGAACGCGATCGTTGTCCGGCGGGGCTTTCTCCAGTTGTTTGGCGAAGGATTGCAATGCTTGTTGGAACCGGGGCTCGCCGGCAGCATCTTCCAGTTTGGTTACTTTTCGGCCGAGGTCAGATTTGAGCTAGTTGAGGGTTGCGGTGAGCACATCCGGACCCAAGGAGGATTCCAGATTCTTTGCGATGACTCCGTCAAGCATGGTGGCGTCGAACGAGGTTGCGAGCGCGTGACGCAGGGCGGCCTGTTGTTCGCCCGGTAGTTTCCGGCCTTGTTGATCGAATCCCGCGAGGACCTGTTGTGGAATCTGCTGAATCTGGTGTTGCAGGCCGGACAAGGCCATGACGTCCAGGACGAGGAGTGACTGATTTTCTGCTTCGGCCCATGCGGGTATGGTCCAGCATGCGAGAATAAGCCCCAGCACAATGCGCGAAATGGCGACGATCATGGCGAACTCCTTGGGCGGCTGTTCGAGAAGAGTAAATGCCGCCTCGTCCAAGTCTAGCAGGCAGCTCTAACCCGTTGATGTACTTGTAAAGTATTCGAGAGAATCAGGCAGCATAAACCGTTATTTCAGCCAATGTGCGTGAACTCAGGAGGCCGTATGGAAACCCTTCAGTTCAGGGGCTCTCCTCGTGTCAGCTTTCTCGTCTCGCGTTTCACGGGTTCTGAGACCGTCGCTGGCAGGTTTTTTCAACAGGTTGATGGAACTAAATGGAATTGGCCGGTTTGAACCGGACCGGACTCGAAGATTCGGTCTTCGGCGTCCACAGGCCATTCACCAGTTTTCTTTGTTTCTATTGGAAAATTCATTGACTCGCCTGCGGGGCAGGAGTAGAGAAGTACTAAGTGGGCTGATCCGGATCGTTCCGGACGATGCCGAATCCAGAGGATGTGTGTGTCCCACCAAATCAGACCAGCGCTCCTTGTTTCACGGAGCTTCGACGTTCTGAAATGGTTCATCACTCAGCAAGGAGATGGTGCCATGTCCCGCCGGTATAGCGACGCTCCCATCAATCTCATCGCGCGCATTCCAACCCCTGAGCAAATTTCAGCCGTACGCAACAGAAAACGCTCCTTTGGCGAACAGATTAAAGAATCGGTGGCCACGTCTTTTCGTCGGATGGCCGAGCGCGCGCAACAGATGGGGAGTACGGTGACGTCGTTCTTTAACGGCAAGAAGGCGGAAGAAGTATATAGGCCTCAAGCCGATGAACCGATATTGGACGAGCTGGTGCCTGTAGAGAGCCCGAGTGCCGTTTCTTCCGAATCCCTCGACTTGGTCCTCGGTGGAATGGATGAGTCACAGTCCGTGCGTCCGCTCGATGCATCGGCAGTCCCGGTTCCGCACCCGCCTGTGACCGTGGCGTTCACGGTTCCGGAACCGGGAGAGCCTGTGCCCGAACCGGTGTCCCTTGAAGAAGTCGCGGCCCTGCGTACCGAACTTATCACGCAGCGGATGGAAGTGGCGCGGTTGTCGGCGCAATTGCAAGAATTGAAATCGATGGTGGGTTCGCAGCAACAGGTGCTGATGTATTTGGGCCAGGAAATGGAGACTCAGCAGATGCCGATTCTTGCAGCCGCGGCGCTGGCGTCTCCCCGTCCCAAGAAACCCAGGGTCGCTCGCGCCAAATCGAGTACGACGGCAGCGTCTGGTTCACGGAAGGCCTCTCAGAAACCGGCCCTCAATCTCTAACGCCTGTAACGAGAGGACCAAATCTCCATGCGCAGGATCCTCACAGGTGCTATCTACTTCATGATTCTTGCCGGGTGCACGTCGGGGGGAAGCGGCCGGGAAGAGTCTCTCGGCCTCGGGATAGTCCGGGGAACCCTTGGGGCCCATTCCGACGGCCACCTGCTTCTGGCTCAGCCGGCTGGTACGCATTCCGCAAAGGGGTATGTACTCGCGATTGAAGGCGGGGCCTATGTGCTTCGTCTCCTGGATGGCTCGGAGCGGCGTGTGGCCATAGACCAAAATTCCCGCATAGACCGGCCTGCTCATGTGGGAGATAAGATCGAAGTCTTTTTGGACGACCGTGAACGGGCGGTTCTCATTCGCAACATTGATTATCACATCGATTGATTCTCAGCAGTCCTTCGCGAAATCAAGATTCAGTCTCCGGTGCCTCTTGCGGCGTCTGAACTGTGTCAACCGCCTGGTTGCAGGTGCCGCGCTCTGTGCGGCTGTCGTGTTCGCCGCCACAGTCGTGGGCGCGTCGTCCGACGTGGTTCCCCGGTATGCCAATCTCGGGTCCCTCCATCATCCGATTACGACGACATCGGAGCAGGCGCAACAGTATTTCGATCAAGGGCTGCGCTGGCTGTATGCGTTCAATCACGAAGAAGCGGTTCGATCGTTCGAGGAAGCGGCCCGGCGCGATTCGACGGCTGCGCTGGCGTACTGGGGTGTGGCGTTGGCTCTGGGGCCCAATATCAATGCGCCGATGGCCAAGGCCGATGAGCGACGCGCATGGGCGGCGCTGCAGAACGCGCGGGCGCAGGCCGGCCATGTCAGTTCGGCGGAGCAACGGTACATCGAAGTCTTGAGCAAGCGCTACAATGCCAAGGGCGGATTCCGCGCCGCTCAGGACAAGGCCTATGCGAATGCCATGCGAACTCTCTGGCAGCAGTCGCCGGATGATATGGACGCCGGGACGCTGTTTGCCGAAGCATTGATGGATCTGCGTCCCTGGGATTTGTGGACCCCTGACGGCCGCCCACATCCGGGGACCGAGGAGATCGTTTCGACGCTGGAAGCGGTGCTCGCTCGCGCGCCGGATCATCCAGGGGCCTGCCACTATTTCATTCATGCCGTGGAGGCGTCCCCCACACCTGATCGCGCTTTGGCTTGCGCCGAGCGTTTGCCGGGCCTTATGCCGGGGGCCGGCCATCTTGTCCATATGCCGTCGCATATCTATATCCGCCTCGGAAAGTATCATGAGGCGGCGGAGCGGAACGTCCACGCGGTCCAGGTGGACAAAACCTATCTGTCCGGTCGCGAGCCGGCCGGCGAATATGCCGACGGCTATTACACGCACAATTTGCATTTCCTCTGGGCGTCGTTGGCCATGGAGGGCCGGCAGGTCGAAGCCCTGAAGATCGCGCGGGAATTGACCGGAACGATTACAGAAGCAGAAGCGCGGAAAGACAAATGGAAAGAGTTCTACTTGCCGGCGCCGCTGTTTTCGCTCATTCGGTTCGGCCGGTGGGAGGAGGTGTTACGGGAGCCGCCTCCGGCCAAAGGATTGCGGTACCACGAGGGGATGTGGCGGTTGGGACGGGGATTGGCCTCGGTCGCGACCGGCCGGATTCCTGGCGCAGAAGGCGAGCATGTTGTATTGGCGGGTCTGGCGAAGCACTTCCGGCGTGACCGGAGTCTGGAAGAGAAGACGGAGCGGACTCTGCTGAAAATCGCGGAACGGGTGCTGGCGGGTGAGATTGCCGCCCGCAAGAAGCGGTATGAGGATGCGATCAAGATTTTGCGTGAAGGGGTGCAACTGGAAGAGGGACTTCCGTACACGGAGCTGCCCTACTGGCCCATTCCTGTGCGCCATTATCTCGGCGCGGTCTATTTGCTGGCGGGTCAACCAGCAGAGGCTGAGCAGGTCTATCGGGCAGATCTGCAGCGCAACCCGGCCAACGGGTGGAGCTTGTTTGGTCTGGTGCAGAGCCTGCGCGCGCAACAGAAAGGCAGTGAGGCTGATGCCGTTGAACAGCAATTCAAGTCGGCCTGGACCCATGCCGATGTCATATTGACGGCATCACGGTTTTGAGCGGCACAGTGAGGAATGGGAGGAGCATGCGATATATTGTTGGCGTGATGGGGCCGGCCAAGGCCAAGAAAAAAGATTTGGACAATGCGCGGGTCCTGGGCGAATTTATCGCCAGGCGCGGATGGGTTGTGCTGACGGGCGGGCGCGATGTGGGTGTGATGGATGCCGCCTGCGAGGGGGCGAAACGGGTGGGGGGAAGCCTCACGGTCGGGATTTTGCCCACGGCAAAGGATAAAGTCTCGAGGCATGTCGATGTGCCGATCATCACGGAAATGGGGAGCGGCCGCAACAATATTAATGTGCTGACGAGTCATGTCGTCGTGGCCTGCGGCTTGAGCGGATCGGGAACGGTGTCCGAGGTAGCGCTGGCGGTGAAGGCGGGGAAGCCGGTCATTTTGGTGGACGCGTCTCCCGCCGACGTCACATTCTTTCGCAAGCTCGGCAAGCAGCTGGTCTCCGCGGCCTCTTCTCCGGAGGAAGCGATTGAGCTCATTATGAAACAGATGGGCGGCGGCAAACGGCGATCCCGCGCGGAAGAACCGGTCGGGTATGAAGAGCTTTCAATGTGAGGCGAGGCCGGTGGCTTCACGGCCAGAACATCCGCTCCCTTCCAGTCAGGGCGAATCACGTCCTCGTTTCAGGCGTGCG
This sequence comes from Nitrospira sp. UBA6493, assembly GCA_002435325.1. Taxonomy (GTDB): domain Bacteria; phylum Nitrospirota; class Nitrospiria; order Nitrospirales; family Nitrospiraceae; genus Nitrospira_D. The sequence goes on along the minus strand of DJMJ01000048.1, from coordinate 11,943 downwards.
TAACATCCAACAACGTTTCGTATTCGTAGTATCATACAAATATCCTTGAGTTTGATCCGCCGGTGTCAGAGGGAGGTCTTGCGTATGAAACTATGGGGTTTCATCACACCCTTGTTTGTGGGACTCCTCATCATGGTCGGAATGGGAGCTGGTTCGTACCCCTTTGGAGTGGCCACGGCATCTGCTCCGGCCAAAGCCTACTTTGCCGGCGGGTGTTTCTGGTGCATGGAGGAGGCCTTTGAAAAGGTCGATGGGGTATTGTCGGTGGTCTCCGGTTACATGGGCGGGACTGTGGGGAATCCGACCTACGAGCAAGTGTCAGATGGAAAAACCGGCCATGCTGAGTCGGTCGAGGTGACGTACGATCCGACCAAGGTAAGTTACCAGAAACTCCTGGAGGTTTTCTGGCATAACGTGGATCCCCTGACACCCAACGCGCAATTTTGCGATCACGGCACTCAGTACCGCGCGGAAATTTTCCCGAGTACGACCGATGAACAGAAGTTGGCCGAGGACTCAAAGAAGACGCTTGAACAGTCGCAGCGTTTCACCGCGCCGATTGTGACCCGCATCAGTCCCTCGTCGACGTTCTATCCCGCCGAGGATTACCATCAGGATTTCTACAAAAAGAATCCCGTGCGCTATAAATTTTATAAATTTAACTGCGGCCGGGCTCAACGGTTGGAAGAGTTGTGGGAGAGGCCGTAAGACCGGTTTGTTCCGATCATCGGCTTCATGCTGTTTGCGGTTTCTTTTGAACTGATGAGCGAACGAGGAGCGGCTAGCTCGCTTTCATCACCAGGGCTCTGAGCCGCTCCCGCTGCGCCATCGTGATGCTGACGAACTCGAGTCCAAACTCGTTCTTGTCAACCCAGCGAACGATTGCCTCATTGATTCGCAGAGCCCATTCGTGATCGGGAAGAAAGATGGAGAGGTGCAGCACCATTCCGATTTCGACCGGGGTCAAGGAACCTGCGCGGCACCCGTTTGCGGAAAGGTCGAGCACATGGACCTCCCCCTCGAATTCATTCTCTCCGAAGAAGAACAGGCGGCAGGAGAAGGGAATTCGCCTCCCTCGACGATCCTTGCGGGAGGATCAGACGGCATCGTGTCCGGGAGACGGTTGATGTGGTATTGACATAGTTCAGTATTTCTTCTCAACGGCTTTGTACAATGAAACTCTACCACATTCTCATACCGTTCCCCTTCCTCGTAGGGGGTACCACTGATGGGGGGCTGGCGATACTGCTATGGCTTTGAATAGGGCATGATCGACAAATAGTTGACCTTCGGCGGTTGCTCTGCGAAAAATGAGCCGAAGGCGAGTTTGTCATGGGAGATGCACGGATGAAGCGCACAGGAAATCGACGGATGGCGACGCTGGGGCCGTCAGAAATACGGGCCATGACTCAGGCTTGCACCAAAGCCAAGGGTTTGAATATGGCCCAAGGAGTCTGCGATACGCCGGTGCCGATGCCGGTGATCGAGGGGGCCAAGCGGGCAATGGATCGCGGGATCAATACCTATACGAGGTTTGACGGGCTGGCTGAGCTGCGGCAGGCGCTGGCAGACAAGCTGGCCCGGTATAACGGACTTCGGGCTAATCCAGAAACGGACATCACGGTCAGTGCAGGGGCCACTGGAGCCTTCCACTGCGCCTGTGCGGCGCTGTTGAACCCGGGCGACGAAGTGATTCTGTTCGAGCCCTACTATCAGTACCATGCGACGGCCCTCTTGTCCGTGGAGGCTGTACCGGTATCGGTGCAGATGCATGCGCCCGATTGGACGTTCACCCTGGCCGACGTCGAGCGGGTGGTGACCGAGCGGACCAGAGCGATTGTCGTGAACAGCCCCGGTAACCCTTCCGGCAAAGTCTTCTCGCGCGCGGAGCTGGAAGGAATTGCGGCGATCGCAACGCGACACGACCTCTTTGTCTTCACCGACGACATTTACGAGTACTTCCTCTATGACGGCCGATCCCATATCAGCATGGCGACGTTGCCCGATATGGCCGAGCGGACAATCACGATCGGCGGCTATTCCAAAACGTTCAGCATTACCGGCTGGCGGATCGGTTATAGTGTGGCGGTCGAGCGTTGGGCGCATCTCATCGGGGCCATGAACGACTTACTCTATGTCTGCGCGCCTGCGCCGTTGCAGATGGGGGTCGCGGCCGGCATCACCGAGCTTCCGGAATCGTTCTATCGGCAGATGGCGCAGGACTTTCAGCGGAAACGGGATCGGTTTTGCGCGGCGCTGACTGGCGCGGGGTTGACGCCATCGATCCCTCAAGGCGCGTATTACGTCCTGGCCGATGTCTTGACCTTGCCGGGACGGACGGGAAAAGAGCGGGCCATGTATTTACTGGACAAGATCGGCGTCGCCGGCGTTCCCGGTGAAGCTTTCTTCTCTGGATCGGAAGGGTCGCACTTCCTTCGTTTTAGCTATGCTAAGACCGACGCGGATCTCGACGAAGCCTGCCGCCGATTTGGAAAACTGCGATAGCAGAAATCGTGAAAGGGCAGACGTGAGGCGAGACGTCTCCTTCTGTTGATACATTTCACGGGCGTTCAAAGAACTTGTCCCTTCATCGGTTGCGTGGTAAATAGAAAAAGATGTTTCGAAGCTCATCGGCGGATATCTGATATGCGACTACACACGGCCGTCCTACTATTCGTCTCCAGCATTCTTCCAGCCTGCTCGACAACCGAGATGGCCAAGCCGGCGCCGGATGCCGCGCCAGTTGTATACAGCGATTCGGGCGATCGCAGTCTGCTTGCCGGTGAGTGGGAGTATGAAGATGGGGCGATTCTTACCCTGCGGCTGGATGAGCAGGGAAATGGAACCTATGCCTGGAAGGATGGCCGTTTTGAAACGCAGGCACTCGATGGTCATCTCTGGCAAGGAATGTGGGTACAGCGGGAGAACGATCGCGAAGGAGGATTCACCGTCGAGCTTTCACAGGACTTTGCCGAAGGCGAGGGTCGATGGTGGTATACCAGGATCGGTTCCAACCAGGCGCCCACCGAAAAGGGCGGCACGTTTCATCTCATGAGGAAAACGACTCACGCCAGTCTGAGCGATACCCCTCCCGCTCCCTAGCAGGTTGTTGAAAAAGTCTCCCAGCAGCGTTCTCGCATCGTTCAGAGGCTCAACGTACCAAGGCGTACGCCTCGCCTCTTCGCTCGCTGCGGCCTTGCTGGACAGCCTTTTTGAACAATCTGCATAGTTCAAACTTCTACTAGTCTTTCGGATTCATCGTTTCAAACAAGGCCGAATAATCCGCCTCTCCGTATCCGCGCGCGATGGTTTCCTTCAGGACTTCGCGAAGACTCTCCACGCTTGTCACAGGAAGCCCCCGATGCCGTGCCTCTTCGGCAAACAGGTTCACATCCTTTAAAAGATGGGTCGTAGGAAAATTCGGGTTGTCGTACTGGCGTGCGAGCAGGCGGGGCAGCTTCTTTTCAAACGCGGGTGCATACAAGGCGCTGGTTTTGAGAATTGACATGAAGTGGTCTACGGAGATCCCGGCTCGTTGAATCAGACCGAGGCTAGCCGCAAAGGCGGTCAGTTCCGCCGCGATCAAGTGGTTCAGCGCCAGCTTGAGGGTGGCCGCTTGCCCTGTCGCACCGATCAGGACTGGCGCAGAGGAAAGTGAACCAAAAACAGGACTCCAGCGATCGAACTGGTCCTGAGTGCCGCCGACCATCACAATGAGGCTGCCGGCTTTGGCTTCGGCAATACTCCCCAAGACGGGCGCTTCAACGTACGCTCCACCGGCTGCCGTCACTGAAGCGAGCAGCGCCAGACTTTCGTCAGCGCTGATCGTACCCATCTGAATGATGGTTCGGTTGCGAAGCGTGTCGGGAGGGGAGGACTCGAAGAGAACAGACCGAATAGCCGCGGCATCGGTGAGAAATAATAAGGCACAGTCTGAATCCGCCAGCGCGGCAGCTGGCGAGGCGGCGACTGCGAGGCCTCGCGCACGCAATGGCTCCGTTTTCGCGGCAGTGCGATTGTAGATGGTGACTGCATGCCTCTGCTCATGCAGCCGTTCCGCGACCGCTCGTCCCAGCAACCCCGTCCCTATGACAGCAACACGCATGGCAGCTTATCCGGTTCAGATCAATGAGGTCTGTGGCAAGTTGAGGATTTGGGAAATGAGCCTGCCGGGAAACCCGCTCGCGGTGGCGAAAAATCCCTGGAAGCGAGGCGTCGGCCGATTGAATTGCAAGGGCTGTCCCGCGCCGTCGCAGGCCGAGCCGCCGGCTTCTTCGAGCATCAGGACGCCGGCGGCCACATCCCATTCGTGTGGCAGTTCAAAGGTCATCACGCCGTGAATGGCGCCGCTTGCGGCGCGGGCGATGGCCCAGGCGATCGAGTGCATGGTGCGGGCGTCGAGCTGTTCGACCACCGGCTTGAAGCGGCCGCTGTGAATCTCCGCCTGGCCCAGGGCGACAATCGGCTGCGGGCATGAGAGGGCGTCCGTTTTGAGCACCGGCACTCCGTTGAGATGGAGGCCCTGTCCGCGCCGGGCGGTATACAGCTCGCCGGTTGAGGGATTGAAAATGGCGGCGAGGATCGGCCGGGACTGTTCGACCAGTGCCACCGAGATGCAGAATTCCGACTCCCGGCGGATAAAGGCTTTCGTGCCGTCGATTGGATCGATCACCCAGACACGCGAGGCGCTCAGCCGGGCCGCGGTATCCGGCGATTCTTCCGATAGCCAGCCGTCATCGGGAAATTGCCCGAGTAAGCGAGCCTGCAAGATGTCGTTTACCGCCAGGTCGGCGGAGGTGACGGGTGACTGGTCCGGTTTGGTGAAGATCTCAAATCCGTCCTTGGCGCGACGCAAGGCTTCCGCGCCGGCTTCCTGTATGGCCGAGGTGAGCACCGAATGTTCATGATTCCATTGCATGGTCTCAGAGTAGCAAGGTCTTGCCTGGATTGAAAGGCGTCGTGGGCATCGCTTGACCTCCCGGGAGAATCTGCGTACAAGCAGAGCCACAATGAAGCTGGTGCAAAAACGATCCAGAAAAAGCGGTCTCCCTCCGGGCACTCTCGTCCATATTGGAGAAAAGAAGGCCGACACCGTCGCTATGACGGCGTTCAATTATTCCGGCGCCCGCTGCGACGAGCGGACGGTCATGAGGCCGGACGAATTGCAGCCGTCATCCGATGAGTCGGTCACCTGGGTGGATATCGGGGGCGTGCACAAGCTCGAGCTGCTCGAAGCCTTCGGCAAACAGTTTTCATTGCACCCGTTGCTGCTCGAAGATATTGCCAATACGGATCAGCGGCCGAAGCTCGACGATTACGACACCTATTTATTTCTCGTGATGAAGGTCCTGTCGCTGACCGACCGGCAGGATATTCTGGTCGAGCAGGTGAGTTTCGTGCTCGGGCGAAATGTGGTCCTGTCGTTTCAAGAAAACGGGATCGATGTCTTCAAGCCGGTGCGGGACCGGTTGCGGAGCGGGAAAGGCCGCATGCGGCAGAACGGCGCCGATTATCTGCTGTATGCGCTGGTGGACGCGATCGTGGATCAGTACTTTCTGGTCTTGGAATCGCTCGGGGAGAAAATCGAGTCGCTCCAGGAAAAAGTGATGGCCGATCCGAAGCCGGATACGCTGAAAGAGATTCATGCGCTGAAGCGGCAGCTGTTATTCTTGCGCCGGGCCGTCTGGCCGCTCCGAGAAGCCACGAACGGCTTATCGAGATCGGATTGCCCCTTCCTGCATGAGCCGACGAAGGTCTTCTTGCGCGACGTGTACGATCATGTCGTCCAAATCATCGATACGATCGAAACGCTGCGCGAGATGGTTTCGGCCAGCCTGGATATATATCTCTCAAGCGTGAGCTACCGTCTGAATACGGTCATGCGCGTGTTGACGGTTATTACGACCATCTTCATGCCCCTGAGCTTTATCGCCAGTATCTATGGCATGAACTTCGAGCATATGCCGGAGCTGCAGTGGGAGTGGGGCTATCCGGCGGTGCTGGGTGCGATGGGACTCATTGCGGCGGGGATGTTGATGGCATTTCGCCAGCGGCGCTGGTTGTAGCAGATGGTTGGAACAGCCCACTGAGCAGACTTGGCCTATTCCTGGACTTCCACCCGATCGACGAAATAATCCGTGTCTCCGAAGCAGCTGCCCGGGAGATAGCGGTATTCCTTGTAGCGCAGGATCACCCGCTTGCCCATGACTTTCGAGAGGTCATCGGCCACGCGCTGGTCCGACACGCTGAAGCTCCAGAGCATCGGGGCGACGCCCGGTACGGTCGTTATGGCGAGCTCGCCCTCGTAGGTTTTACAGATCCAGCCTTTGCGGGAAAACTTCTGAATGTACCCGGCCCGATTCCCGTCCGAGTAGCTCCAATTGAACGCGATGAGCAGGTAGGCGGAGAGGCTGAAAACCATAAAGGTGAAGAGCACGCGAGGCCTGCCGATCCAGAGTACGGGTGCCAGCACGGCCATCGGGTTCATCGCGTCCTCCGTGCCATTACGATGGCACGTCAGTGAAGAGCCAGGGCGCTTCGCTCTTTCGCTTCTGTTCGTATGCGGTGATCGCCGCCTCGTGTTGGAGGGTCAAGCCGATCGAGTCGAGTCCGCGATACAGACAATCCTTGCGGAAGGGATCGATGTCGAATCGATAGGTTTGGCCACCGGGGGCTGTGATGGTTTGAGTGCTGAGATCCACGGTCAGCTGGTAGCCCGGCGTGGCCAGGACATCCCGCATGAGCGTCTGCACCTCATCGGCCTCGAGCACGACCGGGAGGATACCGTTCTGAAAACAGTTGTTATAGAAAATATCCGCGAAGCTCGGGGCGATAACGCAGCGAAAGCCCTGATCGAGCAACGCCCACGGGGCATGTTCACGGGAGGAGCCGCAGCCGAAATTGTCGCGGGTCAAGAGAATCATCGCGCCCTGATAGCGGGTCTGGTTCAGAAAAAAGTTCGGGTCCGGTGATCCGTCCTTTTGCTTCTTCCAGTCAAAGAACAAACCCTCGCGCAGTCCCGTGCGCTTGATCGTCTTCAAGTACTGCTTCGGGATGATCTGGTCCGTATCGACGTTGACCCGGTCCAACGCGGCGACGATGCCGGTGAGTGTCGTAAAAGCCTGCATGATGTCCTAACTCCAATGGCGAATATCGATGAAATGTCCTTCGACGGCGGCGGCGACGGCCATGGCCGGCGACACCAGATGCGTGCGCCCGCCCGCTCCCTGCCGGCCCTCGAAGTTGCGATTGCTGGTGGAGGCGCAGCGCTCGCCCGGCTTGAGGACGTCGGCATTCATAGCGAGGCACATGCTGCAGCCCGCTTCCCGCCATTCGAACCCGGCCTCGCGGAAGACCCGGTCGAGCCCTTCTTGCTCCGCCTGCTGTTTGACAAGGCCAGAACCTGGCACCACCATCGCATGCACGCCTTTCGCCACCTGTTTGCCTTTGGCGAGGGTGGCTGCGAGGCGCAGGTCTTCAATGCGAGAGTTGGTGCAGGAGCCGATGAAGACGGTGTCGATTTTAATATCGGTAATCGGCATATTCGGCGTAAGTCCCATATATTCCAACGCACGCTCGGTAGCCTTGCGCGTTTTATCGTCGGTCATGGTCGCAGGATCGGGCACGCGCTGATCCACGCCCAAGACCATGCCGGGGCTGGTGCCCCAGCTGACCTGCGGGGCAATGTCTTCGGCCCGGAGAACCAGGGTAGCGTCGTATTTCGCGTCTGAGTCGGTCTTCAAGGATTCCCAGGCGCTCACCGCTTGCTCGAATAGCGCGCCCTTCGGTGCCAGCGGGCGTCCCTTGATATAGGCGACGGTCTTGTCGTCGGGCGCGACCATGCCGGCACGGGCGCCGCCTTCGATGGACATGTTGCAGAGCGTCATACGTCCTTCCATGCTCAAGGCGCGTATGGCTGAACCCGTATATTCGATGACGTAACCGGTGCCGCCGGCCGTCCCGATTTTGCCGATGATAGCCAGAATGATGTCTTTGGCCGAGCAATAATCGGAGAGGACGCCGTCTACCCGAATCTCCATCGTCTTGGGCCGCTTTTGCACCAAACATTGCGTCGCGAGCACATGCTCCACTTCACTCGTTCCGATGCCGAAGGCGAGCGCGCCAAACGCGCCATGGGTCGAGGTGTGGGAATCGCCGCAGACGATGGTCGTGCCGGGGAGCGTGAACCCTTGCTCGGGGCCGATGACGTGGACCACGCCCTGGCGGATATCGTTCATGCCGAACAGGGTGATGCCGAAGTCACGGCAATTTTCTTCCAGCGTCTGGATTTGTTTCGCACTGATGGCGTCGGCAATGCCGAGCTTGCGGTCTGTCGTCGGCACATTGTGGTCGGGGACGGCGAGCGTTGCCGCCGGCCGGCGGGGGCGGCGGCCGGCCAACTTCAGGCCTTCGAATGCCTGCGGCGAGGTGACTTCGTGCACCAGCTGCCGGTCGATGTACAACAGGGTCGTCCCGTCTGGTTCTTCGCGAACGAGATGAGAATCCCAAATCTTGTCAAATAAGGTCTTGCCTGCCATGACTCATTCCTCACTAACGATCATCAGTGGAGTTCAAACGAACGCCCATTATACATAGGGGCCTCGCGGCATGCCAGGGAGGGGTGATTCAGCAGACAGGCCCTTCAGATTTTTCGCCGGTGCCGATAAAGAGGGCATGAGCGAACACAAAGTGAACCCCGACAATATTTCCATTCCCCGCTGGACCATTGCCCGCGATGCCCGCTCTGCGGAATGCGCGTTTTGCCACTCGATCATCGTTCGGGTCACGACCGATACCCGTCAGATCGCCTTCTGCAGTTGCCGCCTCGTCGAGTACCGCCTCCTTCCGAGACCGAATACCCACAAGGTCAAATCCGCCCAGCCCTAATGCATCTACTTGCCTTGCCTCATCGGACGTGGTAGCAGAGCATCGCTCTGTGCGTCTGATGAGGAGATGCCGTGTCCAGTTCCATGTGGACTCAGCCTAAAATTATTGCATGGTCGCAATGCTTGCTCGATGGCTTTTACCGCTGGACGGGGCGAGACTTACTGCCGCGCCTCGGTTCGCCGGAGGAGCAGGCGAAGGAGCTGTTCACTGCGCCGTGTGTGGTGGTCTCGCACGGCACGGAGGCCGATCCGATCCTAAATTACGGCAATCAGGCGGCGCTGGATCTCTGGGAGATGACCTGGGTGCAATTGACGAGCACGCCGTCTCGCCTCACGGCGGAACCGGTGAATCGCGAGGAGCGGGCTCGTATGCTGGACGTGGCGGCGACTCAGGGCTATTTCACGGGTTATCGGGGAGTAAGAATTTCGTCAACCGGGAAGCGATTTCTGGTCGAGGACGCGACGGTGTGGAACGTGGTCGATGCCTCGGGTACCCGAGTCGGTCAGGCGGCCACCTTTGCCCGCTGGACTCCGGTCGGGTGACGGCGTTCAGAAAGGAAAGTAGATTTCAAAGCCTCCATAGGCGCCGCTGTGGAAGGAACTGCTGTTCTGATAGCCGCCTTTGGCGAGCAGAAAGACGTTTCCGATCGGCACTTCAACGAGCGGACCTGTCTGCACCGCTTTGAAATCAGCATTGCCCATCGCGGCGATATCCCAACCCACATAGGTCTTACAACAGCCCTTGTCCGGCTGGTACGCCAGCACTTTGCCTCTCAGGCGGCTCCAGAAAAAATCATCGAGGTCGGCGTAGGACGCAATGGCGTGGAAGCTCCCTTTTTCGTGCCAATACATCGCCTCGAGTTGCCCGTACGCGCCGGCTTGGTGATCGATCGACGCAGTGGTGTTGAACCGTTGCTCTTCGATGCGCCGTAATTGCGGCCCCGCGAGGGCCGAAAGGGTCCAGCCCCCGATGGTGTGGCTGATGCCGAGTGACGGCACGATGAACTGCACGTTGGAGTCCAGAATCTGCCCATTGATTTTTGAGCTGTATCCCAGCCCGGCCGTCATAACTTGGACGAACAGCTTGGTGCTTTCGGATATCTGGAGGAGTGGTGTACGCACACCGAGGTAACCAATATATTGGCTCTTGTTATCGATCTGAAACCCTGTAAACACGTCTCCCGCCCGTCCCGTTGCCGGTATGGCGATCAGGATCAGTGTGGCTAATAGGAGTGGTGCCAATCTCGCCATCGCGCTCTCCTTCCTACGAACACTTCGTGAAAATGATGTATAGCACAGATCCTCCTGAGTGTCTTGGATTACCGAGGCGTGGTTTGTCAGGCATGGGCAGGTGTCCCTTCCAGACGCTGTTGTTGCCACTCGCTTTCATGCCACTCGCGCCATCGCGGTTCACCGCGTTCGATGCTGTCGACGCTGAATCGCACCACCGTCTTATTCCACCGGTGCACGATGGCGACAGGCCTGACTTTCAAGGTGACCTGCGGTAACTCCAACAGACATTCCGCCAGAGAGGCGGTCGGCGACCGGCGGAACACGGCGCTGACTCCTGTGAAGGATATATCCGTTACATGTCCCGTGAGGATCCGGTTGCCGGTGTTCAGGCGACATGGAGTATGAGTTCGAAGACGGAGCATGCGGCGCTGGTTCCAGACATATCTGCGCCAGGGAACGGACAGGGCCTGTAGCAAGGATCGTACGCTGCTCGCAATTCCAGGGCGAAACCGGTCGCCCGCCTGCCAGGGGACCGAATCACCGAACATTTTCTCAATTAGGGCGCGTGTGGCAAGCGGGGTCAGGTCCGTGAAGAGGAGCCCGATGTCGATCTGTCCTGACGGTAAGGGAGTTTGTCGAACGATGGTTCGGTTTAATTGGATGATGGCGCCGCGGGCGGCGGTTAACAACAGCGTCATGGAAGTCTGTGTGGAATAGAGTGGACGGTCCACTACGAGAGCGGCACCGCGTTCGCTGATGTTGGTCACTCGCGCCGGAACCGTGTCTCCATCGATCAGGATTTCTCCGGCGAAGTCACGGTTAAGCCGGAACATGCGCCGGCTTTGGGCCTGTTCGCTCGCCACGAACAGCGCGACGGTTACGAACAGGAGATTCACCGAGCCCCAGAACAGACTGACCGGCAGCCCCGGATCGCCGGTTCCCTGCCGCCAATGCTGAATGCCCCAGACAAGTCCGACGATCAAGAGGGCGAAGGTGAGGAGCAGGGGCCAGGCCAACGAGAGTTCCGTGGCGGTGTTTTTCTTCACCCGTTGCCCTTTGGGAGTCACTTCAAACGGGCGTTCCTTGCGCGGGGTCGCCAAGGTCTTGAGCGCGACGGCGCTCAGCGAAAAGCACATCGCGATTTCGTAGATGTCCGACCAGAAGGGATTGCGTGACACACGGCTGACCGGACGCATGACCATGGCGGAGGCGATGTAGAAGGAGAAGAAATAGGCAGAGAGGGCCCACACATCGGCTTTGAGCGGAGGCGTCTGAAAGAGCAGGCTGGCTAAGGGCGCCACAAGACAAATCAGACGAGGGGTGCCGAAGAAGAAATAAAAAATGGAGCCGAAATAGTCGAGCGGTTGAGCCAGTGTGAGGCCGCGCTTGGTGAGGGGGTTATCCCGTTGAAGGACTTAAATGCAGCCCATGGCCCACCGTTTGCGCTGTTTGAGATAGCCTTCAAAGGTTTCGGGCATCAATCCAGCCGACAGCACGCGGTTGAGGTAACAGGACTTATACCCTCTGGCATGCAGTTGCATGCTGGTATGAATGTCCTCCGTGATGGTGTCGGTTTGAAATCCGCCGATCTCTTCCAGCGGTGTCCGGCGGAAGAGCCCGCCGCTGCCGGCGAAGAAGGCACTGTTATGCCCATCACGTCCCACTTGCAGCGCTCTGAAGAAAAGGGCTTGTTCGTTCTTGACCTGGTCTCCCACACGAAGATTCCGCTGAAAGATGTCCGGATTGTAGAAATGATGGGGTGTCTGGACGATGGCTACCTTGGAATCCGTAAAGAAGCCGACGGTAGGTTCAAGTGATCAACGCA
>DJMJ01000016.1 GCA_002435325.1 Nitrospira sp. UBA6493 | reverse complement strand
CGCAACTGGTTGTCGATGCGGCGGCTTTCGTGGCGCTCAGTGCCGAGGATATGCAGCCCTCCCGCAGCCATTACGTCCTGTTTGTCCTTGTCGCAGTCGGCCTTGATCTGTTCGTAGATCTCCAGCTTTTTCTCTTCGGGCAGGTTTTCTTCCCGATAGAGGATTTGCTTGAAGAGGAAGTCGGCATTGCCGCCAAGGAGAATGTCGGTGCCGCGGCCGGCCATATTCGTGGCGATGGTAACGGCGCCTTTCCGCCCTGCCTGAGCGACGATTTCGGCTTCTTTCTCATGGAATTTGGCGTTCAAGACGTTGTGCTTCACGCCGTTCCGGCTCAAGAGGCCGGACAGCCGCTCGGATTTCTCAATCGAAATCGTGCCGACGAGCACCGGCTGGCCTTGCTGGTGGCATTCCTTGATTTCTTCGACGATCGCGGCGAACTTCTCTTTTTCCGTGCGGTAGACGACATCAGCATAGTCTTGGCGAACCATCTTCCGGTTCGTCGGGACCACGTTGACGTCCAGGTTGTAGATTTTTGCAAACTCGCCCGCTTCGGTATCGGCGGTGCCNNGTCATGCCCGCGAGCTTTTTGTACATGCGGAAATAGTTCTGGAAAGTGACGGAGGCCAGCGTCTGGTTCTCGTTGGCGATTTTCACGCCTTCTTTGGCTTCCACGGCCTGATGCAACCCATCGCTCCACCGGCGGCCCGGCATCAGGCGCCCGGTGAACTCATCGACAATGATGACCTCGCCGTCTTTCACCACATAGTCCACGTCGCGTTTATAAAGGGTGTAGGCCTGGAGGGCCTTCACGACATGGTGGACCAGATCCATGTGCGCCGGATCGTAGAGGTTGTCCACGCCGAGCAGTTTTTCGACGCGTACGTTGCCGTCTTCTGTCAGCGAGGCCGTTTTGGTTTTTTCTTCGATGGTGAAATCCCGCTCGGCCTGCAGCTGCGGGATGATCGAATTGATGCGGTAATAGAGGTCGGTGGTTTGATCGGTCGGTCCGGAGATGATCAAGGGCGTCCGCGCTTCGTCGATCAGAATGCTGTCTACCTCGTCGACGATGGCGTAGTTCAGCTCGCGCTGCACGCATTGGCTCAGGTCGCTGACAATCAAATTGTCGCGCAGATAATCGAACCCGTATTCGTTGTTGGTCCCGTAGGTAATGTCGGCGCGATAGGCCTCCGGCCTGGTGCATGGGCGCAGCGATTGCAGCCGTTTATCCGAGGCATTGTAGTCGGGATCGTAGAGGAATGAGGCATCGTGTTGGATGATACCCACCGACAGGCCGAGGGCGTGATAGAGCTGGGCCATCCATTGCGCGTCGCGCTTGGCCAGGTAGTCGTTGACCGTCACAAGGTGGACGCCCTTGCCTTCGAGCGCATTCAGATAGATGGGCAGAGTTGCGACGAGCGTTTTCCCTTCGCCGGTTTTCATTTCCGAGATGCGGCCTTTATGCAGGATCATGCCACCGATGAGCTGGACGTCAAAGTGCCGCATGCCGAGCCGGCGGCGCGACATCTCACGGCAGACTGCGAAGGCTTCGGGGAGAATGTCGTCGAGAGTTTGGCCATCGGCCAGGCGTGCCTTGAACTCCTGGGTCTTGTCCGCCAGGACCTGGTCTGATAAAGGGGTGAGACCGGATTCCAGGTCGTTGATGCGGGCCACAGTGGGCAGCAACGCCTTGATTTCGCGATCGTTCTTACTGCCGAAGACAAGATTCAGGAGTTGAGTCAGCATAAAGGACGTATGGCTATCGTAAGGGTGATCAATGCGGGAGAGGTCGATCTACCACGCAAATCTAGAAAGGCAGTATACAGGAAAACTTCTCTGAATCCTACAGGAAGAACAGAATGGGTGGCGTTCTGGGTCTGCCTTGACTCCATAGGGGCTCACCGGCTAGCATGCGCCTCTATAGGATAGTTCGGTCTTGTCGATAGCAATGGGCATGATGATGCGTCGTTTCCAGGTCATCGTCGCGGTTCTGTTGGTCCTCTGTGTTGTAGGGATCAGCGGCATTGCGTCGGCCCAATCCGTTCTCCACGAAAGCCACCATCATAGTCACCACCAGGCGGCCACCCACGGTTCGGCATTTTGTTCATGGATGTGCGCGGCCGGCCAGGCCTACGATACCGCAATTGTTTCGCTGGCTCATACCTCAGTAGAGTGCGAGACCATTCAGCCGTCCTCTGTGTCATATCTCCCCAGCGCTCCAGACTCGCTTCGATCTCCTCGGGCTCCACCTGTTTCCGTCTCCTAGCCACGCTGATTGTCTTCTCATATTTGTTAGAGACTCGTCGTTAAACCGGCGCCCTTCTGTTCCCTGAGGCAGCAGGACGGAGCCAAGGAGTCGCATCATGATCAGTCATCGATCCCGTCGATATCTCCTCGCAACCATTCTAGCGCTCTCGCTTATTGGCATCGTGGGGCTTTCCCAGTCCTGGAGCATGGGGTCGCGCGTACCGGCTGTCGGGATGCCGGTCGATGAGTTTCGTCTGGTCGATCTTGAGGGCCAGATGCACAGTCTCAGCCAGTATCGAGGGAAGGTGGTGCTGGTGAATTTCTGGGCCACCTGGTGCAAGCCCTGTACGACCGAAATGCCGGCCATGCAGGCTAGCTTCGACAAGCTGCGGGACAAGGGATTTGTCGTCCTGGCGATCAACGAACTCGAATATGAAGTCAAAGTGCGGGAACACGTCAAGCAGTATGGGCATACGTTTCCAGTATTGCTGGATCGCGATAATAAAGTGGCCAACCAGTTCGGCGTGTTCGGATTGCCGGTGAGTGTGTTCATTGATCCGCAGGGGCGTGTGCAGGAATACATCAAAGGCGGCTTGCTGACCGAACAGATGATTCACGATGTGGTGGCGAAAATTCAGAAGCAGGAACCGGTTAAGGCGGCATCGATTCGGTAAGGACTATGTTGGCACGTTTGAAGCAATCTTGGCTGGTCTGGTCGCTGTTGCTGGGGCTTGTTCTGGTGAACGGGTTTCTGGCGGCACCGGCAGTCGCTCATGCCGACCACCATGCGAAGCATCAGGCTGGCACGCATTCCACTGGTCTCTGTGCCTGGCAATGCGCCGCGGGGCAGACGGCGGAGCATGTGGCCCCCCCGAGTCTCCTCGTGGTGGCCGTGGCCGCGCCGGCGTTCCTGCCGGAAATCCACATATCCTGCAAACCGTTCGTTGTGCTCACCGCGTCTCGCGGTCCCCCATCCCCTTCTCTTTCTCTCTAATCTCAACGTATTTCCGTCGTAGGCGTGATGATGGCTGATGTGGTTCGCCGCCGGCCGCACTGCATGGCCTGGATCTATATGCCAGGAATCGGCGGATTTTATGAACTGGTTCCATCATAAGGAGTGTTCTTGATCATGTCGAAGATCATTCAGCGAGTCAGTCTGTGGTTTGGTGTGAGTTGTGTGTGTGCCCTGGCCCTCTTGCTTGGGCCGGTTCGTTCTGAGGCGGCTTGCGGGTCAGTCAGTTGTTTCGTGACCATTGGATCGCAGCAGCAAGTGCCGCAGGAAGGTCTCCTCACCACAAATTTCATCTATAGCTATACGCCCATGACGCTGCCGAGCGGAAGCACCGGCCACATTGCGGAGGTCAATCAAACGACCCGCCGGATTCTGCCGAATCATCATCGAGAACTCTCGACGATTACAAACAGCTATACGATCGACGCGAATTACGGGATCACGGACCGGTTCGGCGTTCAGCTCACGGTTCCCTATCTGATCCGGAATCACGACCACTATCATTGGCATAACAATGCCGATTCGGACCGCTCGCAATTCAGCGACAAGGGAATCGGTGATGTGCGGGTCACGGCGAAATATAATGTGTTGCCGTCGCTCAGCAGCATGCTGGTGGCCGGATTCGGCGTCGAGCTGCCCACCGGCGATAACAATCAGATCGAACGGCAGGGCGGCTTGCTTGAACCGTCTGGACAGCTCGGCCGAGGCCAGGTGGGGCTTGTCGGGTCGTTGTATCAGGGGTACGAGCTGATTCCTCATCGGGTGAACCAGTTTGTGTATGCCAGCTACCGGCACACTTTTCGGAATAACGACGGCTATCAGTATGGCGACGAATACATTCTCAACGCGGGATTGAACGTGGTGCCTGTCGGGACGCTTCCCTGGCTTACGCTGACGACGCAACTGAATTATCGGTATCAGGTGCATGACAGTATGGTTGCCAGCCAAGGGACGGGACCGATTATCGACCGTGGCGTTCCCAACACAGGATCCTCCTGGTTCGGGGTGTCTCCCGGCCTGCTCGTAAGTTTTGCCGACACCTGGCAAACCTATTTCATGGCGCAGGTCCCGCTGGTGCGTGATGCGAACAATAATCTGTCCCAGGGGACGACTTATACTTTTGGCCTGACTAAGTTTTTCCAGTTGGGAGGGAAGGCCTGAGCGGCCTCATGTTCGCGGAGGCTCATAGGTTGTGAGCCTCCGCACTTCTTTCCCGCCGATTCATTGATTTCGCCTATTCCGGCGTTTATAGTTTGCCCTCGCGCTGTCACTGGGAGGGAGGATGGATCGGTTGGCGTTCTGCCGATGGATGCAAGTCATCGCCCTAGGCGGGCTACTCCTGGGTGTCTCTCCCGATACGTCCCTCCGTCTTGCCGCCGCGGCTCAATCTGAATCGATTCAACCCGTCCTCGATCAAGGCGCCGCGTTGCTTCGTCAGGGCGATTTCAAATCGGCGGAGGAGGCAGCGAGGAAAGCCATCCAGCGGAATCCGTCGTCTGCGGAGGCCCATCATCTCTTGGGGGCCATTTTACTGAAGGCGCGCAAGACGGCCGAGGCGTCAGAGTCGTTTCAGCATGCGGTGAAGCTGAAGCCGGATTATGTCGAAGCTCTGAACGATTTGGCTGAAGTCTATCGGTTGCTCAGGAAAGACGCCGATGCCGAACAAGCCTTTCTGCGTGCGATTGCGGCTGACTCCAAACAGGCCGAGTCCTATTTGAGTCTGGCCAAGCTGTATGAACAGCGGCGTGACGGGGTGGCCGCCTTGAAGACGTATCAGTCGTTGCTGGCGGTGCAGCCGACTCACCCGGAGGCGTTGTTTCAGGTCGCGGTGTTGTCTGACGGCGCCGGTGACAGCAAGACAGCGAAGGAGGCCTTGGTCAAGCTCACGAAGGCTTATCCGAAGCATGCCGACGGCTGGTATGTGATCGGGCGCATGGCTGAAAAACAAAATGATTTGATCGAGGCGGGCTACGCCTATAAGCAGGCGGTCGCGGCAAAACCGGACTTAGTCGATGCGCATTACAATCTGGGGTTTATTTATCGCAGCCAGGGGAAGACGAATGAGGCGGAGCGTGCTTTTCTCGAAGTGTTGCGCTATCGGCCGGAATACGCGGAAGCCCATATGAATTTGGGGGTGGTGTATACAAGCGTAAACAGGCTCGATGAGGCGGAGCATGAGTATGAGGCGGCGGTGGCCCTTAAGCCGGAGTATGCGGAGGCCCACTACAATCTCGGCGTCTTTTATGAGCTGCACCGGAAAGATTTGCCTCGTGCGTTGGCCCAGTATCGCAAGTACCGTGATCTCGGCGGGCGGGATGATCGAGTAGAACGGATTGTCGGATCGACGTTCCGGTAGGCCTTACCACCGGTGCGGCCAGGGTCTCCAGTAGGGAGACCAATACGGGCCCCAATAGGGGCCTGGTCCCATATAGGGCCTGATGCGGACCGGCGCCTCTTCTCCCCTTGCCCAGACTTTCATGTCCATGATTTCCATCATGGGGTAAGTATATTCGGTGTCGTCCAAAGGCAGCGTGATCGATCCGGTGAGTTCACCCGTGACGGTTACGAAGGTGCCGGCAGGGATCGTCGCGGGATCGAGAAACTCCCGTTGTATGGCGACGAAGCGGCCTTGGGATTTATTCAGTGGCATCGTGGGCTGGAGGGAGCTATTCAAGGGCAGTTGCAGAATCTCGATGCGCGTTCCATCCTTGAGCCTCCTGGCCGAGAGGACTTCCCCCCCGAAGGTTACCGACTGTCCCTTGAAGGAGTCCGGGGCGGCTTTCACTTGCGCGAAAGTGAGACGGGGCGGCTGTCCGCCGAGGTCTTCAGTGGTCGCACAGCCGAGGGAAATGGCCAGGCAGAGGATGAGCAAAGGGATTCGATATGGTTTCATAGGGGAAGTATAACAGAGGGCAAGACAGCCCCGCATTCTATATAATAACTCGACAGCAGGTCGGATATTCTCGAAAGGAGCAGGACATGGCGCGAGGAAAGAGACAGGGATGGCGTTGGACGTTGTGCGCGATGAGCGCGGCGGTGGCACTGATGGCTCCGCTCAGCGGATGGGCCGGGACGCCTGAGTTGAATGGCAAGTTTGAAATCTTGAAGGATGAAAAATCCGTCCATCAACCGGGTAAAGTGAAGCTGATCGAGTTTGCCGATTTCTATTGTCCCCATTGCCATCGTTTTGATGGCGACGGGGTGGCGATTCTCAAGAAAGAGTTCGGGGACAAGCTTGAGGTGACGATGGTGGGATTCCCGGTCTTTCAGGGCAAACTGCCGACGCCGTTCGATATGTATGAGCAGGCCAGGACGATGGGCAAAGGGGATGAGATGAAGAAGGTTCTCTTCCGCACGATTCATACGGAGAAGGTGACGGGCGTGCTGGACCGGTCGCTTCGGGAAGTGTTGATCAAGGAAGTCGGGCTTGACCCCAAGGCCTTCGAAGAGGGCATGGCCAGTGGGAAGCCGGCCAAGGCGCTGGAGGAAAGCAAAAAATGGGGTGAGCGGATCAAGGTGCAGCAGACGCCGACGGTGTTGCTCGACGGCAATATCAAGGTGGAGCAGATCGATCCGGAGAATCTCAAGCTGGTCATTCAGAGCATTCTGGACGGAGATAAAAAGAAGTAAGGGGTGATGAGTGAACGGTGGTGCGTGGGGAGTGAGGGGCTGGGTTTTCCTACGGAGTTCCTATGGCGATCGATCCAATCTGCGGGATGACGGTTGAGCCGTCCTCCGCGGCCGGCCGGTTTGACTACAAGGGCCAGGTGTATTACTTCTGCGCCACGTCCTGCTTGGAGCGATTCCGCGTTGATCCCGAGAAGGCCCTGGCGAAGGCATCTCCCGCCCCTATGTCGTTCCCCTCGACACGCAAACCATTGCCCATGATGATGCCGGCGGCGCCCGCCGACGGCGGCGAGCGTGATCCGGTCTGCGGCATGATGGTGGTCCCGGCGACGGCGGCGGGCTCGCATCAACATGCGGGGAAGACCTACTACTTCTGCGCGACCAGTTGTCTGACCAAATTTAAAAGCGAACCCGAGCATTACCTGTTGCCGCCCGAGCAGCGGCCTGTCCGCGTGGTGCCCGTCCCCACCGGTGGCACGGTCGAGTACATCTGTCCGATGGATCCGGAGATTCTCGAAACCAAGCCGGGGGCCTGTCGAATTTGCGGGATGGCCTTAGAGCCCAAGGTTGTCACGATGGAGGAGGGGCCCAATCCGGAACTCGACGACATGAGCCGGAGATTTTGGGTCTGTCTGGGACCGGCCGTGCTCGTAATGGTTCTTGCGATGTCCGACATGATTCCGGGCCAGCCGATTCAGCAGTGGTTTGGAGGGGCGGCGCTGAACTGGTTGCAGTGGCTGCTGGCGACGCCGGTTGTTTTATGGGGCGGGCTTCCGTTTTTCCAGCGCGGATGGGCCTCTGTCATGAATCGTGCGCCGAACATGTTCACGCTGATCGCGATTGGAACCGGAGCGGCCTACGGGTTCAGCGCAATCGGCACGCTTGCGCCGGGGTGGCTTCCTGCGTCGTTTCACCGCTCCGATGGAAGCATTGCCGTCTATTTTGAAGCCGCCGCGATGATTACGCTGCTGGTATTGCTCGGCCAGGTCTTGGAACTTCGGGCACGGAGCCAGACGTCTTCCGCGATCAAGGGACTCTTGCGACTCGCTCCATCGACGGCGCGGGTGGTTCGGGATGGCTCGGAAGTCGATGTGCCGCTCGATCGGGTGAAGGTGGGAGACCGGCTCCGCGTGCGGCCGGGCGAACGCATTCCGGTCGATGGCACGGTGTTGGAGGGTTCGACCTCCATTGATGAGTCGATGGTGACGGGAGAATCATTGCCGGTGGAAAAGACGGTTGGCGCATCGGTCACCGGGGGGACGCTGAACGGCACGGGCAGCATCGTGATGCAGGCCCAAAAGGTGGGGCGCGAGACCCTGCTTGCCCGCATTGTGCAAATGGTCAGTGATGCGCAACGCAGCCGGGCGCCGATCCAGCGTGTCGCCGATGTCGCGGCGGGGTATTTCGTTCCCGCCGTGGTGACGGCGGCGATTCTGACGGCTGCCGTGTGGGCGTTGTGGGGGCCGGACCCAAAACTGGCCTATGGGCTGGTGAATGGTGTGGCGGTGTTGATCATTGCATGCCCTTGTGCCCTAGGCCTGGCGACGCCGATGTCCATCATGGTGGGGACGGGCCGTGGCGCGATGGCGGGTGTGCTTGTTCGGAAGGCTGAGGCGCTGGAGGTGCTGGGCAAGGTCGATACGGTGGTCTTCGACAAGACTGGGACGTTAACTGAAGGAAAGCCGGCGTTGGTCTCTATCCGGGTGATGGCGCCGTTCAGTGAGCAGGAGGTGATCAGGCTGGCCGCGAGTCTTGAGCAAGGCAGCGAGCATCCGTTGGCAGAGGCGATTGTGTCCGGTGCGCGGTCGCGAGGCGTGACGCTGGCGCCGGTGCAGGAGTTTCGAGCGGTGACCGGCAAGGGAGTAACCGGATGGATTGATGGGCAGTCGGTGGCAATAGGAACCGTGCCGTTTCTGAATGAACTGGTGACGGCGGCGGACAATAGTGTGGAGAGGTTGGATCAAGACGCGCACCCTCTTCGAGCGCGTGGGCAGACGGTGATGTTTGTGGCCGTCGATGGAGCGGTGGCAGGCCTGCTCGGCGTGGCCGATCCCATCAAGGCCTCGACGCCGGAAGCGGTCCGCCGCTTGAAAGCGGAGGGGCTCAGATTGGTCATGGTGACCGGCGATCATCAACGGACGGCGGAAGCGGTGGCCGGACAGCTTGGGATCGATGAGGTGCGGGCCGGGGTGTTGCCGGAGCAAAAAGGACAGATTATACAAGCGTTGAAAGCGAGTGGCCGTGTGGTGGCGATGGCGGGGGACGGGATCAATGATGCGCCGGCCCTGGCGATGGCCGATGTCGGGATTGCGATGGGCACCGGGGCTGATGTTGCCGTGGAGAGCGCGGGGATGACCTTGCTGAAAGGGGACCTGCAGGCGCTGGTGCGCGCGCGGCGGTTGAGTGTGGTCACGATGCGGAATATCAGGCAAAACCTCTTTTTTGCGTTCGCGTATAATCTGTTGGGGGTGCCGATTGCCGCTGGGGTGCTCTATCCCTTAACAGGATTATTGTTGAGCCCGATGATTGCCAGTGCGGCCATGACCTTCAGCTCGGTTTCCGTCATTTCCAACGCCCTTCGGCTGCGGCATATTGAATTGTAAGTGCGTGGGCGTTGCTCGCATGATACGCTCACGCGTGCAACTCTTCAGGATATAAATCCTCGATACAGTAGGGCGCAGGTATGACACGACTGTTTTTCTTATTCTCTTGGAGCATCGGGTTCGCCTTCTCTCTTGTACTTTTTGCCGGGGAGGGTGAGGCAGCCTCCCATCTTTATCGGGTCTCAAGCGGGGCCGATCTTCAAAACCAGGTCAAAGCGACGGCGATCAAGGTGATTCCGGCTGTCGTGAGCATCGCTTCGACTGTGATGGTGCGAGATCAGGCCTTCAGTGACGAGACGTTGCCGTTTGGATTGTTCAAAGAACCGCCGGCGCGCCGCCAGTACGGGCAAGGTTCCGGCGTGATCGTGTCGTCGGACGGCTACATTATTACGAATAACCATGTGGTCGCAGATGCGGTGGATGTGGAAGTGATTCTAGCCGATCGGCGGCAGTACAAAGGCAAGGTTGTGGCGACTGATCCGAAGACCGATGTCGCGGTGGTGAAAATCAACGCGACGAATTTGCCGGTCGCGGCCTGGGGGGATTCCAGCACGCTCGCCGTTGGCGAGTTTGTCCTCGCGATCGGCAATCCGCTCGGCTTGAGCCGGACGGTGACGTTCGGCATTGTCAGTGCGGTGGGACGGGCTGATGTCGGCGTGGCGGATTTCGAAGATTTCATCCAAACCGATGCTCCCATCAATCCCGGCAACTCGGGCGGAGCTTTGGTCAACGTGAACGGCGAGCTCGTCGGCATCAACACGGCCATCGCCAGCCCGACCGGCGGTAGCGTCGGAGTCGGGTTTGCCATCCCCAGCAACATGGCGCGTGCGGCGATGCAGAGCCTGATCAAGACCGGACGGGTGGTGCGGGGATTCCTTGGAGCCTCGACGCAAGATGTGAGTCCGCTCCTGGCGAAGATCTTTCGGCTCCCGGACGTCAAAGGGGCGATCGTCACCGATTTGCAGGCGAAAGGATCTGCTGAACGGGCCGGACTCAAGCGGAGCGACGTCGTCGTGCGCTTCGACGGGCGCGACGTGATGGACAGCGGGCATCTGCGCAATCTAGTGGCGCAGTCGGCAATCGGCACGAAACACCGCCTGGATATTATTCGGGACGGGAAATCGTATCAGGCCGAGCTGGTTGTTCAGGAGGCTCCAAGGGAACGGGCCAAAAAGGTACAGGGAGCCTCAGCCACGGCTTCGACAGCGCATCCGCTGGCAGGCGTGGTTTTCGACGACGTGACGCCTCCATTGGCCAGACAGATGGATTTGTCCGTCAACAGCGGCGTTGTTGTGACCGATATCGAAGAAGGCAGTCTTGCCGAATCCTCAGGGCTGCAGCCCGGCGATGTGGTGCTCGAACTCAACCGGCAGCCCGTCAACAATTTTGCGACGTTCCAACGGCTGGCCGATCCACTCAAGCCCACCGACCTCGCCCTCCTGCTTGTCAATCGTCAGGGCAATGCGATGTACATCCCCATTCAAGGCGAATAGTTCTCCACCATCCAAGATCTGGCCGATGACCGGCTGTGGCCTATCTTGACGGGTTTGTTCTTCTGGTGCTACGTTTTCAAAAGTCGTAGCACCGGAGGAATATGAAAAAGCTGGTTCGTTTCGGCGTCTCTCTTGATCATCATCTACTGGACGCGTTCGATCAACATATCGAGCGGCGGAAGTACACCAGCCGTTCAGAAGCTCTGCGCGATCTGATCCGGGATAATTTAGTCGAGCAGGAATGGGGCGAGAATAAAGAGACGGTCGGGACTATTACCTTTGTCTACGATCATCACGTTCGTGACCTCACGAGCAAGCTCACCGACATTCAGCACGACTATCACGGAAAGATACTGTCTGGGATGCATGTGCATCTTGATCACGATCATTGCCTGGAGGTGCTGGTGGTCAAGGGGAAGGGCGCTGAGATTCGCAAGGTCGCAGACGCATTGATCAGTGTGAAGGGTGTAAAGCATGGCAAGCTCACGATGACGACGACCGGCAAAGGGTTAAGCTGAGTACGGCGTGATACCTCGTACGCTTGTCCTGCTCTGTTGTGTGGCGGTGCTGAGTCCTTGGGTGGCCCGCGCCCATGATCCGGATGTGCCGGAATTGGAAGTGCCAGAAGTCTCGGTGATCGGTGAGCGGCCGGTAGCGGCTTCTTCTCAGCAATTTATTCCCGACAAGGAATATCTCCTTCAGCCGCAAGGCCGTCCAGCTCAGGTGCTGCGTTTGATCCCAGGATTCCTTGCCGTGGAACATTCCGGTGGAGCCGGGAAGGCCGATCAATACTTCCTGCGCGGATTCGATGCCGACCATGGCACCGACGTTGCGTTCTTTACTGACGGCATGCCGGTGAATATGCGTTCTCATGCACATGGGCAGGGCTACACCGATCTCAACTTCATCATTCCGGAAACTATCGAGGGCTTGGAGGTGAACAAGGGGGCCTACTTGCCCGAGTATGGGGATTTTGCCACAGCGGGGGCCGTGAATTTCAAGACGCGAGACGTCGTCAAGGAAGGTGTGGCGCAGGGGGCGGGGGGACAATTCGACACGCAACGCTATCTCCTCATGTTCTCGCCGACGAAAGACAAGGTCCGCACCCTGATCGCCTCCGAAGGCTATTTTACGAACGGGCCGTTTGAACACGATAACCGGTATTTCCGTGCGAACCTGTTTGGCAAGATGACGACGAATCTGACCAGCCGGGACGAACTTAGCCTCAAGGCGACCTATCACCAGGCGCACTGGAACGCCTCGGGGGAGATTCCGCTCCGTGCCGTGAACGACGGGACGCTCGACCGGTTCGGCGCCATCGATCCGTCGGAAGGGGGCAAGACGCTGCGCACGACGACGCATCTGAACTACCATTACGATACCACTACCGGTGGGCAGTTCTTCGCCAACGCCTACGCGCAGTACTATCGGCTCGATCTCTATACCAATTTCACCTTCTTCCAAAACGATTCAGTCAACGGCGACGGCATCGTCCAGTCAGATCGTCGCGTGATGTATGGTGGCGATCTCGGCTACAAGCAGCGCGGCGAAGTGTTCGGCCTCCCCAGCATCGGGGCCATCGGCGTGCAAAGCCGGGCAGACGAGATTCATGTCAGGCTCGGCACGCAAACCAGGCGGGCGGTGACGGGAGTCACGATGGACAGCGACATCCTCGAGGCCTCGTATGCGCCGTATGTGAAGGCGGAAGTGCAGCCGATGGAATGGCTGAGGCTGGCTGGCGGGCTGCGTGGGGAAACTTTTACGTTCGATGTCCGTAACCGCTGTGCCACCTGTGCGCAGCAACCGGCGGGCCGGAAGAGTTCCGGCGTCATTCTGCCGAAGATGAATCTGATTCTGGGCCCCTGGGCCAGCACCGAGTTTTTCGCGAACTACGGAGAGGGGTATCATAGCAACGATGCGCGGTCTGCGGTGGCGCCAGGCTCTTCTCCGCTTGCGCGGGCCAGGAGCTATGAAGTGGGCGTGCGGTCGAAACCTTTCGGCGCCGAGAGCGTGGAATTGATCGCGACGCTCTGGCGGCTCGACCTCAAATCGGAACTTGTCCTTGTCGGCGACGAAGGCACGACGGAGATTCGCGGGGCGACCACACGGGAAGGTGTGGAAGTCGCTACGCGGGGCCAGGTGTGGGGGCCGCTGTATTTTAATGGTAGTGTGACCTGGACGAATGCTGAGTTCCGCAACGGTGCTGCGATCCCATTAGCACCCGAGGTGACGGCCTATGGTGCGCTGTTGTTGAAATGGCCGGAGGGGCTGACCTCTCAACTGCAAGCGACGTATCTAGGGGTGAGGCCTTTGACCGAAGATCGCAGCATCAAATCTCCGGCCTGGATCAACATCGATCTGTCGGAGCGCTATCAACTGCCGGTCAAGCTGCCGCATGGCCGCATGGAAGCCTTTTTCTTTATTCAAAATCTGCTTAATACTAAGTGGGAGCAGGCGACCTTTGCGTTCGCATCCCGGCTGCGCAGTGAGGCGGTTGCCGTTACCGATATCCATTTCGTGCCGGGGAATCCGCGGATGGTGATGGGCGGCCTCTCTTGGTACTTTTGATCGCTTCCTGAAAATGACCTCCCGCTGCGTTTTCGATCGGTCGTCTCCCTGTGACGTACTGGTCGTACGCCTCAGTCGCCGATCTTCTTGCGGCCTTGCCGGATGTCAATTTGAGGAGGCGGTGTGCGAATATCTTTGAGCAGGCACGTGGAGATTGCTGTGGGGATAGGCCGAACAGTTCTCTCGAAAGCATACTTTTCCCGTCCTACGGTGCAGGTCGCCCGATCGTTGATCGGCAAGTATCTGGTGCGATCACTTGAGGGTCGCGAGATGGCCGGACGGATTATCGAAGTCGAAGCCTATGTAGGCGGCGAGGATAAGGCCTGTCATGCCTCGAAGGGACGAACAGCGCGAACCGAGGTGATGTTCGGTCCGAGCGGGATCGCCTACGTGTATCTGATCTATGGCATGTATCACTGTTTGAATGTGGTGACTGAGAAGGAGGAGCGTCCCGCAGCGGTGTTGATTCGCGCAATTGAACTCGATGGAGAGTTGATTGATGGGCCGGGCCGGCTCTGTCGGGCGCTGCAGATTGATCGCAATTTGAATCGGCATGACCTGACGATTCAAGAGATGCTCTGGTTTGAAGAGCGAGGCGGACGCATTCCTCGCCATCAGGTACGGGTATTTCCACGAATCGGTGTCGACTATGCCGGTGAATGGGCGAAGAAACCGTGGCGATTTCGGCTTGATCTGCCTCGGCCGATGATCAAGCGCAGCAGGAGAAGGACAATGGCCTGATCCAATGGATTGAAGTGTGCAGGGAAATAAAAAAGGGGGATGCCGTTTCATACGGCATCCCCCTTTTCAATAGGAACGATGAATCGACTACTCGATCTTACGATCAGCACCGATCTTCGTGGCCGAGGTGACCGGCGGGGCGATCTGAATCTGGGGGCCCTGCACCTTCGGGAGGCGACCTGCGCCTGCGCTCTCGACGATCCGGTCATTGTCCGTTTTCTTAAGGTTTTGCTGAGCGCTCTTGATGGAATCTGCTGACTTCAGCAATGTGGCTTCACCGCGGGCATCTGATTGGCCCGGATCATTAGCCGTTGGTTGGCCAGTGACGGGGCTCCCGCTGTTCTTCATCGGGTAGCCTTCATGCTTCGGAAGAAGCCCCGGGTTGGCTGAGGCCATCGACAAGACAAAAAGCACACCGGACAAGGTCGCAATAGTGCCGAGTACGAGCTTCATACCCTACTCCTTTGAATAATGGTGGCTGGAGAAATACGTTTTAAAACGGTCGAATATTCAATGACGAATCAAGTGCCCGATATCATAGCGACGGGGGGGTACCCCTGTCAAGCATGAAAGCGGCTCACCCGCTCCCTTTTCTCAAGGAGCACAATTGACACAGCTTTCAGGCGAATCATAAAAATCACCTTGCTGATCGGCGCATCCTCGCTAGCTTGCCGCTGGCCGGCGGGTTGGCCGTCGGCCTCGCCCGCGATGGCGGAAGGCCGGCCCGCGGCTGACTCCGGGAAGCCGAATGGTCACTGTCGTGCCTTCGCCGGGAGCGCTGCCGATGGCAATGGATCCGCCATGCTCTTCAATGATCTTCTTGACGGTCGCCAAGCCTAAACCGGTTCCTGATCGCTTGGTGGTAAAGAATGGCTCGAAGACCTTATCCACAATGTCGGCGGGGATCGGCGCGCCGTCGTTCTTGATCAGCGTCTGTACTTCAATGCCGCGTCCGGCGCGGTGCTGGGTGACCTGAATGTGCAAATGGCCGCCCGGCGTCATCGCTTCGCCCGCATTCTTGAAGATGCTGAGGAAGACCTGTTGGAGCTTGGCTTCATCGCCGCGAACCGGGGCAATCTGGGTCGAATAATCTTTGGTGACCTGAATGCGGGTGACTTCCAGATCGGTGCCCACGACGACCAACGCACTCTCGAGGACTTCGGGAATGCGGCAGAGGCGTCGGTTCAGTTCGAGCGGTTTGGCGAAGTCAAGAATCTCGTTCAGGATCGCTTCCACGCGCATCAGATCGCGCATGGCATTCTCGACGCGGGTCTGCGGGTCAAAATCCAAAATCCCTTCGCCGGTCACTTCTTCCAATTGGGAGCGGATTGACGCGAGCGGCTCGCGGATTTCCGTCGCCAGGAACGCGCTGAATTCTCCAATCGCGGCTTGGCGTTCTTGTTTCCGGATGACCGGTTCCAAGGCCGTCGGGGCGGCCGCCTGGGCCGAGTCATCGCCACTGTCGGTTCCGGGCGCCGGCGCCGGCGTCAGCACGGCAACGGGCGGCGCCTGAAGGAGATCGGCCAATTTGAGAATGATCGGCTCCAGGGTGCGGGCATCCGTTACTTGATAGCGCGAGGATTCTTTCGAGCCGAGCGTGAGAGTGCCGCCAACTTGTCCTCGGACAAAGAATGGGACGACCAGCGACGACAGAAAACGGTCTTTGTAGAGGTGCTTGTGGTCGAGGAACCGGCCTTGCGTCGAGGCCAAGTCGTGATCCACGCGCGGTTTGCGGTGCCTGACGGCCCAGCCGGAGGCCGAGCTGTCGAGTGTCAGTCGCAAGCCTGCGCGCAAGTCTTTCTTGCTGTCTTTCTGCTCGCCTTTTTGGTCGCCGGCCACCCCGAGTACTTCCACGCTGCCAGCCAGTGGATCGTAGGAGGAGGCCCAGGCGCGATCGAAGGCCACATATTGATTCGCTTCTCCCAGGACGGCGACGATCTTATCCTGCAATTCCGGGGTCAAGTGCGAGGTTGGCGCGGCAAATATTTCTGGAACGGCCGGAGTCGGTGGCAGCGGCTCGCGCGCCACATAGGGTCGGCTGAGCACGACATTCATATCAAAAAGCCCCTCTTGCTCGAGGGCTTTTGTGATGCCATCGCCCGCCTGCTCCAGTAGGGTTTTTTCTTTCTTGGCGAAGGCGGCGCCTTCTTTTCGTCCGATTACCACAAACCCATAGGTTCGCTGGCGATAGCGCAGCGGCATGCCCAGGAGTGATTTCGATCCCGGCGTGATGAGTCTGAGGCGAATAGTCCGTCCATTCTCAGAATCCTGGCCTGTCGGCGGTTGCGGGGCCGCAGCGTGGGTCGAAAGGGTCCGGAGAATCGACTGCACATCGCGCGGCGTGAATCCGCGGGCGGCATGGCTGACGAGCGGTCCTTGCTCTTGATGGAAGATGGCGGCCAGGGCCGCCTCCATGCCCAACTCGTTCAAGGCGGTGTTCAGCGTCCGCTGCAAATGCGTTTCGGCGCTCGGTTTCGTGGATGTCGTTGGTGTAGTTATCATAGATGTGTGGAGATCAAAGGGGGCATTCTAGCAACGATAGGGCAGTGATGCAATGAAAAGGGACGCTCCAGTCATTCGGGATTGATTATTTTGGGCTTGCGGTGGTCTGCAATGTAGGGCTCGACGGGTGGCGGGTCGCCCTTCCACCGGCTCAGCAGGCTGCTGACGATGCTGATGACCAGCGCACCGCCGACGGCGGGCCAGAATCCTGAGACCGTGAAGCCTTTTACGAGATAGGACGTCAATTCGAGCAACAGGGCATTCAAGACGACCAGAAACAATCCCAGCGAGAGCACGATCAAGGGCAACGTCAGCACCAGCAAGATCGGTCGCAGAATCAGATTCAGAATCGTCAAGACCAGCACAGCGGCCACGCCGGCTGCCAGAGTTTCAGCGTCGATCCCAGGGACGATGGTCACAGCGAGAAAGACGGCAATGCCCGTGATCAGCGTGCGTGCGAAAAAGGCCTGAAGCCCGCCATGGAAGGGCGATGCTTGGGCGAATCGGGAGATGTGGACGGTCGGCATGACAGGCCTCTTATGGCGTGGCAGGCGGTGGCGGGGCGGCGACCGCCGCTTTCTTGGCCGAGGAGTAGTTCACTTCCGTCGCCGTCAGCGTCGTGGCGTCTTTCGTGGCCTCGATGACGACGCGGTCGCCGATCACAGGCAGTTCTCGCGACGACGGGTTGCCTTTTTCTTTGAAACGGGTCTGTTTCGTCACCTTCACCGACATCATGGCGCCTTTCGGCGTTTTTACTTCGATATGAGTGCTATCGATGGCGGTAACGGTGCCAAATACATGCTGCGCCGACCCATGCGCCCAGGCGGTGGACGAGGTCACTATGAGCGCAACGGTGAGGAGAATCACTCGAATCATAATAAGGTAGGTCTCCCTTTCGCAAAAATTAGTGGTGGTGCCCAGTTCCGGTGTTTGCGGCGGCAGAGTCGTCGCCTTGCAGGAACTTCTCAAGGGCTGCCTGTTCATCCAGCTCATGTTGGGTTTTCGGATTCAACGATTTCATCCGCTCCAACTCCTGAGGTGTGAGTTGGGGGAGATGGCGGATGAAATGCACCAGTTTCCAGCTATCCACATCTTGGTCCGGATCGCCCTCGCCCCAGGCCGGCATGGCGGTGAAGCGGATGCCGTTATGAATCACCCAAAAGAGTTCGCCGTCCGACATGTTTTGCGTCGCCCGCTCACGCAGATCGGGCGCCTTGGGGTACACGTTCTTGCCAATCGGCGTCTGGCCGCTGCCATCGTTGGCGTGGCAGGTGGCGCAGTGATCGGCAAAGTGGGCCAAGCCCTCGTCTGCCACCTCCGGTGTGAATGGCACGGGATTCGGTTTATTGCGATGTTCCAGCGGGATGGCCAGATAGCGGACCTGCCTGGCCATCAACACTTCAAGCGCATGAGGCTCAGCCTTGGCGCTAAACCCGGTCGTAAAGGACTGATACCCGAACCAGCCCAGCAACGCCAGGGTTCCAATGATGCCGACGACGAGTATGGTGAGAAGTTTCGTACGCATCGGATGTCCAATGCATTCACTATACAAAGTCTTGCCGATCAATGCTACTGAGCCGGCGTATTGCGAGGAGCGGTCGATAAGTGAGAGAGGAGACGGATCAGCAGCAGGGCTGTCACGGGAACATACATCAAGAGGCCGGTCATGCCGAGGAGGTCTTCGCCGATCCAAAACGTCAACGCAAGATTGAACGCCAGGACTCCATAGTAGAGGCCGACGCCGAGCAGGAGTTTTGGCGTGATGGATATGGACGGAGAGGACGCCAGTGGGGGTAATCGGCGCTCGAGCGGAAAATAGATCGCGAGTGAGATCAGTCCGACGACGGCCCATCCGGCATAATTGGCCAGTGGCACGCCGAAGTGCGTGCCGGGATCGGGATAGTAATAGATCTTGCCCAGAAACCAGCGGTCTCCGCGTAGCGCCACGGGGTCGATTACCATGTCGATGAAGGCGAAGAACAGCGCCGTAAGCAAGAGGGCATGCCAGCTTGTCTGGGCCTCTCGATCGAGTCGCAGCGATAGAAGCCATGAAGGAGTCCCGGTGCTCTCTGCTCGTGGAAGCAGGAAGCAGAGCGTCAGGCAGTAAGCGGCATAGAGCAGGAAACTGAAGGAAATCGAATCCATGAAGGGAATATTGGAGAAATACAATTCCTGGCCGACGGTTGAGCCGTTGTAGTGGTACCAGCCGAAGGGAATGCCATTACGCGTGGAGGAGTATTCGCAGACAAACGCCGTGGCCCAGCTAATCAGCCAGAACCGCCAGGTGCGGGGCCAGCCGATGAGCTGGATCGCGGAGAAAAGAAACGCAGCGAGGAAGAGGAAGACATAGGGGCGGAAGAGGATGGTCTTGAAGAAGAGGGCGAAGAAGTCCATGGCAGAAGTCTTCAGCTTTCAGCGATCAGCCAAGTGCTGAAAGCCGATCGCTGATGGCTGAGAGCGATTTTATGCGTATCCATGATCGCGGAACCACCGCACGGCTTTCTCCAGCGCGACTTCCGGCGGGGTCTGGGGAATGCCCAGTTCGCGGATCGCTTTGCTGCAATCATAGTGCATCTTGTATTTGGCCATCTTCACGCCTTCCAGCGGAATGCGCGGAGGAATGCCGGTCACATAGGAGAAGGCCAGGTTCAGATAGGCGAGGGGCAGCACGAGTTCGCGCGGGAGCTTGATCGAAGGCGCTTTCACGCCTGTCAATCGGCTCAGAATCTCGAAGACCTCCCGCAGCATCAGATTTTTCGCGCCAAGAATATAGCGTTCACCGATCTGGCCCTTCTCCATGGCGAGGAGGTGCCCCGTAGCCACATCGTCCACATCGACGATATTCATGCCGGTTTCGATGTAGGCCGGCATCCGGCCCTTCATGAAATCGACAATCATCTGGCCGGTCGGCGTCGGTTTTACATCGCCCTCACCGACAGGCGCGCTCGGGTTGACGATGATGACCGGCAGCCCCGCTTTTGCCAGTGTGAGCACTTCCTGTTCGGCTAGATACTTCGACCGTTTGTAGTGGCCGGCCATCTGTTTCAGAGAGACGGGGGTCTCTTCCGTACCCAATCCACCGTCTGGCGGAAGGCCGATGGCGCCGATCGTGCTGCAGTAGACGATCCGTTCCGTGCCGACGGCCCGTGCGGCCTCCATGAGATTTTTCGTGCCGGTCACATTCACATCGTAGAAGATGGCCGGATTGCGGGCCCAGAGGGCGTAGTGGGCGGCGACGTGATAGAGCTGCTGGCAGCCTGTCAGGGCCTTGTGCAACGAACCCTTGTCGCGCAAGTCACCGTAGGCGCCTTCGAGCTTGAACTGTTGGAGATTGCTGAAATCGCTTTCACGGCGCGCGAGGACGCGGACCTCGATCCCGGTCTTGAGCAGGGCACGGACTACTGCGGTTCCGACAAATCCAGTCGCACCTGTGACGAGGGCTTTCATCGTGAACTCGTGGAAGATGAAACGTGAAGGGTGAAACGTGAGGAACGAGAAAGCGTGGCCTGGACGAGCGGGTTGTGTTTCACGTCTTACGTTTTACGCCTCATGTCAGTTTTTCCTCGACGTGATGTACCGCGCAATCTCGCGCAGCGGATCGGCGGACAGACCGAAGAGTGACAGCCGGTTAATGGCGCGCTCCACGCAGTCATCGGCCAGTTTCTTCGCGCCTTCGACGCCGTAGAAGGTGGGATACGTTTTCTTGCCCCGTTCGGCGTCGGTGTTCGGATTCTTGCCGAGTTCCTCGCGCGTGCCGGTCACATTCAGGACATCGTCGGCGATTTGAAACGCCAGGCCGATATCTTCTGCATATCCGGTCATGTCGTCCAATTGCCGGTCGGTTGCGCCAGCGGCGATGGCGCCCATACGGACGGCGGCGCGCATCAACATGCCGGTCTTGTGCTTGTGAATGTTCTGGAGTGTCGGGAGGTCGATGTCTTTATTCTCGGCCTGGATATCGAAGACCTGCCCGCCCACCATCCCCAGGTTGCCCGAGCCGTAGGCGAGTTCCTGAATCAACCGCACTTGCCGGGCCGGATCGCAGCCCATCATCAGATCGGGCCGGCTCACTAAGTCGAATGCCATGGTCAGCAGCGCATCACCGGCGAGAATGGCCATCGCTTCGCCATACACTTTATGGTTCGTCGGCTTCCCGCGGCGGAAATCGTCGTTGTCCATCGATGGCAAGTCGTCGTGAATCAGCGAGTAGGTATGGATAAATTCCAGGGAGCAGGCCACGGCCATCAAGCCGGGCGGGCTCGTGCCGAGCGCTTCCGCCGCGGCAATCGTCAGAATCGGCCGCACCCGTTTGCCGCCCGCCATGAGGCTATAGCGCATGCTCTCATGGAGCGTCGTAGGCGGTGTTGTGGCCGATGGGCTCACGTCATCCAAAAAACGATCAACCGCGATCCGTTTCTGTTCGAGATAGTCCTTAATGTTCATGGAGATGAGATGGGTTTTGAGATGGTCGAATATGACTCGGCGCGGAGAGTATCAAACAGGCTAAGAGCTGTCAAACCGCGATCCGTGAGATGTGAAGCGTGAAAAGCAGGGCGTCGTTAGATCTTTCACCCTTGCCTCTCGTCTCATGCCTTCGCTATACTTCCCCCACTATGAGTATTCGAAGAGCTGGTGGAGATTGGGAACCGATGCTGCTGGGGATCGAGCCTCGGCAGTGCAAGGTCTGTCAGCATGGGTTGTATCGGGACAAGACTTTTTTGAGCGGCGGCTGGTCTCGCTGTACTCTGTGTGATGAGTTCGTGCATTACACCTGTCTCGCCAGCGGCAAGGTATCGTTTCTGAAAGCGCGACCTCGTGTGTGCAAGACGTGCCGCGCAGCCCAAGAGGGCATCCCCTCTCCTTCGCCCTCGAAGGACGAGACTCCGGTTGCTGTCGGGTCGTGACGTCCGCATCCCACTCGCATCCCGCTCCTTCCCGTTCCTGGTGGCACCAGCTGCTTTCTGATTCGATTCGCTGGGTCTTGGCGCCCCTCGTCCTCCTGTTTAGCGGATTTTTCACGGCGAATTTTATCATTAGCGGCCTCTACACCTGGCCGCGGACGAGCCGTGTGTTGGCGCTCACACTGACGGTGCTCATCCTATCCTACGAGTTTGTCTATAAGGAACAGCTTGCGCGCGGCCTCGCGCCTGAACGCGCCCGCAGAGTGCTCTTTTATGCCTGTGTGGCACCGTACTTGGTTGGATGGGCTCTGATGGTCGTGCTCTGGATGTTTTAGCCGGTCGCCGCCGGCTGGTTGAGGATAGCGTATGGTGCAAGTCATTCGTGGTGGCGCGTTCCTCCAGCAGTGCTGGTCGGTACACCCGCTCTGCGTGACGGTCAAACGGGTGACGGAGGGAGGCACGGTCGTGCTGCTCTGCAGTTCCTGCCGCTCCGCGCATCATCTTCAATGTGCCGCGATCGTTGCCAAGCCATCCGCGATGCCCGCCCAGGCTGAAGACCTGGAGCCCGCTAGCACCGGTGTCGCCAAGGGGCAGTCGCAGCTTGCGGCCTGTATCGAAGCCCATGCGCCGGCGTTGTCGTTGCGTCAGGATGGACGTGTTCGAGAATTACGCCGTCCTGCGCTGCGCCGACTGCCGCTGCCAGTATGCGCTGGCGGTGTCTGTGTTTGAAACTCATCAGAAATAAACGCTGTTCCCGTCGGCGATCATCCCCATGCAGCACATCACGAATGCGTTAACCGATGAAGAAACGGCGTTGGTCGCCGATGCCCAGTTTTTTCGCAAGAAGGCCCAGATAATGGTGAAGGTGCGCGGGATGCTCGAGGCCACGCATCAGGCTCTGACGGGCGAGATGTGCCAGGTCAGCCTGCTGACGCCGCCTGATTTCGATCCGCGCGCCCATCAGTTCGTGAAAGGCGAGCATCTGGAATCCTTCCCCTACCAGTATCTCGATTGTCCGAAGCAGTTCGGCGGAGGAACCGCGTTCACATTCCGGACGCTGTTTTGGTGGGGCCACCATGCCGTCTGCGCACTGATGCTGGAAGGGGTGGGTCTAAAACAGTATAAGCGGCACATCGTTGATCGATTTCATCGGCTGGCCGGGCAGGATTTGGAGCTCTCGCTGGCTCCGACGTTCTGGGAGTGGAAGCGAGGAGAAGGGTATACCTTGCCGATCACACACGACCGGAAGGCGCAGATCGCGGCGGTCCTTGCCGAGCGGCGGCATCTGAAGATCGTGCGGGTGGTGCCGATTACCGATCCACGTCTGCAAGGCGGGCAGTTGCCCGCGCTCAGCCTGGAGACATTCCGGGCGATCCTGCCCATCGTCACGGCCTGATTGGGCGGGGCTTCGGCAATTGTCTCTCCGCGCCGACTTGGGTAGACTGGTCCGGATTCAAGCCTATTCCTATTACGACTTTGCGGCGCAAGCCGATGGGGCGATGAGAGTGGCCGGAGGTGTCCGGCAACGAGTGGCTGGTTTATTAGCGTGAGGAGGAGCCCGTGAAATTTGTAACGATGCGACAGGTGTTGGGGCTGGGGTTGAGCGGGGTGTTGTTAATGGGGGCCGGCTGCGCCGGAAAGGGCGAGATGCGGCTGCTCGATGTGCGGACGCCAGTAGCGGCGTCGTCTTCCGGACTGGGGGATCAGGTGACAATTGTCGTCGAGCCGTTTGAGGATCGGCGATCAGACAAGGGCCGGGTGGGGATGCGGAGCCATTTATGGGGTGGAGAAACGTATTTCAATGTCACCGGTGAACGACCAGGCGATGTGATTGCCCAAGCGCTGGTCGAGCGGCTCAAAAACCGCGGCTGGCGGGATCGGGCCTGGAATGTGCGGATTGTGCAGGCGGGGTCTGCGACTGATGCGGATATCATCATCAGCGGGCAGGTGAGTGAATTTTCAGCCAATGCGAAGAGCCGGGTATTTTCGACGGTTGTGACTACTGGCAGCAAAATTACCGTGCAGGCGCGCAACCTTCGCGATAAGAGCACGACGACACGCACCGTCGAAGGGACTCAGAGCCGGACGGTATTCTGGTTTACCGAGGAGGATGTGCAGGAATTGCTGGCCGCCACGCTGCAGGACGGGATCAACCGGTTCATCAGCGACACGATGATTGAGCAGCGGGCCCTTCGGGCCGCGCACTAGCTCGAAGACAGGGGTGCGGCGGACCTGGAGCGTGTGGGGGGCTTGCGATGCGTGAGCGGCGCTGGGAGACGACAATTCCGCTGACGTTCGGTCAGGTGTTGGCCGTCGGAGAGCGGTTGGCGGCCCTGGGGTTGAAGCCGGCGGTTCCGGCTCAGGATATCATCTGCTACGTCGAAGAATGGACCGTCGCGACGCCGGATGAGTTCGATCAGCTCGATGCCTGGTCTACGGAAGACGTGACTCTTGTGCATGTGCGGGAGGGATGGAAGGGCGATTTCTTTCTCC
Source organism: Nitrospira sp. UBA6493 (assembly GCA_002435325.1). Lineage (GTDB taxonomy): Bacteria > Nitrospirota > Nitrospiria > Nitrospirales > Nitrospiraceae > Nitrospira_D. Next base: position 98,905 of record DJMJ01000016.1, on the reverse strand, counting down.
TCGCCGGGGCCTACCACACGGTCTATCAGCGCTACCAAGATGTCGGCACCTACTGCTCAGTGAGCCATCCTTGGCGCATCCGGGAGCCGTTGCAGTGGCATGAGCCGCGCGGCATGTTCTGGCTCGGGTTTCGGCACGCCCATTCCTTTCTGCGCATCCGGCTGCAAACGCGCGAGGTGATCACGCCGGGGGAAACCCGGGCGGACGCCATGCGGCCGCAATGGCTGGATGAGCGGCGCGCCGCTTTTCTCGATGCCATCGCCACGCTTGAGCTGCCGATTGAAACGCTCATTGAGAAGGACCAAGTTGTCTTGCGTCCGGCCGATCCCGCGACTCCGTTCTTTTGTTCCTGGCCCGACGCCTTCGGCCCCTCCCAGTTTGAATACAATACGACCGACGCGTTTGAGTTCTTAGTCCCGGCCAGTAAGCTGGCGGCGACCATTGTGCCGGAGCTGGCGGGAGTGCGGGCCTACCTGACCGGCTTTTCCGAAGAGGCCCTGACGGAGTTTCAGGCCATCGAATCCGGAGCCCGGTTCGCCTACCGCTGCTCGGTCCATTGCCCGCTGGACGAATTGCCAGAAGTGTTGGCCGCGATTCAACCCGACGGCCGCCTCTACGCCACACTCTGCGAGTTTCAGACCCGGGTGGTGATTCCCGAAGGCGAGGACGCGTCAGCCATCATCGGGATTGTCGGGCAGAACGGACAGTTCCAAATCGAAGTGCGTCTGAACCGGGCTTCGCTTGCTGAAGAGGCCATGGGAGGCTGGCTGGAACGGTTGATAGGCTATCCGGTTGTGTATGCTCCTCTGCCGGCTTTTGTGTAACGAGCAATTTTGAGAGAGGACTCGGTTTTAAATCAGTATTTTCATTGAACAATTCTTCGGGATTTCGCACAGTGGAGCCTGATGCGCTCCATGGCAAAGGTTCAATCCCTCCTGTCGAAGCCGTTTATGCCGGCAGTGTTCTTTCTGTCCGGCGTGACCTACGATTCCCTTACGCTGACCCGGATTGATCGGCTGCAGGACAATCTCCTGCTGCTACTGTATCTCGTTGTATTGGGTGTCCTGATTGTGCTGACCGGCCGGTTGGGGATCGAACCGGTGCGGGATCGTGAGCAATTAGCCGCGCTCTCGCCCTTTGCGCGGTGGGTGCTGCACGCAAGACCCTACTATCCCATGGCGATGCAGTTCCTCCTGGGAGGGCTTTTTAGCGCCTATGCGATTTTCTATTCCCGCAGTGCGACACTGACGAGCACCGGCATCTTTCTGGGCCTCCTCGTGTTGTTGCTGGTGGGGAACGAGTTTCTGCGCGACCGGCTGTCGAATCTGCGTCTGCTGGTCAGCCTCTACGCGCTGGTCTGCTTCAGCTTCTTCACGTTCTTCCTGCCGGTGATGATCGGTTCAATCGGCACCTGGGTGTTTCTTCTTGGGGCCGGGTTGAGTGTTATCGTCACCCTGCGGGTCGTGCATCTCATCTACAAAGACAATCGGGAACGGAGCGCGCGGGAGGCGATGGGGACCAGTGTGCCCGGTATCGCCCTCATCGGCCTGCTGGTCGGATTCTACTTTCTCAACTGGATTCCGCCGGTACCGCTGTCGATGAAATTCGGCGGCATGTATCGGGAGGTGCAGCGGCAGGGAGATCGCTTCCTCCTGACCTATGACCGGGACTGGTACGAGGTCTGGAAGCGGTCGGAGAATCCCTACCCCGCAGACGAGCCGATCTATTGTTTCACCGCCGTGTTCGCGCCGGTGGCGCTGGGTGCGACTGTCTATCACCATTGGTACTTCCGTCCGAACAGCAGCAAGCCCTTCACCCATGCCGACAAGATCCCGATCAAAATCGTGGGCGGCCGCGAAGGCGGCTATCGGGCCTATACCTTCAAGCAGCGGCTCGATCCAGGCGACTGGCGGGTAGATGTGGAAACGGAAGACGGCCGTATCGTCGGGCGGGTGTCGGTGCGAGTGGAGGAGCGGGGTGAGCGTGCGATGTCACTCAGGACGGTGGCATATTGATCCTGGCAGGCTCGGTGTTGATTTGTGAGGTCTGGTTACGCAACATTGGGCAGGTATCTATGTGCAAATCTTCGCATTAGGTAAGTAATATGAGTTCACACACGTTAGCTCCTTGCCCCTCCAGCCCCAACTGTGTGTCCACCCAGGCTCAGGATGAGGGCCATGCCATCGCGCCGTTTCGTTACCGCAAGTCGAAGGCTGAGGCAAAGGAGTCGTTAAAGGCCATTGTTCGAGCCATGCCCCGCACGAAGCTCGTTGAGGAAGACGAGTCCTACCTGCGCTACGAATTCACCAGCCTGCTATTCCGCTTTGTCGATGATGTAGAGTTTCTCTTCGACGACGACACGAAAATCATTCACTTCCGTTCTGCTTCCAGGACCGGCTACGGCGATCTGGGCGTGAATCGGAAGCGAATGGAAGAGATCCGGTCGTTGGTTGAACGGACGCTCTAGCCGGGGTTGTCCTCCAGCCGCCGTTCTTAAGACCTGGGCAAATGGACCGACAGGGGGGCTAGTGTTTGACCGGAGGCAGTGCGGGACCCAAGCGGGTCGTGTGCTGGAAGACGCATTTCGGGCAGGTGTAATGGACGAACTGCTGGCCTCCCACGAGCCGTTTCTTCATCGGCACCTTGCACCAGGTACAGAGGCGGTCAGGGAGTTCGGTGGGGATTGCGGAGGTCGTGCTCATCGTGGGGCGCATTGTCACCGAGTGGCGCGAACCTTGTCAACCCGATCTTGGCTCCGCCGGATCGGCCGATCTGAAAAAAAGTTTGTGGAGCGCATCTGGCCGGAAAAAGTTCGTGGTATAGTTCAACACAGATGTCGTGCGCGTGGGCTCTCACTTTTAACTAGAAAGGGGTTTAACCCTATGAGTATCTCGGCTGGTTCCGAGTCTTCGATCTTACCATCCAGTGCCCCGGCGGCCGCGTCGCTTCCCGTCCAAGACATGGTGGGGGCCGGCAAAGCCTGGGGACTTTGTACCGCAGTGGACCTCCAAGATTGCAATCCAGAGCTCATCCGCAGTGCCGACCATATCAAGCGATATGTGGTGGAGCTCTGTGAACTCATCGGGATGAAGCGCTTTGGCGAGTGCCAGGTCGTGAATTTCGGCGAAGGCCGTGTGGCTGGTTATTCCATGGTGCAGCTGATCTCGACCTCGCTGATCAGCGGACATTTCGCCAACGACACCAACAACGCGTACCTCGACATCTTCAGTTGCAAGGGTTATGACCCAGCGGTCGTCGAAGCCTTCTCGAAGGAGTTCTTCGGCGCGCGCCGGAGCATGGCAACCGCTACGCTTCGGTATTAGTCGCACGCTGTGCGACCCAGGAGTGGGGGCCGCGTGCTCGCGGCCCCCATTGCCGTCACACACGGTTTTCCCTCTATCGATCTATGAAACCCACTTCTGTTGCCGAATTCTTCCAGTCGCTGCCGGCCTCACTCGATCGGGATGCCGCCGAAGATGTCACCGTCGTCTATCAGTTTGATCTGAGCGGAACCCAGGGCGGGCAGTATGCCGTTCATGTCGCGGACGGAGCCTGTACGGTTCAGAATGGGACGCACCCTGATCCGCATGTGACGATCTCCATGACTGGGGAAGATTGTCTTAAACTGCTGAACGGCCAGCTGAATGCCCCGGCCAGCGTCATGACCGGCCGCCTTCGGGTAAGCGGGGATATGGGTTTGGCACTGCAGCTCAAGTCGCTGTTCCCTACCTTCAGATCGTAGCTCCTCCGGGCTTGTTCCTGATTATGCGTCAGCGCTGGGCTTGACGTCGGTTGCTCCCCTCTGCGACGGTGTCATTCTGTCCCTTTGAGGTGAAAGGCATCCTCCCATGTCTATCCAGTGGTTTCCGGGTCATATGAATGCCGCGCGCAAAGAAGCGGCCAAGACCATGGAAGTGATCGATGTCATCGTCGAAATCCTGGACGCGCGCATTCCGCAAGCCAGCTGTAATCCGCTGATCGAAGAGCTGCGCCTGGCTCGTCAGCGGCCTTGCTTGAAGGTGCTCAATAAGGCCGATCTGGCCGACCAAGCTGTTACCCAGGCCTGGGTGGACTTCTATAATCGGCAACCGGGTGTGAGTGCGGTGGCTCTGTCCTGCCAGCATGCGGGTGATGCCGCCAAGATTCCCCGCCTGTGCCAGCCGTTAGCCCCCCATCGTAACAGTATCGTCAAACCGCTCCGCATGCTGATCATGGGCGTCCCCAACGTGGGCAAATCGACCTTGATGAACGCGCTCCTCAAGCGCCGGATTGCCCGGGTGGGTGATGAACCGGCTGTGACCAAGGTCCAGCAGCGGCACAAGCTGAATGACCGCATGACGATTACCGACTCGCCCGGTTTGCTGTGGGGGACGATTAAAGACCCGCAAGTGGGTCTTCTGCTGGCCACAATCAATGCCGTTGGCCACACGGTCGTCGATAACGAAGCTGTTGCCGAGTTCCTTGCCGGCATTCTACTCGTGCGCTACCCAGCCAGACTGACGGCCCGCTATGGTTTTGCCGTTGAAGGGCTCACGAGTGCCGGCGTTATCGATGCCATTGCCAGGAAACGCGGATGCCTGCTGGCCGGAAGCGGTGGCGCCTTGGACCGGGAGAAAGCGGCCAGGATTCTCTTAGCCGACTATCGCGACGGGACGCTGGGACGGACAAGCTTGGAGAATCCGAAGATGCAGGAAGAGGCGTCGAACAGCCCAATTTGACACTATTGCGGGGCTGGTTGCTCCGCTACCGGGATCTGGGTTGCGGGGAGGAGAGCCGGCTGTTCCTCATCGAACTTTCTCGGGAACCGTTCTTCTAAAATCATATACATCGTCGGGACGAGGAAGAGGGTCAGTAGCGTTGAGACGCTGAGGCCGCCTACGACTGAACGCGCGAGTGGAGCATTTGTCTCTCCGCCCGTTCCCCAGCCGATGGCCATGGGCAGGAGGCCGAAGACGGTCGCGAGCGAGGTCATGAGAATGGGCCGCAGGCGTGTGCGTGAGGCGGTCACCACCGCGTCATGCAACGGGCGGCCCTTGCGGCGCAGCACGTTGGTGTAGTCCACGAGTAGCACGCCGTTCGAGACCACGATGCCGAGCATCATGATGATACCCATCATGGACGTGGTTGAGAGCGTGGTATTGGTCAGGAAGAGGATGAGAATCACGCCCGGGAAGCCCATCGGCACCGAGAACATGATGATGAAGGGGTCGATGAGCGATTTAAACTGCGCCGCCATCACCATGTAGACGAGCGCCAGGGCGAGCACCGTGGCAAATTGCAGCCCCTGGAAGGTCTCGCGCTGTTGCTGGATCTGGCCTGCCATCTTGATGCTGAATCCTGTCGGGAGTTGGAGCGTGGCAAAGGCCGCTTCCAGGTCGTCGGCAATGGCCCCCAGATCGCGATTCGTCGGATTGGCGGTGAGGTGGATGACCCGCTGGAAGTATTTTCGGTCGATCTTCACCGGACCGGCATTCAACTTGAGCGAGGCCACGTTCTTGAGCAGCACCGGTTCTCCGGCTTTCGTGGTTAAGAGGATATTTTCGAGATCGGTCAGATCCTTCCGGTGTTCCTCCGCCAGCCAGGCGCTGATGTAATACTCGTTGCCGTTCTGCGGATCGGTATAGATGATCGGGTCGGTTTGGCCGTTCCCGTTCAGGGAGAAGAGTACGGCGTTGGCCACGTCGGTTTCACTGATGCCGATCAGCGCCGCCTTTTCCCGATCCACCACGACATTGATTTCCGGGTAGTTCTCCTCGCGGCTGACTTCGATGTCGGCAAGCCCCGGCACCTTGTGCATGGCTTCCTCGACCTGGTGAATCGCCTCGCGGGCCTTCTCAAAGTCGTACCCGTAGATCTCAACGTCCACCGCTTTTTGCGAGCCGAAGCTCGTCACCCGTTTCACCAGCCCTCCCGGATCGAAGAACATGGCGACGCCGGGGAACAACTTGATCACTTTGGGGCGCACGTCGTTCATGATCTGGACTTGATTCCGTTTCCGCTTGTCCGGAGGCACCAGATAGACGGAGATGACGGAGGTATGGGGCCCGGTGTTGGGATTGAAGAGGGAGGAGCGGCCTTGGGCGAGCACGCCGGTGCTGGAGACCATCGTTTCTAGTTCGTTTGCCGGGATATTCTCGCGCAGGACGCGTTCTACCTCCGCCACCTGCTGCTCGGTTTTCTCCACGCGCTGGCCGACCGGGGCGCGCAGGACAATACGGAACTGGCTTTCATCCGAGACGGGCAGAAACTCCTTGCCGATCATGGGCAGCAACATCAGCGAGCCGGCGAAGATCAGGACGATTGTGGTGATGAACGCGCGGCGGTGCGCGAGCACCCAGCGCAGCGATTCTTCGTAGCGCCGATCCAGCGACTCGTAGCGCACGCGGCTCCACTCCATCATGCGCACAAACCAGCCCGGCATGGCGTTATGGGCTTCCTGTTCCGGCTTCAGGAACTTATAGCAGAGCGCCGGGGTTACCGTGCGCGAGATGAAGAATGAAGTGAAGAGGGCGATGGCAATCGTCACGGTGAGGGGGATCAATAATAATCGCGCGATGCCGACGACGAAGAACATGGGCAGGAAGACGACGACGGTCGTGACGGTCGAGGCAAAGATCGGCATGGCCACTTCTCGGGCCGCTTCCAGGATCGCGTCCCATCGGCGCGGGGTGACGTTCAGATGCCGTTGAATGTTCTCCAATTCGACGATCGAGTCATCCACCAGGCGGCCGATGCCCAGGGCCAAGCCGCCTAATGTAAAGACATTCAGCGTTTGTCCGGTGAAATAGAGGACGATGAAGGTCACGAGAATGGACAGGGGAATGGAAACGGAAATAATCAACGTGCTCGTTAGATTGCGAAGGAAGATCAGGATGACGGCGGCAGCCAGCAGCGAGCCGTGCAGGGCCTGTTCGATCAGATTCTGGATCGATTGGCGGATATAGACCGATTGGTCAAAGGAAATGCCAAGTTTGACGCCCGGCGGAATGCCGATCATCTTGGGAAGCGCGGCGCGGAGGGCATCCACAACTTCGACGGTATTGGCGATCGGTTGCTTGTTGACGCGCAAGTAGACGGCCCGCTCTCCATCGGTCCGGACGATGTTTGTCTGAATGTCCGATGAGTCCGTCACCGTTCCCACATCACGGACACGGACCGGGTTGCCTTGCTGATTTACCTTCACGATGACGTCTTGAATCGGATCGACGGTCTTGAATTGGTTGTTCGTGAAAACGTTGTAGTCGAGATTGCCGGCCTTGAGGTCGCCGGACGGCAGGATGAGATTGGCGGCCTTCACCGATTTCACGACATCGAGAATCGAGAGCCCTCGCGCATTCAGTAGCGCCGGGTCGAGATTGATATTGATTTGGCGGATCTTGCCGCCTTCGACCGTGGCGGCGGCCACGTCGGCGATCTGTTCGATCTGGGGCGCGATGGTGTTGTAGGCCAGGTCGTAGAGGGCCCGCTCGTCCAGATCCTCGCTGGAGACCGTGACGAACGACACCGGGATGTTGGAGACGTCAAACTTGACGATGAAGGGCTGCAGAATGCCGGGTGGCAGGCTATTCAAGATCTGGGTGATGCGCTGCATCACCTCCATCTGGCCGACGTTGATGTCTGCCCCCCAATTAAACCAGATCTGCACCGCACCGATGCCTTGTTTCGCAAAGGACTCGACATGTTCGACGTTGGAAGCCGAGCTGACGGCTTTTTCGATGGGATAGACGACGCTCTGCTCGATGTCGAGGGGCGGCGCGCCCTTATAGATGACGCCGACGAAGGCGACGGGGACCTGGATGTTGGGAAATAGATCGACCGGGAGGCGGTCCAGCGAGGTGACACCCAGGACCACCATCGCGAGCGACAGCATCAAGATGCCGATGCGATTCCGTAAGGCGAGGAGGGTTAGCCACATAATGAAGAGGTAAAATGAGAAACGTTAGACGTGAAACGAAAGGAATGAGCGGTCGGATTAGGAGGTGTCGTCACTGTGTGCCCTTTACGTGTCACGTTTCACGGCATCTATCGGTTGCGTCTGCACCGGAGTGCCGTCGTGCACAAGGTCTTTACCTGAGACGATCACCTGCTCGTCTCCGTTCAGGCCTTTAGTAATTTCAACGCGATTGCCCTCGCGAGCGCCGATCTCGACGTTCACGCGCTGAGCTTTCCCGTCCCGCACGACGTAGACATACTGCAGATCTTCCAAACGGCTGACCGCATCGATCGGAATTTGAATGGCCTGGGGATGGGTGCCAACGCGGGCTTCAACCCGCGCGAACATGCCGCCCTTCAGATCACGGTCCTTGTTCGGTAAGTCGATTTCGACCGTCATCGTACGGGTGGCGCGGTTGAGGGCCTGGACGATGCGCGTGACCGTTCCTTCGAAGACATGATCCGGGTAGGCTTCGGCGCGCACCTCCGCCTTTTGGCCGATGTGCACGACAGGGATGTCTTTCTCAACTACTTCAATCAAAATCCGCACTGTTTCAATGTCGTGCAGGCTTAAAATGCCGCGTGAATTGGTGGAGGTGCTGGCGGTCGCGCTGGTGACAGAGGCGCCCTGATCAAGGTTTCGCTCGGCGACATAGCCGGCAAAGGGTGCCCGGATATAGGAATAGGCGAGGTTCGTTTCCGCCTGGGCGAGGGCGACCTCCATCTGCTTAACCTGCGCCTGGAGCGATTCCAGCGCCGCAGTAGCGCCGTCGAAATTCACCTGGGCGTTGTCCAGATCCTGCTGTGAGACGAATTGATCCTTGATGAGCGATTGCATCCGGTCGAGCATCAGCTTCGCGTTGCGGACGGCGGCCTGCTGTTGGGTGACTTTAGCCTTGGCCGACGCGAGGTTGGCCTTGGCCTGATTGACGGCATGTTGGTAGTCGGTATGGTCGATTTCGACCAGCAGCTGGTTCGCTTTGACGAAGTCCCCCTTATCCACGTGGATTTTGGCAATGTACCCATCGACGCGGGAGTAAAGGTTTACGACCTGGTTGGGAATGATATCCGCCGTGTAGGTCAGGCGAATCGGAAGATCCTGTTTTAGCGGTGCGACGGTTCCGACGGTAATAATGCGAGCTTTCTTGCTGTCGGTCTTGGCGCCGCTGCTCAAGCGGAAGACCACCAGGGCGGTGACGGAAAAGAATATGATCACCCCCAGGATGACGAAGGGGTGTTGCTTCAACGATTTCATATCAAGCGCCTCGTCCTGCCACGACCGGCCGAAGGGGTGGTAACGAGGCCGTGCAGGAATATCTCCACATAAGTTGAGACGGTGTCCTCGTACGACCGGTCCATCGGCACGCCGAAGATTTCGTGCAGCAGGCGATGGTGGACCACCATGCCGATAAAGGCACGGGCAGCCAGAAGGGGATCCACCTGGCGGAAGGCGCCGTCCTCGACCCGTTTTCGAATATAGGCGGCGAGGTGGTCATAGAAGACCTTGTGATGCTTGCCGAAGAACATATCGGACAGCTCATGTCCTTCCAAGGCGCTGAATAGCAAGAGTCGCAGCAACGTCGGATCGACGCCGGGACGGATTCGGTAACTGGCGATCAGGGTAAACACGCGCCGGTCGTCCCGCTTCTTGGCGGATTCCTCGATGGCCACGAGGAGCGCATTGACGGTGACTTTCTCCGCCAGGATGGCGGCATAGAGGGCGCGCTTGGTGGGAAAATGCTTGAAGACCAGCGCCTCGCTGATTCCGGCGGCTTTGGCGATTTCTTTTGTAGTGGTGCCGTTGAAGCCCTTTTTGGCGAACAAGGCCGTCGCGGCCTGAATGAGGCTGGCTTGCCGTTCCTGGCTGGATCGTCTGGATGGTCGAATTGTCGGCATAATACGATGGTGAGTAACCACTCACTTGTTGAAACGGTAGCATGAGGCCGCTTGTGAAGACAAGTGATGGAGAGAATTGGATGTTGGGGGTTGTTGTTGCCGACGCACTGATGGATGCTTTCCGGAGCTAGGGAGAAAGTCGGGGGCCTGAATTTGTATAGTGCGGCTCATCCGCGATGGTGACGAGGGGCTGGAGGTCGTTGATCGAGGCCTGGCCGAGGTGTTTCCAGAGAAAACGCCGGAGCCGGGCGCGTTCAACGGGGCTGATACGAACAAATTCAAGCCCGCACAGTGTTCCGTTTATCCAGACGAGCCGGGCCTCGGTGATGCAGACCGGCTGTGGAAGATCGAGGACCAGCTTGAGTCTCTCTCCAGGACCGAACGGGCGGCACCCTTGGATGAGACATCCGGATTCGGACAAATCCTTGAGCGCGGCGATGTCGCTCTGGTTCAGTCCCTGTCGGATAGCGACGCCAATCGGTTGTGTCATGGCAATGCGATAGGTCTGTCGCCTGTCAAGCATCGTGGTAGGCTGTTCTTCAGTCGAGGTTGGTGCCATGGTCACTGTCTCCTTCTGCCAATCGGATGAATTGGAACCCGTGGAACGCAGGCAGCCTCTTTACGGATGAGCCTGTACGTCATCCGGAGAGAAGCTGGATTTCTCAATAAACCCGTTGGTAGGAAAATCTTGGTTCTGTCTGAGCGCGTTCTAGCAACCTTTTGAGCTGTACTCGAGAGGCTTCTGGCAGCTGCTGGAGATCGATCTCAAATGTGTCCCATGTGGAGGAGGCAACCTGAGTTTCCACGAGACAGAGGTGATCGTCAGAGTCCGGGATAGCAATCATGAGAGCGAGGACCATGCCCGGCTTGACATGGCAATCGCCCTGGATGCTCAGACTGTGGGTGAATAGTCCGGTCACTGTCCCGCCGCCAAGGACGCATTGGTTGCCGTCCATTCCGGAATAGGATATGGCCACTCCTTCCGCCAACATTGTCGATGGGGTGTCGATGGTCAGGGATTCTTGCTTGGCACGTCTCATCTTGTTGTTCCTCCCTTGCCTTCTGCCGGGGGCCGCTCGTTGTGCTGACAGCTCAACCCTACCGTACAAGGGCCTCTTTGACAGCCCCCTAGGCGAGGGTCAGGGTACCCTCCTGAAGGGGGGAGAGCCAATGCTCACTAATGATCAACGGCTTCCGCGCTGGAGATGTGTGTGTTGGCCCAAGTCATCAAAGCGCAATGAACATGGTTCTGTTGAAGAAGGGAAGGTACGGGAGGCAGGCAGATTGTGTACGTGTGTCTAGTCGGCGTGCGTATCTTCGGGAAATGGAATGTCGAGAAACTGTACGAGGATCAAATCCCCGCGAGCCGGAATCGTGGGCGCTGATTATGAACGGTTGTATGAGAAATGTGCTTCCAAATATAGGTTTGCAAGCGCCGGCGCTGTTCCAGAGAGAGCTGCAGGAAGCGGACAGAGAATTGACAGCCTGATACCCACACCACATGGGCTGCCGTCAAGGAGAGGGGAAGGTCCCCGTCCGGGATCGCGATAGTCAGCGTGAGCAGCGTGCCTCTGGTGACGGGGCGATCGGTAATGACTTTGCACCCTGATATGGATAGATCTTTTGTGATGCCTTGGCCGTCATGGGGCTGGCTTGGGACCTCACCCGTATACTGCAATGAGCAGGTGAGGGCGAGGCGTTCGGTGTTTCTCCCGTCCAGGAGTGCAGAGGATTTGCGCTTCAGCTGGCTTGCTCCGATTGTGGACATAAAAATGGCCTTCGGTTAATGTCATCTGATCCTTACGGGATTTACAATATCAGAGTTTATTTCTGTTGCCAGCCCACAAAGCGAGGGGGGGCCTCACCCTACCAAAGACCAGGTTTCTATGGGTGGAGGACGAGGGCCTGTGTGGATGGGGAGAGAAGAAGAGGACTTTTGTCGGGCTCGCTGCCGAGGTCAAATGGAGCTGGAAAAGTTCAGAAAACTGTTCCGGAATTGCCCTCGGCAAGTTTCTCGCGGAGCGTGCGGCTTTCAAAGAAAATAACGCCCTGTTCGGCTCGCGATTCATACCGCATGGTGATTTCCGTTTCGAACCCATGCCAGGCATAGACGCGGATGGGGCCGACGGAGATTTGCCCCGGTGTCCGATCGAGCGGTCCATATGTGGCTTGCAAATAAGCCAGTATGCGGTCGTGGGTGTCTTTGCCATGATAGCGCACCAAAACGCGGCCGAACTTTCCCTCAAAGGTGGTGTACCGCAACACATCCACCGGGATGGCGTTCAGGGCCGGGGCGCCGGTTTTCGGTTCGAACGATCGTAACGTGCCGGCGACTTCCACTTGCTTCAGCTGGTCGCTCTCGCCGACCGCGGTTCCCCAAGGGAGGCCTTCGAATCCGTTCGGATCGTTCACGATCGGGACGGCCAGGGCTAGGGAGATGGGGAGCAACAGGCCGACGAGTAGGGTGAGCAGCTGGGCGACTGGTTGTTGAATGGGGGGGCGAGCCATGCGTTACTCCGCGGAATCAGTGATGTGGTCATTGAATCGTGGCGCCAGCGTCCGGCTATCGATAAAGATGAAGCCCCGTTCAGTGGAGGCCTGATAGGTCAAATTGATCTCGGTGTCTGTGCCACGCCAGGTGTATTGCTGATTGAGGCCGCGCGTCATCTGGCCGGGAATGCGCTCCAGCGGGCCGAATTGCGCCTCCAGATACGCCAGGACCCGTTTGTGAATCGCGTCGCCGTGATAGCGGATGGTGACGCGGGCAAATTGGTCGTCGACGGAAGTGTAGAGGATGCTGGCCATCTCTTCATTTGCAAACGAGGGTGAGCCGGTTTTAGCGCGATACTCGTTGATATGCGGGCCGGTTCGCGCCGGTGCCAGGTCGGAGCGGAGTGTGAGGGCTGCTCCCCACGGGATGTCCTGAAATCCCTTGGGGTCGTTGATCATCGGCACAGCACTGACCGGCGTGGGCAGAAGCAGCGCGTAGGACATCAGCAGGACGAGGATGATGCGGGAGATCAGCAGACAGTGCATGATGGAAGATCCTGTCGAAATCATCACCTGATCTGCACGCTACCATGCTGCCCGGCGCTGTGCAACCGGTCGCCGTTTGTTGAGAATGCGCCAAGCCTGTCCTATAATGCCTCCGCTTTCACAGTCGGTTTAACGATGAGCGCCATGCGGGCAAAGGATTGAGACGGACATGATCGAGAGCGATGCATTCGTTCAAGCGCTGCAGGATATGGGTGTAGACTTTTTCACCGGGGTGCCCGATTCGATTCTGGGCGGCATTATCGCGGAATTAATGGATCGCCGGCTCTATACGCCGGCCGTGCGGGAAGATGAAGCGGTGGGCATGGCGGCCGGCGCCTACATGGCGGGGAAAGTGCCTGCCGTCCTGATGCAGAATTCCGGGCTGGGCACCTCGCTCAATACCCTGATTTCGCTCAATATGATCTATCGACAGCCCTGCATCCTGATCGTGTCCTGGCGGGGACAGGGGGGGAAGGATGCGCCGGAGCATCTGGTGATGGGCGAGGTCATGCCGCAATTTCTCGACACCATGAAGATCCCGCACCGGGTGCTGACCGAGAAGACGGCCGTGGATGACTTTAAATGGGTGGCCGAGACGTTCATGAAACAGCGCATTCCGGTCGCGCTAGTGATTACCAAAGGCGTCGTAAAGGGGTTGCATCCATGAGGCCTGAAGAGGGAACGCTGATCAGCCGGGCGCAGGCGATTGCCGCGCTGCTTGAATTGCTGACCGACCAGCCGGTCATCATCTGTAACGGGTTTCCGTCGCGCGAAGCCCACAAAATCGCCGACCGCCCCACCCATTTTTATATGATCGGCTCGATGGGGAATGCGCCGGCCATTGCGCTCGGCGTGGCTTTGGCCAAGCCCAACAAGCAGGTCGTCACCTTCGACGGCGACGGCAATGTGCTGATGGGCATGGGCACGCTGGCGACCGTGGGGGCGTTGAAGCCGAAGAATTTCATTCACGTCGTGTTCGACAACGAAGTCTATGGCACGACCGGGAATCAGCCGACCATTTCCAACGTGGTGCCGCTGGAAAAGGTTGCCAAAGCCGCGGGCTATGTGAATGTAGAGCGGGTACTCGACCGCGACGATCTCGTCTACGAATTCAAAGACATGCTGAAGAAAGACGGGCCGAGCATGTTGCTGATCAAGGTCAACGAATTTGCCGAAGACGCCGGACGGGTGCTCCACGAACCGCCAGACATTACCAAACGGTTTATGAAGGCGATTGAAGGCTAGGGAGCGCAAGAGACTCCTCTTGTGCTCGCTGACCGCGCACGATCAGAATATGCTCGGTCAATGCGCGCAATGAAGAGGAGCCGCTCGCGCTCCTATGGAAAGAGGAAGGGGAAGACGTGATTTTATTGAATCCAGGTCCAGTCAATGTGAGTGAGCGGGTGCGGCAGGCGCTGTTGCGGCCCGACATCTGCCACCGCGAATCGGAGTTCACCGCGCTGCTCCACCGGATTCAGGACAAGCTGCTAAAAGCGTTCGTTCCCGGCGCAGAAGCCGACTACGCAGCGGTGCTCATCACCGGGTCCGGCACGGCGGCCGTCGAATCGGCGCTGATGTCGGCCATCCCGCACGGGAAGCGCATGCTGGTGCTGAACAACGGCGTGTATGGCGAGCGTATTTCGCAGATGGTCGGTCTCCATCGGCTGGGGGTGTCGGAACTCAAGTACGACTGGACGGCTAGGCCGGATCCCGAACGGCTGCGACTGGCGCTGCGGCAGCATCCAGAAGTCCATGCCGTGGCCATGGTGCATCATGAGACGACGACCGGCCTTATCAATCCGGTGAATGAGATTGCGGAGGTGGTCGACAGCCAGAATCGCGTGTTTATTCTGGATGCAGTGAGCGCATTGGGTGGAGAGGTGCTGAATATCGCCGGGTCGCACATCTATATGGTGGCGGGAACGGCGGGGAAGTGCATTCAGGGCTTTCCGGGCGTGTCGTTCGTGCTGGTGCGAAAAGGCTTCCTGGAGCGGATGCGGAACTACCCCAAGCGCTCCTGGTATCTGCACCTGACGCATTATGTGGATGATCAGGGCCGAGGCACGATTCCCTTCACCCCCGCGGTGCAGGTCTACTACGGGCTGGACGAAGCTTTGAGCGAATTGCTGGAAGAGGGGGTGGCCAACCGCATTCAGCGGTATAAAAAATCCGCGGCGTTGATTCGCGGGCGCATGGCGAAGCTCGGCATCAAGCCGGTGCTCACGCCGAACCACCAGTCCAACACCATCACCGCCTATTATCTGCCCGAGGGGGTCTCGTACGCGCAACTCCATGACCGGCTGAAGTCGCAGGGCTATGTCATCTATGCCGGGCAGGGGCAATTGGAAAGCACAGTATTCCGGGTGGCGAACATGGGCGCGCTCACCGAGGCACAGCTGACCGGATTCCTTGACGCGTTTGAACAGGTGTGTAAGCCGGCATGAAGGCGATCATTCTCGCAGCCGGAGTCGGGAAGCGACTCTGGCCGGTGACCCAGCATCATCCCAAGTGCCTCATCAAGATCGGGGGAGAGACCCTTCTGCACCGGTGCCTCACCTCGCTGGCCAGCGTCGGCATTCGGCAGGCGGACATCGTGGTCGGGTATAAACAAGAGATGATCCGCGCCGCGGTGGAGTCCGATTCCTGCGGGGTGCGGGTCAACTTCCTGGTCAACGACCAGTTCCATCGCGGCAGCATCTCATCCTTGTGGATCGCGAGAACCGCTTTCACGGACGATGCGATTGTCATGGACGCGGACGTGCTTTTTCACCGGGAGATCTTGCGCCGGTTGGTCCAGTCTCCCTTTGAAAACGCGCTGCTCATGGATGAAACCGTCAAACAGACCGGCGAAGAGTGCATGGTCGTGGTGGAAGGTGGCTGGGTCATCGCCCTCACAAAGAAGATGCCGGCACGGTATGAGTATGCGGGCGAAGGGGTGGGATTTTTGAGGGTGCGGCAGGCCGATTCGCCTCATGTGGTGGCATCGCTACGGACCTATGTCGATCGTGAGGCCTGGCAGATGGAATATGAAGACGCTTTGATCGAGTACTTCCGCGATGTGAAGGTCGGCCATGAAAAGATCGGCGGGCTGCCCTGGACCGAAATTGATTTTCCTGAAGATGTCACCAAGGCCGAACGCGAAATCCTGCCGAGGCTGTAACAGATCATGGGGCGTGAAGCGTCGTTGGTGGATCGATGGCGGCGCGACGAGGGACAAACGACGAGAGATGAGTCACGAATTCCATTATGAGTGAAAGCCTCATCCAGCAGCGGGCGGACATTCAGGGGCTTGCGACGGCGATTCTGCTCCCGTCCGTGAGTGTCTTTGGGGATCCGATCGAACGCCAGTCCGGCGTGGCAGGGCCGCTGACCCATGTTGTGGGCATTGGCTTGTTCCAACGGGCTGTTCTGACGTTGCAACGGGCCGGCATACGGCAATTGATCGTGCTGGCCGGTCCGGAAGAGGAGCAGCTCAAGCAGTCGCTGGGCCGCGGCCCGCGCGTGACTATCCCGGTCCGATGGATGCCGATCCGGGAATTTCCGCTCGACGATCCCCGCACCTGGGACGCGATGGCGGCGGAGGTCCATGGCTTTTGCCTGATCGCGAGCGTGCGCGGCGTTTTTTCTCGTCCGTTGATCGAAAGCCTTCGCCGAGACGTGCAGGACGGGCAGGCTTTTGTGGTGGCGCAGCCCGTCGGCCGGCAGAGCATCGGCGAACAGTTGGTGCCGGTGACGGTACAGGCGGACCGGCTGCTGGCGCTCGGTTCGGCGCGCGGCGCGGCGGCGGAGTTTGTCGCGGCGGATCTGCTGGTGGTGCCGGCCAGCTTGATGCGGTTCAGGCGTACCCCCGATTCCACGGAAGAGACGATTCCGATCCGTCAGTGGATCGAACGGGCTGCGCTCGATGGGCGTGTGCGGGTGGTAAGAACGGACCGGCACCCGGCGGAGTGGTATCAGGGTGTGCGGACCCAGGCCGATGTGCCGGTGGCGGAACGGCGGCTGTTCTCCTCGCTGAAAGGCGAATTCGAAGGGTTCGTCGACCGGTATTTCAACCGAAAACTGTCGCGCTGGTTTACCCGGGTGTTTCTCGTGCTGGGCTTGTCCCCGAACGTCATCACGATGATCGCGACCGTGGTTGGGCTGCTGGCGGCGGCGGGGTTTGGCATCGGCACGTACAGTGCGGGCATTTTGGCGGCGGCGCTGTTTCAATTGGCGGCGGTGATCGATTGTTGTGACGGCGAAGTGGCGCGGCTGACATTTACGGAGTCGCCGTTCGGGGCCTGGCTCGACATTGCCATGGATAACGTCGTGCACATGGCGATATTCGGCGGCATTGCCGTCGGCGCCTATCAGCGCGTCGCCGCACAAGACGAGGCCTGGATCCCCTTGGCCCTGGGCGTGGCCGCCATTGTCGGGAACGCCCTCTCGTTTCTGCTGGTCAATCGGGCGCAGAAGATCAAACAGGCGAGCGGTTGGAAGACCCCGGTTCATGCCGCCTGGTCCGACTTCATGCTTAAGAACGTGGCGAGCCGCGATTTTTCGGTCGTCGTGCTGCTCTTTGCCCTGCTGGGCAAGCTGGAGTGGTTTCTGTGGATGGCCGCGGCCGGGTCGATCGTGTTCGCCGCGTTGATGGTGTGGGTCATTCGTCCGTCCGCTATCTCCCGTGCTTAGGCCCCTTCTGCTCGCCCTCGGGCTGGTTACTCTCGGTCTTCTTGTCTGGCATATCGGGCCCGACCGTATTTACTCGGCGGCGGCGCAACTCGGGCCGATGGCTTTGTGCGTCATGCTCATCCCCTCGTTTATCATGTATGCGATCGAAGCCTACGGGTGGAAAATCACCCTGGGGCCTTCCGGGCGGGCCGTGTCATTCTGGCGGATCTTCGCCATTCGGACCGCCGGAGAAGTGGTGAACATGACCACCCCGACGGCCTATGTCGGCGGCGAGCCGCTGAAGGCGTATTTATTGAAGAAACACCACGTGCCGATGGTGGAAGGTTTGGCATCGGTCGTCATTGCCAAAACCACGATGACGATTGCCGAAGTCCTGTTCATTCTGCTCGGCATCGCGCTGGGTGTGTTTTTGTTAGGGGGAGGCGATTCGTCCGGCCAGACCGTAGCGGCGGCGTTGTTGAGCGTAGGCCTGCTGGCTTTCGGGACAGCGGCCTTCGTGTTTGTGCAACGGCGGGGCCTCTTCACCTGGATGCTGGAAATGATTCGGAAGTTGGGATTCAGGGTTGGGTTTCTCGAGCCGCGGGAAGAGAAGCTGCGCGAACTTGACCGGACGATTCTGGACTTCTATACGCACCAGCGTCCGGCCTTTTACGCCTCCACCGGGCTCTACTTCCTCGGTTGGCTGGCCGAAGCGCTGGAAGTGTACGTCATCATTGACTATCTCGGCGGGCCGGCGCTGGCGTTCTCGGCTATTTCCATCGGAGCCCTCTCGGTCTTCATCAAGGGCGGCACCTTTTTTATTCCCGGCAGCCTTGGCGCACAGGACGGCGGCAATCTGCTGCTGCTGAAAGCGTTCGGCTACAGCGACGTCACCGGCATCACCTTCGCGTTGCTGCGGCGATTCCGCGAGCTTGTCTGGATCGGCATCGGGCTGCTGTGCCTGGCCGCAATGGGGAAAGACCGGCCGGCTCCTCTACCGAAATGAAACGTTCCCTGCTCTCAGCCCTCCCCTCTTGACTTTTTCTCCGGCGAAATTAACTCCTTTTCCGTTGCTGATACTAAACCAGATGGATTGGTGGTAGGTCCGACTCTGGAGGAGTAGCGGCGGCAGATGTTGCCCCGGGTCTTCCTCGGCCTAACTCCCGATCCAAAATCATCACCTCAACCCATAACGTGACCTCTCGTAGAGAGGAGGAGGGAGAGTTATGAGCAGCTATGTACCGACCGTGGTGTCCTCAATCAGCCCTGACTTATTCAACCGTCAGATCGACCGGATGTTTGATGAAGCCCTGCGGGCGTTTGGAACGTCTGGCCAGCCGTGGGCGCCGGCCTGTAACGCCTGGGAGGATGGCGCCGGCTTCTATGTGGAGGTTGCGCTTCCTGGTTGGGACGCAAAAGATATCTCGCTGGAGATCGACAACCAGGTATTGACGGTGAAGGGAGAGCGGAGTGAAGAGCATACGCCGGAAGGGGCCTATCATCTGCGCGAGATTGCTAGTGGCCGGTTTGCGCGGCTTTTCAAGTTCCCGACGTTCGTCGATCAGGAGAAGGTGTCGGCCACGCACAAGAACGGTCTGTTGACAGTGACCTTTCCCAAGCGGGAAGAGGCCAAGTGTCGGCGGATTATGATCGAAGGAACGTAACGCGCCCGCGAGAAGAGGTTGTGTCTGGTTCGAGCCGACAGTCCTGCTTGCCTCATGATGGCCGGTCTATGAGGCCTCGCTGATGTCCTCAATCGGCGGGGTCTCCTCTCCTGTGATGTCCCATGAGCGGCCTCCGGGGTGCGTGGGGAACCGGCTGCTCAGGCAGAAGGTGAAGGCGCAGGACTCGAACAAGGGAAACGAGCAATGAGATCCTCAGTGAGGTTCGCAAGATGGCGGAAGGGGCGGCTCCCGAGTGCCCGGCCGGATGAAGGGGCTGTGGAGGAGAAGTTCGCCGGAAGACCGCTCGTGGGATGAGACTGAGAGTTCAGTTTTGAATCAGAAGAGCCCCTTGTCACATGGGCTCTTCTGACAAGAAGACCGGCGTGCCCATGCAAGCTTAGAAAGAAAGGAGGTGAACACGATGATGGATTTGAGTTCGGTCATTGATGCCGGACTGGCTTCAATTGGAGCGATAGTGGTGCTTTTGATGGGACTCTGGACATTGTCTTCCGAGTCCAGCACCGTGTCTACCTCCGTGCAGCCGCCTGTCAGGCAGAATCGACATCGCGATCTTTCTTCGCTGCCGAAGGCGGCGTAAAAAGATCGGTGTCGCGTCAGTTTGAGAGGGGCGTTCCCGGGGGGCAGGCCGTGTGTGGAGGGTCTGCCCCCCTTCTTTTATCGTATCCGGTCCGGAGCGGGATTCCGGGCAGCTCGGGTGAGCGACAAACGTGGGGTGAGTCAGGATTGAAGACGTGGGGGGGTGTTCTGCTTGATCGTCGTGAGCCGTTCGATCATCCGGTCCCACACGAACCCGTGCAGGCGAAGGTCTGCCGCCCGTTCGATCTTCGTAAACTGTACGCCGATCTGGTTCTCTTTCACCCATCGCACTTCCGCCCCGTCGATCGGCAACGACTCGGGCCGATCAGGCAGAATCAATCGCAGCAACAGGTGGCTTGTTTGAGAGGGGGGCGTGGCACATTCGATCGTGCAGCCCAAGACCGATAGATTGGTCACGGTGCCTTCGCCGATCGCAGCTGCTCCCGCAAACATCACGGGATAGGTCACGGCCAGCGGGATCCGGTAGTGCTCACGTTGATAGGGCTTGGGCTGTTCCTGAGTCTGTTCCATGGTGGGAGGGAGTGTAGCGCGGCGGCAGGTCGCACGCCTATCCCTCGTTGGAGGGGAAGAAGGGGAACGAGGGCGGCCTGGTGATCCTCCTGCTCGCGGAACGCGCGGCCTCGTAAGGCCCTCGCAGGGGGAGAGGTCGCGTCTTGGCGCGACCAGGGCTGGGCGGGTGAGAAGGTTGCGCGCAATCGAGGATCAACCAGGCCGTACACCTTGTATCCTTCAATGCTTAAGAGAGAGTGATTCGTCCATGGATCTGCGGTTTGCAAACTCGACTCTTCCTCATTTGACTCAACCCACAAAAACCTGACGTTTCGGAAGTTCCATTCTCCTGATAGCAGGGGAGGGCACTTCAGCCTTGACAGCTTTATGGTTAGGGTGTGAAGAGCCATTTCGGATTTCGATCCCTCTCAGGGGTGTCCTCCCGTGCGTTTGTGTTAGGGTGCCGCGCATGTCGTCGTTAACACACGCACTTTGGGGATTCCTTGCCATTCTGGGTGCGGTTGCACTCCCCTTTGTCACAGGTCTCGTCCATCCCGAAGAAAAGGTGAATGGGCTGTGGCTCGCGTGGCGGGTAATCGATTTGAACGACTAAGAGATAAGCTTTACCTAAAGCGTTATGGTGTGAACATTTCCTGCAGGACGGCGAGGACTGCGGTCAGTGTGCCGGGTGAGATTCGTCCCAACCGCTTGACGAGGCGCTCGCTATCGGCTGTGCGCAACTGGTCCACGGCGACAAATCCGGAACGGTCGCGAAAGCGACAGCGCACACGCCAGGGGTAGGCTTGCCCTCCGGTGCTCATTGGGGCGACGATGACAGTGCGCAAGTGCTGATTGAGCTCATCGGGGGACACGACCAGGCATGGTCTCGTTTTGCGGATCTCGCTCCCTCGGGTGGGATCGAGGTCGATCAGGTAGACATCGCCGCGCGTCGGACTCGCGTGCTCTATCGCCACTTCCACTCTTCTTTGTCGAATCGAGTTGGTGCCGGAGGATCGAGTAAGCAATCTTCGTCCTGTTCGCGCATGCGCTGGGCAGATTCGGCCCAACCAGCTCTCGGTTTTGCGGCCTTGGAAATTAGAATCCGGCCAGGCTCAGCCTGGAGTTCAACCTCATCGTCGAGCTGGGCTTCTTGAAGCAACGTTTTGGGGAGACGGATGCCTTTGGAATTGCCGATTCGAACGATGTGCGCTTTCATGGGGCTCTCCTCTTGAGACTACATTGTAAGCACAATCAGAACGGGAAGCAAATCCGGGCTGATTTACAAGCGCTTGGTGTGTTGTTAGGATGCGCCGCGTGAAATATCTTCTCAACTTGCTCTGGGCGCTGCTCGCCATTCTTGGCGCTGTCGCGCTTGCCTTTGTCACTGGGCTCGTTCATCCCGAAGAAAAGGTGAATGGGCTCTGGCTGGTGGTGGCGGCGTCGTGCATCTATGTGCTCGCGTTCCGGTTCTATGGCCGCTGGATCGCGCGGCGGGTGGTCGATCTGAACGATCAATATGTCACCCCGGCGGTGCGGCTGAATGACGGTGTCAATTTCCATCCCACCAATCGCTATGTCCTCTTCGGTCATCACTTCGCGGCGATTGCCGGAGCCGGGCCGCTGCTCGGGCCGGTGTTGGCAGCGCAGTTCGGCTTTATGCCCGGTTTCCTTTGGCTGGTGATCGGTGCGGTGCTGGCCGGGGCGGTGCAGGATTTTGTAATTCTTGTGGCTTCCATGCGGCGCAATGGGCGCTCGCTTCCGGAGATTGCCCGCGATGAACTGGGCCCTATTACCGGCACGGCGACGGCGGTGGCGGTGCTCTTCATCGTGGTGGTGGCTCTGGCGGGGTTGGGCTTTGCGGTGGTGAATGCTTTGTACCGGAATGCCTGGGGGACCTTCACGATTGCGATGACGATTCCCATTGGCTTTATTATGGGCTTCTATCTTCAAAAGTTTCGCCCTGGTGCGGTGGGGGAAGTTTCGGTGCTTGGCGTCGTGCTGTTGATTGCCTCGGTGATCGCCGGGCATGCGGTGGCCCATTCGGCGTTGGCGCCTTGGCTGGAGTTTGAGCGTGGGACGCTGGTGTGGATGCTGGCAGGTTATGGGTTCCTGGCTTCCATCTTGCCCGGCTGGATGTTGCTGGTGCCGCGGGGCTATCTCTCAACCTTCATGAAGCTGGGTGTGGTGTTTTTGCTCGGTCTCGGCGTGGTGCTGATGGCGCCTACGATTGAGATGCCGCGGGTGACGATCTTCGCCAGCGGCGGAGGTCCGATTATCCTGGGTACCCTCTTCCCCTTCCTCTTCATTACGATTGCCTGCGGGGCGGTCTCGGGCTTTCATTCACTAGTCTCTTCCGGAACGACGCCGAAGATGATCGAGCAGGAATCGCAGGCGACGGTGGGGTACGGGGCGATGCTGCTGGAAAGTTTCGTCGGCGTGATGGCGTTGATTGCGGCCTCGGTGCTGATTCCTGGGGATTATTTTGTGATCAATACGATGCTTTCGCCTGAGCAGTTGGCCTCGATGGGATTCCCGGTCTCGCGCATTCAGGAGTTGTCGCAGCTGGTGGAAGTGGATGTGGCGGGGCGGCCTGGCGGGGCTGTGTCGCTGGCGGTTGGGATGGCCTCGATCTTCTCGGCTTTGCCGGGGATGGCGGGGTTGATGGCCTATTGGTATCAATTCGCGTTGGTGTTTGAAGCTCTGTTTATTCTCACAACGATGGATACGGGCACGCGGGTGGCGCGCTACCTGCTTCAGGAAATGGGCGGGCGGGTCTATGCGCCGCTGCGGCGGATCAACTGGTGGCCAGGGGTGCTGGCGAGTAGCGGCTTGGTGGTGGGGGCCTGGAGCTACCTGATTGGTACGGGGAGTATTTCGACGATCTGGCCGATGTTCGGCGCGGCGAATCAGCTGCTGGGGACGCTGGCGCTTTGCATCGGGACGACGGTGCTGATCAAGATGCGCAAGGCGCAGTTTCTTTGGATCACGGCGGTGCCGATGCTGTTTGTCGGAGGGGTCACGCTGATCGGGTCTTATCAGATGTTCGGCCTCTTCATGGGGAAGGCGGCGAAGCTGCAGGATGGCGGGCAGGCGTTTGCGCTGTATTTGGACGCGGTGCTGGTCGCAGGGGTGGCCTTCCTAGGGCTGATTGTCTTGATCGACAGCCTGCGGCAATGGTACGGGTATGTGGTACTGAAGAAGCCCTTCACGAGCAGTGAGGTGCTGGTGCTGGCCGGTGGCGGCTCGGCGGGACGGATGCAGACGGCGATCTGTCGTGATGATGAGGGGAAGGGGTTTAAGTTGCCGCATGGCGGCGGGTGTTGTTAATAGGTAGCGGGAAGGGCGCGACAAGCGCGCGAGTCCAGTCTCGCTAGTCACGCACGTCTCGCGAGAAGCAGGGGGAATTATGGCGGATCAATTTTCGTTCGATGTGGTGTCGGAAGTGAATATGCAGGAGTTGAAAAACGCGCTGGATCAGGCGACGAAGGAGATCAAGCAGCGGTTCGATTTCAAGGATTCGAAAACGGAGATTACGCTGAAGGAAAAAGAGAAGGAGCTTGTGGTCGTCTCGGATGACGACTATAAGCTGAACGCGGTGATCGAGATTATTAAGACGAAGTGTACGAAGCGCGGGGTGTCGCTGAAGGCCTTCGACTATGGCGCGGTGGAGCCGGCGTTGAGCGGGACGGTGCGGCAGACGGCGAAGATTCAGAGCGGGCTGACGTCGGAAAAGGCCAAGGAAATCACCAAGGCGATCAAGGAATCAAAGATCAAGGTGCAGGGGCAGATTCAGGGCGAGCAGGTGCGGGTGCTCAGCAAGAGCAAAGATGATCTGCAGGCGACGATGGCGTTTCTCAAAGGGAAAGATTTCGGCGTGGATTTGCAGTTCACGAACTATCGGTAGGATCAGGGGGCGGGGTGAGCGTTCTTGCTCGCGCCTCGCGCACTCGGAATGATTGAATGGTAACTCAAGGGCAGTGCTCGGTGTATGCGCGCAGTAGGCGCTCACCCCGCCCCTTTCCTGAAATATTTTAAGCCGATTCTATGAAGCAGTTGGCGTACCTACTTTGTCTATTGGTGGGGATTTCTCTCGTCGGCTGCAATCGCAGCGATCCCATCGTCGTCATCGAACTCCATCCCAAGAATCCCGACATCATCTATATCGCTACGAACGATTACATCTATAAGACGCGTGATGGCGGGAAGACCTGGGCGAATCTCTCGCGCGGGATGAGCCATTCCCGGGTGATTGCGATGGCGATTGATCCGGCTTATCCCGCCACGGTGTATGCGGGCACGAAGGGCGACGCGGTCTACAAGAGTTACGACGGCGGACAGCGCTGGGTGTCGCAGCGGTCCGGGTTGGACGATGCGACGATCTCTTCGGTGGTGAACCAGTTCGTGTTCGATCCGCAGGACAACACCCATCTCTTTGCCGCGACGACGATGGGGGTGTTCGAGTCGAAGAATGCGGGCGACAGCTGGACGAAGCGTATGGAGGGGATGAAGGAAGTGCTGATGGTTGTCTCGTTGGAGATGGACCCGACCAGGCCGGCGATTCTCTACGCGGGGACGAGTGGCGGTGTGTACAAGTCGGTCGATCAAGCTGGTCATTGGGAGAAGGCGAACAATGGCCTGGTCCCGCCGGAGATGGTGAAGTCGTCCCGCGCGTTGAACGTGACGGCGATCGAGGTCGATGCTTTCGAGCCGGAGACAGTCTACGCCGCGACGTTGGCGGGGCTGTACAAGTCCACGGATGGCGCGAAGTCGTGGGCGCGCATCGGTGAGTCGCTGGCGGATCAGATGATCATTTCGATGGTGCTCGATCGCTCGAAGAAGGGCGTCATCTATATCACCGGGCGTGAAGGGGTGCATCGGAGCGAAGACGGCGGCGCGACGTGGAAGGTGATGAATCGAGGATTTGCCACGACGAACATCCGCTCGCTCGCGCAGAGCCAGACCGATTCCAAGCTCTTTTATGCGGGCACGAACGGCAGCGGATTGTATCGGAGCGCAGACGCGGGCGAATCCTGGGAGGTTATGCCGCCGGTGAGTGCGGTGAATTAGTCCGAGGGGGATCTGCTATCGGCTGGTATCCTGGTCTTGCTGGTTTGTCCCGATGGATGGTCCGCCAAATGAAGAGCCCACCGAAGAGTCCTGTAGGCTGGATCCAATCGATGACCCGCCAAAGGTTGAGCCGATCGTTGAATCGGAAAGACTGGAGCCGACGGTCGATTGCTGAAGTGAGGAGTTGACGCTTGAAGAGGCGTCGCTGTTTAGTTCTGATTCGCCGATTAATGGCCCTGCGCGGCCGGTCTCGCCAATCGCAAATCCAGTCGCTCCTGAACGGCCAATGTCGCCGCCGCTCTTGGGGGAGGCGCCGATATCTTGACCGGTGGTTCCGTCCCGTCCTATTGCCGCCCCGGACGTGGGCGATTTCCCAATGATGGGTCCTGTGGCCGGTGCTGCGCCAATTGCGGCGCCAGTTCGTGGCCCTGTGGGGAGGGATGGCGCCGTAATGTCCCGATGAATCGATTCTTCGATCGCGTGAATGGTCTGAGATTCTCGCCCCGCCTCTTCAAGACTGGCGCTGTTGCGCTGGTGTGTCGATTGTTCGATTTGCTCCAGTCGTGTGCGTAGTGTGCGCAGATCGGCTCTCGCTTTGGCGATGGGAGGGATGAGCTCCCGTAGTATGACGCCCCGGGAAGCGAGAGAGTGATTGGATATCTGCGTTTGAATCGATGCAAGGAGGTCGCTCAGTTCATCGCCCATCGCCTCGATTTGTCGCAACTCCCCACGATCGGTTCTGCAGCAGGCAAGAAATTGGCGGTACTGCTTCAGAAACTCCGACACGTCGTGCTGGAGATTATCGATTTTGAAGTTCCGCGGTTCCTTTCCTGGCTCACCTGGGCGTTCTGCCTGTTCCAAGGCGGGATCTTTCTTCTCAACCAGCGGCGAGCAGCCAGGGCCTGGCTTCGCGGAGTATTGCTGGTCAGCATTCCGATCAGGGCACCAATAAAGGTTCGATGCAGCCTGTGCCGTGGGTGGCACGAGGCTCAGGCCGCATGCCAGCCCTAAACTCAAGGTGATTACGCAGAGGGTGTAGTGCCTCGTACTTGTCACGCGCATAGGCCCATTGTTGATGTGATGATGCGTGTTGTCAACGAATCCTCTATTTGTTACGGGCGATGGCCGCGTCCTGTCTTGGTGTTCGTTGACTCACAGTGCATTTGGCAGGCCCTTGTGGAGGGGGATTTGTTGGTCGGCACGGGATGGATAGCTCTGGGCTATGTGGTTTGAGTGGTCCAATGCCAGTAGATGGGTTTCTTTGAGCCTGAAAAATGGTATGGAGGCAGGATGGGGACAATTCGTCGTAAGTCTATGAATTTAATGTTGACAAGGCGTCAAACGGGAGTATACTCCGCCGTTAGTGGGGTAAAGTGGATATAAGTGGGGAAGTATATATCGAGGGAAATCGTCAGCATGTTCCTGTATTTCACGATGAAGTCATCTATTGGCTCAATCCTGAACAGGCTCAAGTCCTTGTTGATGGGACGGTGGGGTATGGTGGGCATGCTGAATCATTGCTTCGGAAAATGGCGGGTCAATCGACTCTTGTCGGCATCGATCGGGATGACGAGGCGCTCACCGCGTGCCGGTCTCGGTTGGCTCCTTTCGGTCAGCGTGTGCGGTTGCTCAAAGGTGATTTTGTGGAGGTGAAACCGTTGCTGCAAAGCGTGGATGTTCACTCCGTCGATGGTGTTCTGTTTGACCTTGGGGTGTCCTCGCCGCAGCTGGATGATCCGCGGCGCGGATTCAGTTTCCAGACCGATGGCCCGCTTGATATGCGCATGGATCAGACTGGTCCCCGTACTGCGGCGCAGTTGGTCAACGGGCTGCCAGAGGTCGAGCTGGCCGATATGATTTTCGAATATGGGGAAGAGCGATTTTCCCGGCGTATCGCGCGGGCCATTGTGCAGGCGCGCGCGCTCAAGGCCTTGGCAACGACGCAAGAGCTGGTTGCGGTGATCAAGGGAGCCGTGCCCGCGGCCTATCGCCACGGACGCATTCATTGCGCGACACGGACGTTTCAGGCGTTGCGGATCGCGGTCAATCGGGAGCTGGACGTGATTGCGCCGGCCATTCGCGATGCGGTGGATATCCTGCGTCCTGGTGGGCGCCTCGCGGTCATCTCTTTTCACTCGCTTGAGGATCGCATTGTGAAGCACACGTTGCGCGCCCTGGCTGATGAGCCGCAGGCGCAAGTCCGGGTGCTTACCAAAAAGCCGCAAGTGCCCTCCGAGGCGGAATGCCGGGAGAATCCGCGCGCGCGGAGCGCCAAGTTGCGAGTGGCGGAGCGTCTTCCACAGGAGTGTATCCAATGAAGAAGCTGTTGGCAGTGCTCATAGGGGTCTGTCTTGTATTTGTGTTTGTGTGGGAGCGGGTCGATATGGTGCGTCTTGGCTACCATATCGAACGGCTGAAGCACGAAAAGATATTGCTTGAACGGGAGCGGGACGAACTTCGGGTGAAGGTCGCGACGCTCAGTGCTCCCGACCGCATTGCAAAGGTGGCAGCGGATAAATTTGGAATGACGTTGCCCCAACCGGGGCAAGTGGTGATGGTGCAGTCCGGGCCGGCAGAATGGTCGGGGGCATCCCGCCAGGCGTCGGAGGTGCGGCTCGCTAAAGCTGATGTGCCGGGTGGGAGGCGCTAGTGGCTGGTTCTCCGTCACGTACACGCCGGTTTGTGCTGTTGCTGGTGTTGCTGTGCGGATTCGGCGTGGTGCTGTTTCGGCTCGTGTCGCTGCAAGTCTTGCAAGCGGCTGAATTGACCGTCAAGGCCGATCGGCAGCATCAAAAGACCGTGTCACTGGAGGGCGCCCGAGGAACTATCGTGGATCGACACGGCAAGGTGCTGGCCATGAACATGGATGTGCCGTCCGTATTTGGCGTTCCGACCGCCCTTGATAGTCCTGCCCAGACGGCGCGGACATTGTCTCCGGTTCTGCGTGTGCGCGCGTCCGAGCTCGAAAAAAAATTACGCCAGGATCGCAGCTTCGTGTGGCTGGCGAGAAAGTTGGACCCGGAGCAGGGACATCGGCTGGAGCAGATGCCGATGGAAGGCATCGGAACGGTGCTGGAAGGGCGTCGCTTTTATCCCAAGGGGCCGCTGCTGGCGCATGTCTTGGGGTTTGCCGGCATGGACGGAGCCGGGCTTGAGGGGTTGGAGCGCCGCTATGAATCGCACCTGCACGGGGAAAAGCGCGTGGCCGTGCTACAGCGCGATGCGCTCGGTCGCATCGTGTTTCCGAAAGATGAGGCCGCGCAAAGTCCGGCTTCCGGCCATAGTTTGACGCTGACGATCGACGAAGTCATTCAATATGTCGCGGAGAAAGAACTCGAAGAGGCGATGAACAAAACGCGGGCCAAAGCCGGTACCGTCATCGTGCTCGATCCTCAAACCGGGGCTCTGCTGGCGCTGGCCATCAGCCCGCGCTTCGACCCGAACTCCGTGGCCGCGCTTACGCCTGGCCGCTGGCGCAATCGGGCCTTGACCGATGCCTATGAGCCCGGTTCGACCATGAAAGCCATTGTGGCCGCCGCGGCTCTTGAAGAAAAGGTCATGAAGCCCGGGACGATGGTGTTCGGCGAGAACGGCCGCATGACCATTGCCAATACGGTGATCCACGATCATGAGAAGCTCGGATGGGTCACGTTTGCGCAGGTGATTCAGAAGTCGAGCAACATCGGAGCCGCGAAGACCGGCATGGCGCTGGGCGATCAGCGGCTCTATCGCTACTTGCAGGCATTCGGATTCGGACAGCGGACCGAGATCGATTTGCCCGGCGAAGCGGGCGGTCTCTTGCGGGATCCCAAAGACTGGGGCCGTCGCTCGCTGGCCTCGATTTCCATGGGACAGGAAATCGGCGTGACGCCGATGCAAATGGTGTCGGCGATCTCGGTGCTGGCGAACGGCGGGATCTTGATGAAGCCCTATGTGGTGTCTGAAGTACGGGATGCGCAAGGACAACTGCTCAAGCAGATTGACCCGCAAGTGAAGCGGCGGGTGATCTCGGCGGAGACAGCGCGGACGGTGACATCAATTCTTGAAGGCGTCGTTACGGACGGGACCGGGGCGAAGGCGGCGATTCCCGGATTCCGGGTGGCCGGGAAGACTGGAACGGCTCAGAAAATCGATCCACGCACCGGCACCTATTCCGCGACTCAATTTGTCGGGTCGTTTGTCGGATTCGTGCCGGCCGATAATCCCCGGCTGGCCATGATCGTCGTGATCGACGAACCGCAAGGGGAGTCCTTTGGTGGGTTGGTGGCGGCTCCCGTCTTCCGGCGTGTCGGTGAGCAGGTGTTAAATTATCTGGGCGTGTCATCGAATGAACCGGTGAAATTAGCGATGGCCACGGGCCGTCGATAACGCAGGTGTTTCTGTCATGGCGACGACATTGGCACAATTAGCTGAGGCCTTGAGGGGACAGGTGGAGGTCCTTGAGCAGAGGGGAGATCTCGGCGTGCCGGTGGTGGCAATTACGGATGACTCCCGGGCGGTTCAGGCCGGCAGCCTGTTTGTGGCTGTGAAGGGTGAGCAGGTCGATGGCCACCGGTATCTTGCCGGTGCGATTGCAGCCGGGGCGGCGGCGCTGGTGCAGCAAGAGCCGCTCTCGGAAGCGGAGCTGTCCGCTATTCGCGTCGCGGATTCCCGGAAAGCATTAGGGATATTGGGTAGCCGGTTTTACGGCGATCCTTCGGCGCATCTGCGCATGATCGGGATTACCGGCACCAACGGCAAAACGACCACCACTTATGTCTGTAAGTTGCTGCTCGAAGCGATCGGGCAACGAGTGGGACTGATAGGAACCGTGGCATATCAAATCGGGTCTGAGACTATTCCGGCATCGCATACCACGCCAGGGGCGCTGGACCTGCAGCAGCTGCTTCGGAAGATGGTGGATGGCGGCTGCACAACGGCGGTGATGGAAGTGTCGTCACATGCTCTCGTCCAGGAGCGCACAAGCGGCTGCGAATATGATGTGGCGGTCTTTTCGAACCTGACGCAGGACCACCTCGACTTTCATAAGACGATGGAGGCTTATTTCCAGGCGAAGCTGCGGCTCTTTACGGGGTTAACCGGAACGGCCAAACAAAAGAAGCGGGCGATCATCAACCTCGACGATCCGAGCGGGGCCCGCATCGCCTCTCTTTGTCCTACACCGGTGTGGACCTATGGGATCAAGGAGAAGGCGGATCTTCGGGCCGAAGATGTCCGGCTTTCACTGGGCGGGACTACCTTCAAGGCGGCTACGCCGGCCGGTTCCTTTCCGATCGAAAGCCATTTGGTCGGCGAACACAATGTGTACAACATGTTGGCGGCCGTCGGGGTGGCGCTGCACGAAGGAGCGACTGCCGATCAAATCCGCGAAGCGGTCGCTCGTGTCATCAATGTGCCGGGCCGTTTCGAGCGGGTCATGGCGGGGCAAGTGTTCACGGTCGTGGTGGATTACGCCCACACGGAGGATGCGCTCCTGCGCCTGCTTTCGGCCGCCCAGGCGCTGAAAGCCGGCCGCATCATCACGGTGTTCGGATGCGGAGGAGACCGGGATCGCGGGAAGCGTCCCAAGATGGGGCGCGCGGCGGTTCAATATAGCGATGTGGTGATTCTTACATCGGACAATCCCCGTACGGAGAATCCGTTGTCGATTTTGGATGAAGTGGAAGTTGGGGTCTCGGATGCACTCCGGCAGCGTCCGCACGTCCAGTATCAGAAGATCGCGGATCGCCGCGAGGCGATCGGCGCGGCTGTGCGGGAGGCGAGACAGGGTGACATGGTGCTCATTGCCGGGAAGGGGCATGAGGACTACCAGATTATCGGTACGACGAAGCATCACTTTGACGATCGTGAAGTCGCGCGGGAAGCGATCCAGCAACTGAAGAGTTGTGCGTAGGCCGAATGACGAAGGCGTAGGGGTCGGGGGCGTCATGGCACTGTTTACGGTTGAAGAATTGCGGGAAGTCATCAGTGTGAAAGTGCTGGCCGCCGAGGGAACCCGGTGGATGAGGCAGCGCATTCGGCGCATCAATTTGGACTCCAGATCGATCCGTGCCGGGGATCTGTTTGTCGCGATCAAGGGCGATCGATTTGACGGGCATGAGTATGTCGAGATGGCGCTGTCGCGGGGCGCGGTCGGCGCGATTGTGCATGATGCCTATGTTGTCCCGCCGCCGGTTGTGAAAATGGCGGGGACGTCCTCGGCATTCATTTTTGGTGTGCGCGACCCGCTCTTTGCCTATCAACAATTGGCCACGCACCATCGAAGCCGGTTCGATATCCCGGTGGTCGCAGTAACAGGCAGCAACGGAAAAACGACAACGAAAGAAATGGTGGCGAGCGTTCTGGGACAGCGATGGCGGACGATGAAGACCGAAGGCAATTTGAACAATCGCATCGGGGTTCCGCAAACCCTCTTTCGGTTGACGGGTCGCCACGAAGCCGCGGTCATCGAGATGGGGGTCGATAACGTCGGGCAGACGACGCGGTTGTGTGAAATCGCGCGGCCGACGATCGGGATCATCACCAATATCGGGCCGGACCACTTGGAGTTCTTCGGCAGCATGGAGGGGTCGGCTCAGGGGAAGGCGGAGCTGCTCGATTTATTGCCTGCTGACGGGGCCGCCGTGTTGAACGCAGATGATCCCTATTTCGATTATCTGGCCGCGCGCGCGCAATGCCGGGTGGTCTCGTTCGGCTATTCGCCGAAAGCGGATGTGCAGGCGTTGCAGGCGAAGTCCGATGGCAAGGACGGCACGATCTTCCGGTTGCTGCTCCCTGGGAAAGTCAGGCACACGATCGTTCGCATGAAGGTGCAGGGCTCTCACAATGTCATGAACGCTCTTGCAGCGGCGGCCGCGGGATCGGTTCTCGGCATCTCCGGCGCGGTAATCGCGCAGGGGCTCTCTCGCTTCCGCCCGGCGGCGATGCGGTCGCAGGTCGTCATGAGCCACGGCGTCAAAATTATCAATGATTGTTACAACGCCAATCCGGCCTCGATGAAAGCGGCGGTAGAATTACTGGCGCAGTCTGGGGAAGGGCGCACGACGATTGCGGTGTTGGGCGACATGTTGGAATTGGGACCGAACGCGGGGCGGATGCATGAAGAGGTCGGCGCCTTCATCGCGCAACAGGGAGTCACCCGATTGATTGCCTGCGGCTCGTTGGGTCGAGGGTTGGCCGAAGGCGCGCGCCGGGCCGGGATGGATCCCGGCGCGGTCCTGGAAATGCCGGACGCGGCGGCCGCGGCCGCCGCCGTGAAGACGATGGTCGAGCAGGGCGATGTGGTGTTGGTGAAGGCGTCGCGCGGCATGAAAATGGAACAAATCGTGAGCGCGCTGCAGAGTATGAAGCGGGTCGCGAAGAAGGCCTCGTAATCGTTCAGGGGCGGTCACTATATGCTGTATAACTGGCTCTATCCGTTACATACCGAGTTCTCGTTTCTGAACGTCTTCCGCTATCAGAGCTTCCGCATTATCTATGCGGCGGTGACCGCGTTTCTCCTCGCCTTCATGCTGGCGCCCTGGCTGATCCGGAAGCTCCAGGAGATCAAGCTGGGCCAGCAGATCCGCGATGACGGTCCCAAGCGGCATTTGGCGAAGAGCGGCACGCCAACCATGGGAGGCCTGTTGATCATCTTTGCCGTCGTGCTCTCGACGCTGCTGTGGGCGGATATCACCAAGCCCTATGTCTGGCTGGTGCTGGCTGCGACGGTCGGATTCGGGGCGATCGGATTCGCGGACGATTATCTTAAGTTCATCAAGGCCCAATCGAAAGGCCTGTCGGCCAAACAGAAATTTGCCGCGCAGGTGGCGGTGGCGTTAGGAATCGCCCTTACGCTGTATGCGTTACCGGGGTACTCCACGAAGCTGAGCGTGCCCTTCTTCAAGAACTTCATGCCGGATCTCGGGTGGTTCTATATCGTGTTTGCCGTGCTGGTGATTGTCGGCAGCTCGAATGCGGTCAACTTGACCGACGGTTTAGACGGCCTGGCAATCGGACCCGTCATGATTACCGCGCTGGCCTATACGATTGTCGCGTACGTGGCAGGGCATCGGCTGATGTCCGACTACCTGCTTATTCCCCACATTGAGAATGCCGGAGAGATTGCGGTGTTTACGGCGGCCATATTGGGGTCGAGCCTCGGCTTTCTCTGGTTCAATACCTACCCGGCCTCCGTCTTTATGGGCGATGTCGGTTCGCTTCCGTTGGGCGCGGCGCTCGGAACCGTGGCGGTGATCAGCAAACACGAACTGTTGTTGCTGATGGTGGGTGGCGTGTTCGTGATCGAGGCCGTGTCGGTCATCTTCCAGGTATTGTCGTTCAAGTCTCGTGGGAAGCGGATTTTCTTGATGGCTCCGATCCATCATCATTTCGAGATGAAGGGATGGGAGGAGCCCAAAGTCGTGGTGCGGCTCTGGATCATCGCCATTCTGTTGGCGCTCTTGAGCCTGAGCACGTTGAAGTTACGGTAACCGGATGGTGAGCGAAGACACGATGGAGCTGACGGGAACCAAAGTCACGGTGATGGGGCTGGCCCGCAGCGGCGTGGCGGCCGCCCGCTTGCTGCAGGCTGCGGGCGCGCAAGTGACCGTCGCCGATAGGAAGGAACGCAGTGAGCTGGAAGCCGTACTGAAGCAGGTGGACGGCTCGCGCATCGGCATCACGGTCGGCAGTCAGTACGAGACCGCACTGGATACAGCGGAGCTTGTCGTGATCAGTCCCGGCGTGCCCTATCGGATGGAAGCCTTGGAGCGGGTCCGCCGTCGTGGCGTCAAGGTCATCAGCGAACTGGAGCTGGCCGCCCGGTTCCTCTCTGCTACGATCCTGGCCCTGACCGGCACCAATGGAAAAAGCACGACGGTCACGCTGATCGGCAAGATGCTGCAGGAAAGCGGGAAGCGGGTTTTTGTCGGGGGCAATCTCGGGACGGCACTCAGCGAAGCGGCGGAGCAATCGTTTCAGGCGCACCGGCAGGGGCTGCCCAGTCCCTATGATTTTGCCGTGGTGGAGGTGTCCAGTTTTCAATTGGAAACCGTGGACCAGTTTCATCCCTGGATCGCAGCGATTCTGAATGTGACGGTGGACCATCAAGACCGTTATGAGTCGATTGACGAGTATGTCGCAGCCAAGCGCCGGATTTTTGAGAATCAGAAGCCGACCGACTTTGCACTCTTCAACCTCGACGATCAGCGAGTGGCGGCGCTCCGACACGGGGTCAAAGCCAGGGTCCTTGGATTCACCCGGCAATCGTCCCTCCCCTCCGATCTGAACGGAGGCACCTATCTGGAAGACGATCGCATTGTGACGACGGTGACCGGAGCTCGACAGGAGGTCTGTCGCCGTTCGGAAATCAAGATCATCGGCAACCACAATGTTGAGAATGTGATGGCGGCCGTCACTTATGCGCTGTTGAGCGGGTGTCCGCTCGACTCGATCAGGCGCGTACTGGCGACCTTCCCCGGCCTTGAGCATGCCTTGGAGATTGTGCGGGACCGCCGTGGCGTGCGCTTTGTGAACGACTCCAAGGGGACGAACGTCGATGCCACGCTGAAAGCGCTGGAGAGTATCGATCAGCCTATTTGGCTGATTGCCGGCGGGCGCGATAAGGGCGGAGATTTTTCCCGGCTGGCTCCGGCGATCAGACAGCGGGTCAAGGGGCTCATTTTAATCGGAGAGGCCGCGCCGTTGTTGGCGAATGCGGTGGCCGGGTTTCCGTCGATTGTGCGGGCCGCCTCGTTCAAGGAGGCCGTCCAGTCGGCGGCTGACGGGGCGGTGTCCGGCGACGTGGTGTTGCTGTCACCGGCTTGTGCGAGTTTCGACATGTTTGCCGACTATCAGGATCGAGGTCGGCAGTTTAAGGCCCTCGTACAATCCTTGCCCGTCTGAGGGAGCAAGGCAGAGGAGAATTGACACTGGACGATGTCACAGAGAGCCGCAGGGACGCTGGCATTACCGTGGCCCACCACGAGTCCTCGCACCGCGAAGAAGCGGGTGCCGATGGACCATACGCTGTTGCTCGTGACGATCATCCTGGCCTTGGTCGGCCTGGTGATGGTCTTCAGCGCGAGCGCTGTGGTGGCGGGGAATCGCTTCCACGACTCCGGGTACTTTCTCAAACGACAGCTGGCCTGGCTGACGTTCGGATTTCTGCTGCTCCATCTCTCGTCCCGCGTCGACTATACCTGGTGGAAGCGCCTGTCGATTCCCATGCTGGGGTGCATGGTGCTGCTGCTGGTGATGGTCCTGATTCCTTCGTTGGGCGTGGCGGCAAAAGGGGCGCGGCGATGGTTGCGACTGGGGCCGATCTCCATCCAGCCGGCCGAGATGGTCAAGCTGGTTGCGGTGGTTTATGTCGCGGCGTATCTGACGAAGAAGGAAGATCGGATCACGAGCTTCTCCTCCGGCCTGGTGCCGGTGCTGGGTGTGATCGGAGTCTTGAGCGGGTTGGTCTTGCTGGAACCCGATCTGGGAACCGTGGTGGTGATCGGTCTGGTGACCGTGGGATTGCTCTTTCTCGGCGGAGCGCAACTGAAACATCTCGTGGGCCTGGGGCTATGCGCAGTGCCGGTCGTTTTGGCGCTCGTCCTCGGCTCGAGTTACCGGCGTCAGCGGATGCTGACGTTTCTGGCTCCCTGGAAGGATGCCTCGGACGCGGGATTTCAGATCACCCAGTCATTTCTCGCCTTCGGCAGCGGCGGGCCGTTCGGCGTCGGATTAGGCGAGGGGAAGCAGAAGCTCTTCTTTCTTCCCGAAGCCCACACGGATTTCGTATTGGCGCTGGTGGGGGAAGAGCTGGGTTTGGTGGGGACCGTCTCAATCGTCCTGCTCTTCGCGCTCTTTGTGGTGCGCGGATTTCAGATCGCGGCACGGGCTCGAATGCCCTTCGGCCGGCACTTGGCGATGGGGATTACGCTGCTGATCGGGGTGCAGGCCCTGGTGAATGCCGGTGTGGTGACGGGCTTGTTGCCGACCAAAGGATTGACGCTGCCCTTTGTAAGTTACGGCGGCTCCTCATTGATTATCTGTCTGATCGGGGTGGGCATCCTGCTGAACATTTCACGGGATCGCCAGGCAGGACGGGAAGAGAGCGGACCGAAAACAGGTCGCGGCAGGTTCAATCGCAGATGACCATCGTGATTGCGGCAGGCGGCACAGGAGGGCATTTGTATCCGGCGATCGCATTGGCTCGTGAGTTTTTGCGGCGCGACCCGTCGACGAAGATCGTCTTCGTCGGCACGACGAAAGGGATTGAGTCCAAGGTGCTGGCCCATGAAGGATTTTCTCTCGAGCTCATCACGGCAAAGCCGGTGATGGGCAAAGGGCTTGGGGAAGCCTTGAGGGGACTATTGTCGGTGCCGACCGGGCTCTGGCAGTCCTGGAGGATTCTCGGCGCACACCGGGCCGATCTCGTGATCGGCGTCGGCGGATACACGAGTCCCACGATGTTGGCGGCGGCGGCGCTCAGGGGGATTGCCCGGGTAATCTTGGAACCGAATGCCTATCCCGGCATGGCGAATATTGCGGTCGGGCCCTGCGCCCAGCGGGTGTTTTTGGCCTTCGAGTCGGCTGCGAAGAAATTTGCCGCGAGCAAAGTACGTGTGGTGGGAACGCCGATCCGCCAAGACTTTCTCTGCGACGCGGCCCGGCTTGCGGCGGCGGAAACCGGCGCGCCGCAGCGGTTGTTGATTTTCGGCGGGAGCCAGGGCGCGAAGGCCATCAATAGCGCTGTCATCGAGGGGTTGGCGTCGCTTAGGGAACAGATGCCGCGCCTGTCCATCACGCACCAGACCGGTGACGCCGATCATGCCCGGGTCGTCGAGGCCTATCGGCTGGCCGGCGTATCGGCAGACGTCGTCCCGTTTCTGTACGACATGCCGTCCGTCTTACGGGCGGCCGATCTCGTGGTGGCACGTTCAGGGGCTATGACGATCGCGGAGCTGACGGCCTGCGGAAAGCCGGCGATTCTGATCCCGCTGCCGACGGCGATCTACAACCATCAGATGATGAACGCGCGCGCGATGGAGGCGGCGGGCGGGGCGATCGTGCTGCCGCAGCCGGAGCTGACCGGGGCGAAGCTGGCCGGCGCCATTGCCGATATTCTGCGGCAGCCGGAGCGGCTGCGCACGATGCAGGAGAAGAGTTGGGAGATGCGGCGGATCGAGGCAGCGGAGACTATTGTCCGCGAATGCTATGCACTCATGGGGGTGAACCATGACATCAACCGGACTGTTGGAGCGGCAGGAGTCTAATGCATTCAGCGCGCGCGAGCAGAAACCTCGGCCATCAACGGGCGCAACAGGATTGAGGCGAACCGTCATGTTTCGAAAAACACAACAGATTCATCTGGTCGGGATCGGCGGATCGGGGATGAGCGGGATCGCGGAGGTGCTGCTCACCTTGGGATACAAGGTGACCGGTTCCGATCTGCAAGCGTCTGAAACCACCCGGAGGCTGGAAGAACTCGGCGGCAAGATTTTTATCGGCCATCACGAAGCGAATGTCGGAGAAGCCCAAGTGGTGGTCATTTCATCCGCCGTGGCGGCTACCAACCCTGAGGTGCTCGCGGCTAAAGCCAAGCAAGTGCCCGTGATCCCACGAGCGGAAATGCTGGCCGAGCTGATGCGCTTGAAATTCGGCGTGGCGATTGCGGGAGCCCATGGGAAGACGACCACGACCTCGATGGTGGCGAATGTGCTGGCGTCGGGTGGCCTGGACCCGACGATGGTCATCGGGGGCAAGGTCAACGCGCTCGGCAGCCATGCGCGGCTGGGCCGGGGAGAGTTACTGGTGGCGGAAGCGGATGAAAGCGACGGGTCGTTCCTCCGGCTCGCGCCGACCATCGTGGCGGTCACGAATCTCGATCGTGAGCATCTCGATCACTACGGGTCGATGGAAAAGATTTACGACAGCTTTCTGGAATTCATTAACAAGATCCCCTTCTATGGAGTGGCGGTCTTGTGTGCCGATGATGAACGGCTGCGGGCGCTGTTCCCGCGTATTGTGAAGCGGTATTACACCTACGGATTGCAGGAGCGGGATGGGGTGGCGCCGGACTTCAAGGCGACGGATATCAGTCTCAAGCAGTGGGGAGCGGAATTCAGGGCGCACTTCCGGGGGAAAAATCTCGGGCCTTTCCGGCTGGCCGTTCCCGGCATCCACAACGTATCCAATGCGCTGGTGGCGATTGCAATCGGG
Organism: Nitrospira sp. UBA6493; assembly: GCA_002435325.1. GTDB lineage: Bacteria > Nitrospirota > Nitrospiria > Nitrospirales > Nitrospiraceae > Nitrospira_D. The sequence goes on along the minus strand of DJMJ01000016.1, from coordinate 60,359 downwards.
ATTGAGCTGGAGGTCCCGGTCGATTTGATCCGCAAAGGCCTGGCGGCGTTTACCGGTGTGGAACGGCGGTTTCACCTGCGCGGAGAGGTCAACGACATCATGGTGGTGGATGACTATGGCCATCATCCCACTGAGGTCAAAGCGACTTTGGCGGCAGCCAAGCAGGGATGGGATCGCCGCCTGGTGGTGCTTTTCCAGCCGCACCGGTACAGCCGGACACGCGATCTGGTCAACGAGTTCGCTCATGCCTTCGATCACGCGGACCTCGTGTTTATGACGGAGATCTATGCGGCCGGCGAGCAGCCGATTCCCGGCGTGTCCGGCGCGCAGTTGGCCGAAGCTGTGAAGCAAGCCGGCCATCAGGGTGTGACCTTCGTAGAAAAGAAAGAATCGTTGCCGGATCAAGTGCTGCCCCATTTAAAGCCCGGTGATCTGGTGGTGACCTTGGGTGCGGGAGATATCTGGAAAGCCGGGACGGGCTTGTTGGTCCGGCTTACTCCCGGTTCGTAATACGATGGCGAGGCAGGGGCGAACGCATGCACAGACTCGGCAGACCAGCAGTCAGCGCCGGTTGGCTGCGGCGGTTGCCGGCCTCAGAGGAACGGTGCAGTTCGATGCGCTACTCAAAGACTACACCTCGTTCCGCATCGGAGGGCTGGCCGATGTATTGGTGGAGCCGGTGGATGTCGAGGATGTGGCCCGTCTCGTCCGGCAAGTCAGGGCGCAGAGGCTTCCGCTCTTCGTGGTGGGGGGGACAAACCTTCTCATCCGGGACAAGGGCATCAGGGGTGTGGTGGTCAGCCTTGGAAAGCTGCGCACGATCAAAGAAGAACCGGATGCGGTGTTGTATGCCGAAGGCGGAGTAGGGATGCCGACGCTGATCGGTTATGCCATCCGCCATTCGCTGGCGGGGCTGGAATGGGCCGCCGGGATTCCGGGAACGGTTGCGGGGTGCGTGGTCATGAATGCGGGGACCAGGCTGGGCGAAATGAAGGATTCAGTGAAAGCCGTGCGGCTTGTCACGATGCAGGGCGAGATCGTGGATCTGCCCGCTTCCAAGATCCCCTTTGCCTATCGGCGCGCGACACTCCCGCCGGGGATTGTCGTGGGCGTGTGGTTGCAGTTGAAGGCCGGTGTGCGAGCGGAGATCGAAAAAGTGGTGAAAGACTATCTCCACTATCGCCGCGATACGCAGCCGCTGACGCTGCCGAGCGCCGGCTGTGTGTTCAAGAACCCCCCCAAGGATTCGGCGGGACGCGTCATCGACGCGGCCGGGCTCAAGGGCGCGCAGGTCGGCGATGCGCAGGTGTCGGAAAAACATGCGAACTTTATCGTGAACCAGGGACAGGCCAGTGCCAAGGACGTGTTGGCGCTGATCCGCAAGGTGCGAGCGGCGGTGACACGAAAGACTGGTGTGAAGCTGGAATTGGAACTGAAGGTCGTCGGACAGGCCTAGGACAGGAGTGCCATGGCAGATCGTCGCGTGCTGACAGAGAAGCGGATCGGGGTACTCATGGGCGGACAATCGTCCGAACGCGAGGTCTCGCTGCGCACCGGACAGGCGGTGCATCAATCGCTGTTGCGCCGGGGCTATGAGGCGGTCGCTATCGATGTCGGTCCTGATCTCTATCGGGATCTCGCGAAGCAGAAGGTTCAGATCGCGTTCCTGGCCTTGCATGGTCCAGGAGGAGAAGACGGCACCATTCAAGGCTTCCTGGAGACCATCGGAATTCCCTATACGGGGTCTGGCGTCCAGGCCAGCGCGGTGGGCATGCACAAAGTCACGACGAAAATCCTGGCGGGATCGCAGGGGGTGCCTGTGCCGGGCGGCACGGTTGTTCGACGGGGTGAACAGCCCTCGCTGGCGCTGGCGCTGAAAGCAGCGAAGCTGAAATTGCCCGTGGTGGTGAAGCCGGCCTCGCAGGGGTCCACGATCGGCGTGACGATTGTGCGCAAGCCGGCGCATTGGAAACCGGCGCTGGCGCTCGCACATCGCTACGACCCGGATGCGATGGTGGAGGCGTATATTCCTGGCCATGAAATCACGGTCTCCATTCTGGGCGGATCCGAGGGGCAGATTGCGGTGTTGCCGGCCGTGGAAATTGTGGCGCCGGACGGGTTCTACGACTTTTCCGCGAAATATCAAAAAGGGAAAACACAGTATCTGTGCCCGGCTCCGCTGACGGCTTCGGTCACGAAACAGATTGGTGAACTTGCACGGAGGACATACGAAGCCTTGGCATGTGAAGGGGCGGCGCGAGTGGATTTCAGGATTACCCCTCGCGGGAAGCCCTATATGTTGGAGATCAATACGGTGCCGGGCATGACGGAAACGAGCTTGCTGCCGATGGCGGCCGGCCGGGCGGGGCTGACCTATGACGCCCTGGTCGAACGCATTTTGCAATCGGCGCTCGACCGCGCGGCGCGGATGAGACGAGAGGCGCACGAGGGATGAATATGAGGCGATGGGGGGCGAAACGGCGGGAGCCGCAACGGCCGGCGGGGTTGCGGCAGAATCAATGGAAGGGCTCACGCGCGGAATCCGCTGCGAAGCAAGAGCGTGTGGCTCGCCGAGCACAGGTGTGGGCGAAATGCCGGACTGTGCTGCGGGTTGGGACCATTGTGGCAGGTGTGGCATTGGCCGGATGGGCGATCATTGCCGGTCTGAACGCGGCGGGCCCGATGATACAGCGCTGGCTGGAAGTCAAAACGGTGACGGTCGAGGGACTGCATCGTATTCCCCGGCAGCAAGTGTTGGAGCAGGTGGCTCTGTCATCCGGCACGCCGGTGCATCATATTGTGACGGCAGAAATTAAGGAGCGGGTGGAATCGCACCCCTGGGTCAAGGAAGCGGTGGTCACGCGGGTTCCGTTTCATGAGCTGCGCATCTCCATCGTTGAACGGATTCCGGCGGCGGTGATTCATTCCGGGTCTGAGAATTTTCTGAGTGATGATGAGGGGCATGTACTGGCGAAATTAGGGCAGGAGGATGAAAGCGCTTTGCCGATGGTCACAGGGATCGATCCGAAAGGACTGGCAAAAGGCGATGCTGCGGTGCGGCATGCGGTGAAGTCCGGGGTCGAACTGGCCAAATTGGTGGGCCATTCGTTCGACGGGCGGCTGCAAGTGAATGCGTCCAACCCGGCGAATCTGGTGGCCTCGGTCCTGGGGGTGCGGTTTCAATTCGGCCAGGACCGGCTGAGCGATCAATGGGAGCGGTTTCAGCGGGTCAAGCCGTCGCTGAAGACGCTGACGTTCGATGGCCAGACTCAGGGTGCGAACGAAGTCGATCTGCGCTACGAAAATCGAGTGATTGTGCGGGAAAGGGGGTGATCGCGGTGTCGAAACGAGATCAAATCCTTGTCGGGCTGGATATCGGGACGACCAAGATTTGCGCCATTGTGTCCGAAGTGACGGACACCGGCGCGTTGAATATTATCGGGGTCGGATCGAGTCCGTCCCGTGGATTGCGCAAAGGGGTGGTTGTCGATATCGAGAGTACGGTGGAGTCGATCAAGAAGGCGGTGGAAGAGGCCGAGCTCATGGCGGCAGTGCAGATCAACTCCGTCTATACGGGGATCGCCGGCAGTCATATCTCCGCGGAAAATTGCAAAGGTGTGGTGGCGCTGAAGAAAGCCGAGGTCACGCGCGAAGATATTCATCGGGCGATCGAGAGCGCGCGGACGCTGGCGGTGATTCCGCACGAGCGGCGCATTCTGCACGTGTTGCCGCGCGAATTCATGGTGGACGGGCAGGAGGGCGTGCGCGAGCCGCTGGGGCTGTCCGGGAATCGGCTTGAAGTCAACGTGCATGTCATTACCGGCGCCGTGACCTCCGCGCAGAATATTATTAAGAGTGTCAACCGCGCTGGTCTCGATGTGGTGGATATCATTCTGCAGCCGCTGGCGTCCAGCGAAGCGGTCTTAAGCCAGGAAGAGCGCGATCTCGGGGTGGCGATGGTGGATCTTGGCGGCGGGACCACTGATCTGGCCATTTTTCTCGACGGGAGCATTCGGCACTCGGCAGTGTTGCCGATCGGCGGACAGAATCTCACGAAAGACTTGGCGATCGGGCTGCTGACGTCACAGACCGAAGCCGAAAAAATCAAAATGCACTATGGCATCGCCAGGACTGAGCTGATTGCCGGGAATGACATGGTCGAGGTGCCCTCGGTGGGCGACCGCCCGGCGCGGAGTTTTTCCCGCCGGGACATTGCGGAGATTCTCGAGCCGCGCGTGGAGGAGATGTTCGATCTGGTGCGGCGGGAAATCGCGCGGGCCGGGTACGAAGGGATGCTGGGCGCGGGCGTCGTGATCACGGGCGGGACGTCCTTGCTCGAAGGCATGCCGGACGCGGCGGAGAAAGTGTTGAACCTGCCGGCTCGGCGCGGGGCGCCCTCCGGGGTCGGCGGTCTGAGGGATATTGTGACGCATCCCAGTCACGCGACCGGGGTGGGCCTGCTGCTGCACGCCCGCCGGCATGCGGAAGAGCTGGAAACGGCCGGCCTGCGTCATGGCGGTCCCTGGACCAAGATGGTGGGCTGGACGAAACGGGTGTTTGAGGTGTTCTAGATTTCGCGCGCGGCATGGGGCCGCTCAGCGAGCCGTGGTGAGGAGGTGCCGCATGTTCTCATTCCAGGAAGATGTGCTGCTGCCGGTTCGGATCAAAGTGATCGGAGTCGGCGGCGGCGGGTGCAACGCGATCAATACAATGATCCATTCGGGGCTCGCCCGCGTGGACTTCATTGCGGCCAACACGGATTTGCAGGCGCTCGATCGATCGATGGCGCCCTATAAGATCCAGTTGGGGCCGGAGCGGACGCGTGGATTGGGTGCCGGCGCCAAGCCGGAAATCGGCAAGGATGCGGCGCTTGAAAGCAAAGATCATATTCGCGAGTGCCTCGAAGGGGCGGACATGGTGTTCGTCACGGCCGGCATGGGTGGTGGTACCGGGACCGGCGCCGCGCCGATTGTGGCGAGTATTGCGCGGGAGCAAGGCATCCTGACGGTCGGTGTGGTGACGAAGCCGTTTCAATATGAAGGGCAGCGACGGCACAAGCATGCGGAGGAGGGTATTCGCGATCTCCGGCGTCATGTCGATACGCTGCTAGTGATTCCGAATCAGCGGCTGCTTGGCATCGTCGATAAGTCCACGCCGTTGCTCGAAGCGTTTAAGGTCGCCGACGATGTGTTGCGGCAGGCGATCCAGGGGATTGCCGATGTGATTACGACGACCGGCCATGTCAATGTGGACTTTGCCGATGTGCGCACGATCATGTCGCATACAGGCCGCGCGGTGATGGGGATGGGGATTGCACGAGGCACGAATCGCGCGATCGAAGCGGCGCAAAAGGCGATTTGCAGCCCCTTGCTTGAAGAGGGCAGCGTGCAGGGTGCGCGCGGGGTGCTGTTGAACATCACGGGCGGACCGAATATGTCGCTGCATGAAATTGAAGAAGCGGCCTCGATTATTCAGCAGACGGCCGATCCCGAAGCGAACATCATTGTGGGCCAAGTGATCAACCACGATATGGGCGACGATTTGGTCGTCACGGTGATTGCCACGGGTTTTGAGAGCGAGGAAGAGACCTCGGCGGCGGTGGCGGCCACTGAACGCGCGGCGGTTCGAACGCCGAAGCCGGTTCAACCGGTGTTGACGGGCGTGGGTGTTGGAGCCACGGCGGCAGCCGAGCGTCCAATGAAAGATCTCGATCGTCCGACCTTCCTTCGCCGGCTGGCAGAATCTCGCGAAGCCATCGATCGGGCGTTGGTCGCGGAAGATGAGTGGGATGTGCCGACATTTCTCCGGAAGCAAGTGGATTAGCGTGAGCGTTGTGGTCATCGGAGATTGAGGGAGTTCGGGATGGTCAATGCGCCTGTTATCACAGTCCCTGCGTTTGCGCCGGCGCGAAGCGGCGTCCGGCATTTCTTCGGGACGCGGCGGCATGCCACCGCGTTGTGTTTAGAAACGGGGGCACCCATGCGCGCGGCGGGCAACTCTGTGCGCGCTTCGTGGTTGCTGTCCGTCAAGCAAGTGCACGGGACCGACGCGCTCGTGGTGGATCGTCCATTGGCCGAAGACGATCGCTTTGACGGCGGTTGGGACGCGCTGGTGACGGATCAGCCTGGAACTATGGTGGCCGTGCGGACGGCGGATTGTGTGCCGGTGTTGGTTCACGACGCCAGGCGGCGGGTGGTGGCGGCAATTCATGCTGGCTGGCGCGGGGCCGTGGCCGGGATTGTGCCAAAAACGCTCGCGCTGATGCAGGCGCGGTTCAACGCGGACCTCGGCACCTTGCATGTCAGTATCGGCCCTTCGGCCGGAGTCTGCTGCTATGAAGTGGATGAGCCGGTGCTCGATGAGGTGCGAGAGCGATTCTCCTGGTGGGAGGCTGTGCTGCGCGATCATCGTGAGGGCAAGGCGCGTCTGGACCTGAAGGCGCTGATCAGGCGGCAGGTGCAGGACTACGGGATCGACGGTGAGAGGGTTACAAGTGTGAATGTATGTACGATCTGCCACAAGGACTTATTTTTCTCCTATCGCCGGGAGGGAAAGGTTTTAGGGACGATGGTGAGCGCGATCGGATTGGATCCCCTACGCTAGCAGGGCGAATCCCCTGCCAATTCTCCGGGCCTTCCGTTAGAATACCCACGGATGCCCGTACGGCTGCCTCGGAAAATGGAAGCAGGGTGTGACAGGGATCATGGAGTCGGAAACAGGAGATTCCGTTGCCCGGCGGGTGCGGCTGGTGCTGGAGAACATCCGTCGCGCGGCGGTACGAGCCGGGCGGAGTCCGGCCGAGGTCAGGTTGGTGGCTGCGACCAAGACGGTCTCGGTGGAGCGGATTCAGGAAGGAATCGCAGCGGGGCTTTCACTCCTGGGTGAGAATCGGATGCAGGAGGCTCTTGCCAAGATGGCCTGTCTTAAAGACACTCCGGTCCGGTGGCATTTTATCGGTCAGCTGCAGCGCCGCAAAGTGCGGTCAATCATCGGCCTTTTTGATATGATCCATTCCGTGGACTCGGTCGAGCTGGCGCAGGAAATCGATCGGCGTGCAGGCGAGGGGGGCATCACACAGAGGATTCTCTTGGAAGTGAATATGGGTGGTGAATCGACCAAGGCGGGCTTCCGGCCTGATGCAATCGAGCGGCAGATCCCCATCTTGGGTGCATTGCCGCATGTGCGGATACAAGGGCTGATGACGATTCCTCCCCCGGCCCCCGAGGCCGAGGAGGCCCGTTCGTATTTTTGTGGGTTGCGCGAACTGGCGGGCCGGATTGCTGACCAAGAAGTGCCTTCAGTGACGATGCAGGAACTCTCGATGGGGATGTCGCACGATTACGAGGTGGCCATCGAAGAGGGAGCGACGCTCGTTCGAGTCGGGACGGCGATATTTGGAGCGCGGCATGTCTAAAGGCGCACTCACGCAGAAGCTGGCTTTTATAGGCGGCGGACAGATGGCCGAAGCTTTGGTCGGCGGTTTGATCGCGGCGAATCTCTGCGCCCCGGATCAGATTTGGGCGACGGATCCGGTTGCGGAGCGGCTCGATGTGCTCAAGTGTCAGTATGGGATTCGTGTCGGGCCATCGAACCGGGAGGCCGTGCTGTGGGCCGATATTGTGGTGCTGGCGGTGAAGCCGCAGGTGCTTGATGCGGTCTTGAGTAACATTGCGGCGGAGATCAAGAAGGCGCTTGTGCTGTCCGTCGCGGCCGGGATTCCCATTCGCAGCATTGCCGAGCGATGCGGGGCCGGGACGAGAATTATCCGTGCCATGCCAAACACGCCGGCCATGGTTCGGGAGGGGATGACCGCTATCGCGATCGGTGCCGGGGTGTCGGATGCCGAGGTGGCTACAGCACGGGCAATCTTTGAGTCGGTCGGCAAGGTGATTGCCGTTGAAGAGCGGCTGATGGATGCGGTGACCGGACTCAGCGGGAGCGGGCCGGCCTATGTGTTTCTTGCCATCGAGGCGCTGGCCGATGGCGGAGTGAAAGTTGGTCTTCCACGGGCGACGGCGGAACTGCTGGCCGGACAGACCGTTCTGGGCGCAGCCAAGATGGTGTTGGAAACCGGCGAGCATCCGGCGCGATTGAAAGATCGTGTGGCGTCGCCAGGCGGCACGACGATCGCGGGATTGCACCGGTTAGAGGCTGGTGGGTTGCGCGCGACGCTGATCGATGCGGTGGAAACGGCGACCAAGCGGTCGCAGGAGTTGGGACGCTGATGTTCGTATTTCGCAATGTGTTGCTCGGTACGGCTACGGTGCTCGATTATGTTCTCTGGTTGTATATGTGGATTATTATCGCCCGGGCGTTGATCTCCTGGGTCAACCCCGATCCCTGGAACCCGATCGTACAATTTCTTGATCGAGCGACGGAGCCTGTGCTCACGCCGATTCGCCGGTGGATCGGCTGGCGGATGGGGATCGACCTGTCGCCGCTCATTGCGATTCTGATCCTGACGTTTCTCCAGTTTGCAGTTGTGCAGTCGCTGAAAGATCTCGCGTTGCGGATGAACTGATTCAACGAATGGGGGGCTGCCATGCATTTAACACCGCTCGACATTCAACAGATGGTATTTCAGACGAAGCTACGCGGTTACGATCGTGAGGAAGTAAGCCGGTTCCTGGAAGAGGTGGCGCAGACCGTTGAGGCGCTCAATCGGGACAACGCGCAGTTGCGGGAGCGGGTTGCTGCCGCCGAGCAGCAGGTATCGGAGTTGAAGCGGACGGAAACCACCTTGTCGAATACGCTGGTGGCGGCGCAATCTCTGGCTGAAGATGTCAAGCGCAGCGCGCAACGCGAGGCCGAGCTAGTGATCAAAGAGGCGGAGTTTAAAGCCGGTGAGGTTATTCGCCAAGCGCGGCTTGACCTGGCCGATACACAACGGGATCTCTCGCAGTTACAGAAGCAGCGGTTCCTGATGCTGGAGCGGATCCGTGCGACGCTGCACACCTTTGAGCGCATGCTCGATGTGGAGGCGGCTGAAGCCTACCAGGATCATGCCAGCATGCCCGAAGAGAAAATGGAAGGGGAGTCGAGTCCCGCCCGGTAGCTGTCCCGGTTAAATGAGCCGGACGACTCCTGGTATTCCGGTGCGGCTCTTTCTGGCCCTGTGAGTGTCGTTTGATGCCTCGTCTCTCGTGCGAGTGAGTGATCGGCCCATCATGCCCGTGTCTTCAACCATCCAAGGTGCCCTTGACGCAGCCGTGCGCAATGGAGTCTTCCCAGGCGCGGTGCTTGCCGTACGCCAAGGCGGGGGGGCGGTTCAGGTGGGCTGTGCAGGCAGTCTCTCCACTCATCCTCCAGGCGCGGCGGTCACGGCATCGGTCATCTACGATCTTGCATCTTTGACGAAGCCGCTGGCGACGGTGACGGCTATTGCGCTGCTGGTTCAGGAGAGGCGCTGTCGTCTTGAAGATTCTGTTCAAGCGATCCTTCCTGAATTTGCCGGTGCTCCAACCGGAGCTGCAACGGTGTGGCATCTATTGACGCACAGCTCAGGCTTGCCCGGGTGGCGAGGGTACTATGAACGGCTGAGTCCTGCCGCAACGATTCCAGCGACAGAAGAGGCCAGGGGGAAGGCTCGGCAAGCCTTAGTGCCGCTTTTGCGTGACGAAGCCCTGATTTATGAGCGCGGGGCGAGAAGTCTCTATAGCGATTTAGGTTTTATATTGTTAGGTCTCATCGTGGAACGATGCAGCGGGATGCCATTAGATCGGTTTTTCGATGCTCGTATTGCTCGGTTAGTGGGCGGCGGTTTATTGCGGTTTATTCCGGTGGAAGACTTGGCCGCAGTCCGACAAGGCGTTGGCCTCTTGCATGGAGGCATCGCGCCGACAGAAGAGGACTCCTGGAGGGGGCGGCTGCTCTGTGGAGAAGTGCATGATGAAAACGCGGCGGCATTGGGCGGTGTCGCCGGTCATGCGGGCATCTTTGGGACGGCTGAATCGGTGTTAGCTGTGGCGGGAAGTTGGCTCCGAGCGTATCGCGGAGAGCCATCGTTGTTCGACTCTGCAATGGTTCGGGAATTCACCGCGCGGCAACAGCGGATTCCCGAATCGAGTTGGGCCTTGGGGTGGGATACACCCTCGTTCCCCTCTTCAGCCGGGCGCTATTTCTCTGCGAGCTCGTTCGGCCATCTCGGATATACAGGCACGTCCCTCTGGGTCGATCCGGATAAGGAATTAGAGGTGGTCTTGCTCTCGAACCGAGTGCATCCGACAAGAAAAAACGATCTGATCCGGGCGTTTCGTCCGACTATTCATGATGTCGTGTGGCGGGAGTATGCCGGAACTCGTCAGGCCGGATCAGGATAATCGACCCACGTTTCCTTCTCGGCGAGGTAGCGTGCCCCTTTAAAATTGGCCCTGGTGCGGATCCGTACGAATCCGAGACCTTGCAGTTTCTCGACAAGGTTGCGGACCGCTGCCCCAATGGTTGGATGGGACTCACCCTGAACGGTCAAGGCTTCGTACATGACCTTTGCGGTATAGCCCGAGCCTGTGCGACTCACAAGCATCGCGCGGCTGAAATAGCGATCGCTTGGATCGACGCCTTCCAGTTGATGCTTTTCGACCAATCCTTCTTTCTTCAATAATAAGGGCAGCGCGCTCATCCAGTCCTCCACAGGGTTCAAGCAAGACAAAGAGACCGAATTATAGGCGGCCTGGCGCTCGACTGCAACCGCGTTGACAAGGCGGAAATATCCTCACTAAGATGCCGCTTCTAACCAGATAACAGGCAGCGACTCAGTGCGGCTTCATGAATATACCCAACAGCTTAACGATTTTGCGGATCCTCTCGATCCCCGTATATATGGGATTCATGACCTATGGGCGGTACGGTGCGGCGCTGATCACGCTGTTGTGCGCCGGGATTACAGATGTGCTGGACGGGCTGATTGCGCGAAGGACGAACCAGCGAACGAAACTCGGTGAAATTCTCGACCCGCTTGCCGATAAACTGCTGCTGACTTCGTCGTTTCTGACGCTTGCGGTGCTGCATCTCGTTCCTTCATGGGTGGTGATTATCGTGGTCAGCCGGGATGTCATGTTGCTGCTTGGCACGGCGGTGGCGCATGTGACGAACTCGCCACTCGATATCACCCCAACCTGGCTCGGGAAAGGCACCACCCTATTTCAATTGGGCTATGTCGGGTTCGTGATTTTCACGGCCTGGCATGGCTCCCATCAGAAAACCCTGTTTCCCCTCCTTCTCCTGATGGTGGCGTTCACGCTTGCCTCGGGATTTCATTACCTCTATCGAGGGTATCGCCGCACTCAGGCTGTGGGCACAGCCGAATAAAAACGACCGGGACTGTTCTGCCGGCATGCGCCGTACGGAAAACGCATTTATTTTGACAGGTTTTTGCCCCCCCCGTAGACTCACTCAATAGTCACACCGTTCTATCTCTAACCGGCTCTTTGAGCCTTAACAGGATGACACGCCCATGGCCACTTTTGCGTATGTCGGACGAACCAAGTCGGGGTCGGTGAAGAAGGGCGAACTCGTTGCCAAGACTCGCGATGAGGCCGTGGACCAATTGCGGAAGCAAAGTGTGGTGGTAACCAGCCTGGAGGAAAAATCCGGAAAGGACGGGTTTAGTTTGAGTTTCCGGACCGGGATGACGGACAAGGACTTGGTCGTATTTACACGGCAATTCGGAACAATGATCAACGCAGGGCTCCCGCTGATTCAGTGCCTCGAAATCCTCTCAACCCAGTCAGAGAATGCGGCGCTACGGAAGGCCGTGGGAGAAATCAAAGTTCAAGTCGAGGGCGGCTCGACGTTCTCCGATGCACTTCGCAAGCACCCGAAAGTGTTTGACGATTTATACATTAACATGGTGCATGCCGGCGAGGTGGGCGGCTTGCTGGACACCATTTTGGCGCGATTGTCGAAGCACATTGAAAAGGCCATGAAACTGAAGGGGCAAATCAAGAGTGCGATGGTCTACCCCGCTGCGATCGTCGGCATCGCGACGATCGTTATTACGGTGTTAATGATCTGGGTGATTCCGGTATTCGAAAAGATGTTCAAGGAGATGTCGGGCGGCAAGATGGCATTGCCGGGCCCGACGCAGCTCGTCATCGATACCAGTAACTTTTTCCAGGCGTATTGGTACATTATTTTGGGCGTGATTATTGGCAGTATCACGTTATTTAAAAAGTATTATGCCACAACCCAAGGTCGGTACACCGTTGATAAATTTGCTTTGAAATTGCCGGTGTTTGGAGACTTGATCAGGAAAGCCTCCGTCGCAAAGTTCACCCGCACATTGGGGACCTTGCTGACCAGCGGCGTGCCTCTCTTGGAAGCCTTGTCGATTTGCGCGAAGACGTCAGGCAATAAGGTCATCGAAGGTACTCTCATGGAAGCGAGGGTCAGCATCAGCGGGGGGAAAACGATCTCGGAGCCGCTGGCCAAGAGTGAGGTATTTCCCAAAATGGTAACGCATATGATTTCAGTCGGGGAATCGACTGGCGCGCTCGACAACATGCTCGGCAAAATCGCCGACTTTTATGAAGATGAAGTCGATCAAGCAGTGACGAATCTCACGGCCCTGTTGGAGCCGATGATGATGGTGTTTCTCGGTGTGACGGTTGGATTTATCGTGATTGCCATGTATCTGCCTATATTCTCGATGGCCTCTGCTATCGGGTAGTTCTGGATGGTTTGACGAGGGCATTCTGTAGAGAGCATTCAAGCGCCAGCGGGCAAGAACCGTTGGCGCATGAATGTGCGTACCCCGCTGAGTTCGCGTCCCGATGTCGAAATGCAGAGGCTATGATCGCCTCTCTTCCATGTCTTTGAACCATCACAGATTTGAGCGTTCCTATTGTCTATATTGAGAGTCTAAATGGGAGACCTGAGAGCAAGGATCCAGTGGCTTGTCGGGCTGAGGGTATTGGTCGTTACCCTTTTATTGGGCCTGTCTCTTACTTTTCAAGTTACAAACGGCGAGCGGGTGGAAACATTCTACGCGCTCATCATTTTTACCTACGCCATCACAATTCCCTATGCCCTCATGCTTCGCACGCTCACGGGGGCAGAGGCGCTTGTCCGCCTTTCGTGGATTCAAATCGGAATCGATTGTCTGGTTGAAACCATTCTCATTGCTAGGACAGGCGGGGTAGAAAGCCCGTTTGCGGTGCTCTACGTCGTTTCCATTACTCTCGCGAGTTTAGTGCCTCGTCGACGGGTAGGAATTTTGGCGGCCAGCCTGTGCATTGTTCTTTTCGGCGTGATGGTCAATGTTCAGCTCTATGGCTTTGCCGAAGTCTGGGGGTGGCTGCCAAGGACTCGGCTCAGCGCTCCGGAAACGCTCCAGACATTTGGAATTTATGGGCTGGCGTTTCTTGTGGTGGGGGTACTCAGCGGTGCCCTGGTGGACCAACTCCAACAGGCTGATTATTCGCTACGGGAAAAAGAACGGGGGCTCAGTCGCCTTCAGGCCTTCCATGAAAATATTGTGTATAGCATCAGCAGCGGAGTGTTCACCACAGACGAGGCCGGGCGAATTACCTCCTTCAACCCTGCGGCACAGGAAGCGACAGGCTACTCGCTTGATCAGGTTCGGGGACATCGTTGGGAGGAGGTTTTTAATTGGCATCCTGATCGCCCGGCGGATGTGTTGGGCGAGGAGGACTCGCATCGGCGGTTTGAAGTCGAAAGTAAGCGGGCTGACGGCAATCGCCTGATTCTCGGGATGACGCTCTCGCCACTGCATGAACAGGGGCGCGCAACAGGTTTGGTCGGCGTATTCAAGGATCTGACTCAAATTCGAGATCTCGAAGAAGAAATGCAACGCAAAGAGTGGCTGGCCAGCCTGGGAGAAATGTCTGCCGGGATGGCGCACGAAATTCGTAATCCGTTGGGGGCGTTGGCCGGGGCGATGCAGATGTTGCGCAAGGATCTCCAGGGCGATGAGACGAGCCAGCGGCTGATGGATATAGCGGTTCGGGAGGCCACCAGGCTGGATGCGATCATCACAGAGTTCCTCCAATATGCGCGGCCTCCTGCGCTGAATTTAGCCGAGTACGATTTGAACAAAGTCCTTGCCGAGACGTTGGACCTGGTACAACATGAAGCACGGGCGAGAAAAAACATCAGCATCGTCACGGCGCTGTCGGAGGACTCGCTTGCCAGGCAGGTGGACCAGGATCAGATAAAACAGGTGTTTTGGAATTTGGCGACGAATGCCTTTGATGCCATGCCAAAAGGCGGGCAGCTGACGATCGCGACAGGATGCCGGGTGATCGATGCCGGCAGCCGGAAGGGCGATGTTGTGGAGATCTCGTTTCAGGATACGGGGGAAGGGATTCCCAAGGCTAACCTCGACAAGATATTTCTCCCGTTCTTTACGACCAAGAAACAAGGATCTGGATTGGGGTTGGCGGCGGTTCATCGGATCGTGGATTTGCATGGCGGATGGATTAAGGTGGAAAGCTGGGAGGGTGAAGGCTCCCGATTTGTCGTATGCCTGCCGCATTCGGCGGAACTTGGTGTGCGGCTTCGGCATGAAGGTAGGGAACCGTGGAAAAGATCTTAGTTGTCGATGATGAGCAGAGCTTGCGAGAGGTCTTGAGCATTATGCTCAAGCGGGCAGGGTATGCCGCCACCACCGTGGCGGATGGCGAAGAAGCGATCGAACAGCTCCAGAAGGAAATCTTCGATCTCGTCATCACCGACTTGCGCATGCCCAAAGTCGATGGGATGGAGGTGCTGAAGGCGGTCAAGTCAGCTTCGCCGGAAACGGTGGTGTTGATCATCTCCGCGTTTGCAACGGCCGATTCTGCGGTGGAAGCGATGAAGCAGGGGGCGTACGATTATTTGACGAAGCCGTTTCAGGTCGATGAAGTGCAGCTCATTATCCGCAATGCCCTCGAAAAACGCCGTCTCACAGCGGAAAACATTCTGCTGAAGCGCGAAATGGCGAGCCAATCCTCCTTTGCCCAGCTTGTCGGTCAAAGCGATGCTATGCAGAAAGTGTTCGACATTGTGAGGAAGGTGGCCGATTCCAAAAGCAATGTCTTGATTTGCGGAGAAAGCGGAACGGGAAAGGAGTTAGTGGCGCGGGCCATTCACTATAATAGTGTGCGCAGTGCCAGGCCGTTCGTCGCGGTGAATTGCAGCGCCGTGCCGGAAACCTTATTGGAGAGCGAGCTCTTCGGACATATGAAGGGGTCCTTCACGGGCGCCATTTCCAACAAGGCGGGATTGTTCGAAGTCGCCGACGGCGGAACGATTTTTCTCGACGAGATCGGCGACACGACCCCCACAATCCAGGTCAAGCTCCTGCGGGTGATTCAGGAGCGTGAGTTCCGGCGTGTGGGCGGTAGTCAAGATGTGAAGGTGGATGTGCGGATTGTCGCCGCGACGAACAAGGATCTTGAAAAAGCCGTGGCCGAAGGAGCTTTTCGGGAAGATCTCTATTATCGGTTGGATGTGATTCCGATCCGCCTTCCGCCGCTCCGGCTGCGGTCGGGCGATATTCCCTTATTGGTCAATCATTTCCTCGAACGTTTTTCGAAGGAGAGCGGGAAGCCTGCGCCAACCCTTATGCCGGAAGCGACGCATGTGCTGCTTGGCCACGAGTGGCGTGGCAATGTTCGCGAGTTGGAGAATTTAATCGAGCGGGTGGTGGCCTTTTCAACGGGAGGCCCTGTCACAGAGTCGGATATCCGTGGATGGTTACACCGGTCTGTGTCCCCGCAGTCGCAAGGAGTGTCGACAGAACTGCCCGAGGATGGGTTGGATCTGGAGGGCATGATCAACGGGATTGAAAAGGATTTGCTCCTCAAAGCCCTTGAACGCTCGAAGTGGGTCAAGAAGAAAGCCGCTCGGTTGCTCAAGCTCAATACGCGTTCTTTCCGCTACCGTCTTGAAAAATATGCTATAAAAGGAGGCCGTGACTAAATCTTCTCCGGAATCAGTCCCCATAGAATAGATCTGCCTGTGATCACCATTTTTGCCCCTGCCAAGGTCAATCTTATCCTTCGCGTCCTCGATCGCCGTCCGGACGGGTATCATAATCTCTGGTCTATCATGCAGACAGTCGGGCTCGAGGATGAGATTTCTATTCGTGTGGCCTCCAATCATTCGGATATCCAGTTGAGATGCGATGATTCCTCCCTCCGTGCGGATCACTCGAATCTGGTCTATCGTGCGGCGGCGGCCATGCTGGAACGATCCGGGAAAACCATCGGGCTCGAGATCCACTTGACGAAGCGTATTCCGATGGGGGCCGGGCTAGGTGGAGGGAGTAGCGATGCCGCATCGACCATAATAGGCTTAAATCATCTGCTGGGGTTAGACTGGTCGTCGGCTCAGATGGCTGATGTCGGCCAGGCGCTTGGGAGTGACGTTCCGTTTTTCTGCTATGCGCCTGCGGCGATTGTCTCGGGGCGAGGCGAGCGGGTCTGGCCTATTCAGCTCACGGGTAATCGATGGATCGTGCTGATAAACCCGGGGTTTCCGGTAGAAACGAAATGGGCCTATCGGCAGCTTTCTGATGGCAGAACGGGACTTGCTCCATTATCGGAACAGCTCAGGCAGCTTGAGGCAAGTGATCGGCTCTCATGGGGTGAAATTCTGTCTCAGGCTATCAATGATTTCGAAGCCCCTGTTTTTACAGCGCATCCCGTCTTGCGGGAGCTTAAAAAAGACTTGCTTGCCGAAGGCGCCGAATTGGCGCTGTTGTCAGGAAGCGGGGCGACGGTGTTCGGGGTGTTTCAAGATGAGGCTGTCGCGACAAACGCGGCCCGTCGCTTTCAAGGTCGATCCGAACTAAAGGTTTTTGCCGTGCCGACCTGTTCCGGTCCGCTCAGATTGGAATGAATCTTTCAAGTGATTCCTCTTGGATTGGTTGACAAGGAATAGCGCTTTCCGATAAATTCTCTCCCTTGGTTGGCTCCCTCCGCAAGCAAGCAGCGAAGAGGTGGCAGGACTGGGTGAGTTCCTGCCGACGCCCGCCGGTACAACGGTTTGTGTCCGTTATCAGTGTCTCGTTAGGAAAACCTGAGTGAGTTGAGAGTCTGTGCATGAACAGAGAACTGAAAATATTCTCTGGCAACGCTAATCCTGCGCTTGCCAACGAGATTTGCCAGTATCTTGGGCAAAAATTAGGAGCCGCGACCGTGTCCTCGTTTAGCGACGGGGAAATTCGGGTGAGGATCGACGAGAACGTTCGGGGCGCGGACGTATTTGTCGTACAGTCAACCTGTCAGCCGGTCAACGATTCATTGCTGGAATTGCTGATCATCATCGATGCGTTGAAGCGCTCGTCGGCGAATCGGATTACGGCCGTGCTCCCATATTTTGGCTATGCGCGGCAAGATCGCAAAGATCAGCCTCGGGTGCCGATTTCGGCCAAGTTGATCGCGGATTTAATCAGCACGGCAGGAACTGATCGGGTGCTGACAATGGATCTCCACGCCGGTCAGATTCAAGGGTTTTTCAATGTGCCGGTGGATCATTTGTATGCCTTGCCGGTTTTGCTGGACTATATTACGAAGAAAAAGCTCAATGATCTTGTCGTCGTCTCACCGGATGCCGGCGGTGTCGAGCGGGCAAGAGCGTTTGCCAAACGGCTTCAGGCCAATTTAGCGATTATCGATAAACGTCGTGAAGGCCCGAATCAGACGCAGATCATGAACATCATCGGCGATGTGCAGGGAAAGAGTGTATTGCTGTTGGACGACATGATCGATACGGCAGGCACCATTGTGCAGGGAGCCCAGGCCTGCGCCGATAAAGGCGCACGAGAAGTCTGGACCGCCTGCACTCATGCCGTCTTGTCAGGGCCGGCACTTGAGAGGATTCAGAAGTCGTGCATTTCCCAGGTGGTGGTGACCAATACGATCCCGTTACGCGGGAAAGAACAGGTTTGTCCGAAGTTGCATCAACTGTCAGTGGCGCCGCTCTTGGGTGAGGCCATTCGACGCATTCACGAAGATGAATCAGTGAGCTCATTATTTGCCTAGGCTCTCCCTTCAGGGAGCCGGATCGATCGTAGGGGAGACGGAGGAGCATCATGAAATTTGAATTAGCAGTTACCGTTCGTGAGCAAGCAGGGAAGGGGGCCGCGCGCCAATTTCGGCGGAGCGGTCAAGTGCCCGCGGTGTTGTATGGGCAGGGCGAGTGTGTACTATTGACCGTGAATCCTGACGAATTGGTCAAGATTCTCAAATCGCATGCCGGCAGTTCGGCCTTGTTGGCCTTGACGGTCAATGGAGCCAAGACGAAGCCAAATCGCAACGCGTTGATTCGTGATTACCAGGTCGATCCCATTACGGGATCGCTCTTGCATGCGGACTTGTTTGAGATTTCTATGGACAAGCCGATTCGCGTCAAGGTGCCGGTGCATGTGGTTGGCGCCGTGCCGGCCGGGGTGAAGGAAGGCGGCGTGTTGCATCACCATGCGCGCGAGTTGCACATCGAATGTTTACCGGCGGTGTTGCCGGATCAAATTGAAGTCGATGCGTCTTCCTTGGGTATTAGCCAGGGTCTTCATCTGAAAGATCTTGTTAAGCTTGAGGGGGTGCGATTCCTGGATGATGCTGACCAGATGATTGTAAGCATTGCGGCGCCGATCTCCGATGCCAAGCTGGAAGCGCTCTTGACGGCTGGTGCAGGCGGACCTGTCGAAACAGAAGTTGCAGGCAAGGGTAAAGAGGCTGGCGAAGGCGCGGAGCCTGGAAAGGCCGGCGCTGCGGCGGCTGCGGGAGAAGCAAAATCCGGAGACAAAAAGGAAGCTCCGAAGGCTGACAAAAAGGACGCGAAGAAGTAGTCGCGGTGCAGCTCATCGTCGGGCTGGGCAATCCTGGCGCTGTCTATGCCGGGACGCGCCACAATGTCGGGGTAGAAGTGGTCGCGCGGGCCGCAGCGAGATGGGATATTTCGCTTGCTCCGCGCGGTATTGCCATTCGCGGATCTGGACGGCTTGGTTCTGTTCGTCTGGAGCTTGCCGGGACACTCGATTGGATGAATCTGACAGGCCCGCCGCTTAAGGGCCTTCTTCGAGAATATAAGCTCACCTCAGAAAACCTCATTCTGGTCCACGACGATCTTGATTTAGAACTAGGGCGTCTGCGGATTAAGCAGGGTGGTGGCTCCGGCGGACACAACGGAATTAAGTCGGTCGTTGAAGCCCTTGGGACGCCGGAATTTGTCAGGGTTAGGATCGGAATCGGGCGGCCGGCACCCAGGCAGGATCCCGCGGATTTCGTCCTGGAAGTATTCTCGAAAGAGGAGCGCGAGATCCTGGCTCCCTGCCTGGAGCGCGCCGTTGACGCATTGGAGTGTTTGATCCATCGCGGCGCGTCTGTTGCGATGAATCAATTCAATGTGCGGGAGAAGCCGGCAAGCACGAGCGAGTAGTCGCTTGTGTGCGCAAGAGATCCCGGGCGTGGGAATGCGGTAGTGGCTGGCCCATCCGGCTGGTTGGATTGCGTTTGGTGAACGACCGTAACCATTCAATTGACAGCTTCTTTAGCGCTATGGTACCGTTCTTTTTTGTTTGCGCCAAATAGGCGCCCTACACCTTGCTCCCGACCGGTTCGGGGGCCTTTGTCCAGGAGGATCGCTGCATGGAGCTCTACGAGTCTCTGTTTATCATTCGTCCGTCTCTCACCGACGAGGAAACCAAGTCACTTATCGAAAAGATGAAGGGCGTGGCGGATAAGACCGGCGCGGAATTCATCAAGTTCGAAAACTGGGGCAAGAAGAAACTTGCCTACGAAGTCCGGCATGAGCGGAAGGGCACCTACGCCTACTTCTACTTCAAAGCGCCGAACAATACGGTGAGCGAGTTAGAGCGGGCCTATCGGTTGGAAGACAACATTATCAAGTTCCTGACGATCCATCACGAAAAAGAATTGGTGGAGAGGCGTCCATTGGAGCCGACGGCTCAGGAGTCTGACGGTGGCAGGATTTAATAAAGTCATTCTTATGGGAAACCTCACCCGGAATCCCGAGTTGCGGTACACGCCGAACGGGACGCCGGTTGCGAGCTTTGGTTTGGCGATGAGCCGCCGGTTCAAGCAGGGTGAGGAACTCAAAGAGGAAGTATGTTTTGTCGATATCGTGGTGTTTGGCAAACAAGCGGAACACTGCGGGCAATATTTAAGCAAAGGCAATGGGGCGATCGTCGAGGGCCGCTTGCAGCAGCGCCGCTGGGAAACAGAAGACGGCCAAAAGCGCAGCAAGCATGAGGTGGTGGCGCAGAGCGTGACTTTCATGCCCAAGCGGCAGGACGGTGGCGGCGCCGCCGGCGGGGAACCGCCGATCCACGATGATCCCAGCTATGAGTTTGACGAACAGGCATAATCGGGCCGAATGAGGAGGCAGTGATGGAACGAAGTGGGAGTATGGGTGGCGGTGATCGTCGCGATAACGGTGGTGGCGGCGGGCGGTTGTTCCAGCGTCGGAGGCCCTGCCGGTTTTGTCTGGACAAAGCGCCGATCGATTTTAAGGATGCCGGGTTGTTGCGGAATTTCCTGACAGAACGGGGGCGCATTGTCCCGCGACGGATTTCCGGAAACTGTATGGGCCATCAGCGTGAATTGACTATCGCGATCAAGCGGGCTCGGCATATTGCGATTATCAGTTTTGCTGAGGAGCGATAACGGTTGTGACGGCGCCCAGCGGCATGGAAACGTTGGAGGGCGGCGTCTTGCCGGTGATCATCATGGATCTGCTCACTCCAAATCTTGCGGATATTACGCCGGAAGGTCTGTCGCTGACGGGTGACATCACCGGGGATGAGATCGGCTTGACTCGTGAGGATACGAATCTGAGCGGGGCGCTGGCCGTTGGCTTGGACCTCACAAAGGTAGAGCAGACCATCTGTGTGACCGGAGTAATTGAGGGCACGGCTGTGCGTGAGTGTGTGCGGTGCCTGAAGGATTTTGAAGAGCCGATGGCCTTCTCGTTGCGTGTGGTGTTCGAACCAGAGCCCAATGCAAAGCCCAAAGCGGGGGCGCTTGCGGCGAAGCGTGTGGATGCGCGGCGGAAACAGGCTGAGCCGGTCCAGCTCGAGACTGACGAGACCGGCGACGAGATTTATCACTATCAAGGCGATCGTCTCGATTTGGCCCCGATGCTCCGTGAACAAGTCATTCTCTCAGCGCCGATGCACCCGCTGTGCAAGGAAGATTGCGCGGGGCTCTGTGCCCATTGCGGAAAAGATTTGAACGAAGAGCCCTGCCAGTGTCCGGTGGAGCCGGAGCGGAGTCCGTTTCATGTGCTGCGAGGCTTAAAGACTGAACTGAATTGAGGCCGGAGCCACAGGCTTACGGCGGTGTTGAACGTGGGAAGGAGTTGCCATGCCTAATCCGAAACATAAGCATTCACGTGCCAGACGAGACAAGCGCCGCACTCAGAAGCTGCGCATGACGCCGCCAGGCATGTCAGTGTGTCCGCAATGTCACGAGCTCAAGCTGCCGCACTATACCTGCTTGAATTGCGGGACCTACAAGGGAAAGTCGGTCATTCAGGTCGAAGAGTCGTAAGCGGAAGGGCGCGGGAGCTTGCGGGACTCCGGTCCGGTCATCTCCTGCGCCGCTTCGGTTGTGCATTTCGTGCTTCTGCGCTAAGCTCGCGGCCTATCGGAGACGATTACCGGTGCGACGCGTATTCAGCCAACTATTCCAATCTTGAGCACATCATCCCGTATGAAGATCGCGCTTGATGCGATGGGGGGGGACCACGGTCCAGCACCCTGTATCGAAGGCGCCCTCCAGGCCGCCAAAGAACTCGACGTTGAAGTCATTCTGGTTGGCGATGAGGCGATGCTCACGCAGGAATGCGCCCGCCTGGGTTTGGCCGACTCTCGCCTGACGATTCGACATGCGCCTCAAGTCGTCGAAATGCATGAGTCGCCCGCAGCAGTGGCCAGGAAGAAACGGGATTCGTCGATCTGGATTGCGACCGAACTGGTAAAAAGCGGAGAAGCCAGCGCCGTGGTAAGCCCTGGCAATACCGGAGCGAGCATGGTATCGGCTTTCTTTGTGCTGGGCCTGATCAAGGGCGTCGAACGCCCGGCAATCGCGACCAGTCTGCCGACGCTCACCGGGGAAGCCATCATGCTGGATGTGGGGGCAAACGTCGATTGTGCGGCCAAGCATCTGGAACAGTTTGCCCTGATGGGGAACGACTACGGCAAGCATCTCTTTCGGAAGGCTAGTCCGCGTGTTGGCCTGTTGAGTATTGGCGAAGAAGATAGCAAAGGCAACGAAGTCACCAAGGAAGCGTTCAAGCTCTTGAAGGCCAGCTCGTTGAACTTTATTGGGAACGTCGAAGGGCGCGATGTCTATAGTGGTACGGCGGATGTCGTGGTGTGCGACGGGTTCATCGGTAATGTTGCATTGAAAATCTCAGAGGGCGTGGCCGATACGATCAAAAAGCTGCTGCTGAAGGAAATTTCCAGTTCCTGGTTTGGGCGGTTGGCTTATCCGTTGATTGCGTCGCCGCTACTCAAGCTGAAACGTCGAATCGATTATGCCGAGTTCGGGGGCGCACCGTTGCTCGGGGTCAATGGCATCACGATCATCTGTCATGGTCGATCGTCGGCGAAAGCGATCAAGAACGCGATTCGTCGGGCTAAAGGCATGGCCGAAGGACGCGTGCATGAGCTGATACAACGGGATATTGAGGACAGTCTCACCAGTAAGCCGCCTATGGATTTGCCGTCATGAAGGCGCGCATTACCGGGACTGGTTCCTATGCGCCCGTTCGGGTGATGACGAATGTGGATCTTGAAGGCATGGTTGCGACATCCGACGAGTGGATCCGTGAACGGACGGGAATTCGCGAGCGCCACATTGCGGCAACCGGCGAAGCCTGTTCGGATTTGGCGGTACAAGCCGGCAAGCGCGCGCTGGCTGCGGCCAGCATTGCGCCGACAGATCTTGACCTGATCCTTGTGGCGACGTGCACGGGGGACTATCCGCTTCCTTCCACGGCCTGTCTTGTCCAGTATCAATTAGGGGCGACCAAAGCGGCCGCCTGCGATGTCGGTGCGGCTTGTTGCGGGTTTGTGTATGCGCTATCTGTGGCCGATGCCTATGTTCGCACTGGCATGAGGCATGTGCTGGTCATCGGGTCTGAAGTGATGTCGGCAATTACTGATTGGACGGATCGCAATACCTGTGTGTTGTTCGGGGATGGCGCCGGTGCGGCGGTCGTCAGCGCGAGCGTTGGCGAGCGCGGCATTCTCTCCACGCATCTGCGTTCGGACGGGGCGCTTTGTGACTTAATCGCAGTGCCTGCTGGGGGATCGCGGCAGCCTCCATCGGAGAAAGTGGTTGCCGAACGCCAACAGTACATTAAGATGAAGGGGAATGAGACGTTCAAAGTCGCGGTCCGGTCGCTGGAGGAAATTGCCCGTGAGACCTTGGCGGCCAACCAGCTTACCGTCGAGGCGCTGGATTTGTACGTTCCCCATCAAGCCAACATGCGTATTTTGAGCGCGGTATCCGAGCGGCTGGGTTTGCCCAAAGAAAAGATCATGCTGAACGTCGATCGATACGGGAATACATCCGCAGCATCGATTCCCATCGCACTCGATGAAGCGGTCCGTGCCGGACGGGTGAAAGACGGTTCATTGGTCATGCTGGGAGCCTTCGGTGCGGGATTAACTTGGGCATCAGCCTTGATCAGGTGGTAGGGGCCGCGACTTGGATTCAGGAACTTTTCCCGTTGACATTCCACACCATTTCTAAGATATCTAGCGCGCTATGAATGCAGGAATCGGATTAGTATTTCCAGGGCAAGGTTCGCAGTCGGTCGGGATGGGGAAAACGCTCTACGAAGCCCATCCGAACCTGAAACAGGTGTACGACGAAGCCTCTGCCATCCTGGGCTACGATAGCGCCGCGCTCTGTTTTGACGGGCCGGCGGAGCGGTTGAATCTCACCGAGAATACCCAGCCGGCTTTGCTGGTCAGCAGCATCGCGGCCTTGAGAACCTTGGATTCGGCGGGCCTTAAGCCTGTTGCCGTAGCCGGTCATAGCCTGGGAGAGTATTCAGCGCTGGTGGCAGCCGGGGGGGTGTCATTTCGCGATGCGGTGGGGTTGGTGCAGAAGCGCGGTCGCTATATGTCTGAGGCGGTGGCGCCGGGAACCGGACAAGTGGCGGCGTTGCTTGGATTGACGCCGGAGGTGGTCCGCGACGTGTGTCGAGAAGCCTCCTCGGTTGGCGTGGTGGCTGCCGCTAATTTCAACTCGCCCGGACAGGTGGTGATTGCCGGAGAAAAAGCGGCTGTCGAGCGGGCGATCGAATTGGCGAAGGGGAAGGGCTGCAAGAAGGCGATTCCCTTGCCGGTGAGTGTTCCCGTGCACACGCCGCTGATGCAGAAGGCGGCGGATCGTCTTTCGAAAGATCTTGCCGCCGTGCAATGGGCCGATCTCAAGATGCCGCTCATCAACAATGCCGAAGCAAAACCGATCAGCCTGGCCGCAGAGATTCAACCCTCGTTGGTCCGCCAATTGCCCTCGTCAGTCCTCTGGGAGGATTCGGTCCTTGCGATGGCGAAGATGGGCGTCACGACGTTTGTCGAAGTCGGGCCTGGCACGGTACTGACAGGCTTGATCAAACGGATCGTGCCAGAGGCCAAGCTATTGAACGTCAATGATCCAAGGTCACTGGACGCCACGCTGCAGGCGTTGGGCGCGGCGCATTCAGGCTGAAGTTTCACGTTTAACAAGGAAGTCGGCATGTCATTGCAAAGACGAGTGGCGATAGTGACCGGGGCCGCGCAGGGGATCGGACGGGCGATTGCGGAAGTGTTGGCTCAAGCGGGCGCGGATATTGTGGTGGCGGATCTCGACCCCGACCGGTCTCAGGATACCGTGAAGGCGATTGAGGCACTAGGCCGCAAAGTGCTCAACGTCAAGGTGAACGTGGCGGATGCCAACGATACCAAGGCGATGGTTGAGCAGGTGATGAAGGCCTGGGGTAAGATCGATATCCTGGTCAATAATGCCGGGATTACGCGCGATGGGCTGCTGTTGCGGATGAAGGAAGAGGATTGGAACCTGGTGATGCAGGTGAATTTGAACGGGACATTCAATTGTACGAAGGCGGTCTTGCAGCCGATGACTAAGCAGCGGTATGGTCGCATCGTCAATATTGCGTCGATCGTGGGCGTGATGGGTAATGCCGGACAGGCAAATTACTCGGCGTCGAAGGCGGCAGTGATTGGGTTTACGAAAACCGTCGGCCGGGAATATGCCAGCCGCAATGTCACGGTGAACGCGGTCGCGCCAGGGTTTATCGATACCGCGATGACGCACGGGTTGCCGGCGGATGTGAAAGAAACTTTGCAGAAGCAGATTCCGTTGGGACGGCTCGGGACGCCGGCGGATATTGCAGCGGCGGTGCGTTTCCTGGTGTCTGAAGAGGCGGCATATATTACCGGCCATGTTTTGCATGTGAATGGCGGCATGTTAATGGTATAGATGGCAATCGGGCTTGAATGAGGTTGGGCTGCGGCATATCCCCATGCTGTAGTGCAGGTTCAGTCACATTGGGGAAGGAGGTAGGCAGATCGATGGCAACTGTTGAAGAACGCGTGAAGAAGATCATTGCCGAGCAGCTCGGTGTTGAAGAAGATGAAGTAACCCCCGAAGCATCGTTCGTCGAAGATCTTGGCGCAGATTCGCTCGATACCGTTGAGCTGGTGATGGCGCTCGAGGAAGAATTCGAGATCGAGATTCCCGACGAGGATGCGGAAAAGATCCTCACGGTTGGGAAGGCGTTGGACTACATTAAAGAGAAGTCTTAAGCAGGCGGATCCCCTATGGCTGATCGCACGACACGTCGCATTGTCGTGACCGGTCTTGGACTGGTCACTCCTCTGGGCACCGGTGTGGAGAAAACCTGGGCAGCGCTCTGTGCCGGTCAATCCGGGATCGGGCGGATTACCAAGTTTGATCCTGCCGGTTATGACGCCCAGATTGCGGGTGAGGTGCGTGATTTCGATCCTGGCCGGTTCATCGAGAAAAAAGAAATCAAGAAGATGGACACGTTCATCCACTATGCCGTGGGCGCTGCCCAGTTGGCGGTGGAGGATGCGGCGCTGAAAGTGGCTCCGGAAGAAGCGACCAAGGTGGGCGTGTACATCGGATCGGGCATCGGCGGCCTTGGCTCGATTGAGCATTATCACGATGTCCTGAAGGAAAAAGGGCCGGGGCGTGTGTCGCCTTTCTTTATTCCGATGACGATCATCAATCTGGCCTCCGGCCAGGTGGCGATTCGCATCGGCGCCAAAGGACCGAATTCGTGCGCCGTCACGGCTTGCGCGACCGGCAATCACTGCATCGGCGATGCATTTCGGCTGATCCAGCGGGGTGATGCCGATGTGATGGTGGCGGGCGGCGCCGAAGCGGCGATCACACCGCTGGGCGTGGCGGGATTTGCGGCGGCCAAGGCCCTGTCGTTCCGAAACGATGAGCCCACAAAAGCCAGTCGTCCATTCGATAAGGATCGGGATGGATTCGTGCTCGGTGAAGGCGCCGGCGTTGTCGTGCTGGAAGAACTCGAGCATGCGCGCCGCCGGGGGGTACGGATTTATGCCGAGCTTATCGGCTATGGCATGAATAGCGACGCCTATCACATCACGGCTCCGCCTGAAGAAGGTGAGGGTGCCGTTCGCTGCATGGAGCTGGCATTGAAAGATGCCGGGATCGCGAAGGATCAGGTGGGTTATATCAATGCCCATGGGACGTCCACCATGGCGGATGCCATCGAGACACGGGCGATCAAACAGGTGTTCGGCGAGCAGGCCTATAAGATTCCCGTGAGTTCGACCAAGTCGATGACGGGGCATTTGCTTGGTGCCGCCGGCGGTATTGAGGCGGTGTTTAGCATTCTTGCGCTTCATCACGGGATATTGCCGCCGACGATCAATCTCGACAATTCTGATCCGGCCTGCGATCTGGACTATATTCCCAACAAGGCTCGGGCGGTGCCCATCACGGTCGCGCTCTCCAATTCTTTCGGGTTCGGGGGCGTCAACGCCTGCCTGATCTTCAAGCGTTCGGAAGCGTAGCGCGGAATTATGACACCGGCTTTGCCAGCCGACTCTTCTTCACATCCGTTCCCGTATCAGTTCAACAACCCCTCGGTGCTGGAGGAGGCGCTCACCCACAAGTCGTATGTGAACGAGCGGAAGGGGGGCGTGCGCCCGCATAACGAGCGGCTGGAGTTTCTTGGCGATGCGGTATTGTCCTTGATTGTCAGCGACCATCTGGCGCGTCGGTATCCTCACCTCAGCGAAGGCTCACTCTCGAAGCTGAAGGCAATGCTGGTCAGTGAGGCATCATTGGCACAGGCTGCGCGCCGGGTGAAGCTCGGTACTTTCTTGCGACTTGGGCGAGGAGAAGAACAGTCGCAGGGACGGGAAAAGAATTCCCTCTTGGCGGATGCGCTGGAGGCGGTGATTGCGGCTGTCTATTTGGACGGCGGGTTGGAGGCGAGCCGGAATTTTACGGAAGGGGTGCTGGCGCAGGAACTCGCTCAGGCCGAGGCGCAGCAGGGCACCCCGGGTGGCGAAGATTATAAGACTCGGCTTCAGGAATGGTGTCAGCAGCGGTATGATCAGTTGCCTCAATATGACATCGTTCGAGAGACCGGGCCGGATCATCAGAAGTCGTTTGACGTTGAAGTGTGGGTCAATGGATCTGTTGCCGGGCTAGGGCAGGGGCTCAGTAAAAAAGAGGCCGAGCAAATGGCGGCACAACAGGCTTTGGAACGGCTGGCGCCTTGAAGCGCGCTCGGCTGGACGCTATAGTTGACGCATTATGGAATAGAGAAGGAGGAAGATAATGCAGCGACGATCTATCGGATTACTAGGATGTCTTGTATTGGCTGGTTGCCTGCCATTCTTTGCGATGAGCGGTCTTGTGGCGGCTGCGGATAAAGCGCCCACTGCGAAGGCCGAGGCATCTCAAGGGCCGCGCGCAATTATCAAGACAAAGTTTGGGGATATCGAGGTGAAATTTTATCCCGACATAGCTCCGAAACATGTCGAGAATTTTATTAAGCTGGCCAAAGACGGATTCTATAACGGAACGATTTTTCACCGGGTGATTCCCGGATTCATGATCCAGGGGGGAGATCCCAATACGAAGGATTCATTGAAGAAGGAATTGTATGGCCAGGGCGGACCAAAGGACGAAAAAGGAAATCCTATCCACGTGAAGCAGGAGTTCAGCGACACTCCGCACAAGCGAGGGATTGTGTCCATGGCCCGGGCATCCGACCCTGACTCGGCGGGTTCCCAATTCTTCATCGTCGTCGAGGATTCACGGTTTCTTGACCGGAAGTACACCGCTTTCGGTGAAGTCACCAAAGGCATCGGGGTAGCTGACAAGATTGTCAATTTACCCAGAAACGATCGCGACCTGCCGAACGACCGGATTGACATGACGGTGACCATCATCGAGTAGCAGTTTCGATAAGCCAGGCTATGCGCTCCTCTCATAAATCGATGGGAGGAGCGCAGTTCGCCCCCCCCCCCCATCTATTCCACTCCCTATGATCGAATCTCCTGCTCTTTCTTGTGCGGTCATAGCGGCGTGCCCCTATTCGGCCAGGATAAAGTGCAAGGGAAGGGTGCTGGTCTGCCCTCCCTACCTTCGAGGGGGATCTTTTGCGGGATGTTTATTGGCCTGTCCCGCAACGTATTCTTGTTTTGTTGTCATCTGGCTATTGATGAAGGGGGCCGGTCCTATGCAAGAGGGGATGACGCGTCGGATGTATCGGCGCGTACAGAGGGAATGCGAAGGCTGTATTGTCACGGCTACGACTATGAGCCGATGCCGCATTTATGATGTATCGCTGAACGGGTGTCGTATTCAGTCGGATCGTGAGTTTGTCCCAGGGGCGTTTGTGATGGTGCGGATATGGGTGCCGGGGGGGAAGGAACCGATCGACATCGATCAGGCGGTGATCCGCTGGGAGCGCCAGGGGGAGATCGGGGTACAGATTGTGGGGCTGTCAAATGGAGCGGACTTCCAGCTGGCGCGGTACATTGAATCCTTGCTCGCGCAAGCACACCACGAGACTCCGCTTGTAAGGGCGCACGGCTGGATCAGTGGTGATGGTGCTGGCATTCCGGCCCATGCTCATGGGGCTGAGCAGCGGGCGGAGGCATGAACGATTGGCCGGGGAGCACGATGTGCCCCGGTTCATGTTTTTTCTTCAAGTGATCCGCGATCTGGGGATGATAGGTGCTGACATAGCCGATCAGCCCGCTGACGAATCGCCGGGACTGAAAATCCTTCCCTGAAAAATCCGACACGAATTTGACGGCGCGGTCGAGGATCTCCGGCGCGTTGGAGGAGTCGGCGATCTGTTTCGGGTTCTGCTTTTTGAACGTCTCGTATTCCTTGATTAAGTGCTCCGCGAAGACCGGCATGGGCGCCGACGGCACATGCAAAGGGCTAAGTGTGCGGCGAAGACCTTGGATGGCCGCGATCACTTCGGCGTCCTGTCCGTCCCGCCGCCCCTGGAAGAAGCTGAAGGTAATCACTTCGACCAGGTTGAAGAGCGCCACGGCCTGCTCTCCCCCGAATTCACTGAGTTCCCGGTAAAAATCCCGCCGCACAGGCATGAACTGTTCGCCCAGGCGCTTCTGCTGATAGTCGCTGCCGCTGTCGAGGTAGACGCAGTCGGCGGGGCAGTTGACGCGCACGAGGCGATGTTCGCCGCAACAGGAATTACAGATGAGCCCGCCCAGGGCTGGGCAGGGGCGCTTGCCTTTGCGTTGCTTGCAATAGAGACACTGGCTCATTTCTTGGGCGATCCTTCCGCTGCAGTCGTGGGCGGCCCCGCCGCGCCGAATCCATAATCGGCGAGGGTCCGACGGGTATCGCGGCTCTTGCCCTCCGAGGGCGCTTCCAAGCCGTTGATCTCGGCGGTATGGGCATAATGGTAGGGGACGAGAATGAGATTGTTGGCGCGATCAATGCTGATGTCCGCGGGGGCGGGGAGATATTCCGCGATGACTTGAAAATGGTTGTCGCGGGTCATCCGCCAGATTTTCCCTTTGGTGAAATCCGACACATACATGTTGCCCCAGCGATCGAAGTCCACGCCGCTCAGATTCTGGAAACGGCTGGTAAAGAAGCCGTTCGAGACAAGTTCGGTCAGCTGTCCGTCTGGGGTGATCTCCAGAATCTTGCCCTTCTCCCAACTGACGGCAATGATATGGCCGGTTCGCGGATGGACCGCGATGCCCGCCGGTCCGGCCAGGCGCTCGTCATGTATCAGCAGGCTCACTTTGTGGTTGGCAGTCGAATCGATCCGGTAAATTGTATTGCTGGATTGATCGGAGGCATACAGGATGCCGTTTGGTCCGGCTGTGACATCGGTCAGCGAAACGGGCATCTTTGTCGGTTGAGGCGGAAAGGAAATTGTGACCAGGGATTTCCCTGTGGCTTTGTCAAATCCCTTGAGTTGATCGAGATCGGCGATATAGAGGATGTTTGCGACGAGCGCCATGCCTTTGGGAGCATGCAGCATCATGTCCGAAATTCCGCCCTGAATGAACTTGAGGTTCAGCACTTTGCCTTCGGCGTCGACTTTCGTAATAAACCCGTTGTTGTCACGGGCCTCCGGTTCGCCATTGATATTGGAGATGAAAAACTCTTTGCCCTGCGGATCGCCGACAAAGCTGTTGGGCGACTCCAAGCCGGTCACCTGGGCGGCATGCGAGGCGGCTGGCCACATGAACAAGCCGCTTGCGATCACGGTGGCCGCAAGGAGGCTGTTCGATCGACTGTACCCGGTTGGACGGCTGTTCAAGGTTGGATCATCATGTAAGAGGATTGGATTGCATCGTAGCGAACGGCGGAAGAGCCTGTCAAGGAACAGGGCGCGTTCGTGCTCTTTCCCCCGTTCCCCGTACAGCGCGAATCAGAACGTTGACTTGCATAAAAATGCCCTGCTAAGGTGCCAACGGTTTTCTAGCCAACCGCTTGAATTCAGGGAGGGAAATTGTGGGAGCACGACTCATTGACGGGAAGGCCTTGGCACAGCAAGTTCGTGACCGCCTTGCGGTGGAGTCAGCCGCCGTATTGGCAAAAACAGGGATGAAGCCGGGTTTGGCGACGATTCTTGTCGGCGACGATCCCGCCTCACATCAGTATGTGAAGAGCAAACAAAAAGCCTGCGACGCTGCCGGCATCTATATCGATGACCACAAGTTACCTGCCAGCACAACACAAGCAGAGTTGTTGTCTTTGATTGAGAAGATGAACGCGGATCCCAAGATTCACGGAATCTTGGTTCAGCTTCCGCTTCCCAAGCACATCGAGAGTCGGGTTGTGCTTGAGGCCGTGTCGCCGGACAAGGATGCCGATGGGTTCCATCCCTATAATTTCGGCCGGCTGGTCGAGGGGAATCCGGTCTTCGAAGCCTGCACTCCGAAGGGTGTGATCAAGATGTTGGAATCCACCGGAATCGCTATTGAAGGGAAGCGGGCGGTCGTGTTAGGCCGCAGCAATATTGTGGGCAAGCCGCTGGCGCTCATGTTGTTGCAGCGCAACGCGACGGTGACCATTTGCCATTCCAAGACCAAGGATATCGCCTCCGTCTGCCGTGAGGCGGATCTGCTGCTGGTTGCGATTGGGAAGGCCAAGTTTGTGACGGCGGACATGGTGAAAGAAGGAGCCGTCGTGATCGATGTAGGCACCAATCGATGGACCGACGGGAAGCTGTGTGGCGATGTCGATTTCGAGGCCGTGAGCCAGAAGGCCGGATGGATCAGTCCCGTTCCTGGTGGCGTCGGCCCGATGACGATTGCCATGTTGTTGGACAATACCGTGGAGTCGGCGAAGAGAATGGCGGGCATGAAGTGACGCGGGCATGGCGCGTCGCGGATTCTTTGCTCGCACCCCGCGCACACGGGAATGATCATAGTCTCGATCAAGGACGGTGCTCGGTGCATGCGCGGAGGAGAACCCACGACGTGCCATGCCCGATTGGTGAAGAGAGAAAAGAAAAGCGGCAAAGGAGAGGGCTGTTGAATGGGTAAGGAACCGCGACGGCTGAAAGAGGTGCTGGATTCAGGACAGTTTGCTGTCACGGTCGAGTACAACCCGCCGAAGGGAACGAATATCTCCGGAGTATTGGACAACGCCAAGCAGCTCGTGGGGCGTGTCCATGGCGTGAATGTGACCGACAACACGGCGGCCGTGGTTCGTGCCGGGTCGCTGCCGGTCTGTCGCCTGCTGTATGAGATGGGACACGATCCGGTGATGCAGCTGACCTGCCGGGACCGGAATCGGATCGCCATGCAGTCGGATCTCATGGGCGCCCATATGCTGGGTATCCGCAACATTCTCTGCCTGACCGGCGACTATCCGACCGTGGGGGACCACAAAGAGGCTAAGCCGGTCTACGATCTGGATTCCGTCCAAGTGATGCAACTGGTACAGGGGCTGAATAATGGCCGGGACATGGCGGGCAACAAGTTAGATGGATCAACCGATTTTACGATCGGAGCGGCGGTGACGCCCGAGGCCGACCCGCTCGGGCCGATGCTGGCCAAGTTCGAGGTCAAAGTCAAAGCGGGGGCCCAGTTCTTTCAAACTCAGGCGATCTATAACCCCGACCAGTTTGCGAGCTTCATGACGGCGGTGCGGCCGTACAAGGTTAAAGTGCTGGCCGGGATTCTCGTGCTGCGCAACCACAAGATGGCGGAGTTCATGAACGCTAATATTCCCGGCGTGTCGGTCCCCCAGCAGATGATTGATGAACTGAAGGCCGCCGGACCAAAATCCGAGGATGTCGGCGTGGAGATCGCGGTGAGGACGATCAATGCCGTGCGGCCGTATTGCGACGGCGTTCATATCATGGCGATCAAGGCCACCCATCGACTGGCGGACATCATTACTCAGGCACAGCTCGGCTGATGACCATTCCTGAATTCCAACAGCACAAGCGTCAGCGGAAACGGCTGGTGGTCGTGACGGCCTATGACGCGCTGTTCACCCGCATCCTTGAGCAGGCCGGGATCAATGCTATTCTAGTGGGCGATTCACTGGGTGTGGTCGTGCAAGGCCAGGCCAACACCCTGTCTGTCACTATGGATGACATGCTGTATCACACCAAGCTGGTAGCCGGTGCCGCCACGCAGGCGCTGGTGATTGGGGATATGCCCTTCATGTCCTACCAAGCCAGCCAGGAAGAGGCGTTGCGGAACGCCGGGCGCTTGATTCAAGCCGGCGCCCATGCGGTAAAGCTCGAAGGGGGGCGGCCGATGGCCGACCGGGTAGCGGCGATGACGGCGGTCGGCATTCCTGTCATGGGCCATCTCGGGATGACGCCGCAGTCGGTGAATCAATATGGCGGCTATAAAGTGCAGGGCAAGGCAAAGGATCGCGCGAAGGCTCTCCTGGCGGATGCCAAAGCGCTGGAGGCGGCGGGCGCGTTCGCCATTGTGCTGGAAGCTGTTCCCGTCTCGCTGGCTAAGGCGATCACGGCGGCGGTTTCGATTCCAACCATCGGCATCGGGGCCGGTCCTCATTGCGATGGACAAGTGCTGGTCGTCTACGATTTACTCGGAATGTTTGACGACTTCGTGCCGAAATTTGTCAGGCCCTATGCGCACCTGAAAGCCGACGCGCTTCAGGCGCTTCGACAGTTTAAGGAAGACGTGGAGCGAGGCACGTTCCCCAGCGATTCCGAATCCTATCACTGATCCTTCCTAGTTCAGCCCATGCAGGCGAATACGCGGCGCATAGCGAGTTGACCCAGCCACGCATTTATGGAGTTCTCCGGTCAGGCCGGCGACATCCACTCCCATATAGGATTCCGGTACTCTCCGAAGGCGAATCATGCCTCGCTGTAGTAGATTGTGCGCCGCCTGAGGGTTCTCCATGAACAGTTTCAGATTGGCTGCGGCGAGTTGAATGATGGCTTGGAAGAAGTTTCCCTGCTCGCTGTGGCGTCCGGCTGCATTCCAGAGTCCTTCGAAGACCTCATGGCATTCCCACCAGTACGAATAGTTGTAGAGGTCGATTCCGTACAGGTAGTTGGCGGACCGGCCCCATTGTTCCGGATTGAGCAGGATTGGCGTGGGCGCTTCTTGCCTGTAGGCATGGCCGTAAAGGTTGTGTCGCGGGTGCCGGTTCTTTCCTGGCACAAACCGGCATGAGGGAAAGGGGCGATCAGAGTAACGTGGCCACGGGGGATCTGCCTGGTGCGGATCAGTCACGGTGAAGCCGATCCGCGCACTCGACTTGATAGACGACACGATCTTCCAGCCGGATCGCCGTCAATTGCCGGCCCCAGGCGCAGCCGCTATCGAGTCCGAGTAGATTCTCTTCAATGTGCAGACCAAGCGCTGCCCAATGGCCGAAGAGGACGGTATGGTCCGTGCTGCGTCGGTGGGGGATGCGAAACCAGGGGAGATGTCCCGGGGGGGCTTCCTCAGGGTGCCCGGAAAACCCAGACAGGGCTCCTGTCTGGGTACAGGTGCGAAGGCGGGTGAGGGCGCGGGTAATGGCGACGAGACGCTCATCTCCCTCCAGCCACGGGCCCCAGTGAGCCGCGGTGCCATGAAAGAGTGCTTTGAGAAATGTCCGATGAGCAGGTCCGGCCAGGACGACTTCGACTTCACGAGCCAGCTGAACTGCTTCATCGATCGACCATTGCGGCAAGAGTCCGGCATGCACCATGAAGTAGGCGCCTTCACGGTAGTGCAGCGGCTGCCGGCGCAGCCAGTCCATCAATTCCTTCCGATCGTCGGCATCCAGTACATCATGGATCGTATCTTTCTGCCGCGGGGGAACGATGCCCTCCGCCACGGCGAGCAAGAACAGATCATGATTTCCTAAAACCACTTGCGCGGATGAGCCCAGATGTTTAAGGCAGCGAAGAACGCGTAGGGAGTCAGGGCCTCGATTGACCAGATCGCCCGCGCACCAGAGACGATCGGAGGCCGGGTCGAACCGGATCTGTTCGAGTAATCGTTCGAAGGATTGGGCGCAGCCTTGAATGTCGCCAATTGCGTAGGTAGCCATCGTTTTGCGAACCGGTACTGGATGAGGCGAAGGTATCGCGGACATCCATCAAATACAAGGGGAGCGGCAGACGAGGCGATATCAGGTGATGGTCAGGACTGCGGATATCGAGCTTCAATCAGGCTGCGCAGTCCGCCCCGTGCGGCAAAGGTGCCGGTGACTTTGGCCCAGACCGGCCGACAGGAAGTCACGATGTCGTGCAGCATACGGTTCACGGCATTCTCGTAGAAGATGCCGAGGTTGCGATAGGCGTGGATGTACATCTTGAGTGATTTGAGCTCAAGGCAGGCTTTATCAGGCCTGTAGTGCACGGTGATGATGCCGAAATCGGGCAGATTGGTTTTAGGGCAAATCGCGGTGTACTCGGGAATCTCGATGGTGATTTCATAGCCCTTGTACTGATTGGGAAATGTTTCAATTGCAGGCAATGGCGAGGTAATGCCGCTCTTGGCATGCCGTTCGTTGTACCCTAGTTTCGTGGTGCCCGGTTTCTTTTTTGTCGTGTTCCTTCTCACGTTGCATGCCTCACGTCTTCGCTAGACTTGTTTCATCCAATCGGTCTGACCGATTTTTTCCAATTCAATAAACATCGAGACCCAGGGGCATTTCATTTCAGGGTAGACCTCGCAGAGCCCGCCTTTTCGCACGCCACCACAGGGACCATGCGCCATGAATTTGGGGCACTCGGCTTTGAGTGAGAGATCAGGGATCGGAGGACGTTTATGAACGCCGCCGACATAGGCTCCCGCATCGTCTTCGCCGGGGATTAACACACGAATAGCCATGCGCCCAGTCTAAACGGATTGCGTGTGATCGGCAATGGCAACCTGTAGGTATGAAGAGCCGAAATCCATAGCGTAAGGTATCGCACAGGCATGAATTCGCGTGTTTTATATAAGTTAGGGCGAATGGCCTATGGCCCATAGGCTCTTCTAGGCCTTCTTTCGGAGAGGGTGGGTCTTCTGAAAAGTTGCGTTGATAATCAAGAAGTTCTACAATTCTCAAGTTGCAGGCTGAGGCGTGTAGGGTCAGATAATACATTTGACAGTCTTTTTTCGCCTTTGCTAGGATGGCCGCGGTCAAGTGATCAGATGAGCAGGAATGCGTACGTGGTCTATCCTCACGTCCTGCGCGCACTACACGGTCATCGAAATCAAGATGTATTCATATGCAACGGGTCTCCGTTGTAGAGACATAAGGGAGGTGCCGCAATGAGTCTCGATTATGTAAAGTTTTCCAACGGCTTTGAACGGTTTATGCCGAAAGAATATCGGGACATGGTCGAACATGGCCCCTTCGGGAAGAAAGTGTCTGTGTCGCAGATGGGGAGCTTTAAGGAAATTTTGGAAGAGCATCCCATGTGCGCCGGTTGTGCGATGACCCTGTTCATCCGCCTCGCAATGATTGCCGTCCCGAATCCTGAAGATACGATCATGGTGGGCACTGCTGGTTGTGGCCGCTTGGCGATCTCGCAGGCGGCGATTCCCTTCGTGTACGGTAACTACGGTGATCAGAATGGTGTGGCGAGCGGGTTGTCGCGCGGGCTCCGCCTCCGGTTCGGCGATAAGCCAAAAGATGTGGTCGTCATGGCCGGCGATGGCGGCACCGCCGATATCGGATTCCAGCAAGTGCTGCACTCATGGTTCCGCAAGGAACGGTTCACCACAATTATGTTGGACAACGAAGTCTATGGGAACACCGGTGGTCAGGAAAGCGGCATGACGAGCCGTGGTGCGGTGTTGAAGATGGCGCCCTTGGGCAAAAAGTTCGAGAAGATGGATATGCTACAGATGGCGAAGGTGGCTGGATGCGCATATGTCGCCACCGTCGTTCCGAATAATCCCCGCCGTGTTGAGAGCGTCATCAAGAAAGCCGTCCTGATTGCTCGCGAAGTGGGCTCAACCTACATTCAGGCCTACACGTCCTGTAACATTGAATATGCGATTCCGACCGACAAGGTCATGGAAGACGCCAAGAACGTTGAAAACGATCGATACCAGTTCACGGAGTATGTCAGCGAAGAGGCGAAGCAGTATTTGGCTGAGCGTTATGGCTATAAGGAATTTCTTCCGAAGCCGGCCGCTCCCGCTGGCGCCATTCCCAACAAGGCGTAAGCCTGACTGCGGTTAAGGAGGATTGCCCATGGCAAAGCGTTTCAACATTCGGATGGCAGGCGTCGGAGGACAGGGTGTGGTGACAGGGTCGCATATCCTGAGTACCGCCGTCATTAATGCCGGCGGCGAAAGCACCATCGTTCCGTTTTATGGGTCGGAAAAGCGGATGGCACCGGTCGAGAGCTATGTCCGTGTGTCGGACGAGCCGATTTACGAAATCGGGGAAATTACATTCCCGCACATCATCATCATCTTCCACCCGCAGGTCATCACCCACGGCAAGTCCTATACGATGCCGTTCTACTTCGGGCTAAAGGAAGACGGTATCGCGTTGATCAATAACGATGGACCGATGAATCTGCATAAGGATCAGGCGCGGGAACTTGAAGAACGACGGGCGAAACTGTACTACTTCCCGGCCACGAAGCTGTCGCTTGAGGTGGCAGGAATGGATTTGGCGACGAATATGGCATTGATGGGCTGTATCGGAGCCATTACCGGTCTTACCACGATGGCCGCACTCGATCAGGCGGTCAAAGATCGCTTCCTTGGCAAAGGATTCGTCGTGTCAGGGGGCACTGCGGCCTTGGACAGTGTCGTTGAGAGGAAATTCAAGAAGAAGCAAGAGCTGATTGATAAGAACGTGGCGGTCATTCGAGCAGGGTGGAACTATGCTGTCGACCATGGCTGGGCTGCCCCATCTGTGAAAAAGGTTGAGGCGCCGGCAGCTGCCGCGGTGTAGGGTTCTCATTTCTAAACTGAAAGAGGCTTTCCATGTACCTCGTCGCCGATATCAATGTTGAGATTTGTGCTGCCAAGAGCTGCAAGCTCTGCACGCAGTACTGCCCTGAAGCCAACACCATTCAGTACAGTGAGGAAATGGGGAAGGACAAGGGATTTAAGTACGGATCTGCGTACGTGGCCGTGGACCGGTGTAAGGGTTGTGCGCAGTGTGTATGGGTCTGTGACAACATGGCTAAGAATAACGCCATTAAGATGATCATGATCGATCAATTGCCCTTGGCCGCTATCACCGACAATATTACGTATGGCGACAAGAGCACGACGGCAGTTTTGGTCAGCCCGAGCGTCTGACCATTCCGCAAGAAAGGGGAATGGGTGTGGCAACAACGCAAGATACGAGAGAGAGAATTATCGTTCCTGGGCCGGCTGGGTTTCACCCTCCATCCGCCGCACAGCTCGGCGTGTCGCTGCCAGACCCAGGCGAAGGTCTGTTTTACGGACTGCTTGAGCCCAATGAGGATAAGGTCATCGAAGAGATGGCTCGGAAGATGCTGACGAGCCCTAATGCCACCATTTTCCCTGGTCCGATGGTGTTGTGGGCGTGGAATGAACACGCCATTGAAAAGGCGAAGGCCACGCTGGAAATTGCCGCACAAATCCCGGATGTGATGATTATTCCCATGCCGGACTATCGTCCCAAGTATCCAAAAATCGATCCGGAAGAGGTCATTAATCCAAACCACCCGAATCTCACAATTTGGGGAAACAAGATTGAAGCCTGTATTTTCATCGGCGTGCATTGTCACTATGCGAATCTGACGCTCAAGATGATCCGTGCGGGTACAAATTGCTGCACTATGGCCATCTGTGCCGAGCAGGGCCACGAAGATGCCATGTTGACGATTCGCGATTCCGATGTGCTCAAGCTCAAAAAGACGGCGCAGATCTTCAAAAAGGTCCGTGAAGAAATGGGGATCAAATTGCCGGAGAACGGCGAGAATGTTCGGTTTACCGGAACGCAGTCCAAAGTCCACGGTGGGAAGACGCATACCAACCCCATGACCTTTGCTCCGGTTGTCGCAACCGGAGGGGCTGCATCGGCGTTTGGCCATTCGGCTGAGCAGATGAAGCGCGAGGGGTAAGGGGTCGGTCACGGCGATATAGCCAAGAGGTATAACTATGAGCGAAGCCGAAGTGAAAAACAGTCCAGCTACGAGTGTCGCGGCTCCAAAAGCGGAAGCCAAGAAGGATCCGCACGCTGAGGCAAAGAAACAGCGGGTGGTTACGCCTGAGTATATGTTTCATGAAGCCCCGCGCACGAAGGAATTTATTACGGGTAGCGAAGCCGCCAAGGAGGCTATCCGCCGCTCGAACGTGGATCTTGCGATTGCCTACCCCATCACGCCACAGAGCGAAACGATGCAGCTTGTCGGTGTGTTGTATGGCGAAGGGTACGTGAAAGAATACTATCGCGGCGAAGAAGAAGTCGGCGTTATGGCCGCCATTGCCGGCGGTTCGCGCTCAGGCGTTCGCTGCTATACGGCGACGGCCGGTCCTGGTACGTTGCGCGGCCTTGAAGGAATTGCTTCATGGCCAGGGCATCGGTTGCCAGCTGTGGCAATGTTTACCTGTCGTGTGGTGAATGCGCCTTTGGCGATTCAGCCTGATAACATCGAAGTCGCATACTTGCTCAATTGCGGCATGATCGTGTTTCATGCCGAGAATCAGCAGGACATGTTCGACTTCACAATGGCCGGGTTCATTATCAGCGAAAAGAACGACGTCACGCTTCCTGTCGGCGTGTGTTGCGACGGGTTCTTTGTGACACATGCACGCGGCTATGTTCGCATGCAGGAGCGCGGGATTAAGCTGCCTCCGCGTGAAGCGTACCATGGCGCGGTGCCGGTGCTGGATGCGGAGAATCCTCCTGCGCGTCTGTCGCGCGACGCTCCGGTGCAAAAGTCAAACTTCATGGCCTACAACATCCACGCCGTGTGGCAGCAAGAAGTTTGGGCGGCGGTGGAACGGTCGCGGAAGTACATCAACCAGTATATGGGGGGGCTGCTCACGGCTGAAAATGTGGACGGCGCCGAGGCTGTCATTATTGCCTCTGGGAGCGCATGTGCCCAGTCTCGTGAAGCGGTTCGTATTTGCGCTGAAAAGGGTATCAAGATCGGTTTGATCAAGGTCCGTTCCTTGCGCCCGTTCCCGACGAAGGAACTGCGAGAACTGTGCAAAAATGCGAAATTGATTGTTGTGCCGGAATTCAACATCGTCGGGTGGCTGGCAAAGGAAGTGGCCACCGCGATTTACGGATACTCTAAGGCGAAGATCATCGGCGGTCCGCGCGTCTATGGGGGGCAGTCGATGCCGGTGGAGTTGATCGTGGACGAAGTCGAGTCCGGCCTGACCGGAAAGAAATCGACCAATGTTGCCATGTCTCAGGTGATGGGCGGCACGGTTAATCAGGATGATGTCGCGCATTTCATGCGCAGCATCTAACGAGCTTTGACCTGAAAAATGAAGAGCCCGCCAGGGTTGGACCCTGGCGGGCTCTTTTATTTTCCAATGAGCTATCAGCAGTCAGCGTTCAATGCTGAATGCTGGTCGCTGACCGCTATCCTTGCAATTCGTCCTCGATCATATCCTCACTGGCAGGCATGCCATAGGCGACATACTTCGCATAGGAGAGGTAAATTCCCGCACTGTCCCGCATAGCTTTTGAGCCATTCGTCATCCGGATGACTTTGTCGGAGCCAGGCGGTTCACTGTTTTGAAGGTAGAGCACATGTTCGTGGAGTACTTGGTTGAAGCAATCTATGGCCGCCTCCACCTGTTTATATGCTTGAAGAACGGGATCATTCATGGTTGCCCTCCTCTCTAATTTCTGTCTACATTAGGCTATGATGACCTTCAACGGCAAGGGGCCTACACGGCTCTCAGTCCTGGCACTCAATGCTATCGCACAGGTTGCCAATGGCATGGTGCGAGGAGGGCGGGATCGCCCCGCTCAGGCCGTGGCCGATCTCTCGCAACTCTTCACGAAAAATCGAGCTTCTCTCTCGGCTGGCTACCTGGATAATCCGGCCTATGCCGCAGCCTATCTCAGGTACTTCCTCCCGGTAAATCTCTCTAAGATTCAAGTCTTGCTCGATGAGATAGCGCAGGACTGGACGGAGCAAGGGCAGGGTGCTCAGATCCGTGTGCTGGATGTGGGGGCGGGACCAGGCACCGGCGCATTGGCCGTGCGCGACTGGCTGCATCAGTATCGCCCGGATCGTGAGAAGGATCTCGCTGTTATCGCGGTCGATGCATCGGGGGAGGCGCTCAAACAAGCCAGGCATCTATGGGATGCCTATGGCCGAGAATCGGGAGTGGCCGATGGCCAACTCACCACCTACGAGGGAAATCTGGAGCGTTCTCTGGGCGGGGCGTGGTTCCAACAGATCGAACAGCACGCCCCTTATAATGTAATCATCATGGCGAATTGTTTGAACGAACTGTTCTCTCGAACTGCCGATCCGGTGGAGGCAAAGGGAAAGTTGGTTGCGCAGCTTCTGGCGAGGCTCGCGCCGACTGGCACAGTGGTCATTGTTGAGCCGGCTTTGCGGGAAACATCGAGGGCGTTGCATCACGTCCGTGATCGACTGGTTCAGGACAAGGGCTGCACGGTCTACAGCCCCTGCCTTCACGAACACAGGTGCCCTGCGCTGGTGAACCCGTTTGATTGGTGCCACGAAGAACGGCCGTGGGAGCCGCCGCCTGGAATTCAAGAGATCGACGAAGAGGTGGGGTTCATCAAAGATTCATTGAAGTTTTCCTATCTCCTGCTCAGAAAAGATGGACGGACCATCGTCGAGTGCAGGCCAGATGTGTATCGGGTGGTCAGTGAATTGCGTGAAATGAAAGGCGAGAAGCGAGCGTGGCTCTGCAACGAGTTAGGGCGATCGGAGATCGGCCGGCAAGACCGGCTGGCATCGCCGCAGAACGCCGCGGTTGATGCATGGCACCGCGGGGCTATCGTGCAGATCGAGCGGGTTGTGCGGAAGGAACGAGGGGGGAAAGTGTCAGCCGTGGGCCGAATCGAGCGGGATACGACGGTGCGGATAGTGCGGCCGGTCTGAGGCGGGAGAGGG
Source organism: Nitrospira sp. UBA6493 (assembly GCA_002435325.1). GTDB lineage: Bacteria > Nitrospirota > Nitrospiria > Nitrospirales > Nitrospiraceae > Nitrospira_D. The sequence goes on along the minus strand of DJMJ01000016.1, from coordinate 18,329 downwards.
AAGGTCGGCGGAACGGATGCGCGCTTCGAGCGCGGTATCATGTGTGGGTTTCAGGCGGTTTCAGTCCGCTTCCGGTTCTGAGCTGCCGTGCTGGTGGTTTACCCGGTCTTCGTCGAACAGTTCCGCCATTTCTGCGGCGATCATGTCGCGGTCGTTCGGGACAGAGATCAGCGGGATCTCTTTACGGACCTTGGGCGTTGGTTCGTGATCTGGCTGTTTAATCTTGTCGTTCATAGACACAGTATACACCACACTGGCTGGGTAAGGGGGGAGTTATTCAAACGCCTCCATGGAGGAGCGTTCGGGGAATTGCCGTTTGCAGCCCAGACAAGTCACGAAGTAGATGGACTCACGAACCGACATCGTTGCGCGAAAATCCAGTTTGACGCCGCGGTGGGTGCAGTCAGTACAGGAGATTTCTTTGAGCCGGTAAGGAATATCCGGCTGAGTGCGCTGATAAAACTCCATATCGGTATAGACGGGGAAGCTGTAGCGGCATTTCATGCAGACGGCTCGCCATTCGCCATCCGGCTGCATAAATCTTCTGTCGATCCCAAATCGGTCGCCTTTGCAGATGGCGCAGTGAACGGAGGTCAGGCGACGTTCAACTTCTTCAGGAGCCAGTCCGGGCATAAGCGGTTCTCCAACTTCGTTGTATTCCTTGATAGTATAGCGGCCGCTTCTTTATTCCTGCAACCAAGAGCATGGCAGCGTCAAGCCCCTTGACGCATCGAAGGAAGTGATTATACTGAAAGCACGATGCGTTTGATTACCGATACGCTCTTACTGGGAAATATCGATGATGCGCGACAGCCGATGGCAGCCATCGGCGCGCTGTTATTGGTGGCGGAAGAATATCAGGTTGAGCCGCCGGCCTGGCTTGAATATCAACATATTCCATTCAAGGAATTTTCCGCCGTTGATCCGGTGCGCCTCGATCAAGCCGTCGCCTGGCTGGAAAGCCGTTCTCCTGGAAGGCGCACGATGGTCTGCTGCCGAGCGGGAATGGGACGATCGGCCTCGGTAGTCATCGCGTACTTTTGTTGCAGCCGAGGCATGTCGTATGAAGACGCGGTGGAATTCGTTCAGGCAAAACGGCCTGGGGCGACACCGCTTCCCAAATTGCAAGAAACGATAGAGAAAGTTCTCAAGCTTCGCGCCCACCGGATTAGCCGGGATGCCAGGGCCGCTCATAAACCGCGCGTGGCCTAGTAAGACGAGGATTTCCCGCATTGCGTTTTGTCTGCCTCTCATGGCGTAATCACCCTTCATGACCGTGCTTTCTTCGCAAACATGTTAGGAGTCGGATGCCTGAATTGCCTGAAGCAGAAGTGGCGGTGCGTCAAATCCGTGCACGGCTTGCCGGGGGGCGGATCGCCACAATCGCGGTGGGTCGGATGGATATCATTCGTGAGGGGGCAGACTCTCTTGAATGGTATTCGGGCAGTGTCGTGTCTGGCGTCGTGCGCTATGGGAAGAGTGTGGTGCTGGAATGCCGGAAGCCGGGCGGCTCTCGCTATCTGGTGGCGGAACTTGGAATGACCGGGTTGCTTGTGTTTCCTTCGGTCCAGATTCGATTTCCGCAACATGTGCATGTCACATTGGAATGCGAGGGAGCGACGGCCGCCTCATTGCGCTATTGGAACCCCCGCCGGTTTGGGCGGCTTTCTCTGCTGGATCGTGAAGGGCTTGACCGCTATCGTGCGCGGCGGTTTGGATGCGATCCCCTTCAAGTAAAATGCGAAGACTTTTGTGAACTGCTCCGGTCCAAGCGGCGGCGATTGAAGGCGCTGTTGATGCATCAGCAGACTATCGCCGGCATTGGAAATATCTACGCCAACGAGATCCTGTTTCGTGCCAAGCTCCATCCGAATGCGATGGCCAGCCGTCTGACAGATGCTGCCGCAACACGCCTTCATCAAGTTATGCAATCAGTACTCGAGCATGCCATCGAGTGCGGAGGATCCAGCGTGAAAGATTTCTTTGCGCCGGACGGAACACATGGACAGTACAAACAGCACCATCTTGTCTATCGGAAAGAAGGCCTGTCTTGTCCGAACCACTGCGGAAGCATGATTCGACGCGTACAAAGCGAGCGCAGTTCGTTTTATTGTGGGAAATGTCAGACAAATAAGCGTTGAGGTTAGCGAGGTGGATATAGGGAAAGAGGAGGGCAGGTTATGATCATCTCGATCATCAATCACACGAACGGCAAGGTTTCCGATGAGGAATTGCAAGGTGCCATTCGGGCGATCAACCGCCAGATCAGGGAAGACTTCGAGCCCTACTGGCACATTGGCGGGGAGTTGCGGCTGGAGGGGCGGAGTGGGAAGAAGCCCTCGAAGCAGAATCTCGCCGACATGTGCGGTGATGCCGTCTTATACCTGTGGGATTCGGTGGATGTGGAGGATGCGCTCGGGTATCACGACATGACGAATGCCGGAGTTCCCTATGGCTTTGTCTTTACCGAATTGGCGAAACAGATGAAAGAAGACTGGACTGTGACGTTATCGCATGAGGCGCTGGAGCTGATTGGTGACTCTGAAGTCAATCTGCTGGTGCAGGGGCCGCACCCAGAAGATGGCAAGCGGACGGTCTTTCACTGGTACGAGATGTGCGATGCAGTGCAGGCCGAAAGCTATGACATCGATGGCGTGAAGGTCTCGAATTTTGTGCTGCCCTTATACTTCACGGGGGGCGAGGAAAAAGGCGGCCGGAACGATTTTCTCGGGCGCGCCTATAAAGGGAAGACGTTGCGGTCGTTCGGGGTGCACCCTGGCGGGTATATCGGATTTTTTGACCGGCAAAAGGGAGACCATGACACCTTTACGGCGCAAGGTGATGCTGTGGCGGCAAGGCGGCTGAAGATTAAGTCGCAGATGAAAGGCGCACGGCGTGGCATTCGTTATCAACGCTATGCGAATCAGTCGTCAAAAAAATATGGCTGATGCCCTTCGGTCGTTTGAAGGTTCAATTATTACAGCCGATGATTTGGCCGCGCAGCCAATCTGGAGAATGAATTTGTCACCTTTCCCTGAAGTTTTAGCTAGTTATAGATATTGACCTCTCCAAAGATTTCGCCGCTAGGTCTTTTGATCCTCTGATGGTTAGTTCCTCTGGTGTATTGTGTCATCTGACTGATTTCGTTACAATCCTGCTCTCTTATCGCTGGTGTTCGCTACGTTGAAGGAGTGATGTCATGGCTAAGGTGCTTGAAGGCCCCGGGATGGGGTTGATGAAGAAGTGGGGGATCAATGTCCCCAATTATGTGGTGGTGACGTCCGTTGATGAATTGACCAAGCTGGGGCAAGCCAATGAATGGCTCAAGAAATCCAAGCTGGTCGCCAAGGCGCACGAGGCGCTTGGATCTCGTTTTAAGCTTGGGCTCGTCAAGGTCGATCTGGATTTCAAGGCCGCCGAAGCGGCGACGAAGGAAATGATCGGCCGGCAGGTGGGGAGCATCACGGTCACACAGGTGATCGTGTCGGAAATGATCCCGCACAAAGAAGAATATTATTGTGCGGTGAAGTCGACCCGTGAAGGCAGCGAAATCCTCATCGCCAACTGCGGCGGTATCGAAGTCGAATCCAATTGGGAGCGTGTCAAGCGCCTCTGTCTTGAAGTCGGACAGTCTCCCTCGGCGGAGTCTCTTGAAAAACTCTCGAAAGAAGCAGGATTTGCCGGTCCGTTGGCCAAGAAGATGGCGGACTTTGCCGGGAAGATGTTTGCCTGCTTCGACAACGAAGATGCCCAGTACCTGGAAGTGAATCCAGTCGTCGTTCGTGAGAGCGATGGGGAACTGGTGGCCCTCGATGCGGTCACGCTGCTTGACGGCGATGCGAAGTTCCGCCATCCGGATTGGAATTTTGCCTTTGCCGCGGAGTTCGGCCGGGCCTATTCCAAGAACGAAATGGAAGTGATGGCCGTCGATTCCAAGATCAAGGGGTCGGTCAAGTTCATCGAAATCCCCGGCGGCGATACCGCCATGTTGCCGGCTGGCGGCGGCGCCAGCGTGTATTATTCCGACGCGGTCGTGGCGCGCGGCGGCAAGCTGGCGAACTATGCCGAATATTCCGGCGATCCGCCCGATTGGGCCGTGGAAGTGCTCACGGAAAAAGTCTGCTCGCTGCCCGGCATCAAGAACATCATCGTGGGCGGGGCCATTGCGAATTTTACCGACGTGAAAAAGACCTTCGGCGGCATCATCAACGGCTTCCGCAAGGCGAAGGCCGATGGCAAGATGAACAATGTGAAGATCTGGGTGCGCCGCGGCGGTCCGCGTGAAAAGGAAGGGCTCGATGCCATGCGCGCGCTCAAGGACGAAGGCTTCGATATCAATGTCTTCGACCGCAACACACCGCTGACCGACATTGTCGATAAAGCGCTGCAGAAATAGTGACGCGTCACGCGTGACCAGAGGGGCGATCTCGTCGCTCGTCACCAGTCACTTGTCATAGTATTGAAGAGGAGATCCCGATGAGTATTCTGGCAAACAAAGACACCCGCGTGGTGATTCAGGGTGGTCAAGCCGGTGTCAACGCCGCCCGCCGCATGGCCGAATTTTGTTATTTGATCAAGCGTCCGCTGAATGTCGAGGCGTTCGTCTATCCGCCCGATGCCGGTAAGACCAACGAAATCCCATACGGCAGCGGCCTCATCGCCATTCCAGTCTATAAGACCATTGCCGAAGCCACGAAGAATCATCCGTCCATCAACACGAGCCTCGTATACATCGGCGCCGATCGCGCCATGAAGGGCGGCATGGAAGCGCTTGACGATGCGCACATCAAGGTCGTGTCGATGATCACCGAAGGCGTGCCGGAAAAGGATGCCAAGCTGCTCGGCGCCCATGCGCGCAAGTTGGGCAAGGTGTTCAACGGCCCGTCATCCATCGGCATCATCTCGGCGGGCGCTTGCCGCCTGGGTGTGATCGGCGGCGCGTTCGACAATCTCGTGCTCTCGAAGCTCTACCGCGAAGGGTCGTTTGGCGTCATCACCAAGTCCGGCGGTCTGTCCAACGAAATTATCTGGATCTGTTCGCAGTTCGCGGACGGCATCACGACGGCCATCGGTATCGGCGGCGACGCCTATCCCGGCACCGATTATGTCAGCTATCTTGAAATGTTCGAGAACGATCCGCAGACGAAGGCGGTGGTTATCGTCGGCGAAATGGGCGGCGATCTTGAAGAGCGCGCAGCCGAATGGTACGGCGCCAAGAAGCGCCGGGTGAAATTGATCGCGGTCGTTTCCGGCTTCTGTCAGGAGAGCCTGCCGAAGGGTATGAAGTTTGGTCATGCGGGGGCCAAGGAAGGTATGAAGGGCGAAGGATCCGCCCGGTCCAAGTCCGATGCCTTGAAGAAGGCTGGCGCATTGGTTCCGCCCACGTTCGGCGCGCTCGGTCCCGCTATCAAGGACACGTATGAAGAGTGGCTCAAGTCCGGGCAGGTAAAGGCTCCGGTCGAGCCGGCGTCCTTGCCGAAGCTGCCGAAGACCGTCGAGGAAGCCATGAAGGCCGATGAAGTGATGGTGGCTCCGCTGATCCGCACCACGATCAGCGATGACCGCGGCGACGAGCCTTGCTACGACGGCTATCCCGCGTCCGAACTGATCAATAAGGGTTACGAAATTCCCCACGTCATCGGTCTCTTGTGGGACAAGCGCCTGATCTCGAAGCAGGAAGCGGAAATCATCAAGCGCATCATGATGCTCTCTGCCGATCATGGCCCCTGTGTGAGCGGCGCTTACGCGACAATTCTCGCGGCCTGTGCTGGCATCGGCCTCTCGCAATCCGTGGCCGCCGGCATGATCATGATCGGCCCGCGTTTCGGCGGTGCGGTCACCGACGCCGGCCGGTTCTTCAAGTATGCGGTCGATAACAAGATGTCGGTGGACGAATTCCTGGTCTATATGAAAAAAAACCATGGCCCGGTTCCCGGCATCGGCCATCGCGTGAAGAGCTTGCGGAATCCGGACAAGCGTGTGAAAGAACTCGTCGGTTATGTGAAGAGCCTGCCGATCAAGACACCGTGCCTCGATTTTGCGCTGCAGGTGGAGCAGGTCACAGCGGCGAAGAAAGATAACCTGATCCTCAACGTGGATGGAACGATGGCCGCCGTGCTCGTCGATATCGGATTCCCAGTCGATAGCTTGAACGGCTTCTTCATCCTGTCCCGGACGATTGGTTTGATCGGACACTGGGTGGATCAGAAGCGCCAGGAAAGCCGCCTAATCCGGTTGTTTGACTATTTGGTGAATTACGCAGCCCCTAAACGGCGGGAGGTCCCGCCGCTGAAATAGTCGCGGGAAGTGCCCCCACTCATATAGGCGGGAGGAGAAAGATGGTCGGTCTTGGTGGAATAGTCAGCCCCATAGCTCACTGTCTGTAATCTTCAGTCAGAATTTGGAGAAGAGAGATGTCGATGGATCTTGCCAAGAATCTTTATGTGAAGATGCCCGATGTATTTGCCAAGGCGCGGAAGAAGTTCGGCCGCGCCTTGACGCTGGCGGAGAAGATTCTGGTTTCGCATACGGACAATTTCGACACCCAGAACTGGGAGCGCGGCAAGGCAATGCTGGCTCTGCGCCCAGACCGTGTGGCGATGCAGGATGCCACGGCTCAGATGGCCGTGTTGCAGTTCATGCAGGCCAATAAAAAGAAAGCGGCCGTGCCCAGCACGATCCACTGCGATCACTTGATTCGTGCCGAGATGGGTTCTCAGAAAGACTTGGTGCGCGCGCTGGACGAGAATAAGGAAGTCTATAACTTTCTGGCCTCGGCCGCGAAGAAGTACGGCATCGGATTTTGGAAGCCGGGCGCCGGCATCATCCATCAAGTGGTGCTGGAAAATTATGCGTTCCCCGGCTGCTTGATCATCGGGACCGACTCGCATACGCCCAACGGCGGCGGCTTGGGCGGTTTGGCCATCGGTGTCGGCGGCGCGGATGCCGGCGAAGTCATGGCCGGCCTACCGTGGGAAGTGCTCCATCCGAAGCTGATCGGCATCCGTCTGACCGGCAAGTTGAACGGCTGGGCTTCTCCCAAAGACGTGATTCTCTATCTCTGCGGCCTGCTGACGGTCAAGGGTGGCACCAACAAGATCGTCGAATACTTCGGCCCCGGCGCCGAAACCATCAGCGCGACCGGCAAGGGCACCATTTGTAACATGGGCGCAGAGCTGGGCGCCACGACTTCGGTGTTCCCCTTTGATCAGAAGATGGTGGCCTATCTGAACATTACGGATCGCGCGGATCTCGCCAATCTGGCAACCGCGAACAAGGATTTGCTGATGGCCGATCCGGAAGTCTATCAATCGCCGGAGAAGTATTACGACCAGATCGTCGAAGTGGATCTCTCGAAGCTGGAGCCGCATGTGGTCGGCCCGCATACGCCGGATCTCGCCCGGCCCATTTCCAAGATGGCTGCCGAAGCGAAGGAAAAGGGCTATCCCATTGAGGTGAAGGCGGCGCTTATCGGCAGTTGCACGAATTCATCGTATGAAGACATCAGCCGGTCGGCGCATATTGCCAAGCAGGGGATGAAGGCCGGTTTGAAGGCGAAGGCCTCGTTCCTGGTCTCGCCGGGCTCCGAGCGGATCTATCACACGATGAAGCGCGACGGCTTCCTGGAGACGTTCGAGCAGCTTGGCGGCACGGTACTGTCGAATTCCTGCGGCCCTTGCATCGGCCAGTGGAAGCGCGCGGACGGCGTGAAGGGCAAGGCGGATTCCATCGTCAGCTCATTCAACCGCAATTTCCCGGGCCGCAACGATGGCATCAATGAGACCTTGTCATTTCTGGCCAGCCCCGAAGTGGTGACGGCCTATGCCTTGTCTGGCGACTTAGGGTTCGATCCGGTCAACGGCACCCTCAAGGGCGCGGATGGCAAGGAATTCAAGCTGGAGCCGCCGCAGGGCGAAGAGCTTCCCGCCAAGGGCTTTGCCAAGGGCGAAGAAGGGTTCGTGGCGCCGGCTGAAAACGGCGAGGGCCTCACGGTCGATATTCCGCCGACCAGCGAACGGTTGCAGTTGTTGCAGCCCTTCCCCCGGTGGGACGGGAAAGATTTCGACAAGCTGCCGCTGTTGATCAAGACGAAGGGCAAGACGACCACGGACCACATCTCTCCAGCCGGTCCTTGGCTCAAATTCCGCGGCCACCTCGATAAGATCAGCGACAATATGTTCTTGGGTGCGAACAACGCGTTTTCGTCGGAGCCCGGCAAGGGCACCAATGTGCTCACCGGCGAGTCGAACTTGACTATTGCGCAGATCGCCCGCGCCTATAAGGCGAAGGGGATCGGATCGATCGTCGTGGGCGACGAGAATTACGGCGAGGGCAGCAGCCGCGAACATGCCGCGATGTCGCCGCGTTTTCTGAACGTGAAGGTCGTGCTGGTGAAAAGCTTCGCGCGTATTCATGAAACGAATCTGAAGAAACAAGGGATCTTGGCGTTAACCTTTGCGGACCCGAAGGATTATGAGAAGATCGAGCAGCAAGACCGCATCAGCGTGACGGGGCTGAATAGCCTGGCTCCCGGCAAGCCGGTGCAAGTCACCATACACAAGGCGGATGGCGCCGCGCTCACCATCCAGGCGAACCACAGCATCACCGAGCCGCAGATTGCGTGGTTCAAGGCTGGTTCAGCGTTGAACGCGTTGAACTAAATCGTACGACCAAAGAGGGAGAGCCATGACGACGAAAGCAGACAAGATCATTTATACGAAGACGGACGAAGCGCCGATGTTTGCGACCTATTCGTTCTTGCCGATCATCAATGCCTTCAGCAAGGCGGCCGGTGTATCGGTGGAGCTGCGGGACATCTCGCTGGCCGGGCGTATCCTCGCGGTGTTCCCGGAATACTTGACGCCTGAACAGAAGCAGCCTGATGCCTTGTCTGAGTTGGGTGAACTGGCTAAGAAGCCGGAAGCCAATATCATCAAGCTGCCCAATATCAGCGCGTCGCTGCCTCAGATGCAGGCGGCCATTAAGGAATTGCAGGGCCAGGGCTACAAGCTGCCCGAGTACCCGGAAAATCCCAAGGACGACAAAGAGAAGGACATCAAGTCCCGCTACGACAAAGTTAAGGGCAGCGCCGTGAATCCGGTGTTGCGCGAAGGCAACTCCGATCGCCGCGCGCCGCTCTCCGTGAAGGCGCATACGAGAAAGCATCCGCACAAGATGGGCGCCTGGAGCCCGGATTCCAAGTCGCATGTCAGCCACATGAAGGGCGGCGACTTCTTCTCGAATGAAAAATCACTGACTACGACCGCGGCAACCGATGCGCGAATTGAGTTCGTCGGCCAGGACGGCAAGACAACCGTGCTGAAGCCGAAAGTGGCCTTGCAGGCTGGAGAAGTCGTCGATGCGACGTTCATGAGCGTGAAGGCCTTGCGCAAGTTCCTTGAGGAGCAGATCGAGGATGCCAAGAAGCAGGGCATCTTGTGGTCTCTTCACATGAAGGCCACCATGATGAAGGTCTCGGACCCCAAGATCTTCGGTCATGCCGTGACGGTCTATTACAAAGATGTATTCGAGAAGCACGGCGAGACGCTCAAGAAGCTGGGCGTAGATCCGGACAACGGCATTGGCGATCTCTACGCAAAGATCAAGGCCTTGCCGGAGGATCAGCGCAAGGCGATCGAAGCCGATGTTCAGGCGGTCTACCAGAAGCGGCCTCCGATGGCGATGGTGAACAGCGACAAGGGTATCACCAATCTGCACGTGCCGAGCGACATCATCATCGATGCGTCCATGCCTCCGGTCATTCGCGACAGCGGCAAGATGTGGGGCCCGGATGGAAAGCTGGCGGACACCAAGTGCGTCATCCCCGACGCCAGCTATGCGCCGGTCTATCGAGAGGTCATTGATTTCTGCAAGAAGCACGGTGCGCTCGATCCGAAGACGATGGGCAGCGTGCCCAATGTCGGTCTTATGGCGCAGGCAGCGGAAGAATATGGTTCGCATGACAAGACCTTCAAGGCGCCGGGCAACGGCACGATTCGCGTGGTCGATGCGTCAGGCAAGACGCTCCTTGAGCATCAAGTGGAAGAAGGTGATATCTGGCGCATGTGCCAGGTGAAGGATGCCCCGATCCGCGACTGGGTGAAACTAGCCGTGACTCGCGCGCGGGCGACCGGCGCACCGGCAATTTTCTGGCTGAACAAGGATCGCGCGCACGATGCGCAACTGATCACGAAGGTGAATCAGTATTTGAAGGATCACGATACGACCGGCCTGGACATCCGGATCATGACCCCGGCGGATGCCACGCGCCTCTCGCTGGAGCGGATCAAGGAAGGCAAGGATACGATCTCTGTGACCGGGAACGTATTGCGCGACTACTTGACGGACCTGTTCCCGATTCTCGAAATCGGGACCAGTGCCAAGATGCTCTCGATCGTGCCGCTGCTCAATGGTGGTGGTCTGTTCGAGACCGGTGCGGGAGGGTCCGCGCCGAAGCATGTGCAGCAGTTCCAGGAAGAGGGTTATTTGCGGTGGGATTCGCTGGGAGAATTCCTGGCACTCGCCGCGTCGTTGGAACACTTGGCCAAAGTCGCCAACAATCCGGCCGCCAAGATGCTGGCGGATACGCTTGATCAAGCCAACGCCAAGTTCCTGGAGAGCAATAAATCACCAGCGCGTAAAGTGGGCGAGATCGACAATCGCGGCAGCCATTTCTATCTGGCGCTGTACTGGGCGCAAGCGCTGGCCGAGCAGACGCAGGACAAGAACCTGGCGGCGCGCTTCGCCAAGGTGGCCAAGGAAATGACGGACAACGAAGCCAAGATTGCCGGCGAATTGATCGCGGCTCAGGGCAAGCCGGTCGATACCGGCGGATACTATCATCCCGACGATGTAAAGTCGTCGAAGGCCATGCGCCCGAGCGCCACGTTGAACGCGATCATTGACGCGATTGCATAACAGGGTTACGGGGTGAGCGGCTAGGGGTGAGGAGGTCAACTTCGATCCCCTAGCCGCTAGCCTAGTGCCTCTAGTCTTCCAGGGGAAATAGATGGCCCAAGACAACACCAATGTGATCGATCAGCCCGAGGTCATGCAGCCCCGGATGGTCTCGATCGAAATATCCGGCAAGAAGTATGATGTGCCGGAAGGGATCACTGTCATCAAGGCCCTGTGGTATACGGGGCAGGAAGTGGTGCGTGGAGCTGGCTGCCTCGGTGGGTTCTGCGGCGCCTGCGCAACGTACTATCGCACGAAAGACGATCCCAAGGTGCGGACCTGTCTGGCTTGCCAAATGGCCGTGGAGGACGGGATGTCCTTCACCATCATGCCGCCTTTCCCTGCGCGAAAAGCGATATACGATCTCCAAACGCTCAAGGATCCCAAGCAGGATCTCTTCAATCTCTACCCTGAAGCGCCGCTGTGCCGGAATTGCAATGCCTGCACCGAAGCTTGTCCGCAGAAGATCGATGTGCGCGAAGGGGTGTGGAAAGCGGTCTTCGGCGACTTCAAGAGTGTGTCGGAGATGTTCATGGATTGCGTGATGTGCGGCATGTGCACGCCGGTCTGCATCGCAGATATTGCGCCGAACCTGGTGGCGCTTTACGTGAGCCGGGCGCAGGGTGCTCGCTTTACCGAGAAGCCGGTGGGATTGGATGCGAGGATCAAGGAAATTCAAGAGGGCCGGTATAACGACGAGTGGAAGAAGCTCCTCAACATGAGCGAGAAGGAATTGGCCGACCACTGTGCGACGGTGAAATAGCCAGGGACGTAGTCAGCCATCAGCTCTCAGCTTCTGAGAGATGCCGCTGCTGAACGCCGAACGCTGATAGCTGAAAGCAAATTCATGGACATTCACGCGCTGCAACAAATCGTTCATCAGACTCGGGATGCTCGGCGGAAGCAAACCATCCCGAAATTTTCTCCGGCTGATCGCGATCAGCTGATCCACAAGTATCACCCCGACTATCGCGCCAGCGCCTATCGCCCGATTCGATTCGGCCCCAATGCCGATGAAAAGACGGTCGTGGAATTGGCGGCTTTGCTTGAAGGCGACAGCCTGATTACCGATGAGATGGACTTGACCCCGCAGTACACGACTGATGTGCTCGTGATCGGGGGCGGCGGCGCGGGCTGCGCAGCGGCGTTGCACGCGCATCATGCTGGGGCCAAGGTGATGCTGGCGACCAAGCTGCGATTGGGCGACTCCAACAGCGTGATGGCGCAAGGCGGGATGCAGATCTCCGTCGCGCCGGAAGATTCACCGGTCACCCACTTCATCGATACGCTCAAGGGCGGCCACATGCACAATGATCATGACCTGCTCAAGGTCATGGTTGAAGAAGGGCCGTCGATCGCGAAGTGGCTGATCGAGCTGGGCGTGCTGTTCGATCGGCAGGCAGACGGCAATCTGCATGTGAAAAAAGGAGGCGGAAGCTCCAAGCCGCGCCTCGTGACTTGCTCCGACTATACGGGGCTAGAGATGATGCGGGTGCTCAAGGACGAAGTTCTGAATCAGAAAATTCAGCTGCTCGAATTTTGCGCGGCGGTTGAGCTGCTCAGCGACGAACATGGCCAATGCACCGGCGCCATTTTCAAGGATTTGGATAATCATCGTTTTGTCGTCGTGGCGGCCAAGTCCGTTATTCTCGCAACAGGCGGAATTGGCCGTCTGCACATTCAAGGGTTTCCGACGAGCAACCATTACGGCGCAACCGGAGATGGTCTCTGTCTCTCGTACCGCATGGGCGCCAAGCTGGCCCACATCGATACCTTCCAATATCACCCGTCGGGAGCGGTCTATCCCGAGCAGTTGGTTGGCCAGTTGGTGACGGAAGGGATTCGCTCAGAGGGCGGTCACTTGGTGAATGCCAAGGGTGAACGGTTCGTGAACGAACTCGATACCAGAGACGTGGTCTCATCTTCGATCATCCGCGAGTGTGAAGAGGGGCGTGGCATCCGGACGATGTCCGGACGTGTTGGCGTTTGGCTGGATACGCCGCTCTTGGATGCGGAGCATGGACCGGGGACGGTGGAAAAGCATTTCCCGGCCATGATGATGCAGTTCGAGCGGTTCGGCATCGATATCAGCAAAGATCCCGTGTTGATCTATCCGACCCTGCACTACCAGAACGGCGGAGTGAAGATCGATACGAATTCGGAAACCAACGTGAAAAACTTGTTCGTCGCGGGTGAAGCCTCAGGCGGGTTGCACGGACGGAACCGTCTGATGGGCAATTCGTTGCTGGATTTGATGGTGTTCGGCAAGCGCTCAGGCTTGACGGCGGCGTCCCGTGCGGCATCGATGTCTCATGGAAAACTGACCGTGCAGCATCTGCAGCGGTTTCGGGCAGACGCTAAAAAGCACGGGAATGTCAGCGGTGTCACCTCTCCGATGATCCTGCCGGCCTATACAAGGAAAGTCAGCTAACTCAAGGGGAGCAGCATGAACGTTCATGAGTTTCAAGCGAAGCAATTATTTGCGCAATTCGGGGTGCCGGTTCCCCGTGGAAAAGAAGTAACGTCTCCGGATGCGGCGACGGCTTGGGCCAATGAGTTGAATACGCCGGTGTTTGTCGTGAAAGCGCAGATCCACGCGGGCGGCCGAGGCAAGGCAGGCGGGGTCAAGATCACCAAGGATAAGGCGGCTGTGGCGGGGCTTGCCAAGGAGTTGATCGGGAAAACTCTGGTGACCCACCAGACCGGACCGAAAGGTCGTCAAGTGCATCGGCTCCTCCTTGAAGAGGGCGCAAATATCAGCAAGGAGCTGTATCTGAGCATCCTGGTAGACCGCGATTCAGGGTGGCCCGTGTTCATTGCCAGCACCGAAGGCGGGATGGAAATCGAAGAAGTGGCGGAAAAGACGCCTGAGAAGATTATCAAGGAATTGATCGACCCCGCCGTGGGATTCCAGGGCTACAATGGGCGCAACATTGCCTTTGGTCTCGGCCTCAATACGATCGAACCGGCGGTGATGAATCCATTTATTCAGATGCTGGGCAATCTCTATCGACTGTTCATGGACAAACACGCGGCGATGGTTGAAATCAATCCGCTCATCATCACCAAGGAAAAGACACTTGTTGCGCTCGACGGCAAAGTGTCCTTCGATGATAACGGCCTGTTCAAACATCCTGATGTCCAGCAGATGCGCGATCTCAATGAAGAAGAGCCACTGGAAATCGAGGCGACCGCCAGCAATTTGAACTATGTCAAGCTCGACGGCAACATCGGCTGCATGGTGAACGGCGCCGGTTTGGCCATGGCAACGATGGACGTGATCAAGCTGGCTGGAAGCGAACCGGCGAACTTTCTGGATGTCGGCGGGGGCGCTACCAAAGACACGGTGGCGGCCGGATTCCGGATTCTGCTGAAAGATCCGAACGTCAAGGGTATCTTCATCAATATCTTCGGCGGCATCGTGCGTTGTGAACGTATTGCGCATGGGGTGATTGAGGCAGCCAAAGAAGTGAAAATTACGGTTCCGCTCGTGGTCCGGCTGCAGGGCACCAATGCGGAAGAAGGCCGCAAGCTGTTGGCCGAGTCCGGATTGAAGCTGGAAGTCGCCAATGATTTGTGGGAAGCGGCGCAAAAGATTGTGAAGCTGACCGGGAAAGCGGCGTAAAGGAGTAGTACTGTGAGCATTCTCGTCAATAAAAATACGCGAGTGGTGGTGCAGGGGATCACGGGGAAGGAAGGCTCCTTCCATGCGACGCAGTGCAAGGCTTACGGCACAAAAGTAGTCGCCGGGGTGACGCCGGGGAAGGCTGGGCAGGAAGTCGAGGGCATTCCGGTCTTCAATACCGTGGCCGATGCCGTCAAGAAAAAGGGCTGTGACACGTCGCTGATTTTCGTCCCGCCGCCGTTTTGCGCCGATGCGATTCTGGAGGCCGCCGATTCCGGTGTGAAGTTGATCATTTGCATCACCGAAGGCATCCCCGTGAACGACATGGTCAAGGTGAAGCGCGCCCTCTATGGCCGCGATGTACGTTTGATTGGGCCGAATTGCCCCGGCGTCATCACGGTCGATGAAGCGAAGATCGGCATCATGCCAGGCTTTATTCATAAGAAGGGTGTGGTCGGCGTGGTGTCCCGCAGCGGGACCCTCACGTATGAAGCCGTGCATCAGCTCTCGACGTTAGGGCTTGGTGAAACGACCTGTGTTGGGATCGGCGGCGATCCGGTCAATGGCACCGGCTTTGTGGACGTGCTGCCGTTGTTCGAGAAAGACCCTGAAACGCACGCGATCGTCATGATCGGCGAGATTGGCGGCGATGCGGAAGAAAAGGCCGCGGCGTTTATCAAGCAGAACATCAAGAAGCCGGTAATCAGCTTTATCGCCGGCATCACCGCTCCTCCAGGCCGCCGTATGGGCCATGCCGGGGCGATTATTTCAGGCGGCAAGGGTACCGCGACGGAAAAGATGAAGGCGCTCGAAACGGCCGGTGTGAAAGTGGTGAAGAATCCGGCTGAAATCGGCAACGCAGTGAAGGCGGCTCTCGGGCGTTAGCCCGGGGGCCCTCTCCCCCGCTCCCGCATTCCATTTATCCCCTTCCCACGCCATTGCGGGCGTGGTAGTCTATCAGTATACATATCAAAGATAGGATCGGCTTCTCCGTCGGAGAGACACGGTGGCAAGTAGTGGAGCCCCGGTCGCTGTCTACCACAGTGAGAGGCTCCCTATGCTCGTATTCTTGGTCCACGTCCGCGATCCTCAGTTCTACGCCCATCCGGCAAAAACCCGCGCGAAAAACGGCAATATCCGCGTCATGGGCTTCCCGCCCATCGGCATCATGTCGCTCTCGTCCGTCCTGAAACAGGCCGGCCACGAGTGCGTGATGTTTGACCAGGCCAATCCGGACACGCCAAACGACGTCATCGTCGAGGCGATTAAGCGACAAAAGCCTGCTCTTGTGGGCCTGAGCTTTCTGAGCACGACGAGTTACCCTTATGCCAAGATTCTTGCGCGCCAGATTCGTGCGGCGGATTCCACTGTCAAGCTGGCCTTCGGGGGCGTGTTTGCCAGCCTCAATGCTGGTTTGGTGAAGCTGCAATGCCGGGAGGTTGATTTCGTGTGCCGTGGCGACGGCGAGCAGCTTCTGCTCGATCTGCTGGCCAATTTGCAAGCCCCCGAAGCAGTTGCGGGTGTGACCTGGATGAAGGATGGCCAGGTCGTCAACAATCCAGGCCGCCCAATGGAGCGTCATCTGGATCAATGGCCGTTTCCTGACCGCGAAAGCCTCAAGCTCGACTTTGTCGAATCGATGCCGCTCGATGTGCCGGCGGTATTGTCGATGGAGCGTTTCACGACGATGCAGACCTCTCGTGGATGCCCCTGGCCCTGCGTATTCTGCGACATTCCTGTGTTCAACGAGGGCAAGTGGCGGGCGCGGAGCGCACAGCATGTCGTCGATGAGCTGAAATATCTCGAAGCCAATGGTTATGGGTCGGTCTATTTTGTCGACGATCACTTTCTGCTTCAGCCCAAGCGCATCGAAGCGATTTGCACGGGAGTGACCGACGCCAATCTCAAGATTCAATGGGGCATCGAGGGGCGGGTCGATTCCGTCGCCCAGCATTTGTTCCCGGCCATGGCCAAGGCCCATTGCCGCACGGTCATGTTCGGGATCGAAAGCGGCAGTCAAAAGATTCTGGACCGTCTGAAGAAAGAGCAGACGTTGGCCGAGGTGACGACGGCGGTAAGGAATGCCAAAAAAGCCGGCATCGAAATTGTGCATGGATTCTTCACGGTCGGGAACCCAGACGAAACGGTCGAGGACATGCAGGCCACCTTCGATTTCGCCTCGAAACTGCCGCTCGATACCTTTGGATTTAACCGACTCTGTGTCTATCGGGGCACGCCTTTATGGCAGGAATATGTGAAGCGTGGACTCGTCAGCGATGTGACGGATTGGTATAAGTATTTCAAATGTTCGGAGATCGACCCAACCTGCCTGCCCGGTGAAGTCATCAACGATGTGCGGCAGCAGGGTCTCAAAAAGTTATTCCTGTACAAGCTCACGCACTATCCGCTCCAGACCTATCGATTGCTTCGCCGGTTTCTCCGGTTCATGCCCGTGCGCGACGTGGCCTATTTGATCGCCAAGCCGTTTATGGGAAAGAAGACCGGCGCGACCAAGGCCGAGGTGCTCTCGCGCGCTGTGGAACATGCCGAAACAAAGGATGCGGCCGCACAGCTCACCCAGTTGAGCGACGAGATGCTGCACGATGTGATGGAGGCTTCGCGGCTGGAACGGTTGCGGATTCAACAGGAAGCGGAGGGGGCGCAGGAGTTGCCGATGTTCCAGGCCCGCTAGACTGCAATGCCCCAGAGATGCTTGGCCGCGATGCCGATGCCGTAGCTCACGCTCACGGCGACGGTAATGATCGCCAGATTGAGCGCGATGCGCCTGGTGATATCCATGCCGGACAAGAAGGATAAGATGGTCGATACCAGTACCACCATCAGTCCGGCCGTAAGGACGGAATACAGGGCATCTTGCGCTCCGATAAGCACGGGCAGAACGGGCACGACAGCGCCCATAAGATAGGCCGATCCAACGACCAGAGCCGAGGCCAAGGGCTGCTCTTCCATCGGCGACTCGTCGGACTGTTCTCCCAGGAAGATTCTCCTATCCAGTTCGGTCGATTTCACTTCCTTTTCAGAGTTGAGAGCCAGGAATGCCCCGGCGCCCATCGATAGCGCGCCGGCGACCGCCGTCGTCGACGCGGCGATCAAAACCATGGTAGCGCTGCCGAATGCGCCGAAAAAACCGCTGACGGCGCCCAGGATCTCCACTAGTCCGTCGTTCAATCCCAGAAAAATATTGCGAATCTTTTCGGCGTTGATTTTGCGCCGGGTCAGCGCGGTGACGAGGACATCCTCATGTTTGAATTCATCCATCAGGATGCCGCGCAAGGCATCCGCCAGGGGATGGCCTTGATACTCCCGCCAGATGGCGAGGTACTTTCGCACGCCATGGACCTCGATCGCTTCAAGCACGAGGTGCACGGCGGTTGACCCGAACATCCGGCAAATAAGCATCATGACGTGCAGTTTGATGCGGCGGCCCAGGTCGAGCCGGTCGAGCCCAAGATTGAAGAACTTCTTCCAGAAGGCGAGATGGGCCGTTTCAACCTTGATCAATTCATCCAGCGTTTCGTGGACATCCGGCTGAGTGACATCCCGCAATGCTTGGTAGAGCGAGAGGTCGAATAGTTCATCGAGAATCAGCGTCCGTGGAAGATCGGGGTCGTGAGGTATGGCAGCCATGGCACCTCGGTGATCGATGAGGAAGGGAGAGGGATCAACGGAGCAGAGTATAGCGGCTTGGAAGAAGGCGGTCTATGAGGCGAATTGAGTCATCTAAAAT
>DJMJ01000049.1 GCA_002435325.1 Nitrospira sp. UBA6493 | reverse complement strand
GATAGCCACACACCTGGGTCACTTCGTCCACCAGGGCCGACCGGGTCCGCCGATAGGCTAATTGATACCGCTGCCACATCACCCGCAGATACTCGGCCTTCGAGCGTCGCGCCATGCTGTCTGTCTCCATCCTCCCCCTCCTTGGAGCCTGCCCCATGCAGGTCTGGCGGGTAAGATTGACAAATGACGCAACGACCCGTCGCTCGGTAAGATTTTAGATGACTCAATTCGCTCGATTGCCAGGAGAAAGACGGGGTCTGTATACTCCGCAGTAAGCCAATCCCATGGCGTACATAGACCAACCAAGCCGCTTTCAATAGGTCTATTGGCCCATTTCGAGTACAAGAAACGTCGATCAACGAAGGCGACATCATGCAGTCTCCTGAAAGTCATGCACGGGCCATAGCCATATTATGTTGTTTTATGGCTATGGCCGGTCTATCGTGTTCCAAGGCCGATCCGTACATCCCCCCTGATCTGTTTTATTACTATGCCAGTTATAAAGTTGGGAAAAATCCCACGACGATTACTACGGCGGATCTCAATCACGATTCGAATACCGATCTGGTGACGACGAATATCTCCAGCAACACGCTGTCGATCTTACTGGGTAACGGCGACGGAAGTTTCCAAGAGCAAATTCAAGTCAAAGTGTGTCAGGAGCCACGGGCGCTGGCACTAGCTGATTTCAACCGTGATAACCATTCAGATGTTGTGTTGGCCTGCTCAGGCGGCGATGAAATCGCCTTGTTAGTCGGTCGTGGAAACGGAAAATTTGAAGAGGGTCCGCATTATCCCGTGCATCGGACGCCTGTGGCGCTGGCAACAGACGATCTAAATGGGGATGGCAATCCGGATGTGGTCGTGGCCTTGCGGAATGATAAAATTAAAGTTTTTCTCGGGACCGGAACGTCGGAGTTTACGCATGGCGCGCAATATCAGTATGGCGATACCCCGACATCCGTTGCGCTGGCCGACCTTAATGCAGACGGTAAGGTTGATATGGTGGTGACAAACGGAGGTCCGATGTCAAACGCCGTATCGATCTGGCTCGGAAAGGGAGATGGCACTTTTCTCGATCCTAAAGACTATCCGACCGGGAAACGGCCGCTGGGTGTGAGCTTTGCGGACTTTAATAATGATCACCTTCGCGATCTGCTTGTGATCAATGGGGAGCGGGACAGTTTTACGACCTTTCTCGGAAATGGCAATGCCACTTTTCAGCCGGGGCAGGATTCCGGCGCCGATGCAGGGCCCATTTCCGGTGTTACGCGCGATTTTAATGGAGACCGTGTGTTGGATGTGGCGATCGCGAATCTCCAGTCGAATGATCTGTCTATCATCTTTGGCAAGGGTGACGGGACGTTTTATTATCCGCCGAGAAATTATCGAACGAAGGCGGGCCCCTTCGCAGTGGCGTTATTCTGGGTGACGACCAAGCAGATCGAAGAGCCCGGACTGGCGACGGCGGATAATGGCGATGGTTCCGTGTCGATTTTTCTCCACCGCGGATTGAAAGTCATCGCGCCTGCCGCTCCGTCCAACACGCCGTAGCCAGAGGTGGCACCGAGAATGCCCCACTTCTTGACAGGTTGGGGACCCTCGGTTAGAGTGGCCAAGGGACGCGATACACGCCAATTTCCTGTCTGTGTGGCACCAATGCCCCTAAGAATTTTTAGCTGGTGGTTTGCGATGGGCGCGATCATGACCCTCGCTGTGCTTATGGTGCAGGGTGGTATTCGGGATTTGCTGGAAGGGACTCAGCCTGTTGCCGGCGCCACGGCACTGGTGTCGTTCGGGACCACGATTCTCGGCGGCGGACTGTTGGCCGGCTGTTTGGCTCTCGTTATGAATCGATTGCGTCAATAGTGAGTAAGATGGGGACGGGATGCAGTGCCTCAAATGCAAAGGCTTCATGATGGTTGAGCGCCACTACACTCTTATGAACAAACGGCTCTACGCCCGGTGCCTCAATTGCGGATTCTGGATCGATCTTGCGGATGTTCTCAGATTTTTTCATAAAGTTATCGATAGCAGCGTACGGGGACGAAAAGTTCGAGAATCATACACCTTATAATTAATCAAGCGGCGAGCCAGTAGGCCTAGACTAGCGATCCGGGGAGTAAGGAGTCCATCCAATATGAATCGAATGGTGTGTGTGGCGTCCATGGTGCTATCGATCGTCGGTCCCACATTGGCTGGAGTGTCTTCTCCCGCACAAGCCGAATATATCGCCAAGCATAAGCCACAGATTCGTCCTACGACATCAGTGACGCATCATCTCCCTTGGAGAATTGCCCCGGCTCACGGAATTCTTCTCAAGGAATTGCGGTCTGGGCGGGTCCTCTACGAGCACGATTCACTCCGTCGGCTCTCACCGGCCAGTCTCACCAAGATCATGTCGGCCCTGGTCATACTTGAAAACGGAAAACTCGACGATCAGGCGACCATTAGTCCCAATGCGGCCCGTGCGCCAAAGACTCATTTACGTGTGCGAGCGGGAGAGGTCTTTAGACTGGAAGATTTGTTGAAGGCCATGCTCATTGTTTCGGCCAATGATGCCTGTCTTGCCGCGGTTGAACATGTCGGGGGCGACGAAGCTCAATTTGTCGCGCTGATGAATGCCAAAGCTGTTGCACTGGGTCTCACCAATACGCATTTCAGCAACGGGTGTGGCTTTGACGGGCCCGAGCATTACTCCACGGCGGAGGATCTGGCCAGGCTCAGTGAAATTGCCTTGCAGAATCCCATCTTTCGCGGATTGGTCCGTGAGGAACGACAAATCATTACCCCGGTGAGCGGGCACCAGTCGTATGTGCTCCACAATACCAATCGGCTGCTCGGCCGTATTCCCGGTGTGGAAGGGGTGAAGACCGGATTTACCTCCAAGGCCGGTCGTTGTCTTATTGCCAAGGTTTCTCAAAACGGCAGTGATTTGTTGCTCGTCATCCTGAATTCCAACCGCCGCTGGAATACCGCCAAGAGTCTGATCGATTACGGACTCAAAGCAACAGAAGTCCGATAGCCTCCCGCTTTTGCTAACCTGTCCGGCTAGGCAGCATTCTTTCAAGGTCGAGGTCATGGCACGTGTGGCCATGGCTTGGGGCGTTGTTATGTCTTGTGCGATCCTGAATGAAAAGAGACGAGTGGGGTTCTTCATGAAGGAATCCGGTGAGGCCGCTTCGAAGCCGCCTCACCGGACAGGAGTGCAAATTATTAGTTGAGATAATCCCAGACGAGGGTGACCAATTTTAGGATGGTCTTTAGTGAGGAAGAGAAAATTCGATGTTGATATCCTTGCCGAGGTAATTGACCTGGAAGCCTTGCTTGTCGTAAGCCATGACGGCACCCATAACGTTCTCATCGCCGTATTCTTCTTTGCCTAATATTTTCCTGATCTCTTCAGGGCTTTCGCAGTTCAGGACGTTGCGGAAGAGGCCCCGTGTTTTGTAAGAAAATCGGTTATTGATGAAAATGAGGTCCACTTTCCCGTCTTGCACCCGTACGCCAGCCATTGGACCTGTGGGCTTTCGTTGATCGATCAGGAAAATGAAGCTGGCTTCTTGCTCCGCTTTGATTCCGGATATTTTCTCGTTCACCAGCAGGTCTAACGCTTTCGCTTCCGAATCGCCCAACTTGACGCCGAACAAGGAGACGGAGTCACTGGAAATATTCTTTGGTTCCATGACGTCGTGCTTGCTCAACTCATAGGGTTCGGCGTGCAGCGGTGAGGAGAAGCTCATAAGGAGCGCGATGAGTGCCCAGGCTAGCGAGAACAACCCGTATTTCACCCTCATCGATTCCTCCTTCTATCGCGTTAAAATGAATAACGGCGTGTGCCGAGAGTTATGGTTGGATTGGCAGAACGGTGCATGACGGATCATTTTATCCAAGGGGTGGCAAACTTGCAAGAAACCAACAGGCTTAGGCGGTCAGACGCGTAAGCCGATGCGGCGCTTGCTGGCAGCCGGTTTACTTATTTCCAAAATGGTTTTCATGGTATCTCGGCAGAGGTTGCCGAACTCCTTGGCGGCAAGATTTTGGTATCGATCTGAGGGAAAGACTAGTCCCACGGAATGACGAGGAACGGGATCGTGGAGCTCAAAGGTTCTGATTGAGAGCCCTGGAGGGCGCATAAGGACGTAGAGCTCAGGCAAGATCGTTAATCCGGCTCCGCCAGCTACGGCTTGGAGAATCCCTTCTGGCGAAGTCATCTCCAGCACGACTTGTGGCTGCACGTGGGCTTCGGCGCATTCCGCCTCGACCATCTTTCTCAGACAATAATCCGCAGGCATGAGAACAAGCGGGAGCCCGGCAAGTTCTTGCATGTGCAGGCGGGCTTTCTTCATTGGAGAGTTGGCCGGGGCAACAAGAATCAGACGTTCATCGAAAAGTGGAACGACAGTCAACCGGTCATGCTCAACTGGAAGCAGGCAGATCCCGATATCAAGACGGTTGGCGAGGAGCCCCGCGACGATATCGGTCGACGGCTGCGCGTGCACTTGCAAGTGGATACCGGGAAAACGCTGCTTAAAACGAGAGACCAGCGGGGGGATCAAGTAGGAATTGACGGTGGCGACGGTACCGACGACCAGGCGTCCCCGCTGCGCGCCTTGAAGCTCCTGAACGACTTGAACCGCCTGTTCCAATTCGCGGAGCACGCGTCCGGCATGGTCACGAAACAGCTCACCGGCCTGCGTCAAGGCGACTTTACGGCCCAGACGGTCGAACAGTTTGGTGCCCAATTCATCTTCGAGCCCAGCGATCTGGATGGAGAGCGACGGTTGTGAAACGTGGACGGTTTCGGCGGCGCGCGTGAAGTTTTGGGTTGCGGCGACTGCGAGAAAATACCGGAGCTGGCGGAGTTCCATTGGCGTTGACCTTGATATGCTATAGCCAATAGCTATAGCTACTATGAAAACAATATATTTTACGAATGATACTAGCGGGACCATAGTGCCTTGTCAACAAGACGGATCAATTGTTGTCGCTGGCCCTCGCGCGGAAAATGCTGGCAGAGCAAGCGGACAACAAGAGGATCCATTATCATCTTTAGCCGGGAGGACCGCGATGCAGAAAAGTATTCGGCAGACTATGATCCTGACAGGTGTTGGATTGGCCCTTATGATGACCGGTTGTTCAGGGGTAGAGACGGCGCCGTCTGGCAAATCGCTCTATGACCGCCTTGGCGGGAAGCCCGCCATTACCGCTGTCGTGGATCAGTTCGTCGTCAATGTGGCGAATGACACGCGAATCAATGGCCGCTTTGCAACGACCGATATTCCCAAGATGAAGGGGCATCTCGTTGATCAGGTATGCATGGCGACCGGCGGCTCTTGCACCTATACGGGGCGAGCCATGAGGCCGCTTCATGCCGGGATGAAAATCACCGATGGTGATTTCTCCGCACTGGTCGGCGACCTTGTGGCTGCGCTCGACAAGTTCAAGGTTCCTGCTCAGGAAAAGAACGAACTTCTCGGGATCTTGGGGCCGTTGAAGAAGGATATTGTCGAATAACCAGGAGCGAATTCGGCAGCCGGGTGACACAAAGTTACCCAGCTGCCAGGATTCGATTTATGACGATGTGGGTGCGGTGGCAATCAGGAGCTCACCGAGTCGTCGAAGCCGGATAAAGTAGGGGCGGCAGTCTGCGTCTAGTTCCTCGGTCAAACCGTCCAAATCAGCTAGGCAATCTTTCACGATTGTGACACGTTGTGCATCCAGCCCTTCCGGGCTGTCCAGAAAAAACACCACGCACCCGCTAATCACCGTATCGAGGGTCATCAACTGCCCTTCATTCGGACTGGCAAATTGAGGCCAGTCTTCCCCGCAATGGGTTTCCCAGGCGGTGGCGATGGCGGAACGATCCATAAAGGTCTCCCGAATGCTGTGGCCTACTCATGTCCGAGCCACCCTAGCGCATGGAGGAGGAGCACGGCAAGAGTGCAAAGCCCGATCCCGACGAATCGATAATCCACATCCTCACGCTGCACGCACCACTCGACCATGAGTGATCGCCATGCCGGCGAACCCCAGGCAAGAAACACTCCCTTGATTATCATAACCATTGCGGTGAGCGTCCAAAGTAGTTGGTAGGGGAGTTCTCGAGTGCCGAGTAGCAAGGCGATTCCTGCCGTGGTCGACAGGAGTTGCCAGAACCGGAGAGAGGGATTTATCTGGAGGGCATCCCTCACTCGTCCAATCACGAAGCGCGGAGCGATCAAGAGGGAGATCCCATCGGCTAGCCAGATTCCGGTAATGGCTGCTAAGACATAGTGGTTCATGCCGTCACGTGTGGCCTGGAATGGCGAGGGGATGGAGGACTGTCACGGATACAAGCCTCGCTGGAGATGGGCCTGGGCGACTTTATCGATGCCACTCATGAGGGCGGCCATGCGCATGGAGACCCGACGCTCTGTCGCGAAGTGCTTGGTTCGGTGGAAGGCCAAGGTGATGATCTCTTGCAGCCGATTGCGGATGTCCGTTTCACTCCAGAAGAATCGCTGAAGGTCCTGGACCCATTCGAAGTAGGACACGATGACGCCGCCTGAGTTGGCAAGAATGTCCGGGATGATAAAAACGCCCTTGTCTTCCAGAATCCGGTCGGCTTCCAGCGTGGTCGGACCGTTGGCGCCTTCGGCCAGAATCCGGCAACGCAGGGACGCCGCGTTCAGTTCGGTAATCTGTTCGGACAGGGCTGCTGGAACCAGCACTGTACAATCCAGCCGGAGGAGCTCCTCGTTACTGATCCAGTCTCCCATCTTGGTCTCTCGTAGCGATTGGCCCTTGGCTTTATAGCGATTGAGCAGTTCAGGAATATCGAGCCCGCGGGCATTATAGATTCCGCCGGTGACATCGCTCACCGCAATCACACGTGCCCCTTGCTCGTGCATGATGCGCGCGGTATGCGATCCCACGTTGCCAAATCCCTGAACGGCCACGGTCGAGTTTTCGATCGTCAGATTCAGGTGGCGGAGCGCTTCCAAGGTGACGTAGACGACTCCGCGTCCCGTGGCTTCTTCCCGTCCGAGACTCCCGCCGATCGAGATGGGCTTCCCCGTGACGACACCGGGAACGGCGTATCCAACCTGCTGGCTATAGGTGTCCATGATCCATGCCATCGTTTGCGCATCGGTGCCGACATCCGGGGCCGGGACATCCTGATCCGGCCCAATGAGCGGGAAAATCTCCGCCGCATAGCGCCGCGTCAACCGCTGCAGCTCGGCGCGCGAGAGCTGCTTGGGGGCGACCGTGACGCCGCCCTTCGCACCTCCATAGGGCAGTCCGGCCAAGGCACATTTCCACGTCATCCACATGGCCAGCGCGGCCACTTCACCCAGGTTGACGTCGGGATGGTAGCGGATGCCGCCCTTGGATGGGCCGCGAGACGAGTCGTGCTGGACGCGATAGCCGGTGAAGACCTCGACGCGGCCATCGTCCATGCGTACCGGGACACTGACGATCAGGGATCGCTGGGGCAGCTTCAACCGTTCCCGCAGGTTCCCATCCAACTCCATGGTTTCGGCGGCTTGATCGAATTGGGCCACGGCCAGCCGGAAGGTGTGGGTATCCAGTTCTTTCATGTGAGCCTCATTGCGTCTGTGAGATTTCAGTGTTGAGAGAGGGCGGAAGCCAGTCGATGCCGAGCAGCGAACTCAATCGATCGGCGAGCTCGCGTTTCACGGTTGCGACGGAAATTGGCTGTCCTAGAACTTCCGTCATGGATGTCACGCGGCAATTGGTTAAGCCGCAGGGGGTAATACGACTAAAGGGAGAGAGATCCAGATGCACATTGAGCGCGATGCCATGCATCGTTACCCCATGTTCCACGCGAATGCCGATGGAGGCAATCTTGGCTTCATGAGGAGCCGTGACCCATACGCCCGGTGTCTTGTCCCTTCGCTGGCCTTCAATCCCATAGGCTAGCAGGCAGTGGATGATGATGTCTTCCAATTGCTGGACATACTGCTTCACCCCTCTGGCGTAGTCCGTTAATCGGAGGATGGGGTAGACGATGACTTGCCCCGGGCCATGATAGGTGACAGACCCGCCTCGATTCACATGCTGGACTTGCGCTCCTTCCGCCTGCAAGAGGGCAGGATCGCCGCCCCAGTCGGAAGGCGTTGTCCTGCGTCCCAATGTATAGACCGGGAGGTGTTCAAGAATCAGCACCGCGTCGTGCCGCGCTCCTGCAACTCGCTCGCGATGCAGGTGCGTTTGCAGGTCCCATGCGGCGGCATAGGAGATCGGTGCTTGAAGAAGGAGAAGTTCTACTCCCCTCTTTCCGAACCCTTCTCTTGCAGGACCGCACTGCCCAAGATCTGAAGTCGTCATCCTGGGAATCACGGAGAGACCTTCTGCCCAGGAGGACGAGGGACCGTCAGCGTCGTCTGTCCACCGTGCCCCTGGATGGTGAATTGAACAGTCGGATGGTCGCGTTCCCGCATAACACTGTGCCAGAAGTCGCCCATGTTGTAGAGTTGGTGTTGATCGAGGGCTGTAATGACATCGCCCGTCTGCAAACCGGCCGTGCCGGCCAGTTTTGACGGATCCACGTTCAGCGCGAGAATGCCGCGTTCGGCGTCCAGTCCGAAGCTAGCCGCGATACTGGGCGTTACGGTCACCGGCGTAAATCCAAAGTCGGGCCGGCTGACAGATCCCTGCATCATCATGGCATGGATGTGAGGGTAGACCGCTTCTAATGCAATGGCGTAACTGATCGCCTGGGCAGATGGAGCGATGGCGACATTGATGCCGACGACTTCTCCCGCGAGATCCACTAGCGGACCGCCGCTGTTTCCGGGATTGATCGCAGCATCGGTCTGAATAAGATCGTAGAGCGTTTCCCCATTCGGAGTTAGTACCGATCGATCGAGCGCACTGACGACGCCGACCGTCACGGTGGACCCGCCTTTCAGCGCGAGAGGATTGCCGATGGCGACGACGGTTTCGCCGATTTCCAGCGATGCCGTTTGTTTGAGCGTGGCAGGAATAAGATCCTGCGCGTTAATTTTCACCAACGCCAGATCCAATAGAAAATCCCGCGCGACGACGCGACCCGGAGTGAGCCGTCCGGTTGGTAATCCTACCACCAGGCTCTTGACCCCTTCGACGAGGTGGTTGTTTGTCAGCACATAGCCGCTGGGATCGATGATAATACCGGAGCCTGAACCTGATTGGATTCCATGCTGAGCGGGGACGGCGGGCATGCCCCGCGTCAGGATCGTCACGACGGATGGGCGGACTTTCGCCACGACGGTCGGAATCGACAGGGGTTTTTCATCCGCCGATGCGAATTCATTGCAGGCGAGGATGAGCAGAAAGGAGCTGATGAACATCTGTAACGCGGAGCGCGTGCAGCGGCGTATCATTGTGAAATCGGATTTCCTTGTTAAGATTCTGCGTATTGGGAAAGATGATCCCATTGCGCGAATCCATTCTCTCATACCTGAAGGGAAGGGGGAAGCCGGATGAGGGCGCGGGCTGGTGCCCGCGCCCTCGGTGTGAGACTTAGGTGAGGGCTACTTGATTGCCGCAAACAGGTTTCTGATCTGCGGCGTTTTCAGCTTCTTGAGCGCTTTAGCCTCAATTTGACGGATCCGTTCACGAGTGACGGAAAGGCTCTGCCCCACCTGTTCCAGCGTGCAGGGTTCATCGTACCCGATACCGAACCGGAGGCGGATCACCGTCTGCTCACGAGGAGTCAGCGTGCCGAGGATGCGGTCGAGTTGCTGGATCATTTCCGCTTGATGCACATGGGCATCAGGCGGCGCCGTGTGTTGATCGGGAATCATCTCGCCGAATTCCGTCTCACCGTCGCCGATCGGCCGCTCAAGCGCCACCGGCTCTTGAAAGGCCTGCAGGGTTTCATGCAGCCGTTCCGGTCTCATACGGAGCACCGTCGCAATCTCTTCAAGGCGCGCCGGCCGGCCAAACTGCTGACCGAGACGGCGTGTGATACGCAGAATCCGGCTCGACGCTTCGGTCTGGTGGACGGGGATGCGAATGGTGCGTGACTGATCAGCCAGCGCCCGCGTAATCCCCTGCCGGATCCACCAGGTGGCATAGGTGCTGAACTTGAACCCTTTCCGATATTGGTAGCGTTCGGCCGCTTTCATCAGACCGATATTGCCTTCCTGCACGAGATCCAAGAGGGTCAGTCCTCGCCCGGTATAACGTTTGGCGACATCAACGACGAGGCGAAGGTTGCAGCGTACAAGCTCGTCTTTCCCCTGCTCCAATACCAGGCGAGCTGCCTTGATTTCGTCGAGCAATGCGGCGATCTGTTTCGCAGTTGTGGCGGCGAGCTTCACCTCTCGCGTGGCTGGGGTAAGGAGCGTGGAAAGTGTGCGCTCCGCGTGGTCCAGGGCAGTGGCGGAATAGCCGCTCAATTGTCGTTCCAGCTGAAGCGTACTGATTGATTCCTCTAGCACCGGAGTGCGTTTGGATTGGGCCAGGACTTTGAGCGTGTGGCGCAAGGCAGTACGAATGCGGCTTGTGCCTTCATCCACAAGTTTGGCCAGCGCGATTTCTTCTTCTCGAGTCAACAGCGCATGTTCTCCAAACGAACGGAAATACAGTGATTCCAGCAGGAATGGACTGGCACCCTGGCTCGTGCGCATGACGCCTGGGGCTTTTACTGCCGGGGAAATTTCCGGATCGGCCTCTCGACCAATCACCTCCAGCGCGTCGCTGGCATCGGAGTCGTCTGTATCCACATCCGTCATCACGGTATTGGTGTCTTCGTCGTTGTCTGTTGACCGAAAATCGTTGTCTTCCATTGCATCACCCCTTGTGTCCTGGTTTCTCATCACGCCCTCCACTCCTATTATTAGAGCAACTTGGGACAAAGAAGATTCGTTGTCATCATCTGCATGCTGTGTTTCTCTACGTAGCAAGACTGATGCTGGATTGGAGATAAGAACGAGAATGATCGATATCAAGGATATTACTCAAAGATTAGGGAGGCTTAATGAGAAATAAGCGGTTCAGGCTCCACAAGAATGCGGCAGCTCTGTATGTCGGAGCACTCAGGCGGAGCTGAATTGCCACACCAGTATGAATGTCGGCGGCAAGAATGGTCCAGTGATGTACCTGAGGCGGTGGATCAATTGTGTGGCTGATCAGCTTTTATTAAGCGTCGGACAGGGTCTTGGTTGCAAACGATCGAACGAACCACCTAGAATGCCGCCCCATGTCGCAACTGAAAAGCGGTGAACGCATTCATCTCGTCGATAAGAAGGGGCGTCAGTATGCCCTGACCTTAAAGGCCGGGGATACCTATCACTTCAGCGGGCAGAAGATCCTCCATGACGATATGATCGGCCGCCCTGACGGGACGATTGTGACGCTGTCGGGCGGAAGACAGATGCTCGCGCTACGGCCTACGTTTGGCGAATACGTGCTGAAGATGCCGCGCGGCGCGCAGGTGTTATATCCCAAAGATTTGGCGTTGATTCCCATGTGGGCGGATGTCTATCCAGGCGCGCGCGTTTTTGAAGCCGGCACGGGGTCCGGGGCGCTGACGATGGCGCTGCTACGAGCGGTGGGTCCGCAGGGACTCGTGGTGACCTATGAAAAGCGGGAAGACTTCGCAAAAACGGCCCTCACCAATATCGACCGTTATATGGGGCCGATGCCGACACTGAAATCCTTTCAGAAGAGCGCGTACGAAGGGATCGATCTCTTAGAGGATGGCGTGCCGTTCGATCGTGTGGTTCTCGACTTGCCCGAGCCCTGGCAGGTCGTGCCTCACGCGGCGAAGGCGCTGCGATCCGGGGGGATTTATTTGAGCTTCGTGCCGACGGTGCCACAAGTCATGCAGACGGTTCAGGCGCTGGAACAGGCGACGGTCTTCGGCATGATCGAGACATTTGAATCGTTGATTCGGACCTGGTCCATACAAGGCCGCAGTGTACGCCCCGATCATCGGATGGTTGCGCACTCGGGTTTTCTCACTGTCGCGAGAAAAGTTGAGCCGGGGTTGTTGAGTCTAGGGCGCGAGCGCGAGCGGGCCGCTGAGGCTATGGCCGAAGAGGCCTCTAGTAACGAGCCAGAGGAGCAGCCGTCATGAGCCGTCTGGGCGGGAAAGTGGCTTTGATCACAGGCGGCAATGCCGGGATCGGGGAAGCGGTGGCGAAGCGCTTTGCCCGTGAAGGCGCGTTGGTCGTGATTACCGGCCGGCGGCAAGACGAACTGGACCGCGTCGCGACAGACATCCGAACGGCTCAGGGGATCGTGCTTGCCGTCGCGGGCTCGGTTACGGATGAGTCGCATGCTCGGGCGGTCGTGGAGCAGGTTCTTCGGCATTTCAATCGGATCGACATCCTCATCAATAACGCTGGTGTCGGTGCCTTCGGCCAACGCATCCACGAGACCGATGACGAGACTTGGTCGCGCGTGCTCGATGTCAATGTGACGGGCGTGTTCCGCATGACACGGGCCGTGGTTCCTACGATGTTGACGCAGGGGAAGGGATCAATCGTGAATATTTCCTCCATTGCCAGTCTGGTGGGAATTCCCTTGCTTCCAGCTTACGCGGCTTCGAAAGGGGCCCTTGACGCGCTCACGCGCTCGATTGCCATCGATTATGCGAAGGACGGGATCCGGTGCAATGTGGTCAATCCTGGGCTGGTGGCCACTCCGATGGCAGCGCCATTGATGAGTAATCCCGAACAGCTCGATCCGATTCTTAGCCATTACCCGATCAGGCGTCCGGGGCAACCGGAGGAAGTGGCGAGCATGGTGTTGTATCTGGCTTCCGACGAAGCCGCCTGGGTCACCGGCGGCACGTTCCCGATCGATGGCGGCATGACGGTCTGGTGAGCCGGTTTATCTTTTCTGCGTGACGGTGACTACGACGTATGGACATTGATGCGCATACTCGATTCTGCGGAGTGATCGGCAATCCGGTCGAGCATTCTCTTTCCCCCGCCATCCACAATGCGGCCTTCCAAAAGCTGGGACTGAACTTTGTCTATCTCGCCTTCCGGGTGGAAGCCATCGGCGATGCGATCAAGGGGTTGCGTGCCTTAGGGAGCTTTCGCGGGGCGAGCGTGACCATTCCTCACAAGGTGTCATCGATTCCGTTTTTGGACGAGGTCGAGCCGACCGCCCGGCATATTGGCGCCATCAACACGATCGTGGCGGAGAACGGGAAGCTGACCGGCTACAACACGGATGCGACCGGCGCGTTGCGCGCGTTGCGCGAGGGGGCTGGTTCGCTGAACGGCAAGCGAGTCGTCATGCTCGGATCCGGAGGGGCTGCGCGTGCGATCGCCTTTGCCTTGGCGGCTGAGCCAGGCGTGACCGGATTGTCGCTACTGGGCGTGGATGACAAGGAACGGTCGGCGTTGGCCGCCGATCTGCGTGCGAAAACGCAATTGGCGGTACAAGAGGCGTCGTTGGATGAGGCCGCGCTGGTGCGTGAGCTTGCCGGTGCGCAGGTGCTCATCCACTGCACGCCCATCGGGATGTCTCCCAAAGTGGAGGCGAGCTGTGTGCCAGCGGCGTTCTTGCACTCCGGGCTGGCGGTGATGGATATTGTATACAACCCACGCGAAACTCGCTTACTTAAAGATGCCAAGCGGGCGGGGTGTGTGACGATTCCAGGTCTAGAAATGTTTCTTCATCAGGCCGTAGCGCAATTCGAATTATGGACTAATCAACCGGCGCCAGCCGACGTGATGCGCGCGGTCTTGGAGTCGCGTTTCCAATGAACATCGTCTTGATCGGCTATCGCGGAACCGGGAAAAGCACAGTCGGTAAAGTTCTGGCCGGGCGGCTCGGTCGGACGCTGGTATCCACCGATGCCGAGATTGTGCGGCGTGCCGGACAGCCGATTCCGGAGATTGTTGCGAAGCATGGCTGGGAATATTTCCGTGACCTCGAATCTACGGTGTGTCAGGAACTCGCTACGCGGGAAGGATTGGTAATTGATACAGGCGGCGGCGCGATTCTTCGACCTCAGAATGTGGAGAGTCTCAAAAAGACCGGGACGCTGTTCTGGCTGACCGCTTCTGTAGAGACGATTGCGATGCGCATCGGCGGAGACACCCAGCGGCCTTCGCTGACGGGAACCAAGTCCTTCGTTGAAGAAATTCAGGAAGTCCTGGCCGAGCGGACGCCCAAATACCAGGCGGCCGCGAATCACATCGTGCCCACCGATGGACGTTCTATTGGGCAGATTGTAGATGCCATTCAATCCTGCCTCTAGCCTGACCGGTTTAGTGCGGGTTTCCTTGACAAGGCCTTGCGCGAAGTGTTTGAAATAGCTCTCGTGCGCCCGTAGCTCAATTGGATAGAGCATCGGACTTCGGATCCGAGGGTTGGGGGTTCAAGTCCCTCCGGGCGCACCACTCAGGGGACTCTTATAGCTAGCCTAGTAAAATCAATCACTTCAATGCCTATTTATTAGCGTGCCCCCTCAAAAGCTGCATAGTTTTAGCCCAATATGCGCCTTTATAATAATTGGAGTTTATCGTACGCAACATTTTGGCCGAAAGAGTGACAGGCATCAGACGAATTCGCTAAAATAAAAATCTGAGATGCATCAGCGCCTGGTAGAGGAAGCTGGTACATTTCATTGGCTAGTTAGGAGGGAGGAATTATGATCCCTGTACTCCACGATATGAGAGCCTGGTTTTTTCTCGTTGTCGGACTTGCCATGCTGGTGTTCATCTGTGCGGTGGCGGGGTTAGGGACAGTTGTGCGTCCTGTTCGCTGGTCTGAGCGGAAAGGCCACGGGTACTAGCATCGTCGGCGTGGTGCGTAGTGGTGTTTTTGCGGCGAACAGATTTTCTGCTTCATTGTGCGTGAATCCAATCGCGTTCCTTTTAATCTAGAGCGCGATTTGTAGACTTCCCTCAAGCGACTCACACCTAAGTCATTGAAGTTAAAGGTATATATTGATCGGCGTTAATTTGATGTAGACGCCAAGCCTTTTTCTTACCTCCTGCTATATTTAAATCAGTCATTTTTGTGTGGACTGTCGCGATGCAAGGATGCGTGCGCCATTATCCGAGCGGAGTTACTTCTGCGCCGGGAGACAGGCTGCGACGGGAAATCGGTGGGGCAGATACGGCAATAGGGGAGAGCGCTATGAGTAGAAGAATTACGTATGTATGTGGAGTGGTCATCATGGGTTTGACCATGATGACCAGTCAAGGGTGTAGCCTGAAATCGCTCCAATCCGATGGAGAGGCGACAGCGGACAAGACAGCGGATACGACGGCTGGATCGTCAGCAAAGGCTGACCCGAACATTTGGAATGGAGAAGAGGTCAATCCAAATTTTCCCGGCATGGGGCAGGGGAATTCAAGCGGGGATCTGAGCGGATTTTCACAGAATCCTTCGGAGGAGCGCCTCTCGCAGGGCGGGTATAGGGCATCGTTGTCTCCTTCCGATCTCAATGTAAGGCGGCGGGCTGAACTGACAAAAGAAGAGAAGGCAGCTATTGAAGCAGGCCTGCAGGATGTCTATTTCGGCTACGACCAATGGAATGTCTCCGATGCGGGTATGGACGCGTTAAATCGTGATGCGGGTTGGCTCAAGGACCACCCTGGGGCCGTGCTGAAAATCGAGGGACATTGCGATGAGCGTGGAACGACAGATTACAATATGGTTTTGGGAGATAAACGGGCCAAAGCTGCACAGACGTATCTGTTGGAAACCGGGGTCAGTCCAAAACAGGTGGCGATCGTGTCATTCGGGAAGGAGCGCCCGTTCTGTTTCGATCACGCGGAGTCCTGCTATCAACAGAATCGACGGGGGCACATGTTGTTGAACGTCAAACAATAGTGAGTCAGAAAATTGTCCGACATCCGGTTCCCTCCGAGGGGTGAAAGGAGGGAATCGGAAAAAAATCGTGCGGGATTACTTACAAGAAAATCGAGAAATAACATGGCCGCTCATGCACTAAAAAAGATTGCCTCGTTTCTGAACACAGATGCGCAGACGGAGAATCCGGGGACATCACCGTCCGAAGAGCGGAGGATGCAGCCTCGCTTTACGACGCAGTTCAGAAGTACGTTTTCAAAGAATCAGGAAGAGGGACAAGGCCGGACGCTCGACCTTTCGATCGGAGGCTGCAAGATCGAAAGTGAGACGATGGCGAGGCAAGGGGCCAAGTTTGAATGCCGGCTTCATATTCCGGACCTCGATTGGCCTCTGCGCATTGATGAAGCGACGGTTCGGTGGGTTGAAGGCAAGACCTTCGGCCTTGCCTTTACCCGTATGCGCCCAGAAGAAAAATTGAAGCTCAAGCAGCTGTTGGATCGACTGGAAGAAGAATAACCGCTCCCCGCCTCTTGCTTAACCCGTGTTCGTACTGCTTACTCACAATCGTGGACATTGTTTGTTCCAGCCTGCCGATTGCTCTGGCAGTCGTTATTTATATTTTATTAGATGGGGTCTTTGAGGCGGGCTACCGATTGACAGCGCGACTCTCGGTGTTTCAAAGTAGCCCCGCGACGTCGAAAGTGGAAGCGAGCGTTCAAAGTCTGTGAACACTTCCCTCAGTATCATATTCCAACGATGTGCGAAAGGAGTCTGCAGTGGAGCAACGCTATGCCATTACGGTGAAATTTTTAGTCAATGCCGATTCAGCGGAAGATGCGGAGGAAATGATCGAAACGGCCTGTGAAAAGGCCACTGCGACATTCCCAGAAATGAGCTATGAGGGCATTGAAGATATTGAAGAAGGGGAAGAGGATTAGGATTAGGATTAGGATGGTTGGTGTATGCCTGTCTGGTCCGGTCGTGCGGTCAGTCGATTAAACGTCAATCGTTTCGGGGAGGCGGAGAGCTTTGGTTAATGCCATCACTGAAATCGCAACCCTTGCCGGTGGCTGCTTCTGGTGCTTAGAAGCGGTCTTTGATCAGGTGAAGGGGGTGCTCTCGGTCGAATCGGGTTATATCGGAGGGGCGGTTGAAAATCCGTCTTACGATGCGGTGTGTGGGGGACGAACGGGACATGCCGAGGCGGTCCGTGTTACCTATGATCCAAAGATCATTTCATACCGGCAATTGCTGGAGATCTTCTTTGCGATTCATGATCCCACCACGTTGAATCGTCAAGGCAATGACGAAGGGACGCAATACCGTTCAGCCATTTTCTTCCATTCTCCTGAACAGCAACAGGAGGCGGAAGCGGTAAAGGCAGAGGTGACGCAGGCGGGCCTATTTGACAATCCGTTGGTGACGGAGATTGTTCCGGCGTCTACGTGGTATGAGGCGGAGCAATACCATCAAGAGTACTTTGCCAGAAATCCTCTCCAGGGCTATTGCCAATTTGTGGTGGGGCCCAAAGTGGCGAAGTTTAGAAAACAGTTTACGGCGAAACTGAAGTCCTAGCTGATCCGTCTCCCTCGTCATCGTCCCATCAATTCGGCCAGCTTCTTCTGTATCTCGCCGAGCGGCTCGGTTTTTTGAACAATCTGATGCGGTTTCAGAACGACCTCAGTCTGGGGACGGCAGAAGGGCCATTCGCTGGCAGGGCTTCCTTGCACCAGAGCCAGAATGGTCCCGTCAGGGCGGTCGCTTGGACGTTGAACGATAATCAGCGGGGCGCCAGGATCGAGCAGGCAGGTCGTCTCGTGGGCGGTTGCGGGTGATGGTAATTTAATAGCGCGAAAGACGTGCTGCTGGCCGTCAGAAAAAATCGTGTCCCCTTCGCGAAACGGGCCTGACGGCGCGAGTAAGTAGACGGCGAACGGAACCATAAGGATCGCGAGTATCGTGATGCCGATCGGCCACCAGGAAGGCGCTGTTTGGCTCACTTCATCTGAAGAGAGTGAATCGTGCATGGACCATCCCGGGCATCGGTGCCTCGTGGTTCGATGTTCTGCTTGGGAAATCGACGCTTATTCTGTTGCGGGAGGAGCTGCGTCCAGCCAGGCATCGCCTTCACTGGTGTGACCAGGTGAGGCCTGAAGATCATGAAAATTGAAGAGTCGCTGATCCATCAACAGAGAGGGCGCCACATTGGCTATGGCGGCGGCCACGCTATCCGAGCTGCCGGGCGACCGGTTCTCCCATTGTTGGAGTAATGTCTTCACCTCTTTTCTCTTGAGGTCTTCTTGTGATCCGCAGAGGTCACAGGGAATGATGGGGAAAGAGCGCAAGGCTGCATACCGTGCCAGGTCCGCTTCCTTCACATAGGCCAACGGCCGGATAACGAGATGCCGTCCATCCTTTGAGCGGAGCTTCGGCGGCATGGCCTTCAATTTGCCGGTAAAGAACAGATTCAAAAAGAGGGTTTCGTTAATGTCGTCGCGGTGATGGCCGAGCGCAATTTTTGTTGCGCCCAGGTCTGTGGCGATACGGTAGAGGTGGCCGCGCCTGAGCCGTGAGCAGAGTGAGCAGGTGGTCTGGCCTTCTGGAATCAGGCGTTTCACGATCGAATAGGTATCGCGGGTCTCAATATGGAACGGGATGCCCCGGTTTGTCAGGTAGTCGGGCAGCACGTGAGCGGGAAACCCCGGTTGTTTCTGGTCCAGGTTCACTGCCACAAGGTCGAAGTGAATCGGGGCGCGCTGTCGGAGCAGAAGAAGGATGTCCAGCAGGCCGTAGCTGTCTTTTCCGCCAGAGAGGCAGACCATGACTTTGTCGCCGTCCTCGATCAGGCGGTAGTCGGCAATGGCTTGGCCAACCAGGCGGCAGAGCCTGGTCTGAAGCTTTTCTGTTTCGTCGGCCAGCTTGGCTGGAGGCGAAGTCTGCAGGGGAGCTGGTTGCATGGGGGCGATTGTACCCGCTCGCAAGTATACCTGTCGATGGAGTGCTCACAGGGATATCGATCAGGGGCGAACCGTTCGTGCTCCCGTAGTTCATTCTTGAACGTTCAGTGACAAGCTTGTCCTATTTTCAAAATGCGGCTGGCATCTAAGTCATCGGAGAGGCGAAAATTCTCCGGCAGCTGCTATAGTTGCTTAAGAAATATGCAGAATATGACGACAAGAGAATAAGCGATTGTCCGATGCAGCGATTACTCTCTGACATTACTAAACGCCAGCTATCTGGCCAGCTCGAGCCTGAATGGGCGAATTGGTCTGACGACCAGCTGCTCGACCTGCCGATGTCCCACCTCAATCTGGCAATCAAGGGGAGCTTTCTTGAGGGGCCGATTGCCGAACTGGATCTAGAACTAGGCAACCGAAATCTCCTTTTCCGTCCCCACTACTGGCTTTCGAACGAATGGTTCACGCCTGACGGGATTCCCGGCATCGCCATCCCGTTTTATCTGGTGCATCCACGGCTGGCGAAATTGGAACTGGCCCAGATGCTTGAAGTGGAGGGGGGGACGCCGGAGTGGTGTCTTCGCATTCTTCGCCATGAAGCCGGCCACGCGATCGAAAACGCCTACGGCATTCGGCGCCGCCGTAGCAGGCAAGCTATCTTTGGCAAATCATCTCAGGCCTATCCCAAGTACTATACGCCCAGGCCCTATAGCCGGAGTTTTGTCCGGCATCTTGATGTTTGGTATGCTCAAAGCCATCCCGACGAAGATTTTGCGGAGACGTTCGCCGTGTGGTTGACGCCGGATTCCATGTGGGAAGAGCGGTACTGCGGGTGGCCGGTGCTCAAGAAGATTCGCTACGTGGATACGCTGATGCAGGAACTGGCTGGGGTGGCACCCAAAATTATGACACGAGAAGAGATCGATCCGTTGCCCAGCCTGAAGGCCACGTTGCGCGAGCATTACGCGCACAAGCGTAATCATTATGGCGTTGAGCGGGCGTCGTTTTATGACCCCGACCTGAAGCGCCTGTTTTCAGAGGCGCCGGCCCATTCCGGGAAGCTCAATGCCGTCACCTTCTTAAACCGCTTTCGCCGGGAGGTCCGCCGCAAGGTGGCAAGTTGGACCGGGGAGTACCAATACACAATTGATCAGGTGCTGGAGGCGATGATTCGGCGGTGTCGTCAGTTAGACCTGCACCTGACGGTGCCGGAAGAGCAGGCCAAACTGGACTTTACCATTCTGCTGACCGTCCATACGATGAACTATCTGCGCAGTGGCCGACATCGGGTGGCGCTATGAAACGGCTCAGGATTCTCGTTCTGATGCATGAGGATCTGGTGCCGCCTGAAGATCTGAGCGGTCATGATCTCGCCATGGCCGAGTGGAAGACCGAATATGATGTGGTCTCGACTCTGAAGAAATTGGGCCATGAGGTTCGTCCGCTCGGTGTCAAAAGCGATTTGGGTGTGATCCGAACGGCCATTGAAGAGTGGCATCCGCACATCGCGTTCAATCTCTTGGAGGAATTCGACGGAGTCGCGATTTACGACCAGAACGTCGTATCGTATCTGGAGCTGCTGCACATGCCCTATACCGGGTGCAATCCGCGAGGGCTGATGCTGGCGCGGGATAAAGCCCTCACGAAGAAAGTCCTCTCCTTCCATCGGATTCCCTATCCCGATTTCATGGTTGTGCCGCAAGGCCGCAGCATGAAGCGCCCGAAGGGCTTGGAGTTTCCGCTAATCGTGAAATCGGTTAGCGAGGAAGCGTCCCTCGGCATTTCACAAGCGTCGATCGTCGATGACGATGACAAACTCAAAGAGCGGGTGGCCTTTATTCACCAGAACGTCGGCACCGGGGCTTTGATCGAACAGTATATCGAGGGGCGTGAATTCTATGTCGGAGTGATGGGCAACGGGCATCTGCAAGTCCTGCCGGTGTGGGAGCTCATCATGGATAAGCTTCCGGAGGATGCCAAGCGGATTGCCACGCAGCGGGTGAAATGGAGCCGGAAGTATCAGGACAAGTACGGGATTCGTTCAGAGAAGGCGAAGAATCTTGCCGATTGCAAGGCGCAGGAAATTCAGCATCTGGCGAAGCGGGTATACCGCGCCCTCGGACTCAGCGGCTATGCGCGGATCGACCTGCGCATGGATGCCGCCGGCCAGGTCTTTGTCCTGGAGGCGAATCCCAATCCCCAGATTGCCCACGACGAAGACTTTGCCGACTCAGCCGAAAAAGCCCGCTACAGTTACAAAGATCTGCTCCAGGAACTCCTCAACGTCGGGCTCCGCTGGCAGCGAGCCAAGGCGGCTTAGCCTCCGGCTCTTTCGCCTGTTTTCCCCTGAGTACGAATGGTGAGTTTGCGGGTGGCCTGCTACGGGCCCCAGCGGAATCCGAACATGAGCGCCACGCTGTTCCGGTTTTTCTCCGGGAGTGATGGCGCGAGATTGATGTCGTGCAGATTGACGATCAGTGTGGAAGAGATGGCGATATTGTGAATTACCTGATACTCAAGGGACAGGCCGATCGGGATATACCAACTGGTATCGTTCCGATCGATGCGGGCGGCACCGGTGCCACGATCGAGGTCCGCATGGATCAGGCCGATGCCGGTAAAGGGCACGAGATTAAAACCATTGCTCAACCGGACGTGGTATTTTCCGACGCCGGCAAAGGCAAATTGAAACAAATTGCCGGTCGGGCTGATCTGCAACATCGGACCGAACGAAAAATTTCGATCTACGTAATAGTCGAGATTGAATCCCAGCGTGAAGACGGTGCCATCCACCGTTCCGGTGGTCAGCCCGAGATCTGAACCGAATCCCCAGCGATTGTCTTCCGCCCGGGCCGGAGCAATCAGAATCGTCAATACAAGAAGGCCGGCAACGATGCCTGCGAGGAGGCGGGCACAGCGTTGAGGTATGGTCGTGAGAGTAGTGATCATGAAGCGGCAATCTAGCATAGCCGCATGAGTTGAACAAGGCGCTTGAGTGTCGAATTGCCGGTGCAGTATCCTCGACCGTCGAGGCGGAATTGTGGTCAGAGGAAATTGCGCATGACACCGAAAGAAGCTGCAACAGCCCTGTTCGATGCGATGCCGCAGCCTGTCACGGTGGATCAGATGCAGGAGTACGGCATCGACGTTACCGAGGCCCAGGCGAGGCAGGTCGCGCGGGAAATTCTGTCGTTAAATCTCTACTGGATTCTCGCGGCGGTCGATGCCCACATCTTGAAAAGATACAGAGGCGTGATCGGCGAATTGCTCTTTGATTCAGTGACTGCCAAGTGGACGGCGGGGACGTTCGGACTGGGAGCCTGGGCGAAGTATCGCGCTGAGCTGGACGACCGGTTGGGCCACTATTGCCGGCTTATGGAAGACCAGCTTAGTCCTCTGGCGCTCTGCGCGGAGGCCGCGACCATCGTGGAAGACCAGCGGGCCGTGTCTTCCGACGATCGTCAAAAGCTGCTGGTGCTGCTCATCGATTATGTGCCGGTCGATCAGTATGCCGCATTGCTCGACGATACGCGCTAGCAGGCTGTTGAAAAGCCCGCCAGCGCTGGATCCCGCCTTTCCGGACGGCCTTTTTGAACTGCCTGAAACCAACTCTTTTACAGATACTTGTGCGACAACACTTTCCCAGTCGTGTCGAGCTCGTAGAGCAACGGCGCGCCGGTTGGTATGTTCAGCTCTAATACCTGCTCCCGTGAAAGCTGTTCCAGTTCCATCACCAGGGCGCGCAAACTGTTGCCGTGCGCGGCGATGAGAATGGTCTCGTCCTTCAAGAGGAAGGGCTTGATCCTGCTCTCGTAGTACGGCAGCACCCGTTCGGCTGTGTCTTTCAAGCTTTCTCCGCCCGGCGGGCGGACATCGTAACTGCGCCGCCAGATTTTGACCTGATCGTCGCCGTATTTCTTGGCCGTTTCCGCTTTGTTGAGGCCTTGGAGTTCTCCATACATGCGCTCGTTCAGCGCCTTGTCTTTTTCGACGGGGATGTTGGTTTGCCCGATGACTTCCAGGGCCAGCCGCAGGGTT
Source organism: Nitrospira sp. UBA6493 (assembly GCA_002435325.1). GTDB lineage: Bacteria > Nitrospirota > Nitrospiria > Nitrospirales > Nitrospiraceae > Nitrospira_D. The sequence goes on along the minus strand of DJMJ01000049.1, from coordinate 10,816 downwards.
TCATTCGCTCGCGTCAGAACGGAGGTGAAGGCCCGATTGAAAGTGAAGCCGCGTAATTTCTCGCCGGCTTTCGTGGCTTCCTCAATTCCCCGAGGGGAGAGGGGCACATCGACCCATCCGGTGAAACGGTTTTCCAGATTCCATTGTGATTCGCCATGACGCAGCAGGACCAAGCGAGCCATGAGTCTCTCCTTCTTCTCGATACCACAGGCTGAAGCTGGCCCAAGAATACTGGAATGGTTCACCAAGTCAAGCGGTTGCTTTCGCCGGCCCTCGGCAGTACCATGTCGCGCGAGTCCCTCCATGCGGAAATCAACAGCTCATGACGATGTCTTCAGCTTCTGACACCGATTGGCCCTCGCCGGAAGCCTGGTGGTGCCGGATGGCCGAGCGATTGGCGGTGCTCGACCGCGCCCAAGAATTTTTCAAGGCCGTGCAATCCGGAAATCTGTTGGAGCGCATCAGTCAGGTTGGCGGACAGGTGGACTATGTCCTGTTCGTGCTCATGCGCTATTGGGTGCCGACCGTGTTACCTCCGCCAGGCCGCGAACGGCTGACTAAAAACGATCCGGATTACTGGCTAGAGTCCGAGCAGATCTTGAAGGCGGCCGCGAGCCGGCTGCGCGAGTTGAAGCCCCTGATCGAACTGTTGACGACCCCCGGTCCGCTGTCCGATTCAGAGTCCGGCAAGCGAATCAGTGGTTCGCCGGTGGTCGAAGTCGAATTGGCCAATATGATCGAAGGGCTGGCTGAAGCGGCTGGAACGTACGGAGGCCCGGACTATACGTCTATCGTGAAGCAGTTCGATCCCGTTCCGCTACGGCAGACGCAGCCGTTCAAGCACAACAAGAAACACAGCGCCGAATTGTGGGTGGTCTTTCTATTGCGGGAGCATCTTCGCAGCCTTGGTCTGGGGAAAGATCGCTATTGGCCGCTTGTGGCGCCGTTGTGTGCCGCCGGTGGCATTCTGCAAGCCAATGGGCAGCCCTATCCGCCGGATGAGCTCAAATCCTGGTGGCAGAAAAATTGGCCGCGCACCTATCAGCAATTGGGGCAGAAGCAAGAGGCTGTCGATTCGGGCGGCGCCGCCTACGAACAGGACTTTCAGTGGTTCCAAGCGTGGATTGGCTGGCAGCGGCAGCGAAGCTAGTGCGCGGTTTGGAGAGTCTATGTTGAGATCATCGAGGCCGGTTTGGCAGGGCGGGGAAGCGTCTTGTCTCCCTCTTGCGGGCCGTCCTGGATCATCTTCACCAGGCCGGCGAGCGCGAGTACATAGAGCGCGATGCCCACATAGATCACGTAGGGCTGCACGCCACCGGACTCTTTGATCGCCTCTTCCTGTACGGCTGGATTCAACTTCCCTGCTTTCCTGATCTCCGCGATCCCTTCTTTGCAGTGCCAGTAGTACAGGTAATTGGCCGTGGCTCCGGCCATGATGCTCCAGACGAGGCTCCCGCTGATATCGCCGGTGAGATAACTGGAGACCATCGGACCGATGGCGTAGACAAAGGCATGGAGATACATTTTTCGGTAGAGAAACCAGAGAAACGAAATGTAGAGAAAGGCAGGCCAATTCCAGCTCAGGGCGAATTTGGGCTGGCCGTTCGAAGAGAACTTTTTGAATTGTCCCAGGTAATAGTCCGAATGGGGACCGATGAATTGGCGCCACAGGTCCTGGTCCGATACCGGAGTATAAGCTGGGGCCTCAGCAATCTCCTCGGCTGTCGTATTTTCCGCAGGGCTGGTCGTTGTGGCGGCTCCGAGAGCGGTGCCACATTGAGCGCAAAAGTTTGCGTCGTCGGAGTTAGGCTGGTGGCACTGGCTACAGGACGGCATGACGAGAGAGCTTATCACATTTCAGATCGGAGCACGTGGCGAATAGCAAATGTCTGACGGCTGGATCCGGAATCAGTCAGCGGCCACAGGCCCGTTTTGCCCGCTCTACTTATTGCTTTCAAGCAATCCCTATGCTAGCTTTCCCCTTCTTTCTTAAGGGGATACGTTGTCATGCCAACTGAAGAGCTCAAAGACAATGCTGCCAAGTATTTGATGCAGACCTACGCGCGCCAGCCGATTTCTATCGTGCGGGGCCGTGGCTCCAAAGTCTATGACATGGAGGGCCGAGAATACATCGACTGCGTCGGGGGGATTGCGGTCAATATTCTCGGCCATGGCCATCCGGATTTGGTCCAGGCCATTCAGCGGCAGGCCGCGCAGCTCATTCATGTGTCGAATCTGTATTACACCGAACCGCAAGTGAAGCTGGCGCAGATGCTGGTCGATCATTCCTTTGCCGACCGGGTCTTTTTCTGCAACAGCGGGGCCGAGGCCAACGAAGCGGCGATCAAGCTGGCCCGGCGCTATGGCCACGAAAAGCATGGGGCCGACCGGTTTGAAATCATCACCATGAAGAATTCCTTTCATGGCAGGACCATGGCCACCCTTACGGCCACCGGGCAGGAGAAGGTGCAAAAGGGGTTCGAGCCGTTGGTGCCGGGGTTTGTGTATGCCCCGTTCAACGATTTTTCTGCAATTGAAAGCCTGGTGACGGAGAAGACTGCGGCAATCATGCTGGAGCCGATTCAGGGCGAAGGGGGTGTGCATGTCGCCGAAAAAGGCTATCTCCAGAGCCTCAGAGAATTGTGCACGCAAAAAGACATTTTGCTCATCTTCGATGAGGTCCAGACGGGCATGGGCCGCACTGGAACGCTGTTCGCGTACGAGCAGCTCGGAGTGACGCCGGACATTATGACGTTGGCCAAGGGGCTTGGCGGGGGTATGCCCATCGGTGCCTGCTTGGCGACGGACTCGGTTGCCGCGGTCTTTACGGCAGGGACGCACGCCTCGACATTCGGGGGCAACCCATTGGCCTGCGCGGCAGGACTGGCCGTGTGCCGGGTACTGCTCGAGGGACGCGTGCTCGATCAGGCGCGCCGCATGGGGGAATATCTCCAGAAGGGCCTGCTGGACGTCAAGGATCGCCATCGGGTTGTTCGGGATGTCCGTGGGCTTGGTTTGTTGCAAGGCCTGGAGTTGGATATCGATGCCAAAGCCATCGTCGCCGATTGCCTGTCCCGCGGGGTGCTGGTGAATGCGACGAGCGAGCGAGTGCTGCGTTTTGTGCCGCCGTTGATTATCACCCAGCAGGAGATTGACCGGGTGTTGGAGATCCTCTCGGCCATTTTCAATCAGCGGGCATTGGCTGAAAAGGACACGCATCACTAACATGGCAACGAAGCGATCAATACCACAGCATCTATCGCGGTATACCAAGGATCTGTTGGATGTGGCAGCCATGCCTCGGAGGCAGGTCGATGAGTTGCTACGCCTGGCGGCGGCGTTGAAGGTCAAGCAGCAGCGGGGCGCAGCCCATTCCTTGCTGGCAGGGAAGACTCTGGGTTTGTTGTTTCAAAAGCCCTCCACGCGAACGCGGGTTTCATTTGAAGCCGGGATGAATCAGCTGGGCGGCCATGCCCTGGTTCTGCCTATGGGGGAAATTCAGCTGTCGCGCGGAGAAAGTGTGGCGGATACGGCGCGGGTGTTGTCGCGCTATCTCGACGGAATCGTTATTCGCACCTACGACCATGCCATTGTGCAGGAATGGGCGGCCGAGGCCACGATGCCTGTCATTAACGGATTGACGGATTTAAGCCATCCCTGCCAGGCTCTCTCGGACTTGATGACGATCAAGGAGCAGAAGGGACGCCTAAAAGGAATAAAATTCGCCTATGTGGGAGATGGCAACAATGTGGCGAATTCGTTGATCGAAGCGGCCGCCAAGGTTGGGATGCAGATCGCGCTCGGTTGTCCCGTCGGCTATCAGCCGGATCAGCATGTGGTAGACCGGGCCCGGCTCGAAGCCGCGCGCACCGGTGGCGCCATCGAAGTGTGCGTCGATCCGCAGATTGCCGTGAAAGAAGCCGACGTCGTGTATACCGACGTGTGGATCAGCATGGGCCGTGAACGGGAAGAGGCTCGGCGCTTGCGGGCATTGTCGCCCTATCAGTTGAACGGGCGGCTGCTCCAGAAGGCCAAGGCGGATGCCATCGTGATGCATTGTTTGCCGGCGCATCGCGGAGAGGAGATCACGGCCGAAGTGCTGGATGGACCGCAGTCCGTCGTCATCGATCAAGCCGAAAACCGCCTCCATATGCAGAAGGCTATTTTGGTTCAGTTGTTGCGACAAAAGAAAGGCAGGGCGTAACCGGTCATCATGAAACAGACATCGATCAAGAAAATTGTTCTCGCGTATTCCGGCGGGCTCGATACCTCGGTCATTTTGAAGTGGCTGCAGGAAACCTATCAGGCGGAAGTAATCGCGTTTTGTGCCGACCTCGGCCAGGGGGAAGATCTCCAAGCCATTAAGGCGAAGGCGAAGAATCTTGGGGTGAAGAAGGTCTACGTCGAGGACCTGCGCGAGACATTTGTGAAGGACTATGTGTTTCCGATGCTGCGCGGAAACGCGATGTACGAAGGCTGCTACTTGCTAGGGACGTCGATCGCCCGCCCGCTGATCGCCCGCCGCCAGGCCGAGATTGCCCTGAAGGAAGGCGCAGAGGCGGTGTCGCATGGCGCGACCGGGAAGGGCAACGATCAGGTGAGGTTCGAGCTGACCTACATGGCGCTGGCCCCAGGCCTAAAGATTATCGCTCCGTGGCGCGAATGGAACCTGCGGTCGCGGCGTGAATGTATCGAATATGCCGACAAGCATGGCATTCCCGTGACGGCGACGAAGGCCAAGCCCTATAGCATGGATCTGAACCTCTTCCATGTGAGCTACGAGGGCGGCATTCTCGAAGACCCCTGGAAGTCGCCGCCGGATGAAATCTTCCAGATGACGGTGTCTCCTGAGAAGGCGCCGAACAAGCCGCTGGAAGTGGAAATCGAGTACGAGCAGGGCAACCCGGTTGCGGTGGACGGCAAGAAGATGAGCCCTGCCAAGCTGCTGGCGCATCTCAATAAACTGGGCGGCGCGCATGGAGTGGGCCGGGTGGATCTGGTCGAGAACCGGTATGTCGGGATGAAGTCGCGCGGCGTCTATGAAACACCGGGCGGGACGATCCTGCACGTGGCGCATCGCGGGCTCGAATCGCTGACGATGGATCGCGAAGTCCTGCATTTCCGCGACAGCTTGATTCCGCGCTTTGCTGATTTGATTTACAACGGCTACTGGTTCAGCCCGGAGCGGGAAATGATGCAAGTGGCCATTGACGAAGCCCAAAAGGATGTGTCGGGCACGGCGCGTGTCAAACTGTATAAGGGCAGCTGCATGCTCGCGGGCCGCAAGTCCAAGAATTCGCTATATCGACTTGATATCGCGACCTTTGAGGAAGACGACGTCTATAACCAGAAAGACGCTGAGGGATTTATTCGGTTGAATGCGTTGCGGCTCAAGATCCGGGCGCAGAGGCGGAAAGCGAAGTCCTAATGGCCAGGCGGACACCTGACAAGGCCCGAGAGGGCAAGCCGAGCAAGGCATGGGCCGGCCGGTTTCGCGAGCAGACGAATCGGCTGGTCGAAGACTTTTCGCGCTCGGTGGCGGTTGATCGGCGGCTGTACGCGCACGACATTCAAGGGAGCATCGCCCATTGCCGTACCCTCGAAAAGGCCGGGGTGCTCACCAAGAAGGAAACGGCAGCCATCGTCAAAGGCTTGCAGTCGGTGCTGCGCGAGCTGGAACAGAACCGGTTCCGGTTTCTTCCGGAGGATGAAGATATTCACATGGCGATCGAACGGCGGCTGACTGAAGTGATCGGGCCGCTGGGCGGCAAGCTCCATACGGGGCGGAGCCGGAACGATCAGGTCGCCTTGGATGTCCGTTTGTACCTGCGAGATGAGGTCGCGACGCTCATCGGGCGGTTAACCGAATTCCAGCGGGTTCTGGTCGCGCAGGCGCAGGCTCATGAAGATGTCCCGATGCCGGGCTATACGCACTTGCAGCGCGCCCAACCGGTGTTGTTTGCCCATCATCTGCTCGCCTATGTCGAAATGTTCGACCGCGACAAGGGACGGCTTGGAGACGCGCGCGCGAGATTGAATGTCATGCCGCTGGGGTCCGGCGCATTGGCCGGGTCTAATTATCCAGTGGATCGGCTCTATACGGCGTCGCTGCTGGATTTCCCCACCGTGACGCACAACAGTCTCGATGCTGTCTCGGATCGGGATTTCATGATCGAAGTGTCCGCGGCGCTGGCGGTGGTGATGATGCATCTCTCGCGGATGAGCGAGGAACTGATCATTTGGGCCACGCAGGAGTTTCATTTCGTCGATTTACCGGACGGGTTCTGCACGGGCAGCAGCATGATGCCGCAGAAAAAGAATCCCGATGTGCCCGAATTGGTGCGTGGGAAAACCGGCCGGGTCTACGGACACCTGATGAGTCTCTTGACGACCTTGAAGGCATTACCGCTTAGCTATAACCGTGACCTGCAAGAAGACAAGCCCGCACTCTTCGACGCGCTCGATACCACGCAGGATTCCGTGGCGGTCATGACGGAGTTGATGCGCCGATTGACGGTTGATCGGGAAGCGCTGACGAGGGCGCTGACAGGCGGCGGTATGCTGGCCACGGAGATTGCAGATTATTTGGTGATCAAGGGGGTACCATTCAGAGAAGCCCATGCGATCACCGGCTGCGTGGTCCGTTGGGCGCTTGATGAGGGACGGGAGTTGTCGGATCTCTCCGTCGAAGACTTACGTCCATTTTCGCCTCGGTTTGAGGAGTCGGTGCTGCAACGTTTAACCGTGCAGGGGGCGATCGACCGAAAGGCGCAGATTGGCGGCACCGCGCGAAAACAGGTGGCTCGCCGTATCAGGGAGTGGATGAAGACGCTGGCATGACATACGCTGGTTCTATAGTGGTGCTGTCAGGAATTCTTGCGATGGGATCGCTGATGAGCTGTGGGATTGTCGGTCCGCCCATGCCACCGGAGGATGTGGGCGTGGCGAGGACGATCGCTCAGCAGAAAAAACAGCATGAGGCCGAGGCGGCCGGACAAAAACGAAAGATCGAAGAGCAGGCGACTGTAGAGGGCGCACCCCTTGTGCCGGTGGGGCAAGATGAAGAGTTGCCCCCGTTGCGGCCGGTTGGAACCAGGTAAGGACGAGGGAGCCGATTCAACGCTGCAGTTTTGATGATGAAACGCGAGGCCGTGACGACGGCTGTATCTTATATCACTGTTCGATTCCGGGTGTTTCGAGGCGTGTTCGAGTTGCCCGGCGTCGAGTTACTCAACGAGGATGTTCACGATGAATGATTTTGTCTATCGGGAGGGAGAGCTGTACTGTGAACAGGTTCCGGTCAGCCGGATCGTTAAGGAGGTCGGCACGCCCTGTTACGTCTATAGCTATTCTACGCTGGTGCGGCATTTCCGCGCTTACGACAGCGCCTTCAAAAGTATTCCGCACATCATCGCCTTTGCGATGAAGTCAAACTCCAACCTGGCTGTTTTGAGTCTGATGGCCAAGGAGGGCAGCGGGGTCGATATCGTGTCCGGCGGCGAACTCTATCGGGCGCTGAAGGCGGGGGTGCCGCCGTCCAAAATTGTGTTTGCCGGGGTCGGTAAGAATCCCGATGAAATTCGGGACGCGCTCAAGGCCGACATTCTCATGTTCAATGTCGAATCGTCGGCCGAATTGCGGGCGATCAATGATGTGGCCGCGTCAGTGGGATGCCGTGCGCGCGTCGCGCTCCGCATCAATCCGGACATCGACCCGAAGACGCATCCGTATATCTCGACCGGCCTGAAGAAGAGCAAGTTCGGGATTGCCGCCGATCGAGCGCTGGAAGAATTCAAGCTCGCGGCATCGTTGAAGCATATTGAGGTGGTGGGGGTTCATAAACATATCGGCTCGCAGTTGACCGAGGTGACGCCGTTCGTCGAAGCGTTGAAGAAAGTGCTCAAGCTGGTCGAAACGCTCAAGGAATCGGGCATTAACATTCAGTATCTTAATATCGGCGGCGGATTGGGCATCACCTATTCGGATGAGACGCCGCCGCTGCCGCAAGATTTGGCCGACGCGATTTCTCCCCTCGTCCGCGACCTCAAGGTGACGCTCATCATGGAGCCGGGCCGGGTTATCGTCGGCAACGCGGGAATCCTAGTCACGAAGGCACTCTATCTGAAGGAAGGGGAGGCCAAGAGCTTTGTCATCGTGGATGCGGCGATGAATGATTTGATCCGCCCCAGCCTATACGGGGCCTATCATGAGATTCGTCCTGTTCTTGAATCGGCCGGCCATCGGCCGAAACACCAGGTGGATATTGTAGGGCCGGTCTGTGAGTCCGGCGATTTTCTCGCCAAGGATCGTTCACTGGCTGAAATCAAGCCGGGCGAGGCACTGGCGGTGATGAGCGCGGGCGCGTATGGATTTGTCATGTCCTCCAACTACAATTCCAGACCACGCGTGCCGGAAGTGTTGGTCAAGGATGGGGAGATTCATGTCATTCGGAAGCGGGAAACGTTTGACGATTTGGTCAAGGGCGAAACGGTCCCGGGATTTTTGAGGTAACACATGTACCCGGAGGGCGGCGGCTCTCTGTGGATTCAGAAGGAGCACCCATGTTTGCCGGCTCTCACATTGCGATAGTCACGCCCTTTCGGAAGGGGAAATTCGACGAACGGGCTTTTGGCGATCTTATCGAATGGCAGATCGCCCAAGGAACAGACGGGATCGTTCCTTGCGGTACCACCGGGGAGTCGGCGACGCTGTCGCACGAAGAGCACAGCCGTGTGATCGAGTTGACGGTCGAGGTCGTCAATCGACGGGTGCCAGTGATTGCGGGAACCGGATCGAACAGCACCGACGAAGCGATTTCGCTGACCAAACATGCCAAAGAGGCCGGGGCCGACGGCGCGCTACTCATCACGCCCTACTACAATAAACCCACGCAAGAGGGGCTGTACCGCCACTACAAGGCCATTGCGGAAGCGGTGGATATTCCCATCGTGCTCTACAATATTCCTGGGCGAACGGGTGTCAATATGCTTCCGGCGACCATCGCCAGGCTGGCGGCCATTCAGAATATTGTGGGAGTCAAGGAAGGGAGCGGATCGGTTCAGCAGGCTTCGGAGATCGTGCAGACGTGCGGCGATCGCCTGACGGTGTTAGCCGGCGATGATGCGCTGACTCTTCCGATGATGGCGGTTGGCGGCAAAGGCGTGATTACGGTGACCGCCAATCTCCTGCCGGCAGATATGGCGAAGTTGGTCAAGTGTTTTGCTGCGGGACAGGTTGAGGAAGCGAGGCGGATCCATTTCAAGCTCTCGCCGTTGTTTTCCGTCTTATTTGTTGAGACGAACCCCATTCCCGTCAAAGAGGCCTTGGGAATGATGGGCAAGATCGATCCGGAACTCCGGTTGCCGCTCTGTCCGATGGCCCAGGAGAACCGCGAGAAGTTGACGCGTGTGATGAAGGATAGCGGCTTAATTTAGCGTGTGAAGAACAAAGGAACCGACGACGCCATGGTCAAAATCATTGTCGCAGGGGCAGCGGGTCGAATGGGGTGCCGGTTGGTGTCGCTGGTGCGGGATTCGGCCGGATTGATGCTGGCCGGAGCCATTGAAGGCCGAGGTCATCACGCGGTAGGGAAGGATGCCGGAGAGACGGCGGGTTCCGGGCGGGCTGGGGTGGCGATTACGGACGACCTGGGCGCCTTGATGGATTGCGGTGAGGTGTTGATCGATTTTTCAGCCCCCAAGGCGACGCTTGAGCATTTTCGCATTATGGCCCAGCATCGGCGGGCAATGGTCATTGGCACCACCGGATTTTCCCCTGCTGAACTCGATGAGATCAAGATACTCGCGGGCCAGGTTCCTTGCGTACTTTCCCCGAATATGAGCGTGGGGGTGAATCTCATCTGCAAGGTGATCGGCGAGATGGCGAAGACGTTGGGCGACGACTACGATATCGAAGTGATCGAGGCCCATCATCGCCTGAAGAAGGATGCTCCCAGCGGCACGGCGCTGAAGATTGCCGAAGTTCTGGCGAATGCTGTTAATCGGGATCTCAGCAAAGTCGGGGTCTATGCCAGAAAAGGTATCATCGGGGAGCGGACGAAGCAGGAAATCGGCATTCAAACGATTCGTGCCGGCGATATTGTCGGCGACCATACGATTCTGTTTGGCGGCATGGGCGAGCGTATCGAAGTCACGCATCGTGCCAGCAGCAGGGATACTTTTGCAGGTGGAGCGTTGAGAGCGGCTCAGTGGGTGGTGCGCCAGCCGCCAGGACTCTATGACATGATGGACGTCCTGGGGCTGCGGTAAATCGCAAGATTTCCCTTCTCTCGGTGTAAGGCTAAGGACAGTCCGGTAGAGCCATTCCTTTTCTTTTCAGTAAAAGTTGCGGTGAATCTGACGCGTGGTCGTCGGACCTCTTGAGTGTCCGATGGCAGGGCGATTGAAATTATTCAGCAAGGGAAAGGGAGTTAATTCGCAGAAATTGTGGAATTCGAAACGAGCGCCCGCATGCAGTGCAGGAGGTGACGTGTGGCACTCTGGATTAACTGGATAACCGATAGCAGGATGGACAACAGAGCACGACGGTTCTTGGCAGAGTCGCAAGCTTTGTGACCACGGGTTTCATCGGTGGGGATCGATGAGTCCTTGACGAGACACACCAACCTCTACGCCTTCCTTGGAGCGAGCCTCCTTGGCGGCTAAAAGCCGAGCGTAGAGCATTTGGGCGGCTTCCGTCCACTCAGGATTTGACGGAGCACCGGTAAAGGCGGCTTCGGCCGCCTTCTGCTCATCATACGTTAGCGGTTTTGGTTCTGCCATCGTGCGGTCAAAGAGGGGGCTCCGGAAATTCGGAC